>NZ_LLXT01000085.1 GCF_001431625.1 Stenotrophomonas geniculata ATCC 19374 = JCM 13324
CGGCCGGGGTGCCCCCCGCCCCCGCGGGTAGTCCCGCCCGCGGCCCGGCAACCTCAGGCGCAACAGAAACAGAAACAGCAACAGAAACAGCAACAGCAACAGCGATTCCCCGGGGGGGGGGGGGGCGGCATGGCCAGGCAGGACACGCCGTAAACCCTTCCTTGGGGGCTCGATGGCGCCATCCATGGCGCCAACGGTCCTGCCTGGCCATACCGCCCCGCCGCCTGACAGCTTCCGCGATCTGTCGGGGTCGGATCCCGTGCGCAGATGAACCTGTCTGCTCGGTTCATTGATTCCTGATGCATGACTGGCTCCACGGAGTCTGCCTCGGCGTCAGCCGTGGCGGCGGTCATCGCAATGACATCTGGCACCGGTACGTTTTGAGCCCGCTTGCGGGTCGCGCGCGGGCCGGGGTTCCGGTCGTGGTGCGCGTCCACTGCAGCTGCTGTCGCTGCCGAGGGTCATGTGTTCTACGTCAGGGGGCTGAATGGACACCATGCGGTCAGAACTTGGAAGGTGGCCATCGCCGCATGGCTGCTGCTGTCCTTTGCCGCCGCCGCGCAGGACGGTGTTCATGCCTACGACATCCCTGCGCAGCCGCTGGAACAGGCGGTCGAGCGCTTCAGCGTCATCAGCGGGTGGTCGGTGATGTACCCGGGCGATCTTGCCGCGGGTCGCAGCAGCCATGCGCTGCGCGCCAGCCTGCCGCCGCTGCCCGCCCTGCAGGCGCTGCTGCAGGACTCCGGCGTCGAGGCCGAGGTGATCGGCGAGCAGCGCGTGGTGCTGCGTCGGGGCATGCCCTCGGCCGCCGAACCCGGTGTTGGTGCCGAACTTCCCGAGGCCGAACGTCGGCGTCGTTATGGCGGCCTGCAACAGAGGCTGCGCGCGGCGTTCTGCGACGACCCCGAGATCGCACCCGGCCGCTATGCCGCGACGCTGCGCTTCCGCATCGACGGCGCGGGCAAGGTGAGCGAGCCCGAGCTGCTGTCCGGCAGTGGCAGCGATCGCCGCGATGCTCACCTGCTGCAGGCAATGCAGGGCCTGGTGCTGGCGACCGAGACCGCCGCGCTGCCACAGCCGGTGACGCTGCAGATCCGTCCTTCCGGCACCGACCACGACTGCGGCGGGCGCGCGCCCCTTCCATGACTTCAAGGATTCGAACATGAGCAACGGTACGGCTGGGGCAGTTGACCTGATGGACCACCTTCTGGGTGCCTACGACGAGCTGAAACGGCGGTTGGTGCGCAAGCTGGGATCGGAGGAGCTGGCCGGCGACGCGCTGCAGGACACCTGGATGCGCCTGAGTGCGCGGCGTGACCGCCTGGATGCCGTGCAGAACCCCGCGGCCTACCTGCTGCGCATGGCGATGAACACCGTGATCGACCGCCAACGTGCTGACCACCGCCTGCTGAGCCTGGAGGAGGTGGATACGCTGATGGACATGGCCGACCCTGCACCTGGTCCAGCGCAGGCGGCCGAGCTGGACTTCGCGCTGGAAGACATGGTCGGCCTGCTGCAGCGCATGCCCGAGCGCCGTCGCCGCATCCTGCTGGCAATCCGCGTCGATGGCCTGCAGCAGCGCGACGTGGCCGATCACCTCGGTGTGTCGCTGCGGCTGGTGCAGCGTGAGCTGAAGGCGGCCCAGGACTACCTGGCCGAGCGCAGCGGGCAGGGGCGCCAGGTGCGGTTCTGAGCGACGGCATCCGTCTACACTTTGACGCCGAGCAGAACCCCGCAGCGTGCGGGTCCGGCATGAGCCCCCATGGATCCTGACGATCGCCCGCAACGCCCGTTGGATGCCGTTGAGCGTCAGGCCCACGCGTGGGTGGTGCGGCTGACCTCGGGCGAGGCGACCGCCGCCGACGGGCGCCGGTTCCGCGCGTGGTGCGAGTCCGACCCGCGTCATCGTGAAGCGTTCGGACGTGCGCGCCGGCAGTGGGAGCAGGTGCGGCTGGCCGGCGAGCAGCTGCCCGCCGCCGCGCGCCAACCGGTCGCGCCGTCGCCGGCCCAGCGCTGGAGCCGGCGTGCCTTCCTGGGCGCGGCGATTGCCGCGCCGGCCAGTCTGGTGGTGGTGGCGGCGATCCGTCCGCCGCTGGGATTATGGCCCTCGGTGACGGCGATGGCGGCCGATTTCCACACCGGCACCGGTGAACGGCTGCAGATTGCACCCTTGCCGCAGCTGAAGATCGAACTGGATACGCAGAGCAGCCTGCGCCGCCGCGCGGACGCGCAGGGCGAAGGCTTCGAGCTGGTGCAGGGCCAGGCCGCGATCGAGACCCAGGCCGGCCTGCGCCTGGCGTTGTTCGCGGGCCCGGGCTGCGTGATTGCCGATGAAGGCGCAGTGCGCCTGGATGTGCGCAACACTCACGGCCAGGTACGGGTGACCTGCCTGCAGGGCAGCGCCCGCATCGAGCATCCGCAGGGGCGGCTGCGGCTGCAGCCGGGCCAGCAGACCCAGTACGACGAGCGCCTCAGTGGTGTGGTGGCCGAGGCTGTGGCCTCGGAAGTGAGTGCGTGGACCGATGGCATGCTGGTCTTCCGTCGCGCACCGCTGCGCGAGGTGGTGGACGAGATCAACCGTTATCGTCGTGGCAAGGTGCTGTTGGGTGAATCGGCATTGGCGCGCGCGCCGGTCAGCGGTCGCTTCCGCATCGATGACCCGGATGCGGCGCTGGAGCAACTGCGACTGACGATGTCGCTGGATCTGCGTCGCTTTCCGGGTGGCATCGCCGTCCTTGGATAGATGAAGACGCTGGCCGTGCGCACCGCGCAGGGCTGTTGCAAGCAAGGAGAAGCCAAGGATGCGCAACGAGACCATCGGTGTGCTGGATCTGCGTCGCAATCTGTCGGCGTTGCTGGAAACAACCCAGCGGCGGCCGTTGATGGTGCACCGCTACGGATCGCCATGGGTGTGCGTGGTGTCCGACGCGCAGTGGCAGGAAAAGGCTGTGCTGCTGGACTTCGATCCGCAGTCGCACCCGCTGGCGATGCTGTTGCGCCTGCAGCAGCGGGTGTTGCCACTGGCTGAAACCGGTGCGTTGCCGCCTGCGGCGCTTGCTCGTGCGCTGTTGCTGATGGACATGCATGGCATCGGGGATCTGGCGCAGCTGCATGAGCAGGTGCTGCACCATCGGCTGTGGCACTGGTTCGTGGCCGGTACCCACGGTGTGATGGACAGCTGGCAATTGCCGGCGCTGCGCGTTGCGATGGGGTCATGGTGCGATGACGCGGAGATGACCGATGCGCTGGCCGCGTTCGCCGCGCGCAGCGATGTGGCGATACTGGCGCGCCGTTGCGGGGGCGACGCACCGCGACTGGAGCGCGAAGCCTGCAGGCAGATGACGCTGCGATGACGTTGGCGATGAAGCGCCACGCAGCGCACAGAGCTGCATGTGCGCTGTCGCTTCACCTGCCTTGCTGACGTCTTCTCCAGAGTACGGCGCACCACGCGTCGCGGAGCACGGGCGGCGCCGATGGCAGACAGTCGCAGGATCAGCATGCTGGAGCTGGATCGTCACCTGAGCCAGTCACTGGAGCAGGCGCGGCATACGCCATTGAACGTGCAGCGCTATGGGCACTCCTGGGTCTGGGTGCTGTCCAGTGATGCCTGGGCAGATGCGGCGCGCTGGGCGGCACTGGATGGTAGTGCGCACCCACTGGTGGCGCTGCGAAAAGCCATCGATCTGCAGCTGCGGCCCTGGCCCGAAGCGGCCATGAGCCCGCTGCCGCTTGATGCAGGCGATGCGCGGCTGCTGCAACGCGCGGCCCTGCTGGTGGTCATGCGCGATCTGAATAGTGCCCAGCGCGTGTACGACGACCTGCGCTATCACCAGGCCTATCGGATGTTCATCGGCCTCGATCATGGAACAGCGTGGTCGCCGATGCAGTGCGTGCGGCTGCTGCAGGCCTGCGCGCATCCGATGCTGCGCGGCTGCATCGACGATGCGCTGGCCAGCGTACCGCGGCATCTGTTCGAGTCTGCATGTGCACCGGCTGCGCGTGGTGCGCCCGTACAGGCACACGCGCAGCGAATTGCCGGCGGATGTTTATCGTACTGACACATGCACCGCTGACCATGGCGCAGCGGTCTCTTCCAGGATGACGAGGGCGGAACAATGGCAAGGCAGGTTCGTGGTCGCAAAGCTCGGCAGAAGGGTTTCAGCCTGATCGAGATCATGGTGGTGGTGGTGATCATCGGCATCCTCGCCGCGCTGATCGTGCCGCGGTTGATGGACCGTCCCGACCAGGCACGCGTGGTGGCGGCGCGCCAGGACATCGCCGCATTGATGCAGGCCTTGAAGCTGTTCAAGCTGGACAACGGTCGCTATCCCAGTGCCGAGCAGGGCCTGCAGGCACTGGTGAAGCCCCCGCAGGGCGGTGGCACGATGCCGTTCACGCCCTATCTGGATCGCCTGCCCAATGACCCGTGGGGCCATCCGTACCAGTACCAGATTCCCGGAACCCATGGCGACATCGATGTGTTTTCGCTGGGGGCGGACAGCCAGCCCGGTGGCGACGCCGGAAACGCGGACATCGGCTCCTGGCAGCTGTGAGGCGTGCTGATGACAGCCCGGACGCGTTCGGTCTCGTGCACCCGCCAGCGTGGCGTGGCGGTGATCGTCGCCCTGCTTGTGGTGGCACTGGTGGCGGTGATTGCCACGGCACTGCTGACCCGGCAGTCGGCGCAGCTGCGTGCGCTGCGTGGTGACCAGCTACGCGCGCAGGTGCGCATGGCGGTGGACGCCACGCTGGAGCGTGCGGCGCAGCAGCTGCGTGAGGATGTAAAGGAACAGCTGACCACGGTGCGCAGCGGGCGCTGGGCGCGCCCGTTGGAACTGCAGGCGCCGTTGCCGGTGCAGCTGCAACTGGTCGATGCGCAGTCGATGTTCAACCTGCGCAACCTGCTGGCACATGGCAGGCCTGACCCCGAGGCGCGGCGCGCGTTCATCGCGTTGTGTGCCGGGCAGGGGCTGGGCCAGGGCGCCTGCGCATCCGCGGCGGACCACATCCAGGCGCGCCTGCGCGATGGCGACATGCAGGCGCAGGCGCCGCTGCCGCGTGAATCACTGATCGAACAGGCGCTGGCCGGCGCTGACCCGGTAGCGCTGCAGGCGCTGGCGCGGCGCACCGTGGTGCTGCCGGCGCAGACCCTGGTCAACGCCAATACCAGCGACCTGAGCGTTCTGCAGGCGCTGACGCCTGCGGTCGAACCGGCACGGCTGCAGGCGCTGCTCGGTGAGCGCGACGCTGGTCATTGGCTGCTCAATCGCGGCGACATCGCCAATCGACTTCAACTGAGCAACGAACAGATGGCCGTGCTTCCCCTGGGTATCCATAGCGAGTGGTTCCTGGCCGTCGGCCAGGTGCAGGCTGACGGCAGCGCGGTTGATTTTCGCGCGTTGCTCTGGCGCGAGTACCGCGACGATGGCGTGCGTGTGCAACGCGTGTGGACGAGGATCGGCGCATGACCGTGCAGCTTCGGGTGCGCTTGCCGGCGCTTGAGTGTCTGCGCGCCGACAGCGCGGTGGACTGGGCGCAGCTGCACAAGGGCGAGGTGCTGGCTCACGGCCGCGACACGCTGGCGGCGCTGGGCCTGCGCCATCCGCAGGCTGCGGTGCATGCCTGCCTCGATCCGAACGACCTGATCCTGCTGGAACTGCAGTTGCCACCGTTGTCCGGGCGCCGTCTGCAGTCGGCGCTGCAGGGTGAGGTGGAGGCGATGCTGCTGGATGACCTGCAGGAGGTCGCGTTGGCCCACGGTGTGCAGGCGACGGACGGCACGGTTCCTGTGGCCTGGCTGGGCCAGCAGGCGCTCCTGCAGGCGCAGCAGCTGCTGGCTTCGTGTGCACTGCGGTTGCAGGCGCTGTATCCGACGCCGCTGCTGCTGCCCTGGCAGGACGGTCATGCCACGCTGCAGGTCAGGGGCGAGCACCTGCTGGTACGCAGCGGGCGCGACCGGGGTTTCGTTCAATGGTATGGCGGACGTGATGCCTGTGCGGTGATGCAGGCGTTGGCAGTGCGCCTGCAACAGGCCGGGGTGCGGGCCGTGCAATGGATCGACAGCGTACCGCCGGCGTGGCCGGACAGCCTGCCGGCCAGCGCCGTTGCGCATGAACAGCAGGCCTGTGGTCCGTTGCCGGGTTGGTCATTGCCGCTGCCCGGCGCAGGCCGTCAAGCGCCGCGACTGGCGATCGGCCTGGCACTGGCGGCGGTGCTGCTGGCTGCACTTGGCCTGCAGTGGCAGGTCTCGCGTTGGCGGATCGAGGGTGAGGCGCTGCAGCAGGGCATGGCACGGCAGTTCAGCGCACGCTTTCCGGAGGTCACCGATGTGGTGGACCCGGTGTTGCAGGCAAGGCGAGCGCTTGCGGTTCCACCGCCGACGCCGCCGTTGCCGGCGCTGCAACGTCAGATCGCCAGCACGCTGCACGCGGTTCCGGAGCTGGCGGGGCAGGTGCACAGCCTGCACTACCAAGCCGGGCAGGTGTACCTGGAGCTGGATGCCGATGCCCAGGCATTGGCCGATGATCCGCAGCGGCTTGAGCATTGGCAGCAAGCGGTCCAGGCGCAGGGCCTGCAGTTGACGCGCGAAGCCGGTGGACGCCTGCGGGTGAACGGGGCTGGACAGTGACCACCCGAACCTTGCGACTGGGCGAGGGACTGGCAGGCCTGCAGCAACGCTGGCAACGCCTGCCACCGCGCGAGCGGCTGATGCTGTGGGTGATGGTGCTGGCGCTGCTGGTGGCGGGTCTGTGGTCGTTGTGGCTGGAGCCGCTGCTGAAGCAGCGCACGCACTGGCAGGCCGAGCTACCGCGGCTGCAGGCACAGGCGCGTGTACTGGCACCACTGCTGCAGGCACGCGAGCGCCAGCAGCAGACGCAGGGGCAGCGCCCGACGATGGCCGGGTTGCGTGATGGAATCAAGTCAGCCGGCCTCGCCGACGGACTGCATATCGAAGCGCGCGACGGGCGTTGGCACCTGCAGGTGCACGCGGTGCCCGCTGACGCGCTGTGGAACTGGCTGCTGCCCGTGCTGGCCGATCCGGCCATCGAACTGCAGCAGCTGCAACTGACACGCACAGGGGATGCGAACATGCCGGCGGCACGGATTTCCGGAAACATCGTGATGGCGCTCAACGTGGGTGCCCATCCATGAGGGCGATGCGCAGCCTTGCCTGCAGTACCGCACTGGCCTTGATCGTGTGCATGGCCCACGCACCGGCGTCGGTGCTGGCGCAGGACGCCCGCGATGAGCCGGTGCAGTTGAACATGGTCGACACCGATATCGGTGGCGTGTTGCGCATGGCCGCACGCTTCACCGGCCGCCAGTTCCTGGTCGACCCACGGGTGACCGGCAAGATGACAGTGGTTTCCGATGGCCCGGTCAGCCGTACCCAGGCCTACCAGTTGCTGCTGGGCGCACTGCGCATGCGTGGCTTCGCCGTGGTCGAGAACGGCGGCGTCAGCCGGGTGGTGCCGCAGGCCGATGCCAAGCTGTTGGGAGGACGCGTCGGCACTGGTGGTGCCGGCGGTGAGGTGACCACCCGCACCTTCGCGCTGCGCTACGAGAGCGCAGCGGCGCTGGTGGCGGTGCTGCGTCCGATGATCAGTCCGGACAATCCGATCACCGCCAATCCAGGCAACAACACCCTGGTGATCACCGACTACGCCGACAACCTGGAGCGCATCGCACGGGTGATCGCCAGCGTCGATACGCCGGCCGGCATGGACACCGATGTGGTGAAGCTGCAGCAGGGGATTGCCGTTGACGTCGCGGCGATGGTCGCGCCGCTGCTGGATGCGCAGGGCGCCGAGCCCACCCAGAAAGTGGTGGTGATGGCCGACCCGCGCAGCAACAGCGTGCTGCTGCGTTCCAGCAGCCCCGGGCGCACCCGCCTGGCGCGGCAGCTGGTGGAGAAGCTGGACCGCGCGCAGGACGAGTCCGGCAACCTGCATGTGGTCTACCTGCGCAATGCCCAGGCCAACCAGCTGGCCGGTGTGCTGCGTGGCGTGGTGGCCGGGCAGAGCGATGCAGCAGCGATGGGTAGCAATGAAGGCATCACGCCACTGCCGGGTGACGCCAATCGTTCCCCGCCAACGCAGCCGTCGCAGCCGCAGCAGGCCAAGACCGGAGGCAATGCGCTGGAATCGCAGCGCCTGGACCCGAGCCGCCGTGACCCGATCGATGCGGGAAGCACCGGCTTCAGCCAGAACGGCATCTCGGTGCAGGCGGACGTGGCCACCAACACCCTGCTGATCTCGGCACCGGAGCCGGTGTACCGCAACCTGCGGCGTGTGATCGACCAGCTCGACCAGCGCCGTGCACAGGTGCTGGTGGAAAGCCTGATCGTGGAGGTCAACCAGACCGACGCGGCTGAGCTGGGCGTGCAGTGGATGCTGGGCAATGGACGCACCTTTGGTGGCACCCACTTCGGTGGTGCCACCGGCGGCAGCGGGCTCAATACCGGCGCGCGTACCACGCTGGACGTGCTGCCCAAGGATGGCCTGAAGATCGGCGTGATCGACGGCACCATCAACCTGCCTGGTGTCGGCCAGATCCTCAACATGAAAGCGCTGGCCAACGCGCTGCAGAGCAAGGGCGGCGCCAACATCCTGTCCACGCCGAACCTGATGACGCTGGACAACGAGGCAGCCAGCATCATGGTCGGCCAGACCGTGCCGTTCGTCAGCGGCCGCTACGTCACCGACGGCGGTGGTGGCAGCAACAACCCGTTCCAGACCATCGTGCGCGAGGACGTGGGCCTGAAGCTGCGGGTGCGCCCGCAGATTTCCGAGGGCGGCACGGTGAAGCTGGACATCTACCAGGAAGTCAGCAGCATCGACGCGCAGAGTGCCAACAGTGCCGCCGGCATCATCACCAACAAGCGAGCGCTCGATACCAGCGTGCTGCTGGACGATGGCCAGATCATGGTCCTGGGTGGCCTGCTGGAGGACAACGTCAGCCATGGCCGTGATGCGGTGCCGGGCCTGGGTAGGATCCCGGTGCTGGGGGCGCTGTTCCGCAGTGATACGCGCAAGCGCTCCAAGACCAACCTGATGGTGTTCCTGCGCCCGCACGTGGTGCGTGACCCCGCCGCCGGCCAGCGCCTGACCCGCGACCGCTACGACTACATGCGCAACGCGCAGGCCAGCGCGCAGCCGGTACAGAGCTGGGCATTGCCGGCGCTGTCGGCACCACAGCTGCCGCCGCAGGACCTGTCTGTACTCGGCCAGGGCAATGCGCGCGACGGGCAGGGCCAGCCGCTGCAGAACACCAGCCTGGCAGCGTTGTATCCGGCCGATGACGGCAATGCGCAGCTGGTGCAGTTCGCGCAGGGGCTGGACCCGGCACGTGCCAGCCAGGGCGTGGCGCAGGTGCGGGCACTGGGCCTGCAGGCCTATGCCGAAGCGACGCCGGGCGAGAGCGGGCAGCGCCTGCGCGTGCGACTGCCGCGCGATCCGGCGACGCTGGACCCGGCATTGCAGCAGCTGCGCGGGCTGGGCTACACGCCGGAACTGGTGATCGGGCCGTGAGCGCCGCCGCGCCGCTGCCGTACGCCTGGGTGCGCAGCCATGGCGTGATGCTGTCCGAGGCCGGTGGCGAACCGGTTCTGCTTGGCACCGCCGACACCGCGGCGTGGGCCGTGGCCGAGCTGCGCCGCCGGCATGGCCCGCTGCCGTTTCATGCGCTGGATGCGGCGACCTGGCAGCGGCGGCTGGGTGAGCAGTACCGTGACGGCGGTGATGCCGCTGCCGTGGTCGGTGCCGCCGAAAGCGAAGTCGACCTGGACCGGCTGATGCAGGACATGCCGGAGGTCACCGATCTGCTGGATGCGCAGGACGATGCGCCGGTGATCCGCATGATCAATGCGCTGCTGGCACAGGCTGCACGCGATGGCGCCAGCGATCTGCACATCGAGCCGTTCGAGACCCATTCGGTGGTGCGCTACCGGGTGGACGGCACGCTGCGCGACATGGTGCAGCCCCGGCGCGCACTGCATGCGGCGCTGGTGTCGCGCATCAAGATCATGGCCCACCTGGACATCGCCGAGAAGCGCCTGCCGCAGGACGGGCGCATCGCGATCCGTGTGGGCGGCCGGCCACTGGATATCCGTGTCTCCACGGTGCCGACGGGGCATGGTGAGCGTGCTGTGCTGCGCCTGCTGGAGAAGGATGCCGGCCGGCTGCAGCTGCAGCGACTCGGCATGGCCGATGACACCCTGGCCACGTTTACCGGGTTGATCCGGCAGCCGCACGGCATCGTGCTGATCACCGGGCCGACCGGCAGCGGCAAGACCACGTCGCTGTACGCCGCACTGGGCCAGCTCGACAGCAGCACCAGCAACATCCTCACCGTGGAAGACCCGGTGGAGTACGACTTCGCCGGCATCGGCCAGATCCAGGTCAACGCGCGCATCGGCATGAGCTTTGGCACCGCGCTGCGCGCGATTCTGCGTCAGGATCCGGACACCATCATGATCGGTGAGATCCGCGACCTGGAGACCGCACAGATTGCGGTGCAGTCATCGCTGACCGGCCATGGCGTGCTGGCGTCCCTGCACACCAACGATGCGATCTCGGCGGTGACCCGCCTGGCCGACATGGGCGTGGAGCCGTTCCTGCTGGCTTCGTCGCTGCGCGGCGTGCTGGCGCAGCGGCTGGTGCGGCGGCTGTGCACGCAATGCCGGCGTGCCGAGGTGGATGGCGACGGCCGTACCGTGTGGCGCGCGGTGGGCTGCGCGGCCTGCGCCAACAGTGGCTATCGGGGGCGAACCGGCATCCACGAGCTGTTCGTGGTGGACGATCGCGTGCGTGCGCTGATCCATGAAGGGCAGGGCGAGCCCGCCCTGCGCGAGGCGGCGGGGCGTGCCGGCATGCGGACCTTGCGCCAGGACGGCCAGCGTTGGGTCGACAGCGGGGTGACCACGCTGGAAGAGATCCTGCGCGTCACCGGTGACGACTGAGGCGACGATGGCACTGTTCGATTACCAGGCCGCCAACGCGCAGGGCCGCATCGAGAAGGGCCAGCTGGACGCCGACAGCCCGCGCGGAGCGCGCCAGCTGCTGCGCGGGCGCGGGCTGACCCCCGTGCAAGTGAGTGCGGCGCGCAGTGCCGGCAGTGGTTGGGGGGCTCGCCGGCTGTCCGCCAGCGAGCTGGCCTGGGCTACGCGCCAGCTGGCCAGTCTGCTGGCCGCCAGCCTGCCGTTGGAAGGCGCATTGAGTGCGGTGATCGAGCAGGCCGAGCGCCCGCACGTGGCCCAGGCACTCACCGCGGTACGCGCCGACGTGCGTGCCGGCCAGCGCCTGACCATGGCATTGGCCGCGCGGCCGCGCGATTTCCCACCGATCTATCGGGCACTGGTGGGGGCAGGTGAAGACTCCGGCGACCTGGCGCGAGTGATGGAGCGCCTGGCCGACTACATCGAAGAACGCAACGCGCTGCAGGCCAAGGTGCTGACCGCCTTCATCTACCCGGCGGCGATCAGCCTGGTATCGGTGGCGATCGTGATTTTCCTGCTCAGCTACGTGGTGCCGCAGGTGGTGACCGCGTTCGTGCAGGCGCGGCAGACGCTGCCGATGCTGACCCAGGTGATGCTGGCGGCCAGCGCCTTCGTGCGCAGCTGGGGCGTGTGGGTGGGGCTGGGCATCGCTGCGCTGGTGGTGGCCTGGCGGCTGGCCCTGCGCCGGCCCGAGCTGCGCCTGCGCTGGGATGCGCTGTTGCTGAGGGTGCCGATGATCGGGCGCTTCGTGTTGGGCGTGAACAGTGCGCGTTTTGCCTCGACGCTGGCGATCCTGCTCGATGCCGGCGTGCCGCTGCTGCGTGCACTGGAGGCGGCGCGGCAGACCCTGGGCAACGTGCTGCTGGCGCGTTGCGCCGACGACGTGTCCGCGCGCGTACGCGAAGGCGCCGCATTGGGCTCTGCATTGAAAGTACAGAAGGTGTATCCGCCGATCCTGGTGCACCTGGTGGCCAGTGGCGAAAAGACCGGTTCGCTGGCGCCGTTGCTGGATCGCGCTGCGCAGACGATTTCGCGGGAGATCGAGCGTCGCGCGATGGCGCTGACCGCGCTGCTGGAACCCACCATGATCCTGGTGATGGGCGGCGTGGTGCTGACGATCGTGCTGGCGGTGCTGATGCCGATCATGGAAATGAACCAACTGGTGCAGTAGATCCACGCCATGCGTGGATGGATCACCAGACGCGCGGCATGGGCGGCACATCCACGCATGGCGTGGATCTACTGACAGCTGGATTCCTCCACACAATCCTCCACACCTTTTTCTGATCTTCCACAGGTTTCTTAAGCGGCCTGTCATCGGCGCGGACCAGCATGGACACGTCGCCGCAGAGTGGGCTGGGAGGCCCTCGGCGGCAGCAGGCGTGTAGTGACCGTTCCTCCCTTGGTGTTTCCCTTCGCAGTAAACCCTTCAGGAGAAGATCATGAACAAGTACAAGACCCTGGCCGCGCTGGTTGCCACCGCGCTGCTCGCTACCGTGGGCGCCGCCTCGGCGCAGACCGTTACCGGCGGCGGTGCCTCGCTGCCGGCCGACCTCTACAAGGGTTCGGCCGACAGCATCCTGCCGGCGAACTTCACCTACGCCGTGACCGGTTCGGGCACCGGCAAGAAGGCGTTCCTGGAAAACAACTCGGCGCTGTTCTCGACCACCGGCACCGTGCATTTCGCCGGCAGCGATTCGGTGCTGAGCAGCACCGAGCTGAGCACCTACACCACCAACTTCAACCAGCCGACCAATGCCAACCGCTACGGCGCCCTGATCCAGGTGCCGTCGGTGGCCACCTCGGTCACCATCCCGTTCAACAAGCCGGGTTCGGCCGTCAACCTGAGCGTGGCACAGATCTGCGGCGTGTTCTCGGGTGCGATCAGCGACTGGTCGACCATCGACGCCAACCGCAGCGGTCCGATCCGTGTGGTCTACCGCACCGAGAGCAGTGGCACCAGCGAAATGTTCACCCGCTTCCTGGCTGCCGCCTGCGCGGCCGAGCCGGCTGCGACCTCGAACTTGGTCGGCGGCACGTTCGCCGTGAAGTCGACCTTCGCCGACCTGTACAAGCGCGATGCCAACAACAATCTGCCGGCCTTCCTGGTTGCCGCGCCGGCCACGGGCGGCACCTCGCTGTACAACGCTGTCTATGCGGCGGATGGCCGCATCGGCTACGTCGGCCCGGACGTGATCCCGAGCCTGACCGATGCGACCAAGGTTGCCAAGGTCAAGGGCTTCTCGCCTGACCAGGTGAGCGTGCAGGCCACCCTGGATACCGTCGCTCCGCCGACCGGCACCGCCGCCGAGAACCCCGCCAACTGGGTGCCGGTGTTCGGCAACCCGTCGGCCGGCTATCCGATTGCCGGCTACACCAACCTGGTGATCGGCCAGTGCTACAAGGATTCGGCGGTTGCCACCAGCCTGCGCGGCTTCCTGGCCCGTCACTATCCGGCGACCTACCCGACGGCCTACGAGGCGTCGATCACCGGCCATGGTTTCATCCCGCTAACCAAGGCCTGGCGTGATGCGATCCGCAACCGCTTCGTGCTGGCCAGCAGCGCGGCCGGCCTGAACAATCCGAGCACCTGCTCGGGCATCGGCCGTCCGCTGTAATCCGCAGCACCGCGTGAACCCTGCTTGACCCGGCGCCGGCCCCTATGGCCGGCGTCGCCATTTCCGCCGTGCGGCGTGCAACGTCATGGTCCGCTGCACGCTGTCGGCTTCATGTCACGCGAACCGTCTATCAGTAGCAGGGCATGCGTTGCGCGTGTCTCCGATCACCGCCGCCAGTGCGGTCCAGTGCGCGGTCACTCGCATCAGGCGAATGCACGACGTCGGACGCCTCCAGCTGCGGTTGGCGGTCCGGCAACACGGGGCTGCGCTGCAGAGCTCGCGTAGGCACGAATGAGGATGGACGTGTCCTCATGCAGCGGGCTGGGAGATGACAGTAGGCGTGCAGTAACGGTACCTCCCTTGGCGTTTCCCTTCGCAGTAAACCCTTCAGGAGAAGATCATGAGCAAGTACAAGACCCTGGCCGCGCTGGTTGCTACCGTGCTGCTCGCTACCGTGGGCGCCGCCTCGGCGCAGACCGTTACCGGCGGCGGTGCCTCGCTGCCGGCCGACCTCTACAAGGGTTCGGCCGACAGCATCCTGCCGGCGAACTTCAGCTACGCCGTGACCGGATCGGGTACCGGCAAGAAGGCGTTTCTGGAAAACAACTCGGCGCTGTTCTCGACCACCGGCACCGTCCATTTCGCTGGCAGCGATTCGGTGCTGAGCAGCGCCGAGCTGAGTACCTACACCACCAACTTCAACCAGCCGACCAACGCCAACCGCTACGGCGCGCTGATCCAGGTGCCGTCGGTGGCCACCTCGGTCACCATCCCGTTCAACAAGGCCGGTTCGGCGGTGGACCTGAGCGTGGCGCAGATCTGCGGCGTGTTCTCGGGTGCGATCAGCGACTGGTCGACCATCGACACCAACCGCAGCGGCCCGATCCAGGTCGTGTACCGTCCGGAAAGCAGCGGAACCAGCGAGATTCTCACCCGATTCCTTGCCACTAACTGCGCCCGTGAGCGGGCTGAGACCTCGAACCTGGCGGGCGGCAAGTTCGCCATCAAGTCGACCTTCGCCGACCTCTACAAGCGCGATGCCAACGGCAGCCTGCCGGGGTTCCTGGTGGCCGCTCCGGCCACCGGGGACACCTCGCTGTACAACGCTGTCTACGCGTTTGAAGGCCGTATCGGCTACGCCGGGCCGGACGTGATCCCGAGCCTGACCGATGCGACCAAGGTCGCAAAGGTCAGAGGCTTCTCGCCGGATCGGGCGCAATGGGAATTCATCCTGACTGTTTTCGATCCTCCGTCCGGCATCGCTGCTCAGGATCCTGCCAACTGGGCTCCCTACATGGGCAATCCTTCAGTCATCTACCCCATCATCGGCTACACCTACCTGTTGATTGGTCAGTGCTACAAGGATCAGACGGTTGCCAACAAGCTGAGAGGTTTCCTGGCTCGCCACTATTCGGCGACCTACCCGGCCGCCTACGAGGCATCGATCACCGGCCATGGCTTTGCCCCGTTGCCCAAGAAGTGGCGCGATGCGATCCGCAACCGTTTCGTGTTGGCCAGCAGCACTGCCGGCCTGAACAATCCCAGCACCTGCGCCGGCATCGGTCGTCCGCTGTAATCCGCAGCACTGCTTGAATCCTGCTTGACCCGACGCCGGCCCTGGGCCGGCGTCGCCATTTCCGCGACGGTGCCGCCGCCGCAGTGTTTCGCTGTCGGCTTCGTGTCACGTGAACCGTCTATCAGTGGCAGGGCATGCGTTGCGCGTGCCTCCCCGATCGTCGCCGCAGCCGCGGCCCACCAGGTTGATGAGGTTCCGATGTCGCACCCGCTCCCGTCCGCTGTTCATCCGGCCGCGCCGATGCGCCGCAATCATCCGATGGCGTGGGCCATCGCGGTCGCCCTGGGCAGCGTGGTGGCCCCGGCCAGCCAGGCGCAGCAGGCGTTCAGCCCGGGCTGGTTCGCCGAGCGGGGCGCGGCCCAGGGCAGCGCGGCACAGAGTGGCCGGATGCCCAACGGTGTGCCGATCCAGTTCCAGTTGCCGGCCCAGCAGCAGGATGCAGCACGGCAGAAGCTGCAGCAGTCGATCGACAACCTCGGTACAGCGGCGCAGGCGATTGCCCTGCAGCAGCGCTTGCAGGAACAGGCGCGGCAGGCGCGCCGCGAGGCTGGCTTCATCGTTGCCGATGGCCTCGGCAAGGATGGCCTGAGCGTCGACCAGAACCCGCTGACCCGCGGCTGGCTCAATGCGCGCGACGCAATCCAGTCGCAGGGCAGCGACGGGCGGGTGCAGGTCACGGTCGAGCAGACCGCGGACAAGGCGATCCTGAACTGGGAGACCTTCAACATCGGCGGCAACACCACGCTGAACTTCCTGCAGAATCCTGACTGGGCAGTACTGAACCGCGTCAACGATCCGCAGGCGCGGCCCAGCCAGATCCTGGGCCAGCTGAAGGCCAATGGCACGGTGTTCGTGGCCAACCGCAACGGGGTGGTGTTCGGCAACAACAGTCAGGTCAATGTACGCAATCTGCTGGCGGCTGCAGCACGGATCAGCGATGCGCAGTTCCGCGACAATGGCCTGTACAGCCCCGACGCCAGCAGCAGCGCGCTCAGCGATGCATTTGGCAAGGTGATGGTGGAGCAGGGCGCCCGCATCGCGACCCATGAGCCGACCAGTGCGACGCGCGGCGGTGGCTACGTGCTGCTGGCTGGGCACAGCGTGGAGAATGCTGGTCATATCGAGGCGCGCAAGGGCCAGGCGCAGCTTGCTGCCGGTGACAGTTTCGTGATCCGGCGTGGCGTGGGTACGGCGACCAACACCAGCTCCACCACCCGGGGCAATGAAATCGCGCCGCGCTTCATCGCTGGCAGCACGGCTGGCAGCGTGCGCAACACCGGCCTGATACGCGCGCTCGAGGGTGACGTGACTCTGGCCGGGCGCAGTGTGGAGCAGGCCGGTGTGGCCGTGGCCAGCACCACGCTGGCACAGCGCGGCACCGTGCATCTTCTGGCCTCGGCCAGTGATACCGGCAGCAGCGTCACGCTTGCCGATGGAGCCACCACGGCGGTGCTGATCGAGGACGATGGCAAGGCCACGGTCCTGGATACGCAGCGTGACAGCCTCATCAAGGAGTCGGCAGAGCAGGACGCGATCCGCGCTGGCACTCGCTCGGCAACCTTCGACAATCTGTCCCAGCACAATGATCGCCGCGACCAGTCGCGGGTGGAGATCGTCTCGGGTGGCAACATCCGTTTCAGCGCGGATTCGCTGACGGTTGCCACGGGCGGCCAGATCATCGCCGATGCGGCGGCTCGCAGCTACGTAGACGACGCCGCGCGCGTGGACGTGTCCGGCGCAGTGGGCGTACAGGTGTCGATGGAGAGCAACAATGTCCAGGTCAAGGTGCAGGGCAACGAACTGCGCGATGCCCTGGACAACCGCGACAGCGGCAAGCTGACCAGCAGCGAAGTCTGGGTCGACCGCCGCAGGCTCGTCCACGTTCCGGCCGGTACCGGGGGCTACGAGGGTGAGCGTTGGTACGCTGCAGGCGGCCTGCTGGAAGTGGGTGGCTATCTCGACAACCAGGGGCACTCGATCGGCGAATGGGCCGCGCAGGGAGGCACCGTCCTGCTGGGCGGCAGGGAAGTGATCACGCACGGCGGTTCACGCATCAACCTTGCCGGTGGCAGCTTGGATGTGCAGAGCGGCGCGATCCGGCAGAGTTGGGTGCGCGGCGTCGATGGCCAGGTCTACCGCCTTGACGACGCGCCGGGCGAGATGCTGTTCGATGGCCTGTACAGCGGCCATGAAGTAAAGCAGGAGCGCTGGGGCATCACCGAGACCTTCCGTGATCCGATTGTATTCGCGGCGCAGCGTGTCGATAACGGATACACGGTCGGCCGCGATGCAGGACGCCTGATCATCTCCGCACCGACCGCGGTGCTGGATGGGCAGGTTGAGACTGCCACCTTCCAGGGCGCGCAGCAGAACCGCAGGCCGGATACCGCGTTGGACGGTTATGCGCAGGCGCAGACGGCGGTCGCGCGCAATGCGCAGCTGTACCTGGGGCGCTACGACGGCCAGGGCCGCAGTGGTGTGTTCGGCTCGGATGTGCGCCTGGATGACAAGGCGCCGACGAAGGCGGCATGGTCACTGCTGGCGCCGGTCAACGAGGAGCGGCGTGACACGGTGTGGCTGGATATCGCAGCGCTGAGTGCCCAGCAGTGGGGACGGATCGACCTGGCGACCGCCGATCGCATCCGCATCGACGGCAACCTCCGGCTTCAGGCAGGTGGACAGCTCAACCTGACCGGCAGCGAGGTGGAACTGGCAGGCGACATCGGCATTGCCGGCGGCCAGCTGTCGGCGGGCAACCTGCTGGATGTCCAGGGCCGGCCGACGGCGCTGCTGCACGATGGCCGCGCCCGCACCGCCATTGCCGACGGCACGCGGATCGATCTCTCCGGTGAATGGAGCAATGCAGCGCTGGGGGTGCCACTGGATGCGGGTGGTGCCTGGACGGATGGCGGCCGTCTGAGCCTGAGCAACAGCCATGACGTGAGGGTGGGTGCCGGGGCGACGGTCGACGTCGAGGCCGGCGCCGCGCTGGACCTGCGCGGCAAAGGTCGTATCGGCGCAGGGGGCAGCATCAGCCTGCAGGCGAACAGCAGCACGGTTGCAACGGACGGCAGCGGCCGGGTGCAGCTGGGCGAGGGCAGCCGGTTCAGCGGCCGTGGCCAGGGCAGCGGCACGTTCTCGCTGGGCACCGGTGGCCGGGTGCGGGTGGGCGATGCGGATCCGGCGGACCCAGCAGCGCTGCAGGTGGATGCCGGCCTGTTCGGCAGTGGCTTTGCCCAGTACGACATCAATGGCCATCAAGGGCTGGAGGTTGCCGATGGCACGCAGCTGGCAGCGCGCATGCCGGGCCTTCGGATGACCGCAGACGCGCGTGTCGCGACGGACCGGAAGGAGGCACTGGAGAGCTGGCTGGCACCGCTCTACAGTGCCGATCCGATGAGCGGGCTGGTCCGCCAGCGCAGCGGTGCCAGCGTGAGCCTGCGCTCGGATCGCAACAGCGTCGGCGGCGACCTGCGGGTGGGCAAGGCCGCACTGATCGAGGTCGACCCGGGGCAGGCGATCTCCCTGCTCGGCGCCGGCAACATCGATGTGGAAGGCACGCTGCGTGCGCAGGGAGGACGCATCAGCATCGACGATGTGCGCCTGCCGACCACGCTCTATGCCGGGCAGCGGAGCGAGCGGACCTGGCGGTTCGCCGACGGTGCGCTGCTGGATGCCAGTGCGGATGCGGTGTCACTGGCCGACGCCGGTGGCCGCCTGCAGGGACAGGTGCGGGCGGGGGGGCGCATCGAGATCGGCGGCGCGCTCGACTGGGAGAGCTCCGCGTCGGTGGACAACCGTCCGCCTGAAGCCTTCGTCGTGCTCGAGCGTGGCGCGCAGCTGCGGGCAGCGGGCGCCTCGGCGCCGTTGGATGTCGACGGGAAGGGGCGCACCCGGGTGGACAGCGACGGCGGGCAGATCGTGCTGCGTTCGGCCAACGCTCTGTATCTGGACGGCTCAATGGATGCCTCTGCCGGCGGCAGTGGCGCGCACGGCGGCACCTTGGGCGTGGCCTTTGGTGGCAGCGTTCATGCGCGCGGCGCGAGCGAGGAGGTGCTGCGCGCGCGCGGCATTACGCTCAGCCAGCGCAGCCCGGCCGACGCGGTGCTGCCGGACCGGCTGGAGTATGGGCACGCGGCGCTGTCGGTGGAGCAGATCCAGGCCGGTGGCTTCGACACCCTGTCCGTATTCGGTGACGTCCGCGCGGAGGGCGATGTCGACCTGCGCATGGGCCAGAGCCTGCGCATGTACGGACAGGGGCAGTCAAGCCTCGGCATGGCCTTGGCAGCACCGCAGTCCAGCGGCATTTCGCTGAGTGCTCCGCACCTGCTGCTGGCACAGTCGCACTGGCAGTCGCTGCCGGGTGAGAACCTGGTGGTCACCGATACCGTGGCGTCGGCTGCGGAAGGCGACCACGTGCTGTCGGCGAGGGCTGATCTGATCGACATCCGTGATGTCACCTGGCTGCCCGGCTTCAACCAGGTCGTGCTCGACAGCCGCAGCGACGTGCGGCTGCTCAACGCGGTGTCCAACGGCGGATCGATCAGTGCGTTGATGGCGAGCGGGTCGATGGACGTGAGTGCCGCCCGGCTGTACCCCACCTCCGGTGCGACGGGCTATCTGGTCGCGGGTGCGTCTGCGGCGACCGTGGCGACGCCCGGATACTGGTCAGATCCGGATGCGGTGCTGCGCATCCGGGGTACGGGTACGGCGGCGACCACTCCGCCCGAGTCAGCGCTGGGCGCGTTGCAGCTGGTGGCAGCCACCGTGCAGCAGGGCGGCAACGTGCAGGCGCCGATGGGGGCGCTGCAGCTGGGCGGCCTGGTCCTGGGCGGCACACGTGCCAGCCGGGTGGAGCTGCTGCCGGGCAGCATCACCTCCACCAGTGGCGCAGGTCTGGCGCTGCCCTACGGCGGTACCGTGGACGGTGTGTCGTGGAGAAGGGGCAGCAGCAGCCTGGAGTCACTGACGCCGGCCGGCATTGCGTCCAATGGCGTGACCCTTACCGCCAACGACGTGGATGTGCATGCCGGTGCGCTGCTGGACGTGTCAGGTGGCGGCGAACTGACCGGCGCGGCATTCGTCTCAGGCCGCGGTGGCTCCGTCGACGTGCTGCGCACCGCGTTGGCCGATGCCAACCCGCGCTATGCGTTCAGTGCCTCCGGCAACCCGGTGTACGCGATCGTGCCGGGACGTGCCGGCAGCTTCGCACCCAGCAGTGATGATGGCTTCGCTGCTCCAGCGGTGGGCCAGCAGATCACCGTACCCGCCGGCGTTCCCGGCCTGCCTGCGGGCACCTACACATTGCTGCCGGCGAGCTTCGCGCTGCAGCCGGGTGCATTCCGCGTCGAGCTGGGCGCGACGGGGACCTCCGGCGTGCCACAGCCGATCCAGACCGGCACCGGTACCTGGCGCGTGTCCGGCCGGCAGGGATCGGCACTGGGCGGGGTGGCGTCGCCGCTGCTCACCGACATCCTGCTGACGCCGGCGGCGGTGGTACGCCGGCATTCCGGCTACAACGAAACCAGCTACAACAGCTTCGTGCAGGCCACCGCCGACCGTCGTGGCGAGGCGCGCGGCTGGCAGACCATCGATGCGCTGGGCCTGACCCTGGCACTGGGTGAAGGCGCTGGTCGCGAGGGAATCGCGGCCATCGACTTCGCCGGCACGGCGCGTTTCTCCGCGGCCAATGAAAAAGGGCGCGGCGGTACCCTGGTCGCCACGCTCGCCAGCCCGGCCGTGGGTTCGCTGGAGGTCGCTGCTGCCGGCAGTCCGTCGCAGGCGCACGATCGCGGCGCGACCTTCACCGACGACGCACTCAATGCGCTGCGGCCGGAACGCATGGTGATCGGCGGACAGTTCAACGAGTCGGCTTCGCTGGTGGCGGTGTCCGGCTCGGTGCGCGATGTGGCGATCCGCTCCGGTGCGACCCTGCAGGCGCCGGAGATACTGGTGGCTGCGGCGTCCGGTGGCAGCGGCATCCTGGTCGAAGCCGGGGCGACACTCGACACCTTGTCTTTCGCACGCGACAGCGCGTCCGCGCCGACCGTGCCCTATCAGGTCAATGGCGGCCTGCTGGCCGTCTCGAACCAGCGCCTGAACCTGATCACCGGTACGACCGGTGTGGCGGCCGGGCCGGTCGCGATCGACATCGGCGGCTGCCAGACCGACTGCGAAGGCGAGGCACGGCTGGTGTCCGATGGCAGCATCGGGGTGGCCACCGATGGTGTGCTGCAGATGCGCGATTCCGCCCGTTATGGCACGCGCCAGCTTGGCGTGAGCATGGCGGCGCTCAACCTCGGCAGCGCCGAGGCGATCGCGCAGGCGGCGGCCGCAGGGGCGTTGCCAAATGGCATGACCATGAACCAGTCCGTGCTGCAGCAGCTGCTGCGCGGCAATGATGCCACCGGCGCACCGGCGCTGGATACGCTGAGCCTGGTCGCACGGGATTCGGTCAACGTCTTCGGCAGCGTTGACCTGGATGCGCGCGACAGTGCCACCGGCCGCGGTGGCCTGCAGACGCTGGTACTGGGCGCGCAGGCCATCCATGGCTATGGTGCGGCGAGCGACCGTGCGCGCATCCTGGTGGACACACTGGTCTGGGACGGTTCGCTGGCGGCGACGCAGGCGCCGGGCAGCGATGCGTCGGTGCCGCCGGCCGATCCGATGGTGGACCGGCTCGGCGCGGGGCAGCTGGACATCGTCACCCGCAACCTGCAGCTGGCGCGCGCCCCGTTCAGCCGTCCCAGCTCCGAGGTGCCTGCCAACCGTCAGGTACTCGGCTTCAGCGCCCTCAACCTCAGCGCGTCCGGGCAGCTGCTGTTTTCCGCGCTGGGCACGCTGGACGTGTACCAGCAGCGCGGCGACTATCTCGCGGACAAGGGCTGGCAGTACAGCGGTGGCAGCATCGGCATCGACACGCCGCTGCTGACGGCCGATCCCGGTGCGCAGCTGCGGGTGCGGACCGGCGGCGACTTCCGTCTGCAGGGCGGCCGCGGCACGACCGGCGGCGACGCGCTGGGCAGCGAACTGAGCATCGATGCGCAGCGGATCGCGCTGGACAGCTCGATCGCACTGGCCTCTGGCCGGCTGTCAGCGAGCGCGCGCGAAGGCATCGCGCTCGGCAGCCAGGCGGCGCTGGACCTGGCGGGGCGCAGGGTCACGCTGTACGACGTGGACAGGTACAGCTGGGGCGGCGACGTGCTCCTTTCCAGCGATACGGGGGACGTCAGCACTGATGCCGCCTCGCGCATCGATCTCTCGGCGCGCAACAACCGCGGCGGACGGCTGACGGTGAACGCGCTGGCCGGGCGGGTCGATCTGGCCGGCGGCATCGAGGGGGCTGCCAGTGGACGTTACGACGCAGGTGGCACCGTGGTGCCTTACGGCGGCGCAGACCTCGTGGTTCGCGCCGGCACGTTGCAGGACTTCGCAGGCTTGAACCAGCGCCTGAACGCAGGAGGTGTCACCGGCGGGCGCACGTTCCGGATCGGCGAGGGTGATCTGCTGATCGGTGACGAGGTGAAGGCGCGTAGGGTCGACATCAGCCTCGACGCAGGCAGCCTGCGCGTAGCGGGGCGCATCGATGCCAGCGGCGAACAGGTCGGTGCGATCCGCCTGTACGCACGTGACGGTCTGCAGGTGGAGGGCACGCTGGATACGCATGGCACCGGCCTGCGCGTGGACAGCCAGGGCAAGATCATCGACAGCCCGAACCGGGCTACGATCGAACTGGGCAGCGCCGCCGGCGGGATCGACATCGGCGCCGGCGCCCACATGGACCTGCGCGCGGGCACGGCTGTGGCGGCGGGCGGCGGCCGCGGGCAGAACGACGGCGTGGCCCGCGGCACCCTGAAGATCGATGCGCCACGCATCGGCAGCAACGATGCGGCGATAACGGTCGCCAGCGGACTGCGCGTCGAAGGTGCGGCCGATATCCAGGTCAATGCGGTGCGACGCTATGAGGACGCCCCCTTGGCGGACAGTGTCGACATCAACGGCAACCGCGCGCAGCGCGTCACTCAGCAATGGCTGGACCAGATCGTCGATCCGGACAACCGCACGTGGATGGACGGCGCGCTGGCCAATGCGGACCTCCGACAACGCACGGCTGCGCTGGGCGCGCACCGCCTGCGCCCGGGCGTGCAGATCCTCGCCCGCCGCAGCGAGGCCAATCCCGGAGGTGACCTGACCGTATCCGGTGACATCGACCTGTCCGGCTACCGCTATGGGCCCGATGCCGATCGCAGTGATCCGGCGCGGCGCGGCTTCGGCGAGTCGGCGTCGCTGGTGCTGCGCGCGGAGGGCAACATCAACGTGCACGGCAGCATCAATGATGGTTTCGCACCGCCGCCGTCCACGCCGGACGAGGGCGGTTGGCAGTTGTATGAGGCTCGCAATGGCAGCGCCGGGCACACCCCCTTCGGTGGCGACCTGGTGGTGCCGGTGGACGGGGTGAAGCTGCAGCCGGGCACCGAGTTCCAGGCCGGCACCCGCCTGAACTATGACGTGCCGGTCGAATCGGTAACGCTTCCGGTCGGTACCGTGCTGCCCGCGCCGATGGTGATCTCGCAGACCCTGCGCCTGCCTGCGGGCACGGTGCTGGGTGCGGCGGTGACCACCCAGTCCGGGCAGACGCTGGCGGCGGGCACCGTGCTGCAGGAGCCGCTGGTGCTGGCGGCCGGCGCGCGGCTGGGCGCCGGCTTCCGCCTGCGCAGCGCGGTCCAGATGGCGGCACAGGAGTGGCCCGCCGGCGCGGTGCTGCCGGTTGCGCTGCGCCTGGCGCGGGAAGTCGAGCTCAAGGTGGGCGCGTACATCCCATCGTTGACCAAGGTGGAGCTGCCCGGCGACACGCCGGTGAATCTGCGGCCGGCCGATGCCAACGGCAACCAGGGGCGCAACTGGGCGCTGGCGCCGATGCTGGCCGAGGGCACCACCTCCTGGGACCTGACCGTGGTTGCCGGTGCCGATTCCGGCGCAGCCGATCCACGCAGCCGGCGCTGGGGCAGCGAAGGCAGCGTGGTGCTGGCCGACACCCACCAGGGCTCGATCGGTACGGTCAAGACCGAAATCATCTGGGTGGGTGATCGTGCGTTGACCGAGCGGGCATCGCTGGACTGGATCGGCGACACCTCCTATGCGGGCCGTCCGATCGCGGAGCTGGCCGACATGTACGGCTTCACCGAAGATGAGTTCTGCGCGATGTCGGCCGACTACTGCGGCCCGGCCCCCCGCCAGGTGGCCGCGCAGGGCTCGCTGGATTACTGGGGTGACGAGTCCTACGTGGGCACCCCTGCGAAGGACTTCGCGGCGATGTTCGGCATGACCGAAGACCAGTTCTGCAGCACCGCACCCAGCTACTGCGCCGGCGGTGGCACGCAGACCGAAGTGACAACTTACGGCAAGCGCGCGGGCACGCCGGCCTGGAGCGTGCTGCGCACCGGCAAGGGGGACCTGGAACTGCTCGCTGCCGGTGATGTCGTGATGAAGTCCGGCTTCGGTGTGTACACGGCGGGCACTCCCACCACGCTGGGCGAGGGCCGCGACGCTGCCTTCAATTCGCCCCGTGCAGCAGCCCCCAGGAACACGGCACTGCTGGGTCCGAACCTGGTGCCGGGCAGCTATGATGCCGCGTTGGCCGGCTACCAGGCCTGGTATCCCGATCATGGCGGCAACCTGCGCGTCGAAGCCGGGCGAGATATCGTCGGTGACGTCTGGACCGGGCGCGCAGAGTCGGGCACCAGCGAGCGCGACTGGGCGCTGTACTCCAGTGCCGCGGTCGGCAATTGGCTGTGGCGGCAGGGAACCGGCAGCACCACCGGTGTGGAGCCGGTGCCGACCAGCTGGTGGGTGAACTTTGGCGCCTACACCAACGTGTCCGCTGCTGCTGGCGCCTCTCCGCGGATGGTCGGCTTCACCGGCTTCGGTACCTTGGGCGGCGGCAACTTGACGCTGGAGGCCGGGCGTGACGCCGGCGTGCGCGATGCGATAGGTGACGCGCTGGACTCGACGATCGCACCGCGCTCGGGTGCGATCATCGCGGCGGTGGGATCGACCGGCCGGGTCAGCGATGGCCAGCTGCACCTGACCGGCGGCGGCGACCTGCAACTGCGTATCGGTGGCGCACTGAATCCGAATCTGCGGGCGACGTTCTCCAGCCTCAATGCCTCCAGGGCGGGACAGAATCTCGACCTCAACGGTACCTTCAGCAATCTGCGTGGCAGCCTGCAGCTGGATGCGGGACGCATCGGTGCAATGGGCGTCACCCTGGAAAGCTACGCGACGCTGGGCCAGCTGCGTGCGGCCGATCTGTTCGCCGCCGACGCCGCTCGCCCGATGGGCGGGCCGGTGCTGGTGCTGGGCGATGCGGTCGCGCAGCTGCAGGCGCGGGGTGACGTCGTGCTCGGCGGCGTCGCCGATGCCGGTCGGGTTCCACTGGCCAACTACAGCGCGGTGGTGCAGGACAACGGCAGCCGCGCTGCGGGCAGCACCTGGTTCTCCCTGTGGACCGACACGACCGCCGTGGACCTGTTCAGTGCCGGTGGCGACCTGGCGCCGGGCCTGGCCGGGCCGGAGAACGTGACCGGCAGCAATCTGTGGCCCGAGCAGGTTGCGCTGGCACCGGGCAGCCGGGAGGAGCTGCTGAACTACTGGCTCTATCCTTCGCGCTTCAGCGCCGTTGCTGCGCGGGGCGACGTCAAGCTGGACCGGATCAGCACCACGCCGGGGACGCAGGATGTGATCCTGCTGGCACCCTCGGCGACAGGACGGCTGGACGTCCTGGCCGGTGGCGGCATCTTCGCCCAGCGTGGCGCGACCCAGATCGCGCGCTCCGCCAGCGACGCGCGCCTGCCGGGAGCCTTCGACCCTGCATTCATGGCCGAGCAGGGGGATTCCAGCGGCAATGTGACCCGCTCGCGTCACAACCTGTCGGTGGACGGCAACATTGCATCGCCGCAGGCATCGCTTCCGCTGTTCGCCTTCGGCCCCAGTACACCGCTGTCCACGGTCTCTGCGGCACTGGCACCGAGCCGCTTCTACGCGGTGCAGGGCGACATCATCGGTCTGGCCACCGGCGCCCAACGCACGCTGACTCCCAACGGGGGGCAGCGCACGCAGCTGAACTGGTTCGAGGCCGCCGGCGCCGTGCAACTGCGGGCAGGCCGGGACATCCTCGGGGTGTCGATGACCGCGTTGAACACCGCGCCCACCGACATCACGGTGGTGGCGGCGGGCCGCGACATCGTGCATCTGAACGCGACCATCGCCGGCCCCGGCAACACCGAGATCAGTGCCGGCCGCCAGCTGCGCCAGGAGGATGCGGGCAGCATCGTCAGCCTCGGTGGCATCGTGCAGGGCGATACCCGTCCCGGCGCCAGCATCGCGCTGACGGCCGGCAACCAGCAGATCGATTTCGCGGCCCTGCGTGCCCGCTATCTGGATCCTGCGAATCTGGCCGATCCCGCGCAATCGCTGGCATCGCAGTCGGGCAGGGCAGTCAAGGTCTACGACCAGGAACTGAAGCAGTGGCTGCAGCAACGCTTCGGCATGGCCGCCGATGGCGACGCGGCGCTGGCTGCGTTCGATGCGTTGCCGCAGGAACAGCAGCGCATCTTCCTGCGCCAGGTCTACTACGCCGAACTGCGTGAAGGTGGCCGCGAGTACACCGATGCCGAAGGTCCGCGTTTCGGTTCGTACCTCCGTGGCCGCGAGGCCATCGCCACGCTGATGCCGGACAAGGATGCGACGGGGGCGACGATCCAGCGCACCGGCGACATCCTGATGTACGGAGGCTCCGGCGTGCGTACCGAAGCCGGCGGCAACATCGAGCTGATGGCGCCGGGCGGACAGGTCGTGGTGGGTGTGCAGGGTGTGGTGCCGCCGGCCAGTGCCGGGCTGGTGACGCAGGGGCAGGGTGACATCCGTCTGTTCAGCCAGGACAGCGTTCTGCTGGGGCTGTCTCGGGTGATGACAACGTTCGGCGGAGACATTCTGGCCTGGTCGGAGCAGGGTGACATCAATGCCGGTCGTGGTTCGCAGACCACGTTGTTGTACACGCCACCGCGTCGCGTCTATGACGGCTGGGGCAACGTGATCCTGTCGCCGCAGGCCCCGGCCAGTGGTGCAGGTATCGCAACGTTGAACCCCATTGCCGAAGTACGACCGGGCGACGTCGATCTGATCGCGCCGCTGGGCACCATCGATGCGGGCGAAGCGGGCATCCGCGTCTCGGGCAACATCAACCTGGCCGCGCTGCAGGTGCTCAACGCCGCCAACATCCAGGTACAGGGTGAAAGCAAGGGCCTGCCCGTGCTGGCCACGGTGAACGTCAACGCGCTGGCCTCGGCCAGTGCAGCAGCCAACAGCGCCAGCCAAGCGGCACAGGATGTGATGCGCAAGAGCCAGGATGATGCGCGGCGCAACCAGCCATCGGTGATCAGTGTGCAGATCCTCGGTTTCGGCAGCGGCACCAGCAGCATCAACCCGCCGGCGCGTGGCAATACTGCCAACGCTGGCTATGACGCCAACAGTGCCTTCCAGTTCCCGCAGGCAAGTCGCGACGAGGGCACGCAGCGCCGGTAGGCCTCTTGCAAGCGTGCCGACCAACGGTCGGCACCAAGGTAGATCCACGCCTTGCGTGGATGCGATCGGGCCGGAAGAACGGACAGCATCGGGCCAGCCGCCACGGAGCGGTGGCGTCCCCAGCCAGGACGGCACGGAGGGCAGGGAGCGGCCATCAGCGGTGAGGACCACCGACACAACGCCGCCGGGTGCAGGAGAGTGCCCGGCGGCAGGCGGGGGGATCCATGCAATGCGCGGATTCCGGAGCCAACAACAATGCCGACCAACGGTCGGCACCCACCAAGGCACGGTCGGCACCCACCGTAGATCCACGCCGTGCGTGGACGCTTTGCCTGGGAAGAATCCTAAAGCTCTAGCACCCGCCGGTAACTCAACGGCCCACGCCCATCGCGCAGGCCCAGCCGCAGTTCCAGCCCGGTGGCCGGCAGCACTTCGCCTTCGCTCGGCAACGGCGCCCAGCCGGCACCGGGCTGCCATGCCCGCACCTCGAACCGCTGTACCTCGCGCGCCACGGCAATGCCCTTCGACAGATCCGGCGCCGGCAGGGGATACCGATCCGTCGCTGCGCCGCTGGCCCGCCAAAGCGTACTTCCCTGCCGCCACCAGCGCACCCGCTGCCAGCGCAGCCCATCGCTGCCGACACTGCGGGTGATCTCCAGCGCGAAGCTCCCATCCGGATGCCGCTCGCTCACCAGCGAAGGCGGCAGCAGCCGCTGCGGTTGATCGGCCGGCCGCACTGCACCATTCATCAACGCATCGTCTGCGCGCATTTCGATATCACGCTGGAGCTGCTGCAGCACGCGCAGCGCCGTCGTGGTCTCGGCATCCGCCTGGCGCAGGCGCTGGTCGCTGTTGGCCACGCTGTCGAGCGCCCGCCAGCAGATCAGTGCCAGTACGCCCATGATGGTGATCGCAATCATCACCTCGATCAGGGTGAAACCGCGCACGGCGCGCGTCATTGCGCCGCCGTCCATGGCAACTGCATCCGCGCCAGCGACTGCCGGGGAGCATCTTCGGCAACCACACTCAGTTCCAGCTGCGGCTGGCCGTCGCTGCCCGTGCCCAGATGCTGAAGCACCAGGAAGCTGCTGCGCCCCTGCACGCAGCGCTGCCGGTCATACTGCGGTGCCTGTCCGCTCAGGCGCAGTTCCTGCCAGCGATCCTGCGCACACAACAGTGCCAGGCGACGGTCACGCAGCCGTGACTGATCGTCGGTCGCCACTGCCACCGAGCGCATCACCGCCGCCAATGCAATCGATACGATCGCCAATGCGATCAGCACTTCGATCAGGGTGAATCCGCGTGCCGCCTGCTTCATTGCACGACCTGCAACTGTCCGCTGCCATCATCACGAAGACGCAGTTTGCGACCATCCAGCGACAATCCAAGCTCCCAGGCGATACCGATCCACTCCGGGCTCAGCTCAATGGGGTTGGCGGGCTGCACCGCGATACCCGTTGCCTGCCACTTCTGCGGTCGCAGCAGATCATCGTGTTCAACGGTCACCCAACCGCTGCCTTCGCGGCGGCTGAAACGATAGCCGTTGGCGTCGGCCTGCCAACGCAGGGGGCGGCCATCGATGCGCGCCTCATCGCGCGCCACCTGCAGGCGCTGCGCCAACCGCTCGGCTTCCTGTCGCAGCTGCCGGCCCGGGTCGAGCAGGCTGCCCAGGCCCAGCCCGATTCCGGCCGTGCAGATGCCGATGATCACCAGCACCACCATCAGTTCCAGCAGGGTGAAACCGCGCGGCACGCGCTGCATCGACGTTGCCTCCTGTCCGGGTCGATACCTGCCAGCGTAGGCCGACATGATGAAACAAAAGCGTCAGCCACAGCTGCTAGCGTAGGCGGACACGAACGTGGTGGCGGTGTGGAACATGGATGGCAGGCGCTGGGATCGCAATCGCATACTGACCCTGCTGGCGGCGACGCTGCTGCTGGCCGTGGTGGCCTATTGGAGTGTCACCCTGTCTGCCGTGGCGCCAGCGGCCGCGGCCAGCGAGGCGAAGGCCGTGGCGCCGGTACGGCCGATGTTCGATGCAGTGGCCAGCCTGCCGCTGGTGCGGCTGCTGTCCCCCGGTGCAGTGCAGACTGAGGTGGTGGTGCTGGGCGTGATGGCCGGTGACCATGCGCCATTGGCCCTGCTCTCGGTGGATGGACGCCCGGCGGAAGCGTATGCGCCCGGCCAACGACTCGGACCCTGCACGGTGCTGGCAAGCATCAGTGCCAGCGCGGTGGAACTGAACCAGGCAGGGCAATCGCGCAGCTTGCCGGTGCCTGAGCTGCCGCCGGTGCCGATCGATGGCATCGTGCCGGTTGCACTGTAGAGCCGAGCCTACGCTCGGCTGCTCCTGGAAGAACAGTCGAGCATGGCTCGACGCTACAGAATCCTGCCGGGCTGGGGCTCTGCACCGCGACTGTGCAGGCTCAGCGCGCCGGGCGCTGCGGTACCACCGAACGACCAAAGGCATCGCCCATGCGCTGTCGTGTGCCTTCCAGGTTGTACTGCATCAGTTGGTTGCCGGGCTGCCGCATCAGGCGTTCGGCCTCCGGCAGCGCCGGTGATTTCGCCGTTTTCGATGCCGGCGCAAGTTTGCGCTGCAGGCAGTCCCAGGCCGGAATGCGCTCGCCATTGACCTGTACTTCGACGCAGGGCGCGGCGCCTTCCTGCTTCTTCGCCTCTCCGGCGAGAACCGGGGCCAACGCCAGCAGCAACGCAAGGGTGAGGGCAGCGCGCAGTTCCACCATCAATGATTCACGCATCTCGAATCTCCCGCAGCAATCGACGTTCTGCAATGAAGACGTGTGGCGAAGGCAGGGCCCGCCTGCGTGCGTTGCGGCGCTGTCAAAAGATGACAGTGCTGTCATAAAACTGTTGGCGGTTTTGACGCGACGTGCACGTCCTGTTGGTAGACCCACGCGCCGCTCCATGGCCATTACCTTCGATACGTCGCGATGCCTTCGATGACTCCTGTTCCGTGCCGAACCGTCCGCCTTCCCTTGCGCCTGCATCCCCTGGTGCTGGCCCTGGCCGCGATGCCGCTGCCGTTGTTCGCGCAGGAGGCAGCGCCTGCGCCCAGCGTGAACATCAATGAATACATCGTACGTGGCAATACCGTGCTCGATCCGCGCCAGATCGAGCGCGCGGTCGAGCCCTTCCTCGGCCCGGGAAAGACCCTGGCCGATGTCGAGAAGGCACGCGATGCAGTCAATGCGCTGTACCAGCAGGCGGGCTACCAGTCGGTCTACGTGGAGCTTCCCGAGCAGCAGGTCAGTGGTGGCGTAGTGCTGCTGAAGGTACAGCAGACACCGATCGGCCAGCTGCGGGTCGTGGGAACGAAGCACGAATCGCCCGAGCGCATCCGCGAACGCGTACCAGCGCTGGCGGAAGGCAAGGTGCCGGACTTCGACCAGGCCCAGAAAGAACTGACCGCGCTGAATGAGGGCGGGCGTCGCCAGGTGATGCCGCTGGTGCGCGAAGGCCAGGTGCCGGGCACGATGGATGTGGACCTGCAGGTCGAAGAAAAGTCGCCGTGGCGTGCCAGCGCGTCACTCAACAACGACCACAGCGCCGACACCGAGAAGCTGCGCCTGAGTGCATCGCTGGCCTACGACAACCTGTGGAAGCGCGGGCACAGCGCCAACATCGGCGTGTATCTGGCACCGGAAGACACCAAACAGGCCAAGGTGTTCTCGGCCTCGTACACGATGCCGTTCGAAGGCACGCCGTGGAGCCTGGAAGCGTCCGGCTACAAATCCGACAGCCGCGTGCTGAACGCGGGTGGGCAGGTGGGTACCGGCACCGGTACCAACGTGATCGGCAACGGTCACTTGATCGGCCTCAAGCTCAACTATCGACTGGCCGGCAGCAGCCAGTGGTGGCGCCAGCTCAGCCTTGGTGTGGATTTCAAGGACACCGAGGAAGATACCCAGATGGGCAAGGACAGCCTGAAGACGCCGCTGAAGTACGCGCCTATCACGCTGGCCTTCGTGGGCGTTCGCCAGGGCGAGCAGGATCAGCTGAGCATCAATACCCAGCTGGTTGCCGGCACCCGCCGCCTGTTCGGCTATGGCAGTGACGCCACCGCCTTCGGCCAGAAGCGCTACTGGGCCGATCCGAGTTTCGTCGCCTTCAAGGCCGACGTGGCCAACACCCACACCTTCGGCAATGACTGGCAATGGTATGCGCGCGGCTCGCTGCAGGTGACCGATGCGCCGCTGGTGTCGGCCGAGCAGTTCGCCGCCGGTGGCATGTACACCGTGCGTGGCTACCTGTCGGCCGAGGCGATCGGCGACTACGGCGGCCTGGCCAGCCTGGAATGGCGCACACCGGCGTGGTCACTGTGGAGCGGCACCGACCTGCGTGTCTACAGCTTTGCCGACGCGGCCTACCTGCGCCTGCGCCAGCCGCTGCCCGAGCAGCGTGACAAGTACAACCTGGCCTCGGTCGGCCTGGGCGCGCAGATGCGCCTCGGCGAGCACCTGCAACTGCGCCTGGACTACGCCTGGCCTTATGCCGATGGCCCGGTCACGCGCAAGGACGACCCGCGCCTGCATTTCAACATCAGCACCAGTTACTGACCCTTCCCTTGAACATGCGTTCTCCGGAGACCCTTCGCATGGACCGTTTGCTTTCCCGAGTGTTGTTGCTGCTGGCCGCGCTGGTTGCGCTGCCGGTCGCTGCGGCCGATGCCAATTGGTGGCAGGCCGAATGGAAATACCGCAAGCCGATCACCGTCGACGCCGGCCCGCAGGGCGCGGGCCTGGCCGGTGACCCGGGTCGCACGCCGCTGCTGCTGCGCCTGCATACCGGCAACTTCGGTTTCGACGGCACCCAGGACGCGGGCAACGACCTGCGCTTCGTCTCGGGTGATGGCCGCACCGTGCTGGCCCACCAGATCGAACAGTTCGATCCCAAGCTGGGCCTGGCCCTGGTCTGGGTGGACGTACCGGCGGTCAGCGCCGCAGCACCGCAGACGATCTGGATGTACTACGGCAACGAGAAGGCCCCGGCCAGCGGCAATGGCCAGCAGGTGTTCGACCCGGACTACACGCTGGTCTACCACTTTGCCGAGGCCAATGCGCCGGCACGCGACACCACCGCCTATGGAAACAACGCCGGGGCCGTGGCACCGCCGTCGGAAGGCTCGGTGATCGGCCGCGGCGTTCAGTTGGGCGCAGCCCCGCTGCCGCTGCCGGCCAGCGCATCGCTTGCGCAGGAGGCGGGCGCGCCGCTCACCGTCTCGGCCTGGATCAAGCCGGGCAGCAACAACGCCGCACAGGCGATCTACGCCCGTCGTGACGGTGCTTCCGAACTGGTGCTGGGCATCGAGAACCGGGTGCCGTTCGTGCAGCTCAATGGCCAGCGCAGCACGCCGGCACAGCCGATTCCGGAAGGGCAGTGGGCGCATGTGGCGCTGACTGCGGAGAAGGGGGCTCTGCAGCTGTACCTCAATGGCCGCGTGGTCGCACAGCTGAGCGGCGAATTGCCGGCGCTGGGCACCGCCCCGGTAGTGGGCGCCGATGCTCCTGGCGCGATGCAGCCGCTGGCCAATTTCGAGGGCGCACTGGATGAGCTGCGTATCTCGCGCGTGGCACGACCGGCGGCACTGCTGCTGGCCGATGCCACCGCACAGGGCGCCGACTCGCGCCTGATCAGCTACGGTGCCGACGAGCAGTCCGCCGGTCAGAGCCACTTCGCCTTCATCCTCAAGGCAATGCCGTTCGACGCCTGGGTGGTGGTGGCGATCCTCGGCCTGATGATGCTGCTGTCGTGGGCGATCATGATCGCCAAGGGGCGCCACTTCGGCCGCACCAGCAAGGCCAACGCGGTGTTCACCGAGAGCTTCGGAAAGTTGTCCGGCGTGCCGCTGCGCACCCTGTCCGACATGGACCGCCAGGGCAAGGCGCCGACCGCGATGCACGACGGTTCGCTGTGGCGGATCTACCAGGTGGCCATCGATGAAATGCAGCAGCGCCACCAGCGCGATGGCAACAGCGGTTACCTCAGTGGCGCCACCATCGCCGCGATCCGCGCCTCGATGGATGCGGTGATGGTGCGCGAGCAGGAAGCGATGGCACGGCGCATGAACTGGCTGTCGACCACCATCGAAGGCGCGCCGTACGTGGGCCTGTTCGGTACCGTGATCGGCATCATGCTGGTGTTCGTGGTGGCGGCGATGGCCGGCGCGGTGGACATCAATTCGGTGGCACCGGGCATGGCCGCGGCGCTGCTGTGTACCGCAGCCGGCCTCGGCGTCGCGATTCCGGCGCTGTTCGGCTACAACTACCTGGGTGCACGTGCCGAGGCGATCGGCGCCGACATGGCGGTGTTCATCGACGAGTTCGCCGCGCGCCTGGCCGAAGAGCAGGACGGGCGCGGCCCGGCCGCGGTCCAGGGCTGAGGGGCGCGCCATGGGCCAGAAGGCGAAGTTCGGCATCAAGAAGCGCGAGAAGGGCATCAACGTAACGCCCTTCGTCGACGTGCTGCTGGTGGTGCTGGTGATCTTCATCCTGACCAGCAACGCCTCCATCCCCGGCATCGAGGTCAACCTGCCGAAGGCCAGCAACAGCGTGGCACTGGAGAAGCCGAAGACCAAGGCGATCACCATCGACCCCAGTGGTCAGGTGTTCCTGGATGCCTATCCGGTGACGATGGCCGAGCTGGAAGACCGCCTGCGCACCGAGCGCGCGACCACGCCGGATTTCCCGGTGATCGTGCGCGGTGACGCGCAGGTGCAGTACGCCCGCGTGGTCGAGGTGCTGGACCTGCTGCGGCGGCTGGAGCTGGCCCAGGTCGGCCTGGTCACCGGCAAGGCGCAGGGCTGAGGCATGACGGCCCATCAACCCCCTCGGCCGGAACCCGGCATGCGCGGTCGCCAGCTGCTGGTGACCGTTGCACTGGTACTGGCAGCCTTGCTGGTGCTTGGCATCGCCGTGTGGTGGATGCTGTTCAAGGACACCGCCAGCACCCGCAGGCCGGTGGTGCAGCCGCCGATGCTGGCATTGCCGCCCCCCCTCCGCCGCCGCCACCGCCGCCGGAAAAGCCACCGGAGCCGGAGACGCCGCCGGAAGAAACGATGCCCGAACCGGAGCCGCTGGATCAGCCGACGCCCGCTGAAGAGCCCACGCCGACGCCGGACAATGCAGACCCGGTGACGATGAATGCCGATGCGCAGGCCGGTGGTGACAACTTCGGCATCCAGTCCGGCAGTGGCGGCGGTTCGTCCGGCGTCGGCCGTGGCGGCGCCGGCAATGCCACCTATGGGCGCTATCTCGGCTATCTGATGCAGCAGGCGATCTCGCGCGACGACAAGGTCAAGCGCCTGGCGTTCCAGCTGCAGGTGAATGTGTGGCTGTCCAACGATGGCCGCCTGGAAAAGGTCGAGCTGGTGCGTGGCAGTGGCAACGAGGAGGCCGACGCGGCCGTGCTCGATGCGCTGCGACGCATCGGCAAGGTCGACCAGGCACCGCCGCCGTCGCTCGATTTCCCCGCCCGCGTGCTGATCCAGGGCCGCCGGCCCGGGGCCTGATTCCCGACCTCCGTGATTTCCCTTCTTTCGATGAGAACCGTGATGAACGACCACGTCCGCGCACGAACCGACTCCCGCCGCCCGCGGCCGGCCCGACGGGCGCTGCTGTGCTGCGCCGTGCTGCTCAGCCTGGCCGCCCCGGCCGGTGCGATGGCCGCAGAAACCACCATGGTCAAGCTGATCAAGGGCCTGATCGCCAGCGGCGCGCTGAAGCCAGAAGACGGCCAGGCATTGCTGGTGCAGGCCGAGGCTGAAGCAGCGGCCGCATCGCGCACTACGACCACCGCACCTTCGGCCGCCAGCGGTGGCGTGGCCCTGGAGGCCGGCGACGTGCGCGTGCCCTACGTGCCGCAGAGCGTGCGCGACGGCATCCGTGACGAAGTGCGCCAGGATGTGATGGCGCAGGCCAGGTCCGAGGGCTGGGCGGCACCGAACGAAGTGGCTGAGTGGACCAAGCGCATCAAGGTCACCGGTGACATGCGCGTGCGCAGCGAGTCGCGCTTCTTCTCCGAACGCAACAGCGACATCGTGAGCAACTGGTCGTCGATCAATTCCGGCAACGGCTTCGACACCAACACCAACACCAACCTGCAGCTGCCGCCGCTGCTGAACACCCGCCAGGACCGCCGCAACCTGTGGCGCATCCGCGCCCGCCTGGGCATCGAGGCGACCATCGGCCAGCACACCACGGCCGGTGTGCGCCTGGCCAGCGGCAGCAGCAATGGCCCGGTGTCGACCACCGAGCAGCTGGGTGGTGGCCTGAGCAAGAAGGACGTGTGGCTGGACCAGGCCTGGCTGGCCTACAGACCGGCCGACTGGGTGACGGTGCGCGGCGGCCGCTTCGGCAATCCGTTCTGGACCAGCGATACGCTGTTCTCCAACGACCTGAACTTCGACGGCCTGGCCGCCAACCTGCAGTATGACTTTGACGGTGGTGACCTCGGCCTGTTCGCCAACCTGGCCGTGGTACCGCTGGAGTACACCTCCGACAGCGCGCCGAGCCAGAGCCGGGTCAAGACCCCGAACGAGAACAAGTGGCTGTCCGGTGCACAGGTCGGCATGAACTGGCGCTTCAACGACGACAATGCGCTGCGTGCCGCACTGGGCTACTACGATTTCAAGAACATCAGCGGCCGCCTGTCCTCGCCGTGCGCGCTATATGCGGGCGCGGTGGGCTGCGATACCGACTGGTCGCGCCCAGCGTTCATGCAGAAGGGCAATACCCTGATGCTGATCCGCGACATCGCGCGCAATCCGCTGGACCCGGCCAACACGCCGACCCCGCAGTATGTCGGCCTGGCCTCGGCATTCCGCCTGGCCACGCTCAACCTGCGCTGGGATACGCAGCTGGCCCAGGGCATCGGCCTGCGCCTGGATGGCGACTACATCCGCAACCTGGCCTACGACAAGCAGGCCATGTTCAGCCGCGCCAACAACGGCATCGTCAACAACTACGGTGCCGGTGGCGCCGCCAGCATCGATACCTTCCGCAGTGGCGACACCGCCTGGATGGTGCAGGCCACCTTCGGGGCCACCGAGCTGAAGGAAAAGGGCCAGTGGCAGGCGCTGCTGGGCTACAAGCACATCGAGGCCGATGCGCTGCCCGACGCCTACAACGATCCGAACTTCCACCTCGGCGGCACCAACGCCCGTGGCTACTACGTGGGCGGTGCCTACGCGCTGGATGCACGCAGCTGGATCAGCGGCAAGTGGATGGCGGCCAAGGAAGTGTCCGGTGCGCCGCTGTCGATCGACGTGTTCCAGCTGGAGTTCAATACCGGCTTCTGAGTGGCTGGCGTGATGCGGATCACGTCGTGCCTGGCGGGGGCGCAGCGATGCGCCCGTCTAAGGAAAGGAGACCACGCGTTGCACATAAGGAGGAGTGGATGAGCCGTCGCAAGCTGTTCGAGAGTCCCGAACCGTCCAGCCAGTCGCTGGGCATCGGGCCGGCCTACGTCTCGGTGGAGGGGTTGCGCCAGCACCTGGCGGAGTTCCTGCTGTATGCGGGACGACCGGTGGTGATCATGCGTGGGCGCAGCGAAGTGGGCTATTTCCTGCCGGCGCGCTGCTGGCGCCAGCGTGACGATGATCCGCTGGCGGCGGCCGCCGCCGACCAGCTGCTGGATGCGGCCGGTTTCCAGGCCGAAGACATCCAGCAGGTGGAGCAGGAATTCAGTGCCATGCGCCAGCGCACCGTGCTGCATTCACGGCGCTGAGCGGCCGCCGGGCATGGCCCGGCGCTACCCGATGGCCCCGCGCCGCTCCGGTAGCGCCGGGCCATGCCCGGCGAGCGTCGTCTGTAGATCCACGCCATGCGTGGATGGGATTACGCTGCAGCCCCACGCTCACTGGTGATGCGTGCACCTTCGCGCATCACCAACGTAACCGGGGTCTTCTCCACCACCTCCAGCAACCGCTGCCACTGCGCATCGCTCAGCTCGGCGCTGGCATGCAGCACGCGGTGCACGTGGAAGCGTCCATCCGCGTCACGTTCCGAGCGCAGCTCGGCATGGAACTCGCCCAGTTCCCAGCCCTTGCGCTGCGCATACATGCGCAGGGTGATGGCGGTGCAGGCCGCCAGCGAGGCCAGGTACAGGTCGAACGGTGCGAAGCCCTTGCCCTGGCCGCCCAGCGAGGCAGGCTCGTCCGCATCCACATCGAATGTGCCGTTGCTGATGTGGTGCAGGTAGTTGTCGGCGGTCGAAACAATGCGTGCGTAGGCCATCACGTTCTCCATCTGTCTATAGCGTCGAGCCATGCTCGACCGTTCCCAAGGGCGGCGCCAGCCAGGGTCGGCGCCGCCACGCAGTTACTCGGTACGATCGTACGAGAACTGGATGCCCGCCGTACCCCCGGTTTCAATGAAGAGGTTCATGAAGGCCGGCACCGTTTCCGAGCGGGCCCAGTCGCGCTGCAGCTCGCAGAACAGCTGCGGCACGCTGATCAGCTGGCCACCGGCCTGTTCGATGCGGCGCAACGCGGCATCATGCGCCGCCAGCGAGGTACCGCCGACGGCATCGACCACCACGTACACCTCATAGCCCTCCTTCAACGCATCCAGAGCCGGGAAAGTCAGGCAGGCCTCGGTCCACAGCGCAGTCATGATCAGCTTGCGGCGGCCGGTGGCTTCCACCGCCTTGCGGAACTCGACGTCCTCCCAGGAATTGATGGTGGTGCGATCGTAGGTAGGGTAGTCGCCCAGCACCTTGCGCAGCTGCGGAATCGGCGGCTTGTTCAGGCCGGTCTTGACGTTGACCGTCGAATGCACGATCGGCAGGCCGTAGGCCACTGCGGCCTTGGCGGTGCCGACGATGTTGTTGACCAGCAGCTGGCGGTCCATCGAGGCAATGGAGTTCACCTGCACCGGCTGGTAGTCGATGATGATGAAAGCGGAATTCTGCGGGGTCAGCAGGTGGTCGCTGGCCGGGTCGCGGATCGGTTCACTGGACATGATGGGTCTCCGGTTGGGAGGGGTGCCGGCGGCGGGCAGGCACCCCGGGGGGCAGCTCAGCTGCGCTGCGAATCCAGCTGTTCATGGTTCTTCTGCACGTCCTGGGCCTTCAGGTAGCTTTCGATCAGCAGCTGGTAGTTCGGGAAGATCTTCGTGTAGACCTCGGCCCACTGCTGGGCATCGTCGCGGTTCCAGGTGCGCTGGATCTCCGAGGCCACCGCGGCGGTGTCCATCGGTACCACGCCGGCCTGCACCACGCGGGCCAGGGTGATCTCCTCGGCCATCTTCGAGTAGGTGCCGGACGCGTCGATGACCGCGAACACCTGGTAACCATCGGCGACGGCGGCGATCGACGGGAAGGCCATGCACACGCTGGTGATGGTGCCGGCAATGATCAGCTGCCTGCGGCCGGTGGCCTTCACCGCAGCAACGAATTCCGGGTTGTCCCAGGCGTTGATCTCACCCTTGCGCGCCACGTACTGCGCATGCGGGGCCGCGTCGTGGATCTCCGGGATCAGCGGGCCGTTCGGGCCCTGCGGAACCGAGGCGGTGGTGATCACCGGCATCTTTGCCAGCGTGGCCATCTTCGCCAGCGCGGTGGCGTGGGCACGCACGCTGGTGAACGGCATGTCACCGATGGTCTGGAACAGTCCACTCTGGTGGTCGATCAGCAGCATCGCGGCATTGTCCGGATCGATCACCGGGCGGGCACCGTTGAAGTTGGCGGGGGTACTCATGGTCAGTCTCCTGGAAAAAGTGGGCGATGGCCCGGAGGGTGCGGCGGGCCAGTGCCCGCCGCTTTGAAACGATCAGTGCGCGATCTGCCCGAAGCGGCCGCTGTTGAAGTCGTTGACCGCCTGCGCGATCTCGGCCTGGCTGTTCATCACGAACGGGCCGTAGCCCACCACTGGCTCGTCGATCGGCTCACCGCTGAGCAGCAGCACGGTGGCGTCGCTGTCCGCATCGACGAACACGTCTTCGCCGCTGCGGTCGAAGGTGACCAGCTGTGCCTCGCCGACTGGCTGGCCGCTGTTGAACCGCACCGTGCCCTTCAGCACCACCAACGCCAGCGTGCGGCCATCGGCCACCGGCAGCTCGGCGTGATGGCCCTGCCGCAGGCGGATGTCCCAGACATCCATCGGCGTGTGGGTACGCGCCGGACCGGCGTGGTTGTCGAATCGACCGGCGATGACACGCACGCGGCCGGCGCCATCGGGCAGTTCAACCGAGGGGATCTGTGCGTCAAGCAGGGTCTGGTAGCCCGGCGCACCCATCTTGTCCTGCGCGGGCAGGTTCACCCACAGCTGGACCATGTCCAGCGTGCCGCCGCGCCTGCTGAACTCCGGGGTATGGAACTCCTCGTGGAGGATGCCGGAGGCAGCGGTCATCCACTGCACGTCACCCGGGCCGATGGTGCCGCCGGCCCCGGTCGAATCACGGTGGGCGACCTCGCCCTCATAGACGATGGTGACGGTCTCGAAACCGCGATGCGGATGCTGGCCGACCCCGCGCGGGGTATCGCTTGGGGCGAAGCTGTAGGGGCCGGCATGGTCCAGCAGCAGGAACGGGCTAAGGTGCTGGCCGTGGGTGTTGTAGGAAAACATCGAGCGGGCGGGGAATCCGTCGCCCACCCAGTGTGGGCGGGGGGCGCTGTAGGTACCGGTGACACGCTTCATGGCGATCTCCTGGCCGGGGTTGTCGGCCGCTGTTGTTCGTTGCGGAGACGATATCGCCGCGACAATTGGGCCGATAGACGCCAATATTTGCCGTCATAGTCCTATCTGGTGAACAATGGTCGCAGGCCATGAGCCGCAGGAGATCGTCCCGTGTTCATCGCAGATATCCGCCGTTGTGACCTCAACGATCTGTTCTACTTCGCCATGGTGGTCGAGCACGGCGGCTTCTCGCAGGCCGGTCGGGCGTTGGCCATGCCGAAGTCGAAGCTGAGCCGGCGCATCGCGCTGCTGGAGGAACGGTTGGGCGTGCGCCTGATCCAGCGCTCGACGCGACGCTTCTCGGTCACCGAGGTCGGCCAGGACTACTACCGCCATTGCAAGGCAATGCTGGTCGAGGCCGAAGCGGCCGAAGAAGCGATTGCGATGTCACGCGCCGAGCCGCGCGGCACGATCCGCCTGGCGTGCCCGATCGCGATCCTGCATGCGCGCATCGGCACGATGCTGGCCGATTTCCTCGCCCTGCACCCGCAGGTGACGGTACAGCTGGATGCCACCAACCGGCGCGTCGACGTGGTGGGCGAGGGTGTGGACGTGGCGATCCGGGTGCGGCCGCCGCCGCTGGAGGACAGTGACCTGGTGGTACGCGTGCTGGCGCGCCGGGTGTGGTGCACCAGTGCCAGTCCGGCGCTGCTGCAGCGGCTGGGCACGCCGCAGGTGCCGGCCGACCTGGCGATGATGCCGACTGTTGATCTGGCCTCGCCCAGTCAGCAGCATGTGTGGGAATACAGTGGGCCCGGCGAGGTCCAGGCCAGCGTGCATCACCGCCCGCGGCTGGTCAGCGATGACATGATCGCGTTGCGCGCAGCCGCGGTGGCCGGGGTCGGGCTGTTGATGCTGCCGCGGATGATGATCACCGATGAGTTGGCCAGTGGCGCGCTGGTGCCGGTGCTGCAGGAGTGGGTGCCGAGGCACGGCATCGTGCATGCGGTGTTCCCGTCGCGGCGGGGGCTGCTGCCAGCGGTGCGTGCGCTGATCGACTACCTCGCCGAGCGTTTCGATGCGTTGGACGAGCCTTAGGTCTTCCATCCACGCATGGCGTGGATCTACTGAACCTGCCATGCGTGGATGATGGTTTGGGGTGCGGCTTGCCGCCTGCGGCTGCGCAGCCCACAATCCACGTCCGGACCGTCGCCATCACGCCCATCATTCCCCGGTCCGGCCTTGGCACCTATGTCTCCCAATGCCCTGGCGCTGGTCGAGTTGCTGATCCGCGAGCGCCGTGCGTTGTCTCGCTTCATCGCGCGCTATCTCGACCCGGCCAGTACCGAGGACACGCTGCAGAACCTGTACCTGAAGGCCAGCAGCGTACCCGGCGATCCCCCCATCCTCGAGCCGCGCGGTTATCTGTACCGGATGGCCTACCATCACGCGCTCAACCGCAGCCAGGCGGATGCCCGCGAGCGGCGCGCGATGGCCGAGTACGCCGTCGACATGGCCGATGCAGGCCATGATGGCGAGGCCCAGGTGCTGGACCAGGCGCAGCTGCGCGAGATCACCCGGACCATCCTTGCCTTGCCGGCGCAGGTACGCGAGTGCTTCGTGCTCAACCGTTACCTGGGCCTGAGCGAGCGCGAGATCGCCGCGCGCCTCGGCATTTCCAAGAGCGTGGTCGGCAAATACGTAATGCGCGCGGCACGGTTGATCCAGCAGCACCAGCAGGCAACACGCCGATGAGCCGTGATTGCCGTGGGCAGATCGCGCCCGCCGTTGTCACAACAGGAAGGCGCACCCGTTCGTGGTGCGGCAGGCCACAACCATGAACACGTCCGAACCCTCGCCGCGTCAGGCCAGGCAGGCGTTGCGCTGGGTGATCCGGTGCAGTGCAGGCCCGCTGCCGGAACGCCAGCAACGAACCCTGCAGCGCTGGCTGCAGGCCGATCCCCGCCATGCGCTGGCATGGCGCCAGCAGCAGGCCTTCTGGCAGGGCCTGGATGCCGCCGGGCCCGAGGTGCTGGCCGCGCTGCCCGGGTTGATGGCTGATCGCCAAGGGTTGCGCCCGATCGCGTCGCGCCGCCGCCTGCCGTGGCTGCTGGCCAGTGCTGCCGCAGTGGTGCTGATGGTTGCCGCTGCGCCACACGCGCTGCTGCTGGCACGCAGTGACCTGCACAGCAGCGATGCACCGCGCATGGTGCAGTTGGAGGACGGCAGCACCGCGGTACTCGACGCCGGCACCGCACTGGCGATTGAATTCGATGGCCAGCAGCGCCACCTTCGTCTGCTGCGCGGCCAGGCCTGGTTCCAGGTAGCGCACGAGGCGCGCCCGTTCCAGGTGGAGGCGGCGGGCGGCCAGATCCGTGACATCGGCACGGCCTTCAGCGTGTCGATGCAGGACACCACGGTCCTGACCCAGGTCAGCGAGGGCGGGGTCGATGTGCGCCCGGGTGATGGCAGTGTGCAGCGCCTGCATGCCGGGCAGGCACGTGTGTTCCGTGACGGTCGCTGGCTGCAGCCAGTGCAGCTGGAAGATACCGCGACCATGGCGCCGTGGCGGCGTGGCGAGGTAGTGATCGACGATCAGCCGGCCGCGCAGGCCATCGCCGATCTGGCGCGCTACCGTCGTGCTCCGGTCTGGGTACTGGGCGGGCAGGGCGCGAGCGTGCGGGTCAGTGGCCTGTTCCACCTGCAGCAATCGGAGACCGCCATCAATGCGGTGGCCGCGCAGGCAGGACTGCGTGTGCAGCGCTTGCCCGGCGGAGCGCTGGTGGTGTGGTGAGGTGCCTGCGGCACAGCGCACAGCGCCCCACATGGAAAAAGAACATGAAAAAACCGTGGGCACTCGCTGTGCCCTGCTGTCTATAGAGGTATAGCCAGAGCGAAACACCGTTTCTCCTCAAGCCAGACATGCCACCGGCACTGGATGTGCCCGTGGTTCCGCCACGCTTGAGGAGTTCCTGTCCATGCCGTCCACGGCATCCGCCTGTCATCGTCGCGCCACCGTCCTGGCTCTTGCCATCTCCACCGCATTGCTGCCGCTGGCCTGGGTGCCGGGCGTGCAGGCGCAACCGGTGGTCGTCGCACCGTTGCGCCAGTACACCATTCCGGAACAGCCCCTGGCCGACGCCGTGCGTGCCTTTGGCCGCCAGGCCGATGTGCAGGTGGTGTTCCGCAGTGACCTGGTGGAGGGCCGCCGCTCCAGTGCAGTGAGTGGTGAGTACAGCCAGATGCAGGCACTGCAGCAGCTGTTGCGCGGCAGCGGCGTGCGTGCACAGCGCGGCATGGACGGTACCTGGAGCCTGCGGGCCGCAGCGGAGGCGGGTGAGGGGGAAGGGGTGCGGGTGACCAAAACACTGGACGTGGCCGGTCGCCTGCAGTCGGAAGGGGGCGAGGCGCGTGATCGGCGCGGCTACGATGATGTGTTCGCGCTGGACCTGACCACGGCGTATTCGGGGCGCGACCGGGTGGAGCGCTATCGCGGCTCCAACCCGGCCGACGTGGTCAAGGATCTGGTCGGTGTGTTCAGTGGCGATGCGCGCAACAGCGGTGCGCTGGACATCAACATCCGCGGCATCCAGGGGCCGGGGCGGGTGCCGGTCAGCATCGACGGTGGCGAACAGGCGCTCACGGTCTGGCGCGGCTACAACGGCGTCAGCAACCGCAACTACATCGATCCCAACCTGATGGGTGGCATCCAGGTCATCAAGGGGCCAGGGCTGGTGCGCGATGTGCACAGCGGGATCGGTGGCGCGCTGGTGATCAAGACCATCGACGTCGATGACATCGTGGAAACGGGTGAGCGCTTCGGCGGGGAGCTGAAGATCGAAGGCAGCAGCAATGCGGTGGCGCCACGCCTGCCGCGGCTGCACACCGGCGAGGATTACCGCACCGTGCCGGGGTTCCCGCAGGGCTCGCCGAACTCGCCCTACGACGACCGCACCCTGGTGGTGCCGGTGAAGTCGCGCAGTGGCAACAACCCCTTCGATGGCGAGGACCAGGCCTGGCGCCTGGCGCTGGGCGTGCGTGGCGACAACGTCGACCTGATGGCCGCCTACGCCTGGCGCAAGCGCGGCAACTACTTCTCCGGGACCCAGGGCAGCGCCTACTACGACCAGGACCGGCGCGAGCAGTTCGAGTACCAGGGCATCGACTACATCACCACGCTGGCGCGCTACTTCAAGCCCGGCGATGAAGTGCCCAATACTTCCAGCGAACAGGAGTCCTGGCTGGTCAAGGGCAGCTGGCAGATCAACGATGACCAGCAGTTGAAGGCGACCTGGCGGCGAACGCTGTCGCACTACGGCGAGATCATGCCGTCGCGCATCCTGTCGGCACCGGACTATGGGCGCATCCAGTGGCCGCTCAGCCGGGTTGCGTCCGATGCCTGGAACCTGGAGTACCGCTTCCAGCCGGCCGCCAGCCGCTGGCTGGACCTCTACGCCAACCTGTGGCGCACAGAGACGGACAGCGATACCTACACCGCAGGCGGCTTTCCGAACTTCGCCCCGGGCAATCCGGACTGGAATGCCGGCGCCAGCCCGATTCTGCGCAACACCGCGCTGGCAAATGCGAGCAACGACCGGACCGGCCTGACCCTGAGCAACCGCTTCGCCCTGCATTCGACCCTGGACCTGACCGTGGGCGGCAACTGGCAATACGAGAAGCTCGGTTCGCGTGACCCGTATTTCGGCCCGTCCGACGGCTGGCGCATGTACCCGCGTGCCGGCCGTCGCCAGGAGGGCGAGGGCTACCTCACGCTGGAATGGCGTCCGGTCGACTTCCTGACCCTCAATGCCGGCGTGCGTTACAGCCGTTACTGGGCGTTCGACGACTTCCTGCAGGCCCACCCGGAACTGCAGACGACCTCGATCGTGCCGCGCGAAGCGCAGTACCGGGTGAATGAACTGCCACCGCGGCCGGACAGCCTGCAGGGCGAGATCGACGCACTCGAGAGCGAGCGGGAATTCTGGGACAGCATCGGCATGGGCTGGATCGTCGATCAGTCGCTGGCCGACCTGCTGCGCAAGTACGAGACACCCAGGGAGGTCCAGCACGGCGTTCCCTGGTTGCCCGATGCAAACGGCAACTACAGCCGAGCCACCAATCCCTGCCTCAACGGCCAGGTCGCCGCCATCCCCGGGCTGCTGCCGATGGTCCTCGGCACCGACATCCGCTGCAGGATCGGGGGCGGGGCGATGCAGTCGGTGGCCGGGCGCAACGAACGGCACCGCGATCACGCCTGGTTGCCGACGTTCTCGGCGACGGTGCGTTTCTCGCCGGCCGCTCGTGCCTATCTGCGCTACAGCGAGGCGGTGCGCTTCCCCAGCATGTTCGAAAGCACCATTGCGTTCTCCAGCAGCCTCAATCCGCTGTATCCACTCAAGCCGGAGCATGCCTACAACTACGAGCTGGGGTACGTGCACAACCTTTCCGGGCTGTTCGGCAACACCGCCGATGCCGACGTCAAGCTGGCCTACTACGTGCACAAGACCCGCAATGTCATCGAACGTGATGCGTATTTCATGTTCGACAACATCGACAAGCAGACCATCCGCGGCATCGAGCTGCAGGCGCGCTTCGACAACCGGCGCTTCTTCACCGATCTGGGCATCAGCCGCATCCTTGAAAACGAAGTCTGCGATGAAAGCTCGGCGGTACGGCTGGATGCGGACCAGGGGCGGGTGCCCAACTGCGTCCAGGATGGCTTCGTCGGCGGCTATCTGCTGACCCAGGCCACGCCGAAGCTGTCGGTGAACTGGTCACTCGGCACCCGCCTGTTCGATGAGCGCCTGGAGCTGGGCAGCCGCATCGTGCACTACCAGCGGCACGACAATCCGGACCTGCAGGCCTACCGCGACCGCCTGATCGCCGGGGGCAGCAGCCTGCTCTGGCAGAACGTGCCCTTCACCTGGGGAAACATCACCACGGTGGATGCCTACGCCCGCTGGCGCTTCAACCAGCACGCCAGCGTCGAGCTGGTCGGCAGCAATCTCGGCAACCGCTATTACGTCGACCCGGCAACACGCTCAACGCTTCCGGCACCGGGCCGCACGATCAAGCTTGGCATCACCGCGCGCTTCTGAGTCCGCATTCGACAGGGAGAATCAACCGTGAAACAGCCCCGCACCCTTGTACTTTCGATCGGCCTGCTGGCTTCCATGCCGGTCATGGCTGCCGACATCGCTGGCGGGCAGAGCCCGGCCCAGGACGGCGTCCATTACATCAACGCAGGCGAATCGACACTCAATGCCGGTCCGCACCGTTCCGGTCGCGCAGGCATTTCGTTGGGGCCGTATGCCAACGCGGCGCGAGTGGACGTGGCCAGCCTTGTGCCCTACGCCACCACGGTGGTGCGTGGCGCAACCACTGTCCGCACGCTGGGCCCGGACGCAGGCCTGCCGTTCGCCACCGCTGGCGTGGGCCACTTCAGCTTCGTGCAGGTGGGCAATGCAGATGTCTGGTTCGGTGAATGGTCATCCAGCGGCGCGCACGCGGACTTCAATCACCGCCAGGTGTTCTTCGTCGGTGACCGTGCCGGTACTTCGCTGCCAGCAGGCATCGTGACCTACACCTTGGCTGGCATCAACCGCTTTGATGGCAGCGGCGTGCTGGAAGGTGCACTGCGGGCGAATTTCGATACCGGCACCGTCACCGCCGGCCTGGTCGGGACCGGATACAGGCTCGCCGCGAGCGGCACGCTGGATCGCGCCACCGGTGCGTTCAGCGGTTCGGCCATCGCCAATGGTTCGATCATCGGTACCAGCAGCGGCCAGTTCTTCGGCGCCGGTGCCAGTGCGGTGACCGGCATCGCAACCTTTGCCGGCAACAGCCAGTTCGATACGTCCTTCGGCGGTCAGCGCAACTGATCCGCCGCCGTTCCTTTTTGTGTTGTACCCGTAGTTCCCTCAACCCAAGGAGCAATACCATGAAAATGATCAACCGTTCCCTGTTGGCCGTCGCCGCTGCACTGGCCCTGGCCGGCACTGCGCAGGCGGCCGACATCGTCGGCGCTGCCAGCCCGGCGACCGATGCGCAGCTGTACGTCAAGGTGGGTGCGTCGGAAGTCAACGGCGGCCCGCACTCGGCCGGCAAGGCCGGTATCGGCGTTGGCACCGTGTCCAATGCCAAGCCGGTCGATTTCCAGGGCCTGGCGGCCTACTCGGCCCCGACCACCGTCAATGGTGTCACCGTACGCACACTTGCCATGCCGATCACCGGTACCCCGGGCAGCCATTCCGGCATGGGCCAGTTCAACTTCGTCAAGGTCGGCAGCGGCGATGTGTGGTTCGGCGAGTGGTCCAAGGATGGCGCCGCTGGTGGCTTCAACAACCGCCAGGTCTATTTCGTCGGTGACCGTGCCGGCACCACGCTGCCAGCCGGCGTGGCCACCTACAGCGTGGCAGGCCTGAACAAGTTCAATGGCAGCAACCTGCTGTCGGGTACCTTCCGCGCCAACTTCGGCAATGGCACCCTGCTCGGTGGCCTGAGCGGTGGCGGCCTGTCGATCAACGTCAACGCCAACATCAACAGCGCCAACGCCTCGTTCGCCGGCACCGCCACCGCCAACGGCAGCGTTGCCGGCACCACCCAGGGCCAGTTCTTCGGCGCCAACGCGGCCACCCTGGCCGGTATCGCCACCTTCAGCGGCAACAGCCAGTACGACACCGCCTTCGGCGGCAGCAAGAACTGATCGCCACGCCCCTGACGGGGCAGGGCAGGGACAAGCCGCGATCCGCCAGTCCCTGCTTCGGCCCGCTGCATGCACCACCACGGATCGACCATGCGCCATTCCATCTTCCTTGTCGTACTGCTGTTGGCTGCCACCGAGGTGCGCGCCCAGCAGGACGATCTTCGTCGTGTGCTTGAACAGGGCACCGAACTGCGCCACCAGCAGCAGGACCAGCAGCGCCTGCAGCAGGCCGAGTCGGAGCGGCCGACCATCACCATCGACGGCCAGACGCTGCGCGTGGAGCGCACCGTCGATGATCTTGGCCAGGCCCTTTACCTCTCTCTGCAGCATCAGCAATGGCAGGCCGCCGCTGCGTTCCTCGATGAGTACATCGAACTGCCGGGGCATGACCTCCTGCTGCGCCACTATGCGCAGGGGGCGCTGGCGCGGGTGGCAGGCGACCATCGTCGCGCGGCGATGGAGTACGAAGCGCTGCTGGCGGCGCAGCCGGATTTCCTGCCGGCCCGCCTCGAGCTGGCACGTGTCTATGCGGAAGACCAGCGCGATCGCGATGCGGCCGCGCTGTTCACAGCCATCGCTGCAGGCATCAATGCCGATGATCCGGCCACGGCCGGCGTCCGCGCGCGCGTGGACGGTTACCTGGGTGCCCTGCAGGCGCGCCAGCGCTGGAAAGGCGCGCTGTCCGCCGGCCCGGCATGGAGTGACAACATCAACCGCAGTTCGGCCAGTCGCACCTGCCTGTTCGGCGTGGGCGACGCCTGCATCATCGAACGGAAACTGCCGGACGCCCAGCGCGCGGCGGGCCTCGACTACGACGCCAGCCTGGAACGGCGCTGGGTGCTCGGCGGGCATCATGGGCTGTACGTGCGCGGTCTCGCCTTCGGCCAGGCATGGCGCGGGCACAGTGCGTACAACGAGCTCAATGCCAACGTGCAGGCGGGTTACAGCTGGCGTAGTGCACGGCAGACCGTGATGCTCGCCCCCAGCTATGACTACCAGGCCCTGGGCAACCATGCGCTGCAGGGCGGCAGCGGCGTGCACGCGGAATGGCAGTACGCCCTGGATGCACGCAGCCTGCTCAAGCTGGAGGCTGACTGGAAGCGCCAGCGCTATCGCCAGCAGGGCCTTGCCAGCAACTACGACGGCGAGCTGACATCGCTGTACGCCACCTGGTTCCGCGCGCTCAATCCACGCTGGACGGTCTTCGCCGGGCTGGATGTCACCGACAGCAGCGCAGCCGACGCGGCCAACGGCTACCGCCAGCGCGGCCTGCGGCTGGGCGCGGCGCGGCAGTGGAGTGGCACCACGGCCACCGTATTCGTGTCGCTGCGCCAGCGCGACTACGACACCTGGAGTCCGTTGCTGGAGGCGCGCAGGCAGGACGACGAACAGAACCTGATCGCCATCGTGCGCAGCGAGCGCCTGGCCGTGGCCGGGCTGGTACCCAGCCTGAGCCTGCGCTACGCGCGCATCGACAGCAACGTCGGCTGGCTGTACAGCCACGACCGCAGCCTGCTCAGCCTGAAGTGGGAACGGGCCTTCTGAACGCGGCGTTGCAATGCCGCGGTGAACGCGCCGTGGCCGCGACCTTCATCCATCATCACGCGCTCTTGTAGCCCGGTTCGCGCATCCTGCGGGCGTTGCGGCAGAGGTGGGCCGCGTGTATCGAGGAGCGCCGGTCGTGCTGGAAGCGGGCAACAAACCAGAGGGCCTGAAAGGGCTGCGTGTACTGGTGGCGGAGGATGAATTCGCCATCGCGATGTTCCTGGTCGACTATCTGGAGCTGAAAGGCGCACAGGTGGTGGGGCCTGCCGGTGACCTGCAGGCGTTGGGGCAGCTGGTCGATACCCATCCCATCGATGTGGCGTTGCTGGACATCAACCTGGGCGGTGAGCAGGTCTATCCGCTGGCCGATCGGCTGGCCGAGGCGGGTACGCCCTTCCTGCTGACCTCCGGTTACGACGACAACCTGCCCAGCCGCTTCGCCAGCGCGCCGCGCTGTACCAAGCCTTATCACATCGAAACCCTGGTGCAGCAGCTGGCCGGGCTGGTGGCGGCGCCGCAGGTCTCTGCGGGCATCGCCTGATTGCGCGGCATGTCGCGCCGTCCTGAAGGCATCCACGCCGCCACGCTGCGTGGCGGGATGCCACCTGCGCCGCGCCTGCATGCGCGCCACGATGGCATGGCCGCGCGTATCGCCCGCCATGACTGGTCATCCACGCCCTTGGGTGCCTGCGCGCAGTGGCCGCCCCACCTGCGCGCTACCGTGGACCTGATGCTGGCCCATGGCTTCCCGATGATCGTGCTGTGGGGCGAGCAGCTGGTGCAGCTCTACAACGATGGCTATGCCGAGATCCTGGCCGACAAGCATCCCGGTGGACTCGGCCAGCCGACCCGCGAGTGCTGGCCCGAGGTCTGGCACATCAACGGGCCGCTCTATACCCGGGTTTGGCAGGGCGAGACGCTCACCTTCGAGGACAAGCTGTATCCGCTGGTCCGCCGGGGGCGTCTGGAGGACATCTGGTTCACCATCACCTACAGCCCGATCCGTGGTGAGGAAGGGCGCATCAACGGCGTGCTGGTGACGATGTTCGAGACCACCGCCGCGCATCTGGCGCGGGCCGCGCGCGAGCGCGAGGAACTACGGCGGCGCGAGAGCGAGCGACGCCTGGAGCTGGCCTTCAGGATGCTGCCGGTCGGCCTGTGCATCGTCGATCTGCAGGGTCGCATGCTGCTGTCCAACGACCAGATGCGTGCCTACCTGCCCAGCGGCAAGGTGCCTTCCACCGATGAGGCCAACCTGCATCGCTGGCGTGGCTGGCATGCCGACGGTAGCGCCATCGGGCCGGAGGATTTCGCCATCGCCCGTGCGATGCGCGGCGAGACCGTGGTGCCGGGGCTGGAGTTCCAGTACCTGCACGACGATGGCCGCGCGCGCTGGACCCGGGTCGCGGCCGCGCCCCTGCGCGATGGCGATGGCGAGGTCAGCGGGGTGTTCGCCATCGCCGTGGACATCGACGATCTCAAGCGTGCCGCCGAGCGCCAGTCGGTGTTGCTGGCGGAGCTGCAGCACCGGGTGCGCAACATCATGTCGACCATCCATGCCATTGCCTGGCGGACCCGCGAGTCTGTCAGCAGTGTGGATGAATACGCCGAACGGTTGTGCGGGCGACTGATGTCGCTGGCACGCACGCAGAGCCTGCTGACCCGTGGCGCCAATGCCGGGGTCTGCCTGCGTGGCATGATCGATGAGGAGATCGCGGCGCAGACGCCAGCAGCGGCCGCCTACCGCCTGCAGGGCGAGGACGTGCTGCTGCCGCCGAAGGCGGCCGAAGTGCTGTCCTTGGCGATCCACGAATTGGCGACCAACGCCCTGCGGCATGGTGCGCTGACCCATGAGGACGGCCGGATCGACGTGTCCTGGCACCTGCAGGTGCAGGACGGGCAGCCGTGGCTGGGGCTGCACTGGTGTGAACGCCATGCCACCGTGGAAGACTGGGAGCTGCCCCGGCAGCGTGGCCTTGGCCGGGCGCTGATCGAGCAGCGCGTACCGTACGAGCTCGCCGGCAGCGGCGAGCTGCGCTTTGGCCCACAAGGCCTGGATGCCTGGATCCGCTTCCCGCTGCGCGAGCGTGACAGCCTGCTGCAGACTGATGCTCCGGACGCAGCGGCGGACGGTTCCGGCAGGTAAAGGTCCATTTATCCCCAATTGGGCCAAATTGGGTATAGTGGCCATTATCCACCCTGCCCGGAGCCGTGCCATGACCCTGCCGCTGGATCTGCCTGGCCTCGAGAAGGCCCCAGCCTCGTCGGTGAAGACCCGGGGCTGGCCGAGCCTGATGCGTACCGTGCGCGAGAAGCAGGCGCTGGTCATCACCAACCACAACCACCCCGAAGCGGTGATCGTGGACATCCGCACCTACCAGGAGCTGCTGGCCAAGGCCGCTGGCAGCGATGCCGGTGAGCGCAGTGAAGAACTGCTGCGCCTGCGCGGCGAATTCGACCAGACTCTGGCTGGCCTGCAGCGCGGTGAGGGGCTGGGCAAGGTGCTGGGCCAGCCGATCCGCCGCGGCCGCAAGGTCACCCTCGGCCGTCCGCTCTGACCGATGGGGCGGATCCTGGTGCTGGCCGGCGTCAACGGCGCCGGCAAGAGTTCGCTGCTGGGAACCTGGCTGGAAGCCGAAGGGCTGGGCTGGTTCAACCCCGATTCGTTCACCCGCCGCCTGGTAGAGGCGGGCTGGCCGCTGCCCGACGCCAATGCCGAGGCCTGGCAGGAAGGCACCCGCCGCCTGCGCCAGGCCATGGCCGATGGCACGGACTTCGCCTTCGAGACCACGCTGGGCGGCAACACCATTCCGCACCTGCTGCGCGAGGCCTGCGAGCACCATCACGTCGCGATCTGGTTCTGTGGCCTGGCCACGGTGGACCTGCACATTGCCCGTGTTGCAGCGCGGGTGGCCGCCGGCGGCCATGACATTCCGGTGGAGAAGATCCACGCCCGCTTCGATTCGGCACGCGAGAACCTGCTGGAACTGCTGCCACACCTGGCCGAGCTGCATGTCTACGACAACAGCGCTCCCGCCGACGCCGACGGCTGCGTCGAGCCGCTGCCGGTGCTGGCGATGGCGCACGGCCAGCTGCAGTACCCGGTCTCGGTGGCCGAGCTGCTGCACACGCCGGACTGGGCCAAACCCATCGTGATGCGTGCGATGGAGTTGAACGCTGCGCGCGATTGAGGGCGCGTACGTTGTAGAGCCGAGCCCACGCTCGGCTGATCCCTCGAAAGGCAGCCGCGCGCGGGCTTGGCCGTACAACAACGCCGGCTTCGCCGAGCCTCAGGCCGGCTTTACCTGCTCAGGCTCCGCAGTCTCCGGCAGTGGCGGCAGGCTCGGGTCCACTGTCACCGGCACATCGCTCTTCAGCAGTGCGGCGGCTTCCTTGTCGCTGCCGACCGCCGGCGGTGAACCGCGCAGCGGCAGGCCGGCGGTTTCCTTCACGAACAGCATCGTGATCAGGCCGATCACCGCCGCGCCCATCAGGTAATAGGCCGGCACCAGCGGGTCGCCGGTACGTTCCACCAGCCATGCGGTCACCAGTGGCGTGGTGCCACCGAACAGCGACACCGACACATTGAAGGCGATCGACAGTGCGCTGTAGCGCACCGGGGTATAGAACAGCGCCGGCAGCGTGGACGGCATCGAGCTGGTGAAGCACACCAGTGCCAGGCCCAGCAGCATCAGGCCGAGGAAGATCAGCCAGTCGTTGCCGCTGCCGATCAGCAGCAGGCAGGGTACGGCCAGCACCAGCAGCGCGATGCAGGCACCGATGATCATCGGGCGGCGGCCAAGCTTGTCACTGAACAATCCGCCGACGATGTTCAGCGGCATCATCACCAGCATCACGATGATGATCAGCAGCAGGCCCTTGCTCTCGGCATAGCCCATGGTGACGTTGAGGTAGCTGGGCATGTAGGTCAGCAGCATGTAGTCGGTCACGTTGAACACCAGCACCAGGCCCATGCAGACCAGCAACTGGCGGCCATGTACCTGGAACAGCGCGGCGAGCCCGGGCCGGTCGTGCTCGCGCTTCTCGGCTTCCTCGGCGAAGGCGCGGAAGGCCGGCGTTTCCTCCAGTTTCATGCGCATGTACAGGCCGAGCAGGCCCAGCGGGCCGGCCACCAGGAATGGAATGCGCCAGCCCCAGTCCAGCATCTGTCCGCTGCTCAACAGCATGTGCAGCGCGGTCACGGCTCCGGCGCCGGCGATGTAGCCGCCCAGCGTGCCGAACTCCAGCCAGCTGCCCATCAGGCCGCGGTTGCGGTCGGTGGAATACTCGGCGATGAAGGTGGCCGCACCGCCGTACTCGCCGCCGGTGGAGAATCCCTGCACCACACGTGCCAGCAGCAACAGCACCGGTGCCCAGATGCCGATGCGCTCGTAGGAGGGAATCAAGCCGATCGAGAACGTGCCCAGCGCCATCAGGATCATGGTGAACGCCAGCACTTTCTGGCGCCCATAACGGTCGCCGAGCGGGCCGAACACCAGGCCGCCGAGTGGACGCACCAGGAATGCCACGGTGAAGGTGGCGAAGGCGGCGATCACCTGTGACGGGATCGCATCCTGTACCCGCTCTGGTGACATCGGCGTGCATAAGGTGGAGCGCACACCCACTTTTCGGATTGATGGAGGATGCAATGGCGCGGACGATTCCCGAAGGAACCCTGATCGTGGTAGCCGACGGTGGTTCGGCGCGGGTGTTCACCAACGTGGGCAGCAACCACCAGTTGACCCTGAAGCAGGAAGGCGAACTGCGCCTGCAGGACATCAGCGAGCAGGGTGTATCCGGGCAGGGGCCTGCGGGTGCCGTGCCGAAGGACATGTCGGTCTCGCAGCTCAATGAGGCCACGTTCGCCAAGCAGGTGGCCGAACAGCTCAACGAAGATGCCTTGAAGAACCGCTATGCGCACCTGGTATTGATCGCCGACCCGACCACGCTGGGTCGCATTCGTCCGCTGCTGCATAAAGAGGTCCAAGCGCGATTGCTCGGGGATATTGCCAAGGATCTGACCAACGCGCCGCTGGAAGACATCCAGAAGGCACTGGCGGCGTAGCGCTCATGCCGTTCATGCGTGATCACCTTGCGAACGGGCCCACCTCTGCGGAGGTGGCGGCGCAGCCTGGCTGGCAGGTGCTGGAGTTCGGTGCGCCCTGGTGTGGTCATTGCCAGGCCGCGCAGCCCGCGTTGCAGGCCTTTGTCGAAGCGAACGATCTGCCGCATTGGAAGATCGAGGATGGCAAGGGAAGGCCATTGGGGCGAGCGTTCAAGGTGAAGCTGTGGCCGACGGTGGTGCTGCTGCGCGATGGAGAGGAGATCGCGCGGGTGGTAAGGCCGTTGGACAGCGCGGATCTCATGTCGTTGCAGAGCGCACTTCCCGGTTGAAGAGTAAACCCGGTGCGGGACACCGGGCAGTCGCACTGCAGCATGCGGCGTGACAGGCCCGGTGCTAGGATCCCGCTATCACCTGAATCGATCCAAATGCCGATGCCCACGCTGGACCGTCGTCTCCTGATCGCTGTCGCCGCCACGGCGATGTTCGCTTCCGGCCTGGCGTCGGCCGCGCCTGCCAGAACCGCCGCCGACAAGGCCTATGCCTCGGTCGACCCGTTCATTGGTACGGGTGGTGAAGGCCACACTTACCCGGGTGCCACGGTGCCGTTCGGCATGGTCCAGCTTAGCCCGGACACACGCATCCAGCCACGCGAAAAGGCCTATGGCTGGGCAGCCGGCTACCGCTACGACGACAGCAGCATCGTCGGCTTCTCGCACACGCATTTTTCCGGCACTGGCCATTCCGATCTGGGCGACATCCTGCTGATGCCGTTCACCGGCAGTCCCGGCCTGGAGCGTGGCGATCCTGAGAAGCCGGGCAGCGGTTACGCCTCGCGGTTCCGCCACGCTGACGAGAAGGCCGAGCCGGGCTACTACGCGGTCACCCTGGACGACTACAAGGTGCGGGCCGAGCTGACCACCAGTACCCGCGTGGGCGTGCATCGCTATGCCTTCCCCAAGGGCGCCGACGCCAAGGTGCTGCTGGACATGCGTACCAGCATGTACGACTACCCGGGCAAGGTGCTGTGGTCGCGGGTGCGGGTGCGCGCCGATGGCACGGTGACCGGCTTCCGCGAGACGCGCGGCTGGGCGCCGGGTCGCCAGCTGTACTTCGCGATGCGTTTCTCGCGGCCGCTGGCCGGACATGAGCTGCACAACACCGAGCAGGACATCGTCTACAAAGGTTTCCCGCCGCCGGGCGAAAAGGACCCGGCGCAGCGCGCACAGGTCGAGGGCCGCCAGCTGGTCGGTACCTTCGCATTCGGCAAGCTGGATGCACCACTGGTGGTCAAGGTCGCGATCTCGCCGGTCAGCGAAGCCGGCGCCATTGCCAACCTCGACGCGGAAGTGGCCGACTTTGATTTCGACCGCGTGCGTGCGCAGGCGAAACAGGAATGGACGCAGGCGCTGTCGGTGCTCGATATCGATGCGCCCGAGCACGCCCGCCGCAGTGCCTATACCGCGCTGTACCACACCCTGCTGGGGCCGACGCTGTTCATGGATGCGGATGGACAGTACCGCGGGCCGGACAATGCCGTGCACAAGGCCGAGGGCTACACGAACTATTCCACGTTCTCGCTGTGGGACACCTACCGTGCGCTGCACCCGTTGCTGACGCTGGTGCAGCCGGAGAAGCGCAACAGCGACTTCGTCAATTCGATGCTGGCCCACCACGAGCACAGCCCCTACGGCATGCTGCCGGTGTGGTCGTTCCATGGCCTGGAAGACTGGTGCATGATCGGGTACCACGCGGTGCCGGTGATTGCCGATGCCTACGTGAAGGGCATTCGTGGCTTCGACGCCGACAAGGCACTGAAGGCGATGATCGAGACTGCCAACTACGGCCCCTATGACGGCATCGCGCAATACCGCGAGCTGGGCTATGTGCCGATCGACGAGGAAGGCGAGGCGGCCAGCAAGACGCTGGAGTACGCCTTCGATGACTGGACCATCGCGCGCATGGCGCAGGCGATGGGCAAGACCGATGTGGCGGCGACCTTCGACAAGCGTGCCGGCAACTGGCGCAATGCCTTCGACAAGGGCACCGGCTTCATGCGTGCGCGTAAGCGCGATGGCAGCTTCCGCACTCCGTTCGACCCCAGCGCCAGCGGCTATGGCACCGACTACACCGAAGGCAACGCCTGGCAGTATTCGTGGTACGTGCCGCAGGATGTTGCCGGACTGGCAGCAGCGCACGGTGGCAGCGACAAGCTGCTCGCGCGCCTGGACGAGGTGTTCAACGCCAAGGTGGATCCATCGATCTTCGAGCACATGGAAGACATCACCGGTCTGATCGGCTGGTACGCGCATGGCAACGAGCCCAGCCACCACGTGGCCTACCTGTATTCGTACGCCGGCCAGCCGTGGCGCACCCAGGCGCGGCTGAAGCAGATCATGGATACCCAGTATGCCGACCGTCCCGATGGCCTGGCCGGCAACGATGACGTCGGCCAGATGTCGGCGTGGTATGTGTTCACTGCGTTGGGGTTCTATCCGGTCGCGCCGGGCTCGGGCGAGTACATTCTTGGCCGTCCGTTCCTGCCGAAGACCGCGATGCGTCTTCCGAACGGCAAGACGTTCACCATCGTGGCTGATGGGCTGGATGACAAGCACACGTATGTTGGCAACGTGAGCCTCAACGGCAAGCCACTGCAGCGCACCTTCCTGCGCCACGACGAGATTCTTGCCGGTGGCGAACTGCGTTTCAGCATGCAGGCCGAGCCAAACAGGGCGTGGCCGGGGCAGGGCGCGCAGGCGCCGTATTCGATGAGCCGATGACGATGGGCGGCGCCGCATTGCCGCCGTCATTGCCCCGCACTTGGTAGGTGCCAACCTCGGTTGGCACGCGGGAGGTCAAGGGCGCCCACCAAGGTGGGCGTCTACCGGAATCGTCCGGTCCAGGACGTCAACGGAAACGGAACCGCACCCCCACCCGCGCGCCACCGAGCGGCGCCGTTTCGATCTTCAACATCGCACCATGCCGCTGCGCGATCTCGGCCACGATCGCCAGGCCAAGCCCGCAACCATCCCCCTCGCTGCTGGCCCGGTAGAAGCGTTCCGTGACGCGCGCGCGTTCGGCTTCGGCGATGCCGACGCCGTCATCGTCCACCCATACCTGCACGCCGTCGATCTCCTGCCGAACGCCAAGGGTGATCACACCGGGCATGGCGCCGTAGCGCAGCGCGTTGTCCAGCAGGTTGCCCAGTGCCTCGCGCAGCAGCGGTGGATCGCCCTGTACCTGCACGCCGTCGTCGGGCCCGTCGTAACCCAGGTCCACGCCCGCCGCCAACGCACGGTCGGCGTAGCGCTCCACCACGCCACGTGCCAGCACGGCCAGATCCACCGGCCGCAGCGGCAGCGCGCTGCCTTGGGGGTCCTCGGAACGGCTGAGCATCAGCAGCTGGTTGACCAGGTGCTGCAGCCGCGCCAGCCCGGCCAGCGTGCCGGACAGCGCCAGTTGCTGGGCCTGCGGATCGTGCTGGCGCAATGAACTCTCAAGCTCCACCTGCATCGCTGCCAGCGGCGTGCGCAGCTGGTGCGCGGCATTGCTGACGAAGCGCCGCTGTGCATCCTGCATCGCGTCCAGGCGCTGCAGCAGCGCGTTGTAGGCCTCCACCGCCGGCCACAGTTCGCGCGGAGCTTCCTGCGCCGGATCCAGCGGCGCCAATGGATCCGGCCGCGGGCTGGCCAGCTTCCGCGCAACCAGGTTGGCATGGCGTGCGGCAGCGCCTGTACCGGACCAGGCCAGCCATGCCGCCAGTGCCAGGATCGCAGCCTGGAACGGAACGCTGGTCAGCAGCAGCTTGCGCTCCAGCCGGTGCCGCTTGCGCAGTGTCTCGGCCACGCGCAGCCGGATGTCATGACCCGGCCCGGCGCTGACCACCACTTCGACCATGCGCACGGCCTGCCCACGCAGCCGCGCATCATAGTAGACCGGGTCGTCGCTGCCGGCGGACATCGACGGGCGCGGCAATGCCTCGGGCAGGTCGCCATACAGGCGCCCACCCGCGGCGTCGACCACCTCGCCATGCACTTCGTCGGCGGTGTCCCAGGTGAACATGCGCGACACCGCCGGGGTGATCTCGATGGACGCGCGGCCGTCCTGCACCGCCACCAGCTCGGACAACGACATCGCCGAATCCAGCAGCCAGCGGTCGTAGACCTGGCCGGCGTAGAAGCGGGCCAGCGCGAACGAGCCAACCGCGCTGCACAGCAGCAGCACCAGCAACGGCAGCCACAGGCGCCGCAGCAGCAGGCTACGCAGGCTGTGCACGCGCTCAGTCACCACCGGCTTCCATGCGATAGCCGAGGCCACGCAGCATACGGATGCCGACGCCGGCGTGGGCCTGTTCCAGCTTGCGGCGCAGGCGGCTGACGTGCACCTCGATCACCGACAGGTTGGCTTCGTGGTCCCAGCTGTACAGCGCATCGAACAGGCGCTGCTTGGTGACGGTGCGGCCGGGATGCTGCATCAGTGCATCGACCAGCGACAGCTCGCGCGCGGTCAGTTCGATGCGCTGGCCGTCCACCTGCACTTCATTGCGGACGCTGTCGAAGCACAACCGGCCCAGCCGCTTCTGCGCCGGTGCATCGCTGCGGCGGCGCGACAGCGCACGCAGGCGCGCTTCCAGTTCTCCCAGGGCGAAGGGCTTGGCCAGGTAGTCGTCGCCACCGCGGTCGAGGCCGAGGATGCGGTCCTCCACACCATCGCGTGCGGTCAGGATCAGCACCGGCAGGGTGACGCCGTCGTTGCGCAGGCGTGAGAGCAGGTCCAGGCCATCGACGTCAGGCAATGAAAGGTCCAGCACCATCACGTCATACGGTGCGCTGGCCAGTGCCGCCGGCGCGTGCAGCCCACGCGAGAGGTGGTCGCACAGATGGCCGGCGCCCTGCAGGGCGCGGATCAGCCCATCCGCCAGCGCGGCGTCGTCTTCGATCAGCAGGATTCGCATTGCAAGCTTCGTGCAAGGTTGGGGCAAGTTTGGCGCAAGTGCATCACCTTACCGTGACGTGCATGAATTTCTCCCCTCGTTTTGCGGCCGTGCTGGCCACTCTTCTGTGCGCGCCCACCGCTTCGGCGCTGTCCCTGCAGGAAGCGCAGCGCGCCATGGAAGCACACAACCCGGACCTGCGTGCGGCGGCACTGGAGCTGCGCGGCGTGCAGGGCGATGTGCAGACGGCGGCGTTGCGCCCGGCCACCGAGTTGTCGATCGGCACCAGCAAGATCAGCCCCAAGCATGGCATCGGCTCCGGACGCTGGCAGGACAAGCGGGTGGACAGCACCGTGGGCCTGGGCTGGACCTGGGAGCGCGGTGGCAAGCGTGCGTTGCGTATCCGCCAGGCCGATGCGCTGCTGGAAGTGGCCGGGCTGGAGATGCTCGATGCGCGGCGCCGCCAGCAGGTGGCGCTGCATGAAACCTATTTCGCTCTGAAGGGCGCACAGGAGCGGGCGCAGATTGCCGATGCCAACCGCCAGAGTTCGGCCGAGCAGATGGCGGCGGCGGACAAGCAGGTTGCCACCGGGGCGATGGCGCCGGTCGACCGCGCGCGGCTGGCAGTGGACGACCTGGCGGTGGCCGACGCGGCGCGCGAGGCGTCGCTGGATCTGCGCGATGCGCGGCATGCGTTGGGGCTGCTGCTCGGCCGCGACGACAGCCATGACCTCAGCGCCGATGATCCTTGGCCGGAGGCAAGCAGCGTGGCCAGCGTGCGTGCGTTCGATCCGCAGCAGCGTGCCGATCTGCGCGCGGCACGTTCGCGCCTGGCCGCGGCCGACGCCGGTGTGGCACTGGCGCGCAGTGAGCGCCACCGCGACATCCAGTTGGGCGTGGAGGCCGAGCGCGAGCCGGCTGACATCAGCGGCGTCACGTGGGGTGTGTCATTGACCATACCGCTCGGCGGCCCGTCACGTGCACGCGGCGCGATCCAGCGTGCCGAGGCCGACCGTGACAGTGCCGCGCTGGAGCTGCAGGTGCTGCAGCGCGAAGCGCGTGCCGAACTGGACCAGTTGCAGGCCAGCGCGCAGTCCGCCGCGCAGCGCCGGAGCGACTACGAAGGACTGCAGTCCGACGCCGCACGCAGGGCGGTGCAGGGCATCGAGCTGGCCTACCGCCGCGGCGCCGCCAGCCTGACCGATCTGCTGGATGCGCGCCGCAGCTGGCGCGAGTTCGAGGCCGCGTTGATTGAAGCGCGTGCCGACCATGCCATTGCCCTGGCGCGCTGGGAAGCGGCCACATCCGTTGCTGAAGGAGAGTCCCGATGAAGTCCACCGTCGCTTATCGACCGCAGGCGCGACGGGCCGTGCTGCCGGCCTTGCTGGCGCTGGCCCTGCTGGGCGGCTGCGGCCGCGAGCCGGCGTCGTATACCGAGGACGCGCCGAAGGTCAGTGCTGGCCAGATCCAGTTTCCTGCCGGTAGCCGCCAGCTGGACGTGCTACGCAGCGAGGCGGTCACCGCCGGCGCCAGCGCCAGCCTGCAGCTGCCGGGCCGGGTGGTCTGGGACGAGACGCGCTCCAGCGCGCTGCGTACGCCGTTGGCGGGGCAGGTGGCGCGCATCGAGGCACAGCCGGGGCAGAAAGTGAAGGCGGGCCAGGTGATCGCCTGGATCACGTCGCCCGAATTCGGCCAGGCCCAGGCGGAGGGCGTGCGCGGCCGTGCCCAGCTGCAGCAGGCGCGCAAGGAGCTGGAGCGCACCCGCGAGTTGCATGCGGCAGGTGTGGCGTCGGGGCGCGAACTGGACGAGGCCGAGGCCAATTTCGCCGGCAGCCAGGCCGATCACGCGCGTGCGACCGCCTTCGCCAAGGCCTATGGCAATGGCCAGCACGTCGACCAGCGCCTGCCGTTGCGCGCGCCGATCGATGGCGTGCTGGTGGAGCGGCGGATGAGCCCGGGCGTGGCGGTCAGCCCCGACAGCGAACAACCGTTGGCGGTGATTGGCGATCCTGACCGCTTGTGGCTGCTGCTGGATGTTCCCGAGAGTCTGGCCGGACGCTTGAAGGCGGGCATGCAGGTGAGCGTGCCCGGGGCCGATGGACAGCCGCTGCAGGCGACCCTGCAGCACGTGGATGACTTCGTCGACAGCGAACGCCGCGTGGTGCAGGCGCGCGCCGAGCTGGACAACCGCGCACGCGGTTTCAAGGCGGGGCAGTACGTGCGCGCCCAAGTGGCGTTGCCGGCCGAGGGCGGTGTCTCGCTGCCCGATGCGGCTGTGTTGTTGATCGACGGCAAGCAGGTGGTGTTCGTGGAGGAGGGCAAGGGCCGCTTCGTGCGTCACGCGGTACATGCCGAGGAGCTGGGCGATGGCCGGCTGTGGGCGCGTGAGGGCCTGGCCGCAGGCGCCAGGGTGGTGGTAGAAGGCGGCCTGCTGCTGCAGCAGCTGGCGGACAGCGCACCGGCCGCCGCCAGCACCGGCACGGGGCACGCCGCTCCATGATCGATCGCCTGATTGCCTACTGCCTGCGCCAGCCATTGATGGTGATGCTGGCACTGCTGCTGTTCATGGGTGCTGGCATTGCCGCGTTCCGTGTACTGCCGGTGGAAGCCTTTCCGGATGTATCCGACACCCAGGTAACAGTGGTGTCGCTGCACCCGGGCCGTGCCGCCGAAGAGGTCGAGCGCGAGGTGACGATGCCACTGGAAGTGGCGCTGTCCGGCATCCCGCATTCGGTGCGGGTGTTCTCGCATACGCAGTTCGGCCTGTCGATGATCATCCTGACCTTCGACGACAAGGCCGATGACTACTTCGCGCGCCAGCAGGTGCTGGAGCGCCTGCAGGGCGTGGAGCTGCCGGAAGGGGTGACCCCGGAACTGGAGGCGATGAGCTCGGCGGTAGGTGAGATCTACCGTTATGTGCTGAAAGGCCCGCACATGACGCCAACCCAGCTGCGCACCGTGCAGGAATGGACGATGGAGCGCAGCCTGCGCACCGTGCCGGGCGTGGCCGATGTGATCAGCTTCGGCGGCTTCGCGCGTACCTTCCAGGTCAAGCCGGACCTGGACAAGCTGCGGGACCGAGGCATCAGCCTCGGTGAGTTCGCCGAGGCGCTGGAGAGGGGCAGCTCGAATGCCGGCGGCGGCTACGTGGAGCGTGGGCAGCAGCAGTTCTTGATCCGTGGCGTGGGCCTGATGCGTTCGCCGGCGGACATCGGCAACGTGGTGGTGGCGCAGCGCGGGGGCACGCCTATCCTCGTGCGCGACCTGGCCGGCATCGCCGACACCGGCCTGCCGCGCCAGGGCCTGGTCGGTCAGGACGACAACGACGATGCGGTGTTCGGCATGGTGCTGATGCGCAAGGGCGAGAACCCGTCCGACGTGCTCGACGCCCTGCATGCGCGCATCGCCGAGATCGAGGCCAACCAGTTGCCGGCCGGGGTCAGCATCGAGCCGTTCTACGACCGCTCGTGGCTGGTCACGACCACGCTGAAGACGGTCTTCCGCAACCTGCTGGAAGGCGCGGTGCTGGTGTTCCTGGTGCTGTGGCTGTTCCTGTACAACGCCCGCGCCGCACTGATCGTGGCGGCGATGATGCCGCTGGCGCTGCTGTCGACCTTCCTCGGCCTGCATCTGTGGGGCGTGCCAGCGAACCTGCTGTCGCTGGGTGCGATGGACTTCGGCATCATCATCGATGGCGCGGTGATCGTCACCGAGCACATCGTCTCGCGATTGTCGAAGCTGCCACCTGCGGCTGATCGGAAGACGCGGTTGTCGACCATTCTGTCGGCCGCTTCGGAAGTGGGCCGGCCGACGTTCTTCTCGATGCTGATCATCATCGCCGCGCACATCCCGATCTTCACCCTGCAGCGCCAGGAAGGCCGCATGTTCGCACCGATGGCGTACTCGGTGACCTCGGCCCTGATCGGTGCGTTGATCCTGGCGCTGACCGTGGTGCCGCTGTTCTGCTACTGGTGGCTGCGACGGGACCGCATGCGCGATGGCAATCCGCTGATGGACCGCCTGACCGGCTGGTATCGGCCGATCCTGGAGCGTGCATTGGCCCGCCCGCGTGCGGTGGTACTGACCGCGGTTGCGCTGCTGGTCGGCACGCTCGCACTAGGCACCCGGTTGGGTTCGGAGTTCCTGCCCGAGCTGGACGAAGGCTCGATCTGGCTGACCGCCACGCTCGACCCGAGCACCAGCCTGGTCGAAGCGCAGCAGCAGTCGCGGCGCATCCGTGAGCTGGTCGGCACCTTCCCGCAGGTGTCGACGGTGGTGGCCAAGCTTGGCCGCCCGGAAGACGGCTCCGACGCCAAGGGCGCCAACCAGATCGAGGCGCTGGTGGCGTTGAGGCCGGAGAAGGAGTGCCCGAAGGGCGTGGACAAGCGGCAACTGGTGAGCGACCTGCAGCGCACGCTGGAGCAGCGCATCCCGGGGCCTGAGTTCTCGATCTCGCAGCCGGTGCGCGACAATATCCTGGAGAGCATCTCGCAGATCAAAGGCCAGGTGGTGATCAAGGTCAGCGGCTCGGACCTGGACGTGCTGAATCAGCAGGCGCAGGCGATCCTGGGTCAGGTGCGTGGTGTGGAGGGCGTGGAGAGCGCCTTCATTGACCGTGACGGGTCGTTGCCGCAGCTGCAGATCGAGATCGACCGCGACCGTGCCGCGCGCTATGGCCTCAATGTGCGCGACATCGACGAGGTGATCGAGACCGCACTGGGCGGGCGCCAGGTCGGTGAACTGTGGGAGGGCGACCGCAGGTTCCCGATCACGCTGCGCCTGGACGACGCCGACCGCGACCTGCAGCGGCTGCGCACGGTGCCGGTGGGCATCGGCGATGGCCACACCGTGACGCTGGCCGACGTGGCCGACTTCCGCATGGCCAGCGGCGCGATCAACATCTCGCGCGAGAACGCACAGCGGGTAAAGGCGGTGAGCATCTTCATCGCCGGGCGTGACATGGGCAGCGTGGTGGCCGACATGCGCAAGCGCGTGGAGGCCAGCGTGCAGCTGCCGGAAGGCTACCGGCTGGAGTGGTCCGGCGAGTTCGAGAACCAGCAACGTGCGATGAAGCGTCTGGGCTGGGTGATCCCGCTGTCGGTGCTGATCATCTTCGTACTGCTGTTCGATGCCTTCAAGGACGTCAGCAGCGCCGCGCTGATCCTGGCCAACGTGCCACTGGCGATGATCGGCGGCATCCTCGCCCTGTGGTTGACCGGCATTCCACTGTCGGTGTCGGCGGCGATCGGCTTCATTGCATTGTTCGGGCAGGCGGTACTGAACGGGGTAGTGATGCTCAGTCGCTTCGCGCAGCTGCGCGAGCAGGGCATGGACCTGCTGCAGTCGGTCGTGCAGGGCTCGCTGCAGCGCCTGCGCACCGTACTGATGACCGCACTGTTGGCGATGTTCGGCCTGCTGCCGATGGCGACCTCGCATGCGATTGGTGCCGAGACCCAGAAACCGCTGGCGGTGGTGGTGATTGGCGGCCTGCTGTCGGCGATGCTGCTGACCCTGCTGGTGTTGCCGACGCTTTATTATTGGGTGCATCGCCGGCGTACAAAGCAATGGCAGGTGCCATCATCGCAGTTTGCGGTTCAGTCTAAAGGCTGAGGTCGTATGATTGGGGCAGGTGAGCGGAAACTGCGCCTACTCTGTTTTTTGTAGCTCACCAAGCTGATCCAGGGCAGAGCAAGGCACTGCCCTTTTTCAGATATCCAACAGGCGTCGCGGGTTGAGAACTGAAGATGCTTCAGGGCGTGAGTTCCAGTGTCTCGCCTTCTGTGGAGCATGAGCTGTCTAGTAGGTCTCCGGTATCCGCCACCGAGGCCTCTGGAAACCCGGCAGCAATGAGATGAGTGCGAAGGACTTCTGCACGGCGGCTGTGTGGGTCGGCATCGATGACATCGAAGCAAGCCTCAGTGAACTTGTCCGCCGCATAGGACTGCGCATAACCCAGGGAAGGGTCAGGCTCTCCTGTGAGGATGAGTCCCGCGGCCAGTATGTTCTGTAGCTCCGTGCCCTGTGCTCGCCGAAGGTCGCTCCGAACCTGTTCTGTGGTCAGGTTGCTCATCAGGTAGTGATCACTCTTTTCCAGTGGAGTCCTGTGCACGATTGAGCTGCTGAGACTACTGAATGTGCGCGAATAGTTCTTCCAGTCCTGATACTCTGAAACAGCCTTGGAGATTTCTTCGTTCTTCAAGGCGCCTCTTGGCCATTGCATCACGAATGGCTCCTTGTCGTCTCTGTATTTACTCTCAAACTGACCGATCCATGCGGATGCCATTCTGCTGGCGAGGTCGCCTATGCCATTCAGAGTCCTTGCACGACTCAGTACTTCGTCGATCGTCTCAGCATCCAGATGCTGGACGTTGGGTAATAGTGCCTGCAGCTTCCCGATGAACTCGTGATCAGGAGTGTTCACTTCCCACGTATGTTCCCTTAGGAACCGAGCAGCGTTCTCAATCGTCTCGAGTCGAAGCGCCTGTGATGTGTACCTCTGAATGGCACCTGCAAGCAAATCGGTGTTCCTGGTCCTGCTGGCGATGTAGGCGGCAACTTCCTCCTCCAGTTCAGTCGAGGCATGAATTCCGAGATCGTCAAGCAGCTTGCTCCATGCGAGATTTTCGAACGACGCCTTCGATGTAGGATCTGTTGCGGGGCGACCATGGGCGAGTACGTACGCCGTAGTGGGGCCCTGAGGCAGGGCGAGGAGATCGATTGCACCGAGTAGAGTGATCGCTGTGACAAGGCGGCATCGCAGTGGGGTTGCCCTGACGTCCAGTTCCTCGACGAGATCCTCGACGTGGCGAGTCAGCTTCTGGATGACGCGGATGTTTACGATTCCACAGCGCGTAAGAGTGTCACCGAGAACTTTACGGTCAGGCGGAAGCAGAGGATGGCGCGTGTTTGCCACGGGCCTCTTGGTTGAACCCTTTGCCCGCGCTGTGTTCTTGAGATTCTCTTCCCTCTTCGCAGAGGCAATTTCTGCAGTTTCAAATGCCTCAGCTGGTGTGATTGATAGGGACACTTCCTCGTCGATTACCTTTTCCCGGAAAGCTTGCCAGACCGGGTCATCGGCAAATCGCTCTGCGTTGAGGATCAGGATAACTTTGCATTTCAGGGCGCGGGCGCAGTTGTCGACGAACCCGAGCAGCTCGTCCGCTTGGAGGTCTGCGTGCTTCCGTTCAAGATCGTCGATTACTAGCAGGCGGCCCTCAAGGAGCTTGGGTACGGCTAGATTGGTGAGCTCATCCAGGACTTCAAAACCTGGATGTACACTCTTCAGAGCATCCTTCATCCAGCGCCAGCTCGTAGCCACTTGCTGCCTGAGCTCCTCCGAATCTGAGCCCGTCAATATTTTCTGAGCTATGCGAAGGCCGAGCTCTCGAACGTTGCCTACGCCAAAGAGCGAGACGGAGACAGCTCGCATCACGATGGCGGTGTCGGATGTTTCACGAATACGATTCCAAAGGTGAGTCTTGCCTGTGCCCCAGGCTCCTGACAGAGCGATAACCTGTATGCGGTCATCACGAATAAGTTTCTCCAATCGCTGCTCGCAATCCTGATACGACACGTCTACCTTCCTTTGGCTCTGGTCTATGGAAACATCGTATCGTGGGCACTGCGCGGCAGAAAGCTGTCAATCTTTTGGCGGGCCGAATCCGGCCTGAGTACCGCCGAATCTCATGCCATCCCACCGTTGGCGCGCAGGACCTGGCCGTTGACCCACCCGCCATCGGCACCGGCCAGGAACCCCACCGCACCGGCGATGTCCTCCGGCGTACCCAACCGCTGCAGGGGGTTCATCTTCGCCAACCGCTCGATCAGTTCCGGTGACTTGCCGTCCAGGAACAGGTCGGTAGCGGTCGGGCCTGGGGCCACTGCGTTCACGGTGATGTTGCGCCCGCGCAGCTCCTTGCTGAGGATCGCGCCCATCGTCTCCACCGCTGCCTTGCTGGCCGCGTACACGCTGTAGTTCTCCAGCTTGATGCCGACCACGCTGGTGGACAGGGTGATCAGCCGGCCACCGTCGCGCACCCGTCGCGCGCTTTCGCGCAGCACGTTGAAGGCACCCTTGAGGTTGATGCCGATCACCCGCTCGAACAGGGCGTCGTCGGTGTCGGCCAGCGGCGCCAGCTGCAGCACGCCGGCGCTGTTGACCACCACGTCGATGCCGCCGAAACGCGCCTCGATGGCATCGAAAAGCTGCCGCACCGCCAGCGGATCGGCGACATCGGCCTGCAGCGCGATCGCCTGCGCGCCGGCTGCGTTGAGTTCGGCCGCCAAGGCTTCGGCGTCGTCCCGGCGGCCCGCATAGTTGATCGCGACCGCGTGGCCATCGTCGGCGAGCCGGCGGGAGATGGCGGCGCCGATGCCACGGGAGCCGCCGGTGACCAGGGCGACAGTGCGGGCGGGGGAGAGGGTCATGGTCGGTTCCAGCGGAGCGCGCCGGAATGGCGCAGGGCCATCTTCGTCATCTCTCCCGCCCGGATAATCATGCATAATCCGCCAACATCATCCGGGTAGCCGAACAATGGACCGCTTCACGGCCATGCGCGCCTTCGTCCGTATCGTCGAGCGCCGCAGCTTCACCCGGGCCTCCGAGGACCTGGACCTGCCGCGGGCCACGGTGACCGATGCGATCAAGGCGCTCGAACAGCGGCTGGGCGTGCGCCTGCTGCACCGGACCACGCGGCTGGTAGTGCCGACGCTGGAAGGCGAGGCTTTCTATGGCCGTTGCCTGCGCCTGATCGCCGACATGGATGATGCCGAGGCTGCGTTCCGTGACGCGCCGCCGCGCGGCCCGTTGCGTATCGAAGTGCATGGCACGCTGGGCCGGCACCTGCTGTTTCCGCACCTGCCGGAATTCCTGCAGCGCTACCGGGAGATCGAACTGGACGTCAGCGAGGGTGACCGCTATGTCGACCTGCTGCGTGAAGGCGTGGATGCGGCGTTGCGGGTGGGGACGCTGGCCGACAGCGATCTGGCGGCGCGACGGTTGACCATGCTGCGCGAGGTCACGGTGGCCTCGCCGGGCTATGTGCAGGCGCACGGCCTGCCCGATACCATCGAATCGCTGCAGGACGGCCACCAGATGGTCGGCTACCGCTCCAGCGCCACCGGCCAGCTGATTCCTCTGGAGTTCCAGCAGGGCGGGCAGGTGCGCTACGTGCCGCTGCCGGCACGGGTGCGAGTGTCCGGTGCTGACGCGTTCCTTGGTGCCGCGCTGGCGGGCCTGGGCATCATCCAGGCGCCGCGCTACCGGATGGACCCGTACATCGCGCGCGGACAGTTGGCGGAGCTGTTGCCCGAGACGCCACCGACGCCGAGTCCGCTGAGCCTGGTCTACCCACGCAACCGCACGCCGTCACCGCGCTTGCGGGTGTTCATCGATTGGGTGACCGGGGTGTTTGAGCAGACCGGGGTTGCCGGCCAGCGGCCGGGACTACCGGGCTGAGGTGCTCGGCAGCACCAGCTCGAACAGGGTGCCGGTGTCATCCGAGACAACACTCACGCTGCCGCCGTGCGCCTGTGCGATCGCGCGTGTGATCGCCAGGCCCAGTCCGGCACCTTCTTGGCGGCCACGCTCGCCGCGGTAGAAACGATCGAACAGGCGCGGCAGCGCCTCGCTGGCGATCGGCGTGCCAAGGTTGTGCACGCTGACCCTGCACACGCCATCGGCCTCGACCAGCCGCACCCGCACTTCGCTGCCCACGGCTGCGTACTTCAACGCGTTGGACAGCAGGTTGGCAATCGCCCGGTGCAGCATCAAGCGGTTGCCTTCCACGCTCGCCACACCATCGCGGCGCAGGGTCAACTGTCGGTCCTCGGCCAGAAGCTCGTAGAACTCCAGCAGCGAATCCACCACCGCATCCAGCGCCACTGGCTCGCGCGAGGGCAGTGCACCCGGCGCTTCGGCCTGCGCCAGGTACAGCAGGTCACCCACGGTCTGCGCCAGCTGCTGCAGTTCCTCGGCGCAGGACGCCAGCGTCTCGCGGTAGGCCTCGTTGCTGCGCGGGTGCGCCAGCACCACCTGCACCTGGGTCAGCATGTTGGTGATCGGTGTGCGCAGTTCATGGGCGAGATCACCGGAGAACTCGGTCAGCCGCGCGAAGTCCTGCTGCAGGCGCGCCAGCATGCCGTTGAGCGTCTGCGCCAGCTGCTCCAGTTCGGCCGGTGCGCTGCGTGCACTCAGTCGGCGCTGCAGCCGGCCGGCGGTGATCTGCCGGGCCTCATCGGCCAGCGTGCGCAGCGGCCGCAGCGTGCGCCGCACCACGTAGCCGCCGAGCAGGCTGCTGGCCACGGCGGCGCCGATGATGGCGATCGCCAGCAGATGGCGGAAGCGCTGCAGGAAATCGGCGTGGCGGTCGTCATCGATGGCCAGCAGGGTGACCAGCTCGCTGCCGTCGGCCAGGGTCTGGCGCAGGTGCAGGGCATGCATGCAGCGACCATCGGCGAGGATCCAGTCGTGCCGCAGTGGCGCGGCGTCGATCGGCTGGCTGCGTGCATGCTCGCGCAGTAGTGCCGGTGCGGTCGAGAAGAGCACTGCGCCGCTCCCATCAACAATGTGGAAGGCGATATCCGGATGGTGGCCCAGTGCCTCCGCCAAGCGCTGCCCGCGTGCGGACGCAGGTCCGTTGCCGGCCAGGTCACGGATCAACGCAACCTTGTACTCCAGTTCGCTGAAGTCCTGGGCCACCAGGTCGTGGCGGGCGCTGACATAGATCGCCACGCCCAATGCGGCCAGCACCAGCGTAGCCACGATGGCGAACAGCAGCGTGAGGCGTACCGCAATGGAACGGCGCAGGCTCATCCGTTGTTCACAGTGCCGTCGTCCGGTGCCTCGAGCACGTAGCCCATGCCGCGCACGGTGACGATCAGCTTGGCGTCGAAGTCATCGTCGATCTTCGCGCGCAGGCGGCGGATCGCCACGTCGATCACGTTGGTGTCGCTGTCGAAGTTCATGTCCCATACCTGCGAGGCGATCAACGAGCGCGGCAGCACTTCACCGCGTCGGCGCGCCAGCAGTTCCAGCAGGGTGTATTCCTTCTGGCTGAGGGCGATGCGCTGGCCGCCGCGTTCGACCCGGCGGCGCAGGGTATCCACCACCAGGTCGGCGATGACGATGCGCTCGGCCTGCGGCAGCGCCTGGCCACGACGCAGCAGGGTGCGCACGCGCGCCAGCAGCTCTGCGAAGGCGAATGGTTTGGCCAGGTAGTCATCCGCGCCCAGCTCCAGGCCCTGAACCCGGTCGGCGATGCTGCTGCGCGCGGTGAGGAACAGCACCGGCACCTGCCATCCGGCCTCGCGCAGCCGCGACAGCACGTTCCAGCCATCCAGGCCGGGCAGCATCACGTCGAGGATGACCAGCTGGTACTCGCCGCTGCCGGCCAGGTGCAGCCCGTCGACGCCATTGCAGGCGAGATCGACCACGTAGCCGGCCTCGATCAGGCCCTGGCGCAGGTAGTTGCCGGTCTTGGGTTCGTCTTCGACGATCAGCAGTTTCATGGTGTGCCCATCATCGCAGCTTGGGCCCGTGCTGGAACGGATGAGTCATGCCAATGGGTCCAGCATTCCGAGCACCGCGACGCAGGCCAGCACCAATACCGCCAGCACCGATTCACAGGCCAGGCTGTGGCGAAGTGAGCGCAGCGGCCTGGGTTGCCAGCCGCCGCGGATGGAGCTGGCCAGCGCTGGTACCAGCCGCCAGCGATGCAGCGCGGCAAGCCCCAGCATGCCGCCCACCAGCGCCAGCTTGAGCAGCAGCCAACGCCCATGCGCGGCGCCGGTCAGGGTCTGTATGGAACCGCCGAGATCGACATAGGTGTAGGTGCCGGTCATCGCCAGCAGGGCGACGATGATCGTGCCCGGCACGGCGAAGCTGTGCGCGGCCTGCCACAGTTCGCGGGTACGTTCGAGCAGGCGCAGGCCCTGTGGACGCAGCGCCAGCTGCAGGATGGCGGCGATCGCGCCGACCCAGGCACCGGCGGCCAGCAGGTGCACGATGCCGGCCACGAGCCGCAAGGTGCCGCCGAGCCCATCGCCTGCAGCGGCATGCCCGTTCCAGGACAGGCTGGCCAGAGCTACCGCCGTGAGTATCAGCAGCGCCAGACGGCGCAGGCCCTGCACCGGGCGATTGACTGCCAGCAGCGGCAGCATTGCCAGCAGCGCCAGGATGCGCAGCAGCCCCGCCTCACCCACCGGCGTACCGGTGAGGAACCAGTGCGCCGTTGCTGGGTCGATATCGGCTGCCGGGATGCCGAGCACGCCCGACAACCGGTTCACGGCATCGATGACGACCAGGATCAGCGCAACCACGGCGAGCGCCAGCGAGATGCCGCGTGGCAGCCCGGGGCGGACGAACAGCAGCCGCCCGAACAGCAGCATCAGTACCAGGTACAGCGCCAGCCGCAGCGCATACGGCGAGAGCTCGGCCATGGCGGCAGCCTTACTTTACGGTGAAGCGGTAGCTGCCGGTCATCGGATGACTGTCCTGACCCACCGCGCGCCATTGCAGTGCGTAGCTGCCGGCGGGCAGCGGCTTGGCGAAACGCGCGCGTAGCGTGTGGCCATCTTCGGAAATGTCCTGCGCGACGGTAGGCATGGCCATCTTCATGCGGCCATGGTCCATGCTCAGCTCGATGCGGGTGGCACGCGGCATCACCTTCTCGCTGAACTGCAGCGTGATCTCGGTCGCCGGGGCTACGGTGGCGTCGGCGGCCGGCGTCGAGCGCACCAGGCTGGGATGGGCCAGCGCCAGCGGCGCAACCGCGAGGCCGGTCAGCAGGACAGCAAGGACAGTGGAGCGGAGCAGGGAGCGGGCCATGCGTGGGACACCTGTGGAAGACGTGGCCCACAGGGTGGAGGGCAGCGCCTTTCGCTGCCCTGACCCGCACATTACCGATCTGTAATGTGCGGCCCACTAACAAGGTGGTGCCGGCCGCTGGCCGGCATCACAGCGCGTGCAGCGGCCCCTGCATGCGATGGAAACTGCCATCGGTGGCGGTGAACCAGGCCAGCGAATGCCCGCCCACGAAGTCATCGACATGCACGACCGTTGCGCCATCGGCTTCCTGCCACGAAATGACATAGACCCCTTCGCTGATCTGCTGCCACTCGCAGGCGGCTTCGCCCTGCGCACCGGCATAGGTGCCGGAGATGATGGCGTACTGCACGTGGCGGCCATCGGCGCTGTAGACATTGTCGGCAGCCAGGCCGTCATAGCGGACGCGGAAGCGACGGCCGGCGAACAATGGCAGGGCGGAGGCGGCGTTCATCGGATCGCCACCGGGTTGATGTTGACCTGGGTCGAGCCGACGTACAGCGGCTGGCCGAGCACGAACAGGAATTCCCAGGCCTTGTCGCGCACCAGCGCACGGCTGTCGATCAGCTCCAGGTTGTAGATGCCGCGCTTGGCCAGCATGTACTGGTTGATCGGGAACTCCTCGGCACCGTCCGGGTTCGGGTAGACCTCCGAGGCCCAGGTGTCGCCACCGAAGGCGACGATGCCCTGGTCGGCCAGCCACTTCGCGGCCTCCATGCCGATACCCGGTTCCACTTCCAGGAACTGTTTGTCGTCCTTGCCGATCAGTTCCAGCCAGCCGGTGTTGAACAGCACCACGTCGCCCTTGCGCAGGCTCAGGCCCTGCTTCTTCAGCACGGCCTGGATGTCGGCCACGGTGAACTCGGTGCCGCCGGGCACGATCGCCTTGCCGTAGTACGCAGTCATGTCCAGCACGACGCCGCGGGTGACCATCGGCGGCACCTTCTCGACGCCGAGCTTGCGCACGCCGTCCACGGTGACGAAGTCGGCAGCCTTGTTGCCGTTGTAGTAGACGTTGTCGATGCCGATATGGCCGATGCCGTTGAGCTGGGTGCCAACGCCGGTCCAGGCGTTCACCAGTTCATCGTTGAAGGTGAACCTGTTGGGGCCCAGCGACTTGCCTGCCTGCTGGCCGACCTGCACGTTGTACAGGCGGAAGCTGCGGTGGCGGAACGCGGGCAGGTTCTTGTCCACCGGCACCGCCAGCGGATAGGTCTTGCCGGTCCTGACCAGCGATACCGCGTGCTTGACCACGTCCGCGGTCAGCAGGTTGGCCGTGCCGATCTCGTCGTTGGCGCCGTAGGCAGAGGGGTACCAGTCCTCGGCGGTGGCCTGGAAGGACAGCGGCAGGGTGGCCAGCGCAAGCGCGGCCAGGGTCTTCATTTTCATGGCAAAGCTCCGGTAACTGTCAGGCCGTCGCGGCGGCGCCGGCGTGGGCCGGGAAGTGCGGCAGCACGTACTCGGCGATTTCATGGAAGGTCTCGGCCAACGGCCGTTCGTTGCGGCGGAACTGCAGGCCGATGTGGTCGACACCGGCCGCCTGCATGGCGTGCAGCTCGGCCAGCAGGGCGTTGCGGCCGCCGCGCAGCCCAAAGCGCCAGCGCTGCAGCGGGGCATCGGCATCGGCCACCAGGTCCAGGTGGATGAAGCTGGCATACGGCTTGTTGCCGGCCACGGCGCGCCAGGCCGCCACGCGTTGCGCATGGTCCTGTGGCGTGCCCGGGTAGACCAGGCAGCCATCCATGTGCTGGCCGATCCACGCCGGCTGCTGCTGGGCCAGGCCTGCCACGAACAACGGCAGGGCCGGGCCGTCCGCGGGCAGCACGTCCAGGCCCTGCGGCAGGTGCGAAGCGGCGCCTTCGCGCAGCAGTGCGATCTGCTCGCGGAAGCGGCTGCCGCGGGTGTCGAAGTCGCGGCCGAACAGCGGGTACTCCACCGGGCGGTCGCCACTGGCCACGCCCAGCAGCAGGCGGTCACCGCTGAGCCGCTGCACGCTGCGCGCCGACTTCAGGGTCAGCAACGGCTCGCGGATCGGCAGCACCACCGCACCGGTGCCCAGCAGGATGTCCTTGGTGATGCCAGCCAGATAGCCGAGGTAACTGAATACCTCGAACACCTGTGCCGCATCACCGAAGGCCGGGTCGTACACCGGCACGTCGCGCACCCACAGCGCACGGAAGCCGAGGCGGTCGGCCAAGCGTGCCAGTTCTGCATGGCACTGCAGGTCCGGTTCGCCGGGCAGGCGTCGCGCGGCGCGTCGTGCCTGTTCGCCCAGCGGCGTCCAGTCATTGTCCAGCGGTGCTTCGATGCCGATGCTGAAACCACCGGCCTGCAACCGGGTCATCGCACTGCCCATGGCCTGGCGCCTCAGTCCCAGGCCGGGGCCAGGCCGGGCGGATCGACTTCGCGGCCGTTGCGGTCAAGCGCGGCGATCGCGGCCATGTCATCGGCATCCAGGCGCAGGTCCTGGGCGAGCAGGTTGCTGGCCAGGTTCTCGCGCTTGGTCGAGGACGGGATGACCGAGTAACCGCGCTGCAGCGCCCACGCCAGCGCAACCTGGGCCACGGTGGCCTGGTGCTTGCCGGCGATGGTGGCCAGCACCGGATCCTTCAGCACCTTGCCGTAGGCCAGGGTCATGTAGGAGGTCACGGTGATGCCCTGGTCCTGCAGGAAGGTGGTCAGTGCCGGGTTCTGCAGGTAGGGGCTCAGTTCGATCTGGTTGGTGGCGATCTCGCCGGCACCGACCACCTCGATGGCCTGCCGGGTCAGCTCGATGTTGAAGTTGGACACACCGATCTGGCGGGTCAGGCCCAGCGTCTTGGCGTCGGCCAGCGCGGTCATGTACTCGCGCAGTTCAACGCCATTGCCCGGCGCCGGCCAGTGGATCAGCAGCAGGTCGACATAGTCGGTGCGCAGCTTGGCCAGGCTGTCGCGCAGGCTTGGGATCAGCTTGTCGGCGGCGTAGTTGTCCACCCAGATCTTGGTGGTCAGGAACAGCTGGTCGCGTGGGACGCCGGATTCGGCGATGGCCTGGCCGAATCCGGCTTCGTTGCCATAGATCTGCGCGGTATCGACCGCACGGTAGCCGACCTCGAGGGCGTTGCGCACCGAGTCGATGACGGTCTGGCCGGTCAGGCGGAAGGTGCCGACGCCAAAGGAAGGAACGCTCATGATGGACTCCAGGGACTTCGTTGAGAGCCGGTGGGCTCGGGACAGGGCGAAGTGTGGGCGCTTTACATTTGTTGATTAAGCTGTGTATACGGGAAAAGCTTTTGCGCCGAGGTAAAAAATGAAAACCACCCTGGATGAGCTGAAGGCCTTCGTGGCCGTGGTCGACAGTGGTTCGATCACGGCGGCGGCCGAGGCGCTGGAACTGACCATCTCGGCCACCAGCCGCACCCTGGCGCGGCTGGAAGACAAGCTGCAGACCACGCTGCTGCGGCGGACCACGCGGCGGCTGGAGCTGACCGAGGAAGGCGCGGCGTTCCTGGAGTACGCGCGCACGATCCTGGCCACGGTGGACGAGGCCGAGGAACAGATGGCCGCGCGGCGGCTGCAGCCGGTCGGGCGCCTGCGCGTGGACGCCGCCACGCCGTTCATGCTGCATGTGATCGTGCCGTTGCTGGAGGGCTTCCGCGAGCGCTACCCGCAAGTGGAGCTGGAGCTGAATTCCAACGAGGGCATCACCGACCTGATCGAGAAGCGCACCGACGTGGCGTTCCGCATCGGCGTGCTGCGCGATTCCACCCTGCATGCGCGGCCGATCGGCCACAGCCGCATCCGCGTCGTCGCCAGTCCCGAGTACCTGCGACGGCATGGCACGCCGACACGCGTGGAGCAGCTGCGCAAGCACGATCTGCTGGGATTTACCCAGCCCAGTTCATTGAACGAGTGGCCGCTGCACGATGCCGATGGCGGGCCTTTCGTGATCGCGCCGGCGATCGCTTCATCCAGTGGCGAGACGCTGCGGCAGATGGCGGTGGCGGGGCTGGGCATTGCGTGCCTCTCGGACTTCCTGACCCGCCAGGACCGGCGCGAGGGCCGATTGGTGCAGCTGTTCGGCAAACAGACGCAGGACGTGCGGCAGCCGATCAATGCGGTGTACTACCGCAACACCGCGCTGGCCGCGCGCATCACCTGTTTCGTGGACCACGTGACGCAGACGCTGGGACAGCGACCGTTCGACGAATAGAGAAGGGTAGAGCCGGCCGCTGGCCGGCTGCCGGAAGTGCATCAGTAGATCCACGCCACGCGTGGATGGTGTTTTTCCGTCCGGCCAGCGGCCGGCACTACCGTTTGCGCAGCGCCCGTCGGTTGCCGATGTGAGCGAACGCCAGCAGCGCGCCACCACTGGCTGTCGCTACGCCATGCCAGAGCAGCGATTCCTTCAGCGGCAGATACAGAGAGGCCGACAGCAGCAGGATGGCGCCGGCGCAGGCCAGCCGCAGGGGCTGCCAGCGCCCGTGCCGGTGCACCCCGGCCGAGGTACTCGCCAAGGCCAGCGAGGAGGCCAGCAGCGCGAACAGCCACTCCCAGCGCGACATCATCAGCAGCAATGTCATCGCGCCATGGCCGGGATGCTGGAACGAGCGCAGCGCCATCATCGCTGCCGGCACGAAGGCCAGCAGCAGGGGCAGGGCGATGCAGTGGGCGGCGCAGGCCAGGGACAGCCAGGCACCGGCAAGATCGAAGCGGGGGTGCCAGCGTGCCGAAGTTGGCGGCTGGGCCAGGGCCCTTGCGGGGGTCGTGGGAATATGGTCCATAATGTTACATAGTAACAATTGGAGTCTTTCCCATGAAGCTTCCCGCTGCTCTTTTCCTGCTGCTGGCTGCCAGCGCCGCGCAGGCCCATGACATCCGCCAGCACGCACCGCATGTGCACGGCCAGGCGACCGTCGATGTTGCGCTTGAACAGCAAACCCTGGAATTCGGCCTTCAGGCCCCCGGCATCGGCATCCTCGATTACGAGCGGCCGCCGGCCAATGCAGCCGAGCAGGCCGCGCTGGCACGGGCGACGTCATTGCTGAAGGGCGGCAACTGGGTCACCTTGCCCACCGCTGCGGGCTGCCGTCTGGCCACCAGTAAAGCCGATGCGGAGGGCTTCGACGCGACGGCCGCCGCGCCGCCGCCGGGACAGCACCGGCACGCAGGTTTCAGCGCAACGCTGCAGTACCACTGTGCCAAACCTGCCGCGCTGCGCGCCATCGTCGTGCGCCTGCCCGTACTTTTCCCGGGCCTGCACGAAGTCATCGTCAACAGCGCAACCGCCAATGGCCAAAACCGCAGTGTGCTGACGCCCGACAACTTGCGCGTGGTGCTGGCACCGTGAGCGCGGCACCGGTGATCTCGCTGGAAGACGTGCAGTTCGGCTACGGCACGCGGCTGGTGCTGGACATCCCGCAGTTGTGGGTCGAGCAGGGCAGCAGCGTGTTGCTGCGCGGAATCAGCGGTGGCGGCAAAAGCACCCTGCTGGGCCTGCTGGCGGGCGTGCTGCTGCCCGGCAAGGGCCGTGTCGAGGTGGCCGGCCACGCACTGCAGGACATGGGGGGTGCGGCGCGGGATCGTTTCCGTGCCGACCAGTTGGGCGTGATCTTCCAGCAGTTCAATCTGCTGCCGTTCCTCACCGTGCGCGACAACATCGCGCTGGGCCTGCGCTTCTCGCGCCTGCGCAGCGCACGCATCAGCGGGCCGCTGGATGCCGAGATCGCCCGCCTGCTGCAGGCCCTGCAGCTCAATCCTGAGCTGATGCAGCGGCGGGCGGGTACGCTCAGTGTCGGCCAGCAACAACGCGTGGCGGCAGCGCGCGCCCTGATCGGCCGGCCGGCGTTGCTGCTGGCCGATGAGCCCACCTCGGCGCTCGACCGCGAAGCGGCGAGCGCCTTCCTGCAGCTGATGTCCGCGCAGTGCCAGGCGGCCGGCACCACGGTGCTGGTGGTCAGCCATGACGACAGCCTGCAGCCGTTGTTCGATCGCACCATTTCACTGTCCGAGATCAACCAGGCAGGTGCCGGCCATGCTTGAGCTTGCCTGGGCCAGCCTGCGCAGCCGCGCGTTGAGCGTGGGCCTGACCGTGCTGGTCATCACCCTCAGCGTGGTGCTGCTGCTGGGCGTCGAGCGTGTACGCACGCAGGCGCACGAGGGGTTTGCCAGCACCGTATCGGGCACCGATCTGATCGTCGGTGCGCGTTCGGGACCGGTGAACCTGCTGCTGTATTCGGTGTTCCATATCGGCGACCCGACCAACAACGTGTCCTGGCAGTCCTACCAGGAGCTGTCCGCATTGCCGCAGGTGAAGTGGTCGGTGCCGTTGTCGCTGGGCGATTCCTGGCGCGGCTACCGGGTAGTGGGTACCACTGGCGGCTACTTTGAACACTATCGTTATGGTTCCGGCCACGCGCTGGCCTTTGCACAGGGGCGGCCCTTCGATGATCTGTATGACGCGGTGATCGGCGCGGAGGTGGCTCGCGCGCAGAAGGTCGGCCTCGGCGACGAGATCGTGCTGGCGCACGGCACCGGCGCGGTCACGCTGGCCACGCATGCCGACAAGCCGTTCCGCGTTGCCGGCATCCTGCAGCGCACCGGCACGCCGGTGGATTCGTCGCTGCTGGTCTCGCTGCCGGCCATCGAGGCGATCCATGTTGACTGGCGATCGGGCGTGCAGCTGCGCAGCCAGAGCGTCAGCGCCGAGCAGGCGCGCCACCTGGACCTGACCCCGACCAGCATCACCGCCTTCATGCTCGGCCTGAACTCGCGCACCTCCACGTTCTCGGTACAGCGCAGGATCAACGAGTATCCGGACGAGGCGATGCTGGCGATCCTGCCCGGCGTGACCCTGCAGCAGCTGTGGCAGTCGCTGGGCACCGCCGAGCGAGCCCTGCAGCTGATCAGTGCAATGGTGGTGCTGCTGGGCATGGTCTCGCTGGTGGCGCTGCTGGTCTCCACCCTGCAGGAGCGCCGACGCGAGATGGCCATCCTGCGTGCCACCGGTGCGCGACCGGGCTACATCGCGGGCCTGCTCGTGGTGGAAGCGGTGGCGACCAGTGCGGTGGCCAGCGTGCTGGCCCTGTCGCTGCTGGTGGTCGCCAGCATTGCCGGGCGCGGCTGGGTACTGGCCACCTTCGGTCTGTCGATCACCCATGTCTGGCCGGATGGCCGTGAACTGGCATGGGCAGCGGGCGTGCTGCTGATCAGCGCCGTAGCCGGGCTGGTCCCGGCGTTGCTCGCTTACCGGCGCACCTTGGCCGATGGCCTTTCACCGGGAGGTTGAGCATGCGATGGATGCGGGTAGTGGCAATGGTGCTGGCGCTGGCCGCCTGTGAGCGGCCGGTGGATACCGGCGTACAGGCCTTGCCACCCTCGCCGGTCGTCGACCGCGATGACCCTGCAGGCGCTGTGGAGCAGGAGCTGGACTGGTTGCAGATGATGCCCAAGGACGAGCTGGCCGCGCTGGAGCGGGGCGAGGGCCCGGAGGTCGAGCACAACGGCAACCGGCGCATGCCGCAGTTCGGTACCTTCCGCACGGTGGACACGGTCCTGCAGCGGCCGGTGCGCCTGCCGGGTTACGTGGTGCCACTGGCCAACGCGCAGGACGGGCGGCTGACCGAATTCCTGTTCGTGCCGTACTACGGCGCCTGCATCCACGTGCCACCACCGCCACCGAACCAGATCGTGCACGTAGTGCTGCCGCGCCCGATCGAGATGCCGGACATGTACTCACCGTTCTTCCTGGCGGGCACCCTGCGCGCCGAACGGTTGGATGACGATCTGGCCGGTTCGGCCTACACCATGCGTGACGCACAGCTGAGGCCCTATGAACCGTAGTCACCTGTTGCTGGCGGTGGGATGCCTGTGGTTGGCAGGCTGTACGGCGCCGGGCGGCGATGCCTTGGTGGTCGGGCCGCAGGATAAGCCGGCGCCCTCCGCCACGGCCGAAGCCCCCATCGACCGTTGGGACGCGTTGCGACCCGACGAAGTGAGCTACCAGCGCCCACCCCCGCAGATCGGCCTGTCACGCAATGGCATGGAGGGCGTGGGTGGCCTGATCGACGACACCGGCTCGGGCACGCCACCGGGGCTGGAGATCGACCATTCCAGCCCGGACCGGGCCAAGCAGTTCGGCTCCTCGCGCGTGGTCGACGCTGTCGACGGTCGCGCGGTGGATCTGGACGGCTACGTGGTGCCGCTCGGCACCAACGATGCCGGCCTGGTCGATGAACTGCTGTTCGTGCCGTTCTACGGCGCGTGTATCCATGTGCCGCCGCCGCCACCCAACCAGATCATCCACGTGACCCTGGCGACACCGATCGCGCTGGGCGATCTGTGGGATCCGTACCGGCTTGCCGGCCGCCTGCAGGTGAAGCGTTTCGACGCGGACATCGCCAGCGCGTCCTACGATGCCGCGGCCGCCACGCTGACGGCGATCCGCAACTGATGCGCAGGCGATGGCTCATGGCTACCGGGGTGCTGCTGGGCGCGGTGGTGCTGCTGGTGTGGTGGCAGCGGCAGCGCGCACCCACTGCGCCGCCTGCGGTCGCGTTTCCGGCACCGGCGTCCGATGCCAGCCAGCGTATCGAACAGCGTCTGGGTGATGACCCCGCGTTTCGCAACGACGTGCTCTTCCTGCTCGCAGCAACATTGCGCGACCGCTGCCAGCCGGCGCAGGCGGGGCTGCTGGCGCGCATGGCCAATCGTGCATCGCTGCCGGTGCTGGCGGCAGTCAGCGCGGTGACCCAGCAGGACCCATCGCTGGACCGGCCGATCTACCAGTACATCCAGCACCGCGCCGATGCGACGCCGTGCGGGCAGCCGCTGCAGATGCCGTTGGCCGGTAGGCGCAGCATGGCCGTGGACATCGAACAGTATGCGCGCACGTTTCCGGACAGCTACTTCGACCCGCAACGCAGCAGCGAACCGCGGGATTTTGGTGGACTGTCGCTGCAGCAGCGTGCCGGCAACGCCTGCAACAGCGTGGTGTATTCGGTGCTGCCGCTGGGTGGCGCCGACTGGCGGTGCAGCAGCCTGCGCGCGAATGCCCGTGCGCGGGTGCGCGGCCTGTGCGAGGACGAGCTGCGGCGCCAGCATGGGGGAACTGGCGGGGAACTGGACATGGCCGTGGGGAAGGGCATGCAGGCGGCGGTGGTATCGGCGATTGCCGCACTGCCGGAAGATTGCCGGTGATGATCCCTGACACCGGGCACGACCCGGCATGAGGGGCACGACAACATGAACATTGCCCGGGCCCCAATCTGAATTGGTGGCGCTGTTTTCATAACTATACAGGACATCCTGTATAGTTATGGCCGTATTCCACCCCCGATCAGGTTCTCCCATGGCTTTGTCCCAGCCCTTGGCCGGTGCGCCGGCCCTGTCGCGTGCCCGTCGCTGGGCACTGTTGTTCACCGTCGCCGCTGGCCTGCTGCTGGTCACGCTCGACAACTCCGTGCTCTACACCGCGCTGCCCACCCTGACCGAGGAACTCTCGGCCAGTGCCGGCCAGGCGCTGTGGATCATCAACGCCTATCCGCTGGTGATGGCCGGCCTGCTGCTGGGTGCGGGCACGCTGGGCGACCGCATCGGTCACCGGCGCATGTTCCTGATCGGCCTGGTGGTGTTCGGCGTCGCCTCGCTGGCAGCGGCGTTCGCTGACACCGCAACGCAGCTGATTGCCGCGCGTGCATTCCTGGCGATCGGTGCCGCAGCGATGATGCCGGCCACGTTGGCGTTGATCGGACTGAGCTTCCACGAAGAACGCGAACGCAACATCGCCATCGCGATCTGGGGGTCGGTCGCCATCGTCGGTGCGGCGCTCGGCCCGATCATTGGCGGCTGGCTGCTGCAGCACTTCTGGTGGGGCTCGGTGTTCCTGATCAACGTGCCGGTGGTGGTGGTCGCGTTCGTGGCCACGCTGCTGCTGGCGCCGGAAGGACAGCGCGACACCTCGCGGCCATGGGACCTGGTGTCGTCAGTGCTGGCATTGGCTGCACTGTCCGGCCTGGTGCTGGCGATCAAGTCGCTGATCGCCACGCCGCCCTCATATGCGCTGGGCGCAGCCGCGCTGGTGTTGGCCGTCATCAGCGGTGCGGCGTTCGCGCGCCGCCAGCAGCAGCTGCCGTACCCGCTGCTGGACTTTGCGATCTTCCGTAATCCGGCGTTCCTGGCCGGCACGCTGTCGGCGGTGTTCACCCTGTTCGCGATGGCCGGCCTGCAACTGGTCACCACGCAGCGCTTCCAGCTGGTGGCAGGTTTCACGCCGCTGCAGGCGGGCCTGCTGGTGTCGGTGGCGGCACTGGGCAGCCTGCCCAGTGCGCTGCTCGGCGGCAGCATCCTGCACCGGGTTGGCCTGCGCCCGCTGATCTGTGGTGGCCTGGCCGCAGGTGCGCTGGGCGTCGGCGTGGTGGCGTTCGGCTTCCTGCACGGCCTTGGTTGGGTGGTGGCTGGCATGGCCATCACCGGCTTTGGTATGGGTTCGGCCATCTCGGTGGCGTCCACCGCCATCCTCAACAACGTGCCGGCGCACCGTGCGGGCATGGCCTCGTCGGTGGAAGAAGTGTCCTATGAGTTCGGTGGCCTGCTGGCGGTGGCGATGCTGGGCAGCTTGAGTGCCGCAATGTACAGCGCGTTCCTGCCAGTCTCGGCCGATATGCCCGCGCTTGCCCGCGAGGGTTTCACCCAGGCGCTGCATGCCGCGCGCGAGAGCGGGCAGGGCGAGTGGTTCGCACTGGCTGCGGCCGCGTATGACCGTGGCTACCAGATCGTGCTGCTGGTGATCATGGCGGTGCTGGCGCTGGGTGCGGCGATCATCGCGCGCCTGCTGCGCGGCCGCGTCGGCAGCCGCGAGGGCGCGGCCGATCGCGTAAAATGAAGCGATGAGAACCAGCAAGCGCGATCGCATCCTCGACGCCGCCGTCAACGTGATCAATCGTGACGGCGTGCGCGCGGTGACCTTTGAGTCGGTGGCGGCCGAGGCCCAGCTGACACGCGGTGGCCTGCTGTATCACTTCCCGTCCCGCGAGGCGCTGCTGCGGGGGATCGACGAACACCTGGTACAGGCCTGGGAGACGTCGATGGAAGCGTTGCTGGGCAAGACCGCCGAGCAGGCCACTGCGTTGGAGCGTTACCAGACCTTCGTGCGCGTGTCGGCCCAGAGCGCCACCCGTGCCGAGCTGATGTTCATGCTCGAATCGGCCGACCCGGACGCCGAAGAGCGCCCGTGGGGACCGGCGGTGCGTCGCTGGGCACCGCTGCCGCCGGAGGCGGGTACAGCGGAAGACAGCGCAGCGCTCGACAATTTCGTGGCGCGGCTGGCCGCCGATGGCCTGTGGATCTACGAGGCGATGTACGAAGGGCAGCTGGACGAAGGCGTACGTGCCCAGGTTGCCGAGCGCATCGCCGGGCTGCTGGCGAAGTCTGATGGGGCACCGCACTTGTAGCGTCGAGCCATGCTCGACTGCTCTCCGGTCAGGCAACGAAACCCCCGCGCTTCGCGCGATAGCTGACCCGCGGTCGACTCTACCCGTTACCTATTTATTTACCCAGCCGGCGCTGCGCTCGCGGCCAACCACGCCCTCGGCGAGGCCCCCAACCGTTTGCGGAACGCTTTCGACAGCGACGCGGTATCGGCAAAGCCCACCTCGATCGCCACCTGCTTGACCGCCACGCCGGCCCTCAATTGCGCGCAGGCCAGGCTCAGCCGCCAGTCCAGCAGATAACTGGCCGGCGTTGCCTGCATCACGTCCTTGAACACGGCCGCGAACGCGCTGCGCGACATGCTGGCCGTCGCGGCCATGCGCGGCAGCGTCCATTCGTCCTGTGGCGCCTGGTGCATCGCCACCAGTGTGCGTGCCAGCCGTACATCGGACAGCCCCCGCATCAGCCCATGGCTGACGCCGGCCGCATCCGGGTGGTCCACCACCCAGCGCAGGATCTGGATCAGCGCGACCTCGAACAGGCGGTTGGTCAGCAGCCGTGAACCACAGCGCTGGCGATCGGCCTCGGCGAACAGCAGGTGCAGGGTGTCATCCAGTTCGCCGATCGCGGCCAGTGGCACCACCATCACCGGCGGCAGCGACTGCACGATCGGATTACGCGCGCCGCCATCGAAATCCAGCGTGGCGCAGGTGAAATCCGGGCCTTCCAGCGGTGCATTGAAGAACACATGGTGCAGCGGTTGCGGATACAGCAGCAGGCTGGGTGTGTCGATCTTCAACCGGGGCAGCGCGATATCGCCGTCGGGATGACGGACCTCCATTTCACCCTGGCGCAGGATGTGCAGGAAGGCACGACCGGGCTGCGGCTCGAAGACATGGCGCCCGCACAGCGGACCGCTGTGGAACAGCGCGGCCTGCACCCGGAAGCGTTCCAGCAGGGAGGAGAGACGGTCGGGTGGGGAGGTGTCGGTGGGCGTGCTCATGGATGAATGGACAACATGTGTGGCTGATTGCGCCTGAAGCGTCCAGCGAGTCTACCTAGGATGAGCGGGTCGTCCAATCCCGGGCGCTTTCCCAAGGAGATCCACCATGTCCCGTGTCCCCCTGCTCGATGCCGCCAACACCACCGCCGACCGCGAGGCCCTGCTGGGTCAGGTCCACGCTGCCTTCGGCGCCACCCCGGCCATGTTCCGCGCCGTGGCCAACTCGCCAGCCGCCCTGCAGAGCATGTGGGGTTCGTTCGGCGCGCTGGGCGGCGGTCGCCTGTCGCCGCTGCTGGGCGAGCAGATCGCCGTGGCCATCGCCAACCGCAATGCCTGCGAGTATTGCCTGGCCGCACACACCGCGCTGGGCCGCAAGGCGGGTGCCAGCAGCGAGCAGATGGCCGCTGCACAGATCGGTCAGTCCAGTGACCCGGCTACCGCCGCTGCCCTGGACTTCGCGCTGAAGGTAGTCGAGCAGCGTGCGCAGGTCACCGATGGCGATGTGCAGGCGCTGCGTGCGGCCGGCTTCGACGATGAGCAGATCGTTGAGATCCTCGCCCACGTAGCGCTCAACCTGTTCACGAACTACGTCAACGTAGCGTTCGACGTGCCGGTGGACTTCCCGAAGGTGGCGCTGCGCTGAGCTGTGCCAGACCGGGGGCGTCGTGCTCCCGGTCGTTCTCAGTCGTCCCGGTTATCGTTCGCCTGCAGCCGCTCGGGATGGGTATACACGTTGAATCCGCGCTCCCGCGCGAACCCGACCAGGCACAGGCCTGCACTACGGGCAAGGTCGATCGCCAGCGCGGTCGGTGCCGAGACAGCAGCCAGTACGCTGACGCCGGCCCGTACGGCTTTGCTGACCATTTCGTAGCTGGCGCGGCTGGAAATCACCAGCAGCCCCCCCTCGATCGTGTGTTCGTTGTGATGCAGGGCGCCGATCAGCTTGTCCAGCGCGTTGTGGCGACCGACGTCTTCGCGCACCCAGCCGATGCGACCGCTGGCGTCGGCCCAGGCCGCGGCATGGGTCGAACCGCTCACCGCATTCATCGGCTGATGCTGCACCAGCGTGGCCAGCGCCCGTTGCAGGGCTGCTGGCGGGTAGGTTCGCCGTTCGCGCACCTCAGGCAGCGGCCGCAGCACTTCCTCCAGCTGGCGCGTGCCGCACAGGCCGCAGCCACCGCGGCCGGGCAGCAGGCGCCCGTTGGCCGGATCCAGGTCGGCACCGGGTGCATCCTCGGTCACGGTCATCTGCAGCTCGATGCCTTCCAGTTGCGGTCGTACCTCGATGGCCAGCAATTGGGCAGGCGTAGCGATCAATCCCTCGCTGAGCGAGAAGCCCAGCGCAAAGTCCTCCAGGTCGCAGGGTGTGGCCATCATCACCGCGAAGGCGGCGCCGTTGTAACGCAGCGCCACCGGCACTTCCTCAGCCACCACGTCTACCAGCGGCTGTTGCCCCTCGCTGCGCCAGCGCTGCAACGGGCGCAGGGCCGTGCCGGCAGGCGGGGTGTGCGGTGGGGTCGAATCAGGCATGCAGCGCGTCCGGACTAAGGAGATACGCAGGTGGTGGATCACCCACGGCGTCGAGAATAGCGCAGTGGCCATGCGCTGACGCGGGTGTAACCGTTGTCATGGCAGGCTGCGCTGAAAACAGCGTGCACCCACTGGCGAAGCCGTGCAGGCCGTGTTTGACTGTGGGGCTGGCCGTGCGTTGGAAAGCACCGCCGGACCGCGTTGTGCCCATTGTTGCTGCGTTCCTCCCGCCAGGTTCCCGAACATGTCCGAGCAGAAGCCACCGCGTTACAAGCCGTACAACCAGCCGGCCGGTGGCTGGGGTGCCGCCGGTGCCACGGCCAAGGTGCTGCTGCAGCAAAGCGTGATCGGCAAAGGCTCGAAGGCGTTGCTGGCGATGAACCAGCCGGGTGGCTTCAAGTGCCCCAGCTGCGCGTTCCCCGACGCCGACGAACGCAAAAAGCTGGAGTTCTGCGAGAACGGCGCGAAGGCGCTGGCCTGGGAGGCCACCCAGTTCCGCGCCGGTCGCGAGCTGTTCGCCCAGTACACCGTCACCGAACTGATGGCGCAGACCGACTACTGGCTGGAGATGCAGGGCCGGCTGACCGAGCCGATGCGCTACGACGCAGCCACCGACCACTACGTGCCGTGCAGCTGGGATGATGCCTTCGCGCTGATCGGCCGCCACCTGCAGGCGCTGGACAGCCCGCACCAGGCCGAGTTCTATACCTCCGGGCGCACGCCCAATGAAGCGGCGTTCCTGTATTCGATCTTTGTGCGCGAGTTCGGTACCAACAACTTCCCGGACTGCTCGAACATGTGCCACGAGCCGACCAGCCGCGGCCTGCCGCCGGCCATCGGGGTGGGCAAGGGCACGATCGTGCTGCAGGATTTCGAGCACGCCGAGGCGATCTTCGTGATCGGCCAGAACACCGGCACCAATTCACCGCGGATGATGAGCAACCTGGTCGAGGCGCGCAAACGCGGCATCCCGATCGTGGCGGTCAATCCGATGCCCGAGCGCGCCCTGATCCGCTTTGCCGAGCCGCAGGACGTGGTGCAGATGGCCACGTTCGGTTCCACCGAGATCACCAGCGAGTTCGTGCACATCCGTATCGGCGGCGACCTGGCTCTGATCAAAGGCATGATGAAGGTGATGTTCGAGCGCGAGGCGCAGGGCGAGCGCGTGCTCGACCATGATTTCCTGTCAGAACACACTGTGGGGCTGGAGGCGCTGCGCGAAGACGTGATGGCGCAGGGGTGGGACGAGATCGTGCAGGTGTCCGGCATTTCGCAGGCGCAGATCCGACGCTGTGCGGAGATCTACATCCGCTCCAAGGCCACCGTGATCTGCTACGGCATGGGGCTGACCCAGCACCAGTATGGCTCGCGCCTGCTGCAGCAGGTCGCCAACCTGCTGATGCTGCGCGGCAACTTCGGCAAGCCCGGTGCGGGCATCGGGCCGATCCGTGGGCATTCCAATGTGCAGGGCGACCGCACCGTCGGCATCGACGAGAAGCCCAAGCCGGCCTATCTGGACCGCGTGCAGCAGGTGTTCGGCTTCGATCCGCCGCGTGAGCATGGCCATCATGTGGTCGAATCCATCGAGGCGATGCTGGACGGCAGCGCCAAGGTGTTCATCGGCCTGGGTGGCAACTTCATCCATGCGGTGCCCGATACGCCTCGCGCGTATGAAGCGATGCGTGGGCTGGACCTGACCGTGGGCATCGCCACCAAGCTCAACCGCGGTCATCTGGTTCATGGCCGCGATGCGCTGATCCTGCCGGTGGTGGCGCGCTCGGAGCGCATCGTCACGCCGGCCGGCGAGCAGTTCGTCACCATCGAAGACGCGATGTCGAACGTGACCGCCTCGCGCGGCGTGCTCGAACCGGTCAGCACCGAGGTGCTGCCCGAGGTCGAGATCGTCTGCCGCATGGCGATGGCCGCACTGCCGGACAGCAAGGTCGATTGGGCGCGCTGCTTGCACGACTATGCGCCCATCCGCGATCTGATCGCTGCGGTGTACCCGGAGATCTACACCGGCTTCAACGAGCGCATCCAGCAGCCACACGGCTTCCATCTGGACATTCCGCCGCGCCGCCGCGTCTGGCCCACGCCGAATGGCAAGGCCAACATCCTGGTGATGCCCGGCCTGGACGTGGACGATCCGGTGCACGATCCGGACATGTTGCGGTTGGCCACGGTACGCTCGCACGATCAGTACAACACCACCATCTACAGCTACAACGACCGCTATCGCGGCGTGTACAACGATCGCATGGTGCTGTTCATGAACATCGAGGACCGGCTGGCGCGCGGACTGCAGAAGGAGGCGCTGGTCAGCCTGGAGACGATCAGCGGCGATGGCGTGCAGCGGCGCATCGAGGGCCTGACCGTGCTGGACTACCCGATGCCGCGCGGCGCGCTGGCCGGTTACTACCCGGAGCTGAACCCGTTGTTGCCGCTGGACTACTACGACCGCATCAGCGGCACGCCCGCCGCCAAGTCGATTCCGGTGCGGGTGCAGGCGATGGCCGCGGCCATTGCTTAGCGCGCGCATCGGCTATCATCGGCGTGTGAACCTGTCTGGCCTGCTGCTGCGATGGATGTTGCTTGTCGCCCTGGTGCTGAATGCACCGGCGCTGGCGCTCGCCGCGTCTTCGTACAGCGGCCCGGCCAGCCAGGACCATTGCGCTGCACCGCATTCGGCGGCCATGGCCGGATGCTGCGACGATGCAGCATCAACGGTCTGCCAGAGCAATGAGTGCGAATGCCCGCCGGCCAGCCTCGGCATGCTGGCCTCCCTGAGCGGAACGCCCGCCTTGCCATGGCGTGAGGCGCCTTTGCCAGCCAGCGCCCAGCAACGCGCACCGCCGCCGTTGCCGGACCCATTACGGCCTCCCATCGTGTGATTCCCTGCAGGCCTCAAGTGCCTGCCATAGCTGCTCGACTCATTCTCGACTCTGCCTGTGCCTTCGATGCGCAGGCAGCGGGCCGCGTTGCCCGCATCTGCAAAGGAATCAACACCATGAACCGTTCTCTCTCCCTCGGCCTTCTGCTGGGCACCGCGCTGGCCACCACCGCCTGCGCGCGTGCCGCTGAAGAATCCGCCGCCACGCCGGTTGCCAGCGAAGCCCCTGCGGCACCGATCATGGCCGGTCCGTCGCAGGTGGATCCTGCACTGCCCATCGCCATCGTGCACAAGACTGCCAGCTGTGGCTGCTGCGGCATCTGGGTCGATCACCTGAAGGCCGAAGGCTTCCAGGTGGATGTGCGCGACACCGACGACATGAACCCGATCAAGGTCCGCCTGGGTGTACCGGTCGGCAAGGCGTCCTGCCACACCGCCGAGATCGGTGGTTACGTGGTTGAAGGCCACATCCCGGCCGAGGACATCAAGCGACTGCTGGCCGAGCGACCGGCGGTGCGCGGGCTTGTGCTGCCCGGAATGCCGGCCGGTTCGCCGGGCATGGAAATGCCCGACGGCTACGTGCAGCCGTACACTGTCGAGCTGGTGCGCACCGACGGCAGCACCGAGCCGTTTGCCCAGCACGGGCAGGGTGGCTGATGGTCGCAGGTGCCGGTCGCCCTGACCGGCACCTTCCCACGTGTCCTGTGTAGAGCCGAGCCCACGCTCGGCTGTTTTCTTCCGGCAAGCCGAGCGTGGGCTCGGCTCTACAGGATCAGCGGTGTGCCGCGGATTCATTGGCCAGCTGCGCGTCGAATTTCTTCTCGGCCCCATCCGCGTAGGCCTTGCACGTCAGTGCGTTGGCGCTGGCCTTGCTGCCGGCGGCATAGTTCCAGTTGCTGGCACCCGGATGCGGGGTGAGCAGCAGATCGCAGGGCAGCGCCCGCACCGTTGCGAAGCTGCGCTTGTAGTCCTCGATCAGTCGCGGATAACGGGGATTGCCCTTCAGCTGGTAACCCGGCGCGCTCAGGCTGTCGGCGTAGGCGATGCGCACCGGCTTGCCGTCGCGCGTATCGGTCCAGGTCCAGGCGGTGCTGCCCGGGGTGTGCCCCGGCATGAAGTGCGCGGTGAATGCGATGCCGCCCACCGTGACCACTTCGCCATCCATGATGATGCGGTCGGCGCTGGTGGGCGGATAGGTGATGCCCTCGCCAAAGTGCAGGTCGTTGCTGCCGCCGCGCGCCAGCAGCACCGCTGATTCGGCATTGGCCACAACGTGCGCGCCGGTGCGACGCTTGAGCTCGGCCACCGGGCCGGCGTGGTCGGCATGCGCATGGCTGAGCAGGATCAGTCGCAGGTCCTGCGGGGCCACGCCGCGCACCTTCATGTTGTCCAGCAGGTGGCCGGCCATCTGTGGCATGCCGCCGTCCAGCAGCACTGCGCCCTCGGCGGTCTGCACCAGCAGCGCGGTCAGGTTTTCGGTACCGATCTGCCAGGTCTGGTCGGCGATCTGCAGCGGTGCCATCGGCTGCAGCCAGGAGGTGTCCACGGTGTAGGCCCGCAGCTGCGGCAGTGGTGCGTCGGCGGCACTGGCGTGCGCGACCGGAACAGCAGCGGTCAGGGCGAAGGCGAGCAGGGAACAACGCATGGTTCACGTCCGTTTGAAGGAGGCCCAGAAACTAGCATGGGCCCCCTTCATCGCGTCTCGCGTAGATTTCATGGCTCCCATAAGGGCGCCATGGATCAGTACCGGTACTGCCACCCCAGCGTCAGCACCCGGCCGCGGCCGGAGAAATAGCTCGGATTCGACGGCGTGGTCTGCGAGTAGTAGCTGATGTACTGCTTGTCCGCCAGGTTCTGCACGCCCAGCGTGAAGGCGTGCTTGTCCAGCGTATAGCGCGCGACCAGATCCAGAGTGGTGTAACCCTTGAACTCCGCCACCTGCGCGCCACGCAGGTCGAAATCACGGTCGAAGGCATGGCTGGCCTGCAGGCGCGTGCTGAGCTGCGGCGTCCAGCTCTGTTCCCAGAACGCGGTCAGCCGGTTCGGTGCGATGTTCACGCCGGCGAGGTCGCTGTCGAGACGACCGTCGACGTCGGCGTCGTAGCGGCCGTTGGCGCGCGCATAGCCCAGGCCAAGCCGGCTGTCGCCCAACCGCAGGCGCAGGTTGCTTTCAAAGCCTTCCACGCGGGTGGCCTGGCGCTGCACCGCATAGGCATCGATGCCCGGATCGTAGATCAGTACCGAGCCGAGCTTGGATTCGGAGGTGTAGTAGGCGATGTCGCCGCTGAAGCGGCCATCGTCGTACTCCAGGCCAATCTCGCGGTTGTCCGACACTACCGGTGACAGGTCGATGAGGCTGTCCACGCGTTGTCCGTCGCGGTTGATCGCGCGCAGCACGCGGCCGACGTCGGCCACGGTGTAGCCTTCCGAATACGAGGCGTAGGCGTTGAGGCGATCGTTGATGTACCAGACCGCGCCGAAGTTGGGCAGGGTCTCGCTCATGGTCGGCTTGCCGCCAGCCACCTTGCGAGCGCCGTAGCGGGGCAGGGTGGTGTAGTCACCCACGTCCAGCTCGCCCTTCTCGTAACGCAGGCCGCCGGACAGCATCAGGTGATCGGTCGGCCACCAGTGCAGCTGCAGCAGCGGTGACAGGCTCTGGTAGGTGGTCTGCGGCACCCAGTTCATGCCACTGGCCAGCAGCACCTGGTGGGTGCGGTCGCGCAGGCCGTCCAGGCCCAGGGTCACGTCCAGCGTGGTGTCGGCGACGCGGGTCCAGCTCTGGGTCAGCTTGAAGCCGCGCTTGTCCGATTCGTTCTGGGTCTGGTCCCAGGCGGCGTTGGCGCCGGTGTTGCCCCACGGGTCCCACTGGCTGGCACCGTAGCGGCCTTCGAAATCCACCGCGAAGGCCTGCGCCTGAAAACAGCCACCGAGCAGGTCGGCGGCGCTGTAGTCCACCGTCAGCGAACGCGAGCGGTTCATCGGCGGATCGAGTGGCGTATCGCCGGGGACCGAAATGGTCGGGCGACCGGTCCGATAGTCACCGTTGATGGCCAGGTAGTTGTCCATCCCGCGCAGTTCGTAGCGGTTGGCCATGACCTGCAGGCGATGGCCCTCGGCAATGTTCCAGCCCAGCTTGGCGAACACGTTCGATGAGGTCGAGTCCATCAGCTCGCCCTGCGCGTTGGTGCCGATCGATCGGCCCTCGCCGTCGTGGTACAGGCCCTGCTTCTCATAGGCCAGGCCAGCCACCAGGTCGAACTGCTCGCCGCGCACGCCCACCAGGGCCGAGCCGCGCTGGCCATTGTCGTCGTGGCGGCTGGGCAGGGCAGCGCTGTAGCTGACGTTGGTGTCGAGCAGGAACGCGCCCGGCTCACTGGGCGCACTGCGGGTGATGATGTTGACGATGCCGCCGGTGCCGCCGATGCCCTGCAGCGCGTTGGCGCCGTGGATGACCTCGATGCGTTCGATCATCGCCGGGTCGATGGTGTGCGAATCACGCGAGCCATCGCGCAGCGGCGTGGACTGCGGCACGCCGTCGACCATGTACAGGATGCCGCGGCCACGCAGGGTTTCGCCGTAGTTGGACATCTTTTCGCGCGCCGGGGCAAATGCCGGGATCTGTGACGACAGCACCCGCGACACATCCGAACCCAGCGCCAGCTGCTGGGCGATGTCCTCGCGGGTCAGCACCGTGATGGTATTGGGCATGGCGGTCTCGCCCTGCGGCATGCGCGCGGTCGAGGCCGAGACCGTAACGCGGGCCAGCGACGTCGTCGTGGCGGATGACGGCGCCGATGATGCGGCCCGGGCCGGGGTGCGCGGCTTCGCCGGCGCTGGCGCGGCACTCACCACGAACACACCCGGCGAACGTTCCTGCATCGCCAGGCCTTGCCCGGCCAGCAGCCGCTGCAGGGCCTCACGCGGGGTGTAGCGGCCATCAACAGCCGGGGCGCTGCGGCCGCTCACGCTGTCGGCGGCGAACAACAGCTGGATGCCACTCTGCCGCGCCAGCGAGTTGAGCGAAGCCTGCAACGGGCCTGCCGGCAGGTGCAGCTCGATGGGCGCTGACGCAGCGGTCTGCGCCGTGGCGGGCAGGGCCGCACACAGGCAGGCAGCGAGCAGGGTGGGGGCCAGCCGGCGCAGAGCGGCAGGCGGAACAGGGCGGGTCATGCGGGGGTCCTTCGGAAGGGTTCAAGCACTTGCCGGATGGGACGGCGCGCAACCCACCCTCGGTGTGGCATTCAATCGCGGGCGCGCAGATGCAGGCTGCCATCGGTGCCGGCATGCACCTGCACCGGCAGGATCTCGGGCAGCAGCGCGAGTACGGTCTCGGCGCGGTCGGCATCGAAGACGCCCGACACCTGCAGGGGCCCCAGCGCTGGGTCGTCCAGCACGATGGGACGGTCGTGATAGCGCTGCAGGATGCGCAGGACCTCGCTCAGTGGCATGCGGTCGAACTGCAGGCGTCCGGTGGTCCAGTCCGCCTGCTCTGGATCGATGGCTTCCGGAGGTGACAGCGAACCGCGCTGGGCCAGCAGGCGCTGCCCTGGCTTCAGCCGCTGTTCGCTGCCGCCCTCGTCGACGCGCACGCCGACCTCGCCGCGCCACAGTGTCACTTCGCTCAGTTCCCCCTGGCGGTCGACGTCGAACACCGTGCCGTAATTGCGCACGTGGACCGGGCCGGCATCCACCCCGAAGCGTCGCCAGGCCGAGTGCTGCACCTCGAAGCGTGCCCGCCCTTGTTCCAGCAGCACCTGCCGGGAGCGCAGATGGCGGCGCACCTGCACGCGGGTGCCTGCATCCAGCTGTACCCGACTGCCGTCGGCCAGGACGAGTTCACGGCGTTCGCCCACGCCGGTCTGGTAATCGCGGACCTGCCAGGCCGGGTCGGCCACGAGTACGGCGCCGGCCAGCACCAGCAACACGGGCAGTACCCGCTTCGCGCCGCCACCCCGGCGGCGCAGCGTTTCCGGGTCGGGCAGCGGAAAGCGTTGCTTCAGGGCGTCCCGATGCTGGTCCAGGATCTGGTCGGTGCTGGGGACTTCGGGTGGCGGCGGTGGTGCAGGTGCATCGCTCATTGCAGCGTGCCCTGCTGGCGGCAATCGGCCATGGCCAGCCGCAGGTGACGCTCCACCGCCTTCAGGCCGATGCCCATGCGCTGCGCGACGTCGGCCTGCGGCAGCGCGTGGATCTTGTGCAGGATG
>NZ_LLXT01000086.1 GCF_001431625.1 Stenotrophomonas geniculata ATCC 19374 = JCM 13324
CTCCGCGCACCGCCCGCCATAGCCGGCCGACGGATTGCCAGCCGGCACCACCTGAGGGGTGATGCCGGCTGGCAAGCGTTTACTTCAGCGTAGAACCGGGGTTTCGAATCCCGGCCACCTGTTCTCGGTGGCACGGAAAGGAATACGCCCGGCTGTGCGCGATGCCAATGCAGTAAGGCCGATGCCGTCACCACATTCAACATTTTCAGAATCGTTGCATGCGGCGCAATGAGGCGGGAGCCTTGTGCTGCAAGGCTGTCGTCGGTGTCAGTGGTGCAAGCCGGCAGAGTGTCGGCATCCGCCCGGCGAGGTCGTGAACGAGGCGGATACGACAGAATTGCCAAAGGCTGCCTGGCGTCAGTAACCCTTCAGCGCCGCCTTGGTTCGCTCCAGCCATGCGGCATTGTGGCTCCGTGCATGGCGCGACCAATGCTGGGCATCGTCGATGATGCTGGCGAACAAGGTGCGGGCCTGCTCACGATCGTCGGGCTGCGGCTGTGCCATCAGCCATTCGGCGTAGAGGCAGCGAGCGGCCGCATCGTTCCCGCATTCCACGGCGCGCTCGAACGCGGCGCGGGCGCCGGGGGCTTGGGCGGTTGCCAATGCCTGCGCGTACAGCAGGGTCTGTTCCGGCTTGCGGCGCACGTCCGGGTGGCGTGCGAACAGGCCGTCCAGCGCCTCCACCGCAAGCGCCGCGTGCCCGGACTCGAGGCGGGCACGGGCAAGGCCGGTCAGGATGTAGGGATCGTCGCCCAGCGGCGAGCTGGCTGCCTGTTCAAGCAGGGTCCTGGCTTCCTCGGCCTGGCCGGCATCCAGCAGCGTCATGCCCAGGCGAACCCGATTCTGCACGGTGGGCGTGCGCGCCAGTTCGGTACGGGCGTTGCGAAGGTCCTGGCCCGGGTCCATGAGCTGCTTGGCGGAACGGACGACCTGCCGGGCGCCGCGCGAATGGCGGGCTTCCGGAAAGTAGATCGCCAGGAAGTAGACGACGCTGCCGAGCAGCGGGAACGAGAAGAGCAGGATAAGCCAGTAGAGGCTCTGGCCCGAGCGGATGGCGTGCACCGCGAAGTAGATGGCTGCCAGTACGTGGAGTCCGATTCCGATATAGGGCATGTGCGCCGCCTCGTCCTTGTGAGGGTTGGCACTATAGTGGGGGAGGGGTAGGGCGCCAATGGGGTGTGGCGGCTGGGTGTGACGCGTCACGTTAATTGGGTTGGATTCTGCGAGGCGGAGCGCTGCATGTCACTATGTGGCGGAGCTGCATCGATGGAAGTGGGATACAACGTACGTATGCAGAAGACGCCAAGGATGGCCGACGTTGCGGGATGGGGCTCGGCGCTTTCTGATAGGGATACTTCTAGCTAGCGTTCGCGCCCTGGCCGTGCGCCATTCACCGATTGTTCTATCGACCGTCAAGGGCTCTCCCTGGCTGATCTACGCCCTAGTGATGCTGGCTTATGTCTCGATTGCTTCGAGTTGGCTGGGTTTCGAACGTGCCAGGGCGATTTCATCTGGAAGTAGCAAGTACAATGTGATCGTGCATGTCGATGGGCACGCAGCAGAGTGCTCTGAATCTGATTGGGTGGCTTGGTTACAGCTGCGCACTCTGGGATCAGGCGAGGAAGACTGCTGCGCCTGCGCCTGTGAGTGAGGTTGGGAGGGGGATTATTCGGAAGGGGGGCAGTTCTCTGTAGATCGAGAGAGCCCGGCGACTGAAGCGCTCTAGAAATGCCTATGAATTACCTGTCTTGTGGCTATAAGGATGACTTGCTGGGGGTATGAGAAGGACGATTTTTCTGACTGGCGGCCTCCAAGCAGCTCGATGAAACTCCGCCACTGAGGGAACATGAAGTCGCTTGATCACCCCGGGACTTCAGAACTACGCACTTAATGACGTGTAATGACACAACTCGGGCCTCCGTTTTTCGTTAGACCTGGACTTTTGAGCGGCGAAAAGCTCGCATCCACGCCTAAAATTCTTGCTGGCGAAGTCCATCCATCCTATTATTTCGCTTCATCAGGGACATGGTTCATAGAACGACCGCCCATTGAGAAGCCTCACAACCGGACCCGGCGGTCTGTCGCTATGCAAACAAGGGAGATTTATGGCCAGGCCTCGCGTTTTTGTAAGCTCTACGTACTATGACTTAAAGCACCTTCGGTCATCACTGGAAAATTTTATCGAGAGCATGGGCTATGAGCCCGTACTGGCCGAGAAGGACAATATCGCCTACTCACCAGACTCGCCATTGGATGAGTCTTGCTCCCGCGAGGCCCGGAACAGTGATGTGTATGTGCTCATCATTGGCGGGCGTTATGGATCTGAAGTAAGTAGCTCGCGAACCAGCGAAGGCAATCAAAGAGAGTTCTTTGATCGATACGAATCAGTTACGAAATATGAGTACATCAATGCGCTAGAGCGCAATATTCCTATCTACATTCTTATCGATTCTGCCGTTGATGCTGAATACCAGACTTATTTGAAAAACAAAAGCAGTAAAGACATACAGTACGCACATGTCGATTCGATAAACGTCTTCATCCTGATTGAAGAGATTCGGCAAAGGAAGCAAAACAACCCGATAAAACTGTTCTCTCGATATGCGGAGATCGAAAACTGGCTTCGCGAGCAGTGGGCCGGCCTGTTTCAGGAATTCATACACCGCCTATCGGCCGCCCAGCAAATTCATGATCTTAGCACGAAGATCGAAGAGCTTGGACAAACCACAGAGACCTTGAAAAGGTACCTGGAGCAAATTGTCGAGAGTGTATCTCCGAAGAAGCCTGATGCTCTTGAAATGATTAAGCAGGAAAACGCACGCTTGGTGGAGGCAAGGCGCGACGCAGAGCTGTTGAGTTTTGGTTACGTCAAACATATAAATGTCGCGCATGGCGTCGACCTGGAGTCCATTCGCAGTGCATTACGGCAGAGCGATAAGTATTCGAGGTTTGTCGAGGTTCTCTTTCCGAAGGGAGGGCCCTCGTGCCTGGGCATGGGTAAGGCCTTTTCGCAGCTAAATGAGGCACGTCTATTCCTTGACTTGCCCCCATTTCCTGAGGCAGACCTCGATGCGATTCGAGAGCAGATTCGCAGCCCTAGAAAGTTGACTAGGAAGGCGCCTGAGGAAATCGTGGCGCGCAAACCCCCGGCAGCGCGCAAGCCGGCAGAACCCAAGGCATCTTCTAGCAAACCTCGAAAGGCCAGGCCTCATTAACATGATGCCTACTGCTGTGCGCTCAAATCTAAGCCACTATGGGCCGGCCCGTGAAACGGACAAAGTTCGGCGTACTGCTGTCGGCGAATTCGACCACCGAGCGCATAAGGGCTGCGGCGGGGTCGCCTGTGACGAGCGCGAGCAAGACACAGCCGACCACCGCCGCGGCGAACGGGAGCACCCTGATCCCAGTTGGTAAACGCCCACTGGGTACATTCCCCGAGGCGCCGCCATATCCGGCCAGCTTCTGAGTGCTGCGGCGTGTCACGTCGAGAAACCCATCGGTTAACATGCCCCCACGCCTCTGCAACGGCTATAGAGATTCGATCCGGATGCATTGGAGGAACAACTTTCGCCACCCCGGAGGGCGGATTGCAGGTTGTCCGCCAACGCGCTTCCGATGAAAATTCCGAGCGAAACAGAGAATTGCAGACCTACAAAAGAGCTTGAGGGAAGCATGTTGAGATCTGTCGAGGCTGTCTATAACTGCCCGCGCTGCCGGGCGAATCAGATTACTTTTGATGTCCACTCGATTCACAAGGTTGGAATCGCCTATCGTTGGCAAAAGATATATGAGGCTTCAGCCGTCTGCCGAAAATGTAGCCTGATGAGCATCCTTGTTCTCAAAAGCTCGGAAGTAGATAGTAAGGATGAGGACGAAGCAGTTTCTGGTGGCGTACCAGTTTGCCTCAACCATATTATGAAGGTAGACGGGCATGTAAGCTGCAAGGACGCTGCCGGAGTTGCGCCACCAGAGCACCTGCCCGAAAAGGTGAAGGCCGCATTCCAGGAGGGCGCGACATGTCTTGCGGTTGGCTGTATCAATGCCGCAGGCACCATGTTTCGATTGTGCGTTGACTTCGTTGCCACTGACCTTGTCAATGCCAACAGGGATAAACAGCCAGACGCCAGAACAAAGCGATCTCTGGGCCTGCTTCTTCAGTGGCTCTACGATGAGAACCGAATTTTGCCGGAGCTTCACGAGCTGTCCGCCTGCATCAAGGATGATGGAAACGACGGAGCTCACAGAGGCACGTTGTCCCAAGCCGACGCAGACGACCTACTCGACTTCACCATCGAGCTTCTGGAGTCCCACTACACGCGAAAGGCGCGACTTCAAGGGGCAGCCGAACGGCGCGCGGCGCGTCACCAACAAGCTTAGTCGGGGCGGGAGTAGGGGCGGCGCCCCTACGAACAACGCCTCACACGCGCTGATACGGTTTCGGCCCACGACTCATGTAGACCACATTGGACTAGACCACATTGGACGCCTCGGCGTCGGGGTCGGGATCACGCACGCCGAACCGTCGTTCTCGGCGAATTCTGAGCGCTTCGGCTAGGTAGATCACGCTGGATTTCGCCGTGGTCGAGGCCTTTGTCTGCCGCACCGAAAACGCCCGGCCTCTAACGCATTGATTTTAGAAGATATGGATGGGGTGAGCTTAGCCTCTTCCTGGCAGCTTCCGTCCACCAAAGATGCCCGATATTTCCGGAAGTCCACCAAAGATGCCCGATATTCCCGGAAGTTCACCAAAGACGCCCGGCATTTCCAGAAGTACATAAATAACGCCCAACAGTTCCGGAAGCCCATAAAACACGCCCACGACTGCCGGGGGTTCATTAGAATTGCCAATTAGCCCACGCGGCGGCAAAGCCTCCCCTTGTGTTGCGTACTCGCATGAAGGCTACTGCCGTTCGCAGTCCGGCACGAGACAGTGCCGTTGCCCCAATGATGGCAAAAATTGCTAAGAACTGCCTGCCTTAGGATTTCTGCTGGATTCTAGCTGTTTTTCGAGGTGTCACCCAGGCGACCCGGACTTCTCTCAAGGAACGGGCGGAACCCTGAAGCTCGATGACCGGATACCCACCTGAAGGCAGTACATCCTTCGGATTCAGCTTGAACACCCTTGCAAGCGTCAACGCCAAGCCTTCCTCATAAGCGGTTGCCAGAACCCACACAAGCGCGTCGACCAAGGCGGATCTTCCCTTAATGCTGTCCAATACCGAAGCGACGATTACGGAAGGGGACCTATCCGGCTTGTCGTTCGCGATACCAAAGGCCGCAGCGGCCAGCTCCAGCGCTGTGCCGCACGCTAACGTTACCATCGGGTCGACAACCGAGAGATTGAGCCAAGTCGCGCCGCTGGCAGAAACACCATAGGGAGCTAGGAACGACTCGTGCCGCTCTACCTCAGTGGGTCCTTGGGTGTCGTAGTGCGTTGAGCGGAAGCTCAGGACAGATAGGCCTTCAAGTCCGACCCTGGCGCATGCCGCTGCAGTGGCCCGCGTCAAAGCATCGTAGGCCATCAATGGGAGCGGAGCGCACATGAGGCCCGAGTTGCCGCCAATCATTGCCCAGCCCCAGAACGCCCCTGGCTCCGGATCGTCAGCGGATGGCTGGAAAGCCTCATACCTTACGTGAGCATTGCCATCGTCCTGGTGGACGGGCGGCATAGGAGTCGTTCTATCAATCAGGCGCGCCAGAGCTGAAGGCCAGCTTTGCGCATCACTGGGGAAGTGAATCACTCGGCCTGCCCGCTGGCGTGATGCCCAATGAAGGTAGTCATCCACCCACTGCGACACTTCACGAGCGGGAAATTGCCTGACGTCCAGTAGCGCTGTGTGGGCGTCGATTGGCTGAAATCCACAAGTACAAGTCCCGAGACCACCGGAGTGGTCAAAACTGGTGCCCAGCGTCCTTCCGCATGCCTCGCAGTGGCTGATGAGCTTCTCGCCATGCCAAGGGCACGCAGAGATGGAAGGAAGGAGAAATAGTGAACAATGGTAGCCGTGAAGTGCGCATGCGGGGCACCGCATATATGGAAGCTCACTACCCGCGAGAAGTCGAAGTGATTGAACTGGAAGCCACGCGGCCGGATTCCATAGATTCTTCGTTGTGACGTCACGGACTTCGATGGCTGACGCAAAAGTATCCTGCACCCGGCCCGGCAGAAGCAAAGGGCGGAGCATGGAGCGCCCAGTCTTACGCCTCACCCCCATGATCATGAGTTGCTCACTTGTTGGCATGCCCAGTGCAACGATCCGCTGCAGCACGCCGTAGCCCGATATGTATGGATAGAACTCATGCTCTGCGCCGACAATCCGAGGCGTAGAAGGATTTACGGCGCGAGAGCTATTCATTGCTTCCCGCTACCTGGTTTGCCGTATTCTGTATCTTCTCAATGATGGCGATTGCCTTGTCGGACATCTTCTCGCGCATGCGAATGAACTCGGTTCGCAGGTACCCGACATGCACAAGCGCAGCACGGACGTCAGATGGAGTGAAGCGTTCGAAACTCTGCTGAAACCAAGCGTTCGTTAGCAGATTCCGCACGGTCGATGTGAAGGAGCACATCGGCCAGCCACTATGTTCGGGAAGTCCCACCTCCCTCCGGAGGGCGGACACAGCATCGCAAATCATCTCCGTTTCAGATTCCAGCCGCCATCCGCGATCAAATGCGTCGGTGGCGAAGTATCTAGAAAATGGCATGTCCTCTGTCGGCCACCATGCTGCGCCGTCGTAGCGCGACAGGGCATGCCTGACCTCATCTCGCGCCGCAAGAGGAAGAAATGGGGCTGAGTCCAGAAACCACCGGCGAACAACATGTGACGGATGGTGCTGCCACATGTCGCCAAGCTCGATGCCCTGCTGGTCACTTTGGTACACAAAGACCAAAAAGAGAGTAAGCCTGTCCTTGCTCATCAAGTTATCAAGATCTTCTAAGCACTGAAACTCAAGATTGGTGAGCCGTTGAGCACTGTCGATGAACAATACGTACCTGCGTACGTCGGCGTGCCCACACGCGGCGCGCATGTGATTGTGTATTCGTGCCCTCAGCTCGTGAGGCCTGGCCGATGACCAGCGCGGCATTCCCAGTTGATGTGAAAGCGCGTGCCAGAAGCTCAGCGGGCTCCTGCATGCATCTGAGGTTGCGACGATTGCCCTGGCCACACCTGCGCGGCGTCCGTCCTCCACGAGCCAGCGCCAGTCGGTTTCGACTAGATAGTCTTGCGCCGTGGATTTGCCAACCCCGCTCTCTGAGTAAAGAGAGCACCCATGATGACCCTGCTGAATGTTGTACAGAACGAAATCCGCCATGCGTTCGACAGGCTTCGTGTTGATACGGTAGCCAGACTCAATGAAAAGTGGATGGTCGGGGTCAAGGCGACGGACGGCCATGATGGCCTCCGCAAGGTCCGATCTAGTCATCAAGATTCACCTTGCCTCCCCGGGGGACTCTTACCGGGATGTGAGCTGGCTGGGACCGAATGTCGGGCAGACGGCCGAAGTGCAACTGCTGCAAGCGCGCAAGTTGGTCGACTGCGGGTTGGGACGTGTCTGCAGTAGATCGAAGATGCGCTATGAAGGCTTCAATTGCACACTCCACGCCAGCGATTGAGAAATCACTGCGCTGTTTGGACCAACGACAGATGATCCTTCGCGTCCTCTCGTCATGCGGCGCGCGCGACCAAGGCGCTCGCGCGGTAGCCACTCCGAATGGCACGGTGGCACTTTGAAGTAGCACGATTGAACGAAGATCGCGCCTATTCACGCGCGCAAGAATCCTGGTGCCAATCAGTCCCCATTTATCGTTAAGGGAAGGGGATCGGTAGTCCGCATACAAGTAGGTGACATGGGGCAACTCCCCATTATCCTTGTTGCCTTTTACGGGCAGGCTTACGATTGTCGAAGCCATATCTGCAGCATCCAGGCCACAGGTTTCCGGCGCAAACGCAAACGCTGACTCTTTGCGATTCGTGAGATACGCTAGCGGCGTCATCTGTCCGAGTGCGGAGTGAGGCGTCGCGTTGTAGTTGGCTATGATGACGTCCAGGAGCTCCTCGAGAAGGTGCATCTGGATGGGATGGGCATCCGGAGAGAAGTTGCTGATCCTGATCTTGTTTTCCCCCAGCCGTTTGGCGGGCTCAAAACCGCCGGGGATCTTACGCAGCGCACCACGTTCCAAGCGCGAGAAGAATTGCTCTACAATGGGTCGTGAGCGCGGTGTGTGCGACTTTCCGAAGATCATCACACCTCCCCGAGCCCTGCAGAATGCTGCTTCGAGTGCATGGGCCGAGTGCGCAAGGAAGTTGTCCAGTGCGACAGCGGCCGAGCGCGTGACTATCGGCGTTGCTGCCTGATAGACGGGCATTCCAGCGCCAGGTGCGTAGAAGAGGTCCGGGATCGTCAGGTCCCTGGGAGCCCAGGGTTCCATTGACTTGGACAAGCAGAGCGCTACATCAAGATTGTCATAGCTCTGGCCGACACAGAGAAGCCATCCCGTTACCGCCCTGGATTCAGTCTCTATTTCGATGAGAAGCCATAGCCGTGACACTTTGCGCGTAACACGCGCGCCATTGGGCATATCGATGGAGATCTTGCATTCAACATCGATTTGGTGCGCGTCAAACTCCGTTCTGGCGAACAGGCCCATCCGTACTGCTTGCTCCAAAGCGACAGGAGCGTTCGATGCCGATTGAGGTTCATAAAGGTCCACGTCGGCTACTGCCGACTGCCGCCGCTTGAGCAAAGCAAGCAGCGAGCGCTTCCCCTTGCCAGGATCGTTCAGGGGGAATTTGTCCTCCAGGTTGTGCTGCTTCAGCTCCGCAAGGACTCGTTGGTGCAATTTTACGAACGCGCTTGGAGGGCGGCCCGGCGGCAGATGGGTTGCAAAGCCATCGATCAAGGCTTTAACACTCGGCACAGCTTCGGAGACTTTGTGCCACGCAAATCTTCCTGGAACCAGCGGCAATTCCGCGGGTTCGAAGGAAAGCTCAGTCGAGTAACTGCCCCATGGAATGCATACGCGAAATCCGTGCGGCATGCCATCGTGGGCTATCGTGGGCGCTTTCATTGCCATGCGCTTCAGGCGTTTGTGGCAGATTCCATATCTCCGGGATATAGCGGTGATGGTGGAACGGCCCAGAAGCAAGGCGGTGAGTGCTTCCTTGGCCACGCGGAACTTGGAGAGATGATCTGGTGCAATATCAACCGGATGTGGGGAGTACCACTCGTCGAGTGTCGCCTGATCATAGATTTCGTACCTAGCCATGACGCACCTCCACGAGGGCATCCGGATCCCCTGGGCGATAGTCCACGAGTTGTACGCGGCCGGTGTAGACGAGGCTTGCCACTGCGCAAGCCACTGCGAACCGGGCCTGGCCCGTCTGCAGTTGTAATGCGCTCATGGTGAGGCGCTCAACGTTCTGGAGCATGTCCTCAATCCTCACTTCCAACTGCCTGGCCCCCGCGATCTTTGCATTGGCCCAGACAAGCGGAAGTAGTTCGTAGGCAACAGCGACCTCGCTGGCGCGAGATGCCAGAGAGTTTTCGTGGACAAGTCGCAATACGAGCCCTTGATTCAAGGCCATGTGGATGAGCTCGTCATCTGCGGGAAGCTTGACTAAGCCAACGCTCAGTGAAGCCACCCGTTTTGTAGGGATTACAAACTGGTAGTGCTGGGTGCCATCCCTCCGCCCGACCCAGAAGCTCAACTCAAGGTCGCGCTTCTCGCCTACCGTGATTCGACGCGGCCTCTCAACATACATCTCCACCTGGGGGTCAAATTCGAGCATCAGCGCCTGGCAAAAGTTGACCAGGTCGGCCACCGTTACGGTCCGCCCATTCTTCGGGGACTGAAATACAAAGATTTCGCGGCGGTCGCGCTTGCCGCGTGCTAGCTCGAGAGGGGAATGGGGCAGATGCCCCTCACGGCGGTCTTCGTCCGTCGGTTTGGCGGTCGCGCTTTTTCCTGCGGTCATCATCCTGCTCCTCAGCCGTCGGCTTGCGAACGTCTGCCCGGTCTCGAGATTGGAACAAGGTGCCCATTCAGGTTCGCCTCCGCCATATGAGATGGGGAGGAAATGGGCGCACCCCTCCGCGCGAACGGGAAGTCGCTTGACTTTGTCAAGGAAAAGGGTGAGCCTCAGGGTACAGGCTGAGTTTCACCACCATCTGCTCCAACAGATGTCACTTGCCCCCGCGCCAACGGGGGCAAGTCATTTCCAGGGTTCGGAGATGTTAGTTTCCGGCTCTTGGTACTCTCCTCGGCGCTCGGCGAGCGCATCTTCGGGGACGTCTTGAGTCTGTTCTTGAAACGCTACAAGCCCGGCCCCTTGAGTTTGGGTTGTGGGGCGTCATTCCTGGTTGGGCTTCAGAGCAGCCGCTTCATCTTGCGGGGTGCCAGATACTGCCGGCGGACTGATTGCGGCCCTCAGCCCAACCATCCAGTCGGCGATGTCCATCGCAAAGGCAAATTTGCCGCGGCGGCCGGGCACTTTGAATATCTTCACGGGCAAGGTTCCGCGTGCCTCTGCTTGGCGGAGCGCGTGGCTGGAGCGATAGCCAAGAGCTCGCGGCAAGTTTTCATAGCCGATGAGAGGCCCGAAATGAAAGGTCAATTCTCTTTCGATCTCACGGCGTTCCGGGGCCAGGATTGATTCGTTGGTCCGCTCCGTCATGGCGTGGTCACACCCCGTCGCTTGTGTCCTCCTGATTCTGCCCCTCTAATACGGATGGTGGAAGGAGTAACAAACTCGCGTTTCGTTACCCATCAAAGGTGAATGGGGAGGGGCACGGCCATGGCGCTCAAAGAGATACCCTTTTACGGCGAGGCGCGACTTGCCCGCATGCGTGCAAGCACGAGCATACTTCCCGCCAACCGAGCCGTGCCGTACTGCCTGCGATCACTCAGTGTCGGATTGTGGTTTGAATGCTTGCGAAGCCGAATGGGCCTATCCAGCGCATACGCGCTCGGACAGTCGATATCCCCGGAGCGTCCCGGCTGCCACTCCAATGTGTGGGTGAAATATGCCCATGCGGAACACGTCCCGTCCCAGGCGACGCAGGCAGCAGCCGAGGCGCGCTATCCCGGCTCCCGCATGGTTCTATGTTCACCGGTCTGGGCCGCTCTGAATGTCCACGAGGCACTTGGCGGTTGTGGAGAATCAATACTCATGTCGCTCAGTGCACCTGTGCAACTGGAAGTGTTCAGCGGAGCGAGCTTGCGAGCCGGCATGTTTGTCCGCCGAGACCGTCGGTTACGAGAGATCACCGAGGGCTTGTGCGGGCTGGGCACTCTGGATAGCCTGGCGGCACTAGTGGTGATGTTGAGGGTCGCCCATGAGCAGGGCAGACGGCATGACTGCTTTGCCTTGGGGCGTGCACTGCACGATTGCCTGCTACTGGTGGGGCAGGATAGTCCCATCCAGCTTATTGCCGAAGAGCTGTTCTGGTACTTCAGCCATTTCGTGCTTCCTTTCACAGGGTGCCGGGGTGTTCGGATTGCATCGTCGCGACGCCGCTTGCTCCTGCAGCATGAGGTTCTCTCCCGCCTCGTACTTGAGCTTGAAGACAGCGGGTTCGACTATCTCCCAGGCATGCGTCACCCGCTCTTGCGGGTAGTCCGCAATCAGCAGCATGCTCCGTCTTTGCGCTTCTTCTCGCCCGGCGTCGGACCCTGCAGCGCAACATCGCGGCAGATGGCGCGGTAGCGCTATCAATACAGAGTCTTGTTGAGACGAGGAGGCATCCAGGATGGTGAGCGCAGAGACTAAAGGCTCGACCGATTACGAAATGAGCCGCTTGTGGTGGGCGGCACGGCTGTCGCAGTCGAGTAGAGGCTCAAGATGATTGCCTATCTTGGTTGGGGGTCGCTGGTATGGCAACCCGACGGTCTACCGGTTCGTGGACAGTGGCTGGCAGACGGGCCAACGGTTTGCGTAGAGTTTTTAAGGCAATCCGGCAATGGACGGCTTACGTTGGTCATGCATGCGGCCGCGTCTGCTGTCACCTCCTTCTGGGTTGAGGCTGGTACCGACGACGAGGGCGACGCCAAGCGAGCCTTGCGTGAGCGGGAAGCCATTCCCTCAAAGAACATGGAGCGACACTTGGGGGTCTGGACACATGGCTGTCCAGCACCGGCGAGTATTCCTGGGCTCGCTGACTGGGCCGCTGCTCGCGGGATTACCACTGTGCTATGGACGGCGCTGCCACCGAAGTTCAACGGGGAAAATCAACGCGTCCCATCAGTGGAAGAAGCAGTTGCCTACCTCGCAAGCCTCTCAGGGCAAACTGCGACGCTCGCAGAAGAGTACGTCCGGCGAGCCCCGCCCCAGATTGACACCGTCTATCGTCGTGAGTTTGCTGCACGTCTAGGCTGGCATCCCCTTCCGAAAGGGAGCTAACTGCGACGTGCGTGTGATAGCCGATGGCCAAACTCCGGCAATGGCCAGCACCGTTTCTCACCTTGGGCCGACTTGGGCCGGAAGGCCCGGCCCTGTCAGCGCTGCCCGGGGCTCCGGCTCAACAACTGGATGAGCAGAAGCCACTTGTGTGTCACTTTGCCGGCGGAGGCAGCACAACGATGAGTGCCATCCATGGGGCGATTGCCAGAACAGTGGCAATGTACGCGTACTTCAAACAGCTGAATTTTGACGAGAGAATCTTGGAATTGCGCCAACATTGACCCAGGAGGTCTTCCTCGAACTCCATCAGCGTACGCTCCGCGCACTTCTGCAAGAACTCGTGCTCGGCCATGCTCGACACCCGTTCAAAGAAGATGAGCGAATTTGACCCGCCTCGCAGTTCCGGAAAATATCCGTACCACAGGTGCCAGAAGCTAACAGTAAGCGGTGTAAGGAACAAAACGCCCACAACCGAGATCAGGGCCGTTAGTTCATCAAGTTTCGGCAGCCGCGTCGCGATCATGGCAAGCATGCCCAGGTTGATACCCAGGCCGACCGAGAGTTTTGTGTCTACACGGGAGAAGAAGCCCAAGACCAAATTCAGCTGCTGCCAAGCGGCACTAACGCGGTCGCTTTGATTTGGCGGGTGGCCGCCAGAATTTTGAGGTTCTTGCACGGGGTGAGTTCTCTGTCTTGAGGGATACGGTTTGTGTTCGTTTGATGGCAGATCGAAGACCGCAGATGTCCAGCGTTCCGCAGCAGCGCGCTCCTGCAGCCGCACAATCCTCAAGGAAAGCTGTGTCGGCCAGCGCACATCGGTGCTGTTCCAAGATGAAAGTGACCAGGGCCGCAGCGTGGTCGCCACATGCAGTGATCGCACCGTCAGGATCGCGGCCACATGGGCAGACTGGGGGTCTCCCGACCAAGGTTTCAGTGCGCGTCGACACCCGAGCAAGGAGTAGTTTGCCGTGCCAGAGCTCGAGCCTCCGCTTCTGAGGGCGCGAATCCTTGCGGACCATGAACTGCCCCGCGAGCACATCTGCCTTGAATGCCGGACCCAGTCGTTCGGCTGCCTGCTCAGCATTGGCCTGATGCTGCGCAGCACGACCGTGCGCGCGGCCGTTCTCCGCTCCAGGAAAGACCCGGCGGGCGTTCGCGCCGATCTGGTAGGTCAGGTACTGGTAGACCGTGGCCCACCAATGCCTCGCTGCTGCTTCGTCTTGGATCCGGCTCGGATTGTCTTCTCCCCAGCCGAGGCAGAAGCTACGGTCACCGTTGATATGCCGATCGGGACAGAACCCCGGCAGCATGCCGGGGTCGGCGATCTCGCGCACTGAGACGTGCTCGCCTGCAACGGAGACGAGCAATCTAAATGCGTACTCGGCTCCGCCGGCCCGAACCACTGTGATCCCAACCAGCCCCCCGACAGGGTCTACGATCAACGTGGCACCGTAGTCCGGTGCCACGCGCTGCAGCAGCTCCAAAGGCCTTGGCGTCACGTCGCGGCCACATGAGGACGGATCGGCTGCGCGAGCGCAGGAGCCACTGCGGGTGCCACTTCAGCGTAGTGTGCCTCCAGTGTTGCCTTCGCCACGCGGTCCCCGGATGCGGCGAGTTCCTCCACCGCTGCGGCATAGTCTAGGTTCGCCGCCTTTCGCTTGTCGGTAAAGACGGTCCGTATCGCGGCGCTGGCGGCCTTGTAGGCATTTTCACCAATGGCCGTCTCCACACCGTCGCAGAGTCGTTGTTGGGCTTCAGATTCCAACACCGCTCGCCCCGTGGCACACCGCAGAAGGCTCCCCTTCATGCCCAGGCGGGAAATGGCAAGGGGGCCAAGTTCGAAGCCAATGGCCAATCCCAGCTCTGCCACTTCCGCGCCTTCGGCGCTCAGTTGCTCCAGGGCAGTGGAGAAACTGCTGCGCAATGCACCCGCGCACTGGGCAGCGGTGCTGACCGTGTCCTGCGCATCTGTCGTCTGTGACGTGCCCTCCAGCAGCACCCCATGAAGGCAGTCGCCAATAAAACGGACACGACGCCCTCCAAAATCCTCGTGTACGACCGCATCCAGCTCAGAGCGCAATACGTGCAGTGTTCGAACCAGATGTTCGGGATCCTCCTCTAAGTGCTTGTCCACGAAGTCGGTGAATCCGTCAATGTCGGCATAGATCGAAACGCCATCAAATCGCCTTGAGTTCGCCGCGCTGAGCAGGGAGAAGTCCAGATCAGAAAGCGGAGGCGTCGGTCGACTGAACTTGAATTCGCCGATAGGGAGCTCGGCCTGTTCATCTTTCCAGAGTTCGATGATGCGCGACTTGGAAATGCCGAGTGCAGCGGCCTCGACGCATGCGGAAATCTGAGCATCGGTCAGCGAAGTGGTGCGGTCCTTGTTGCCGGTCAAGGTAGGCAGTTCAAGCACGGCACGTGCGCCGTGCGTCAGGTAGATGCCTTCAGCCCCTCCATGCCCGGCACACTTGGCCGCCTGATTGGCTGGGGAGCCTAAGAAAAGAGGTTCTCGGCTGGCGCGACGACCATTGTTGACGGCCAACGCCATCCCGCTGTCAATGCCGACACGAACCTGGGCATTGGGGATGTGCGCGTCCGAGTCGCCCGTTTCAGCCAGCACATCGATGGCGAGCTGGGCGATCGCAACCGCGCGCTCGATCCGGGCGCGTTCGTTGGCATCGCCGTACGGCTTGGTCACAACCGCATGCAGCCGCTGGTTGTGAAAGTCCACACGGATGGCATCACTTTCAACGAGGATGCGATGGACGGCGCGGTAGTGCTGATTCAGGAATCGAAGGGCCCGCTTGTGGCAGGTTTCGCCTTCGATGTCAGTGCAGCTAAGCATGTCCGCCAGATTGACGATGTCGATGTAGACATGCGCCCCTTGGACGCGATAGGCGCGATTGACTGGAATATCCACCAGCGAGGTTTCCCGCTTGTAATCGCGGATGTCCACGTCGCGGACTTCGGCGTAACGGGTGGCAATGCGCTTCTTGGTGCGATCTTTTTTCCAGCTGTGTCCCATCGTGCTACTCCCTGCGCCCAAGAGGAGGCCAGGCCGGGCGGGTCGCGTCGCCTACGGCGTGGCTGGCAGCCGGATTCATTCCAGCTCCTTTGGGCGTATATTGGGACCCAGTTCACACTTTCAAGGGGGCAGTATGGGGACTGGGATCGTCGAGCGCCTCGCGGCGGATGATGGCAGGCGACTGATCGCCGCCTTGGCTGAGTTCCGCCTGCTGGCCGGCTTGGACGCGGCCGCAGCCCAGCTGGCACAGGCCGGGGAATTGCTCGACGTGGGGACAGGGCAGGCCTTTATCACTCAGGGCGCCCCAGAGACCGACGTTTTCTTCATTGTCTCCGGCTCCGTGGACGTGCTGGTCAACGGCAAAGTGGTTAATACCCGAAGGGCTGGGGACCACGTCGGCGAAATGGCAGCCATCGAACCGGCGCAACTGCGGGCGGCAACTGTTACTGCACGCGAGCCGACCGTAGTGCTAAAGGTGCCGGAAATCGATTTCAGCAGGATTGCGGATTCACACCCCGTCATCTGGCGGCGGCTGGCCGCGACCCTTTCGCGCCGTCTAAAAGAGCGCAATCACATGATTACCCAACCTCGCGGACAGGTCCGGGTCTTTGTGATGTCGTCGGTGGAGGCGCTCCCTGTCACGCGGTTGCTGGTACAGCACTTCGAGCACGACCCGTTCCTGACGGTGGTATGGGACCACGGGGTGTTCCGCGCCGCCAACTACACACTTGACGAGCTCGAGCGCCAGCTGGAACAGGCAGACTTTGCCATTGCCGTGGCCCACGCGGATGACATGGTCATCAGCCGCGGTGACGAGTGGCCTGTCATGCGCGACAACGTCGTCTTTGAACTGGGTATGTTCATTGGATTCCTGGGGCGTCGGCGCGCCTTCTTGATGGAGCCGCGCGAAGACAAGCTGAAGCTTCCCAGTGATCTCACGGGGCTCACGACCGTCCCCTACCGATACACCCCTGGCCCGGACGCCCGGGCTTTGATTGCACCGGCATGCGAACAAATTCGCTCCCGCATTCTCGAAGCTGGGCCGAGGGACTGACGGTGGCACTGCTGGAAGAGATGACGGCCGCCGTGCAGGCGATAGCACAAACCCGATGGTCTACACGGAGAGGTCAAGTTGTACCCGATCCAGAAGATCTGCGATTGGGCAATGACGCAGTGGAGTTTGATCGTGCCACTGTTTTGTACGCGGACCTGAACGGCTCAACGAATATGGTCGACACCGAAGCCTGGCAGTTGAGTGCAGAGATCTACAAAGCGTTCCTGCACTGTGCAGCGACGATCATCAGGAAAGAGGGCGGCAAGATCACCTCCTACGACGGAGATCGTGTCATGGGCATCTGGGTGGGTGACCGGCAAGCCACGCCGGCGGCTAAGGCCGGGTTGAAAATCAACTATGCGGTCAAGATGATCGTCATGCCAGCGTTGAAAAAGCAGTACCCCGACTGGACAGGTACCGTGAGGCATGTCGTCGGAATCGACAGCAGCCCAATCCGAGCTGCTCGCACGGGTATTCGAGGCGGCAACGACATCGTCTGGGTTGGACGCGCGGCCAATCATGCGGCCAAGCTCACGGACCTGGACCTTGCCCCGTCAACCTGGATTACCGATGAGGTGTTCATCCGGTTGGCTGATGAGTTGAAGTACGGTGGAACGCCGCCGACTCTGATGTGGGAGGCGTTCCGCTGGAACCGGCAGGGTGGTCGCCGCATTCACGGATCAGACTGGGCTTGGCGCGTCTAAAGCGCCCTCTGCGGACCCGGCATTCGCAGGGCCAGCATGGCAGGGAAAGGGCGCACTGTTAGAGGCCGATTTCATGGCGCGGGAGTCAGGCAGCCGAGTCCTGCCCTCCGATGAGTGCGCGCCGGGAGAGGAACCCGCTGCCATTGCGGAGCTCTGGCAGAGGTTCATCTACGCACCGGCCCCTAGCGCCGCATTGATCTCAGCGAAGGCCTTCTCAAAGCGCTCCAGCGTTTCATTGATGGCCGTAGTTTCCGCGGCCAGCACGTGCTGATTCTGGATGAGCCAGTTGGCGGGAGTGAAATGATCCAGGGGCGGAACGGAAGCCCCCATGACATTAAACAGTGCTTCGGCCTGTTTGACCTGGCGCGTCAGGGCACCGTCTTGGCTGAACTGCCGGGCGGAAATTTGCCCTTTTCCCTTCAGACCGTAGGCACCGTTGAGGATGTCGGCGAAGACGGCGGGTGCGAAGAAGTCCTCAATGTCGCTCTCCGCCTTTCCGGTGAAATCCGTGGCTACCAAGACGCCGGAAGTCTTCATGATCTGAGACTCCCTCAGCCGCTGCACCTTGCCTTTATCGCCATTGCCGTAGTCACACAAGGCGACCATGTGGATGCCCTTGCCAGAGAAGAGCGAGGCGAACGATTGCACTTTGTCTATGCCGCCTGTGGGGCAGATCACCCACCGGCTGTCCAAGCCTTGGCGCTTGCGTTGCTTGAGCGCGTGCGATGCCGCCTGAAGATAGAGCACATCCGAAGGTCCTTCGACCAACAGGGTATGCGCTCCCACAAACAGGCTTTGGGTAACCTCGTAACCGAGATGGGCCTGAAGGGGGAACAGCGTGTCCTGATCGACGCTCAGGACGTCCGCGGAGACCTGTGTGCCCTTAACGGTGGGGCGGCGACGCTGGTCGTAGGTGACAACGTCCTCGACGACGCGAACGTCCGCAAGACGATCGGCCGGCACCATAAAGGGCGAGTGGGTGCTGTAGATGACCTGGTGGTCGGGGAGTAGACGCTCAATGATGTAGCGGAGCAGATCAGCTTGCGCCTTTCCATGTAGCGTCAATCCAGGCTCATCCAGAAGGATGATCGCACCGGGGTTCCTCTTTCGCATCTGCTTGAACTGCGACAGGAAGGAGAAGAACCAGACGAATCCGGCGCTGCGCTCAGACAGGGGCACCGAAACCTTGTGGTTGTCATTCCGAATGCGGATTTTGGCAACAGTCCCGCTATTGAAGGGGGCGGGATCCTCGGAGAGGCCTTGGGCAAGCGCTATCTCTACACTGAGCGCGTCGTTCTGACTCCAAAACTCGAAGATCTCATCGGTAATTTCATTGGAGGCGGCTTGGCAACGTGCGTTGAGCTCTTCCAGGCGTGTGCTGGACTGCAATTCGCTGACCGACGTCCCGGCGTACTCGAGGAAGTCGAGGAAAATCTGGTCACCCGGGGAGATCGTCGCGCCGCTTTGGGTGTCACGAGACAGCTTGTCCAGCGATATCTCCCCGGACATGCGATCAAAGTGAGAGGTATAGAAGAACGCCGGCATCCTTTTCTGCAGGATATCGATGGCCGCCAGCACTGGTTTCCCCTTGCGGAAGCCGCTGATGGACCGCTTGACCGCCTGCAATTGGTCAGACGGCTCGGGGTGCGCATCTATCTCGACCACGAGTCGATCCAGCAATATCTTGGAAAACTTCTCCCGCTCTTCGCCTGCCACACCGTGCTGGTCGAGCAGAAACGCGCGCACCACGTTGGGATCGACGTGAATGCTCCAAGTGCTGTGGCCACTGTAATCTGTCGTTACGTCAACGGTCGTACTACTTAACGCGCCGGCACCCAGGACGTCGGCGACCGCCTTTTGGTCTTCGTGGCTGAGCTCCCAGGTCAGGGTGGCAACCGGTGCGGGTTCGTCGTCGTGGCGTTCCTCATACCGCGTGAGGAAGCGGCGGGGGTAATCGCGCACCGTGTCGTAAGCAAACTGGTCGGCGATGGGACGGGTACCAAACAACGCCGTCAGAATTGCAGTCTTGCCCGCCTCGTTCTTACCGACCAAGCAGGTCAGCTCTCCGACATCGAACGTTCCGGAATCCTCTGCAGAACGGAAGTTTCGGATCCGTGCCTTGACTAGCTTCATGCTGCCCCCTGATTCCTGCCGTGGATGGTGCGCGTCTTGTGCAGGATAGGGCCCGAGCGGGGCACATTCAACGCGCACTGCTGGCCGCTCGGGCCGGAGGCTCAGTCCTCATCCATCAGGCGCGCGGCGGGGTTGCTGCCGACGCCGCCCTGCTGGAAATATCCGATCACGCTGGCCACGGAGCGGTGATCGGTCATCGCCATCAGCGCCGGCAGGGCCACCCCACGCCGCGCACCTTCGGTAACAAAGCCCGAGCGCAGGCTGTGGCCGGCAAAGTCCCCGTCCAGACCGGCCAACCGCGCCCGGTCCTTAACGATGGCGGCGACCGCCTTGCCGCTGAGCGCGCCGCCCAATGACCGTGGCCAGACGCGCCGGAACAGGGGGCCGTCGGTAATCTCGGCCACGTCCAGCCAGTCCTGCAGTGCGGTGGCTGCCTCTCCCAGGATGGGCTTGTCGGGGCTGCTGCCAACCACTGGCCCGGACTGCAAGGTTTTTCCGTGATCCAAGCGATAGGTGTAGCCGCCTTCGGGCAGTCGGGTGAGGTGATTCACCGTCGCCTCGGCGACTTCGCTGCGGCGGCGCCCGCCGCTAGCAAAGGCAAAGTAGAGCAGGGCGCGATCGCGCTTCCCCTTGAGCGAGGTGTCGCAGGTGGCCGCCATTGCGCGCAGATCTGCGGCTGACAGCGCGGTCTTCTTGGCCGGGCGCTCGCCTCGTTTGTGAGAAGCCCTGCGCCCCTTGGACAGTAGGGTCCTCACGGCGCGATTCTCGCAAGGGTTGTCTTGGCGGGCCTGCTTGTGGGCCGCCGACAAGACCGCCACCCGGTGGACCAGGCTGGAGAACGCCAGCGGCCCAGGCTTCTTCTTCAGGCCCGCATGCACCAAGGCACTATCCAAGTCTGCAGGCAGATCCCAACGAAGCCCCAAATCGCCTGAGCGCCCCATGTGATCCACGATGAACTGAACCACTGCCGCCGGGGGGACGGGTAGGGCGATGGGCCTGCCATAGCGCCCTTCGAACCAGCCCGCCCAATAGCGCAGGGCGCCGGCGTAGCTGCGAATGGTGTTAGGCGCTTCGGCCTCCTGCAGGATGTCTCGCACCGCTTCTGCGGCGGAAGTGGCCAGCCGCTCCGGAACCAGCCCCGAAACGAGTTCCCCTGACGCAGCAGTGATATTATTCATATGTACTATGTATTGTGCACTATGATTAGGTTGAGCTACATCTGATAAATATGCCTTATCAGACATGGCCTGCCAATTCTCACCGTTCCGCAGAAGGACACCCAATGGCCAAGGGCATCAGCGAACTGGATGTGCACCAGGCAGCGGACGACATCATCGCCGCCGGCGAACGTCCCACCGTCGAGCGAATCCGAGCCCACTTGGGCACCGGCTCGCCCAACACCGTCACGCGTTGGCTGGAGACCTGGTGGCAGACCGTAGGCTTTCGCCTGCGCCAGCGCGCCATTGAGGCGGCGGTTCCAGGCATCCCAGAGCGGGTAGCTCACCTGAGCCAGCGTTTGTGGCAGGCCGCGCTGCAGGATGCCGGCGAGCTCGCTCAGACCCAGCTGGAGTCGACCAGGCACGCACTGGAGGAACGCGAGCGCCTGCTGGAGGAGGACCGGGTGGCCCTGACGCTGGCGATTGAGGCCAGCCAGAAGCGCGAAAGGGAGGCTCAGGTCCAGACTCAGGCCGCCGCCACCACCGCGGAGCAGTTGGCGGCACAGGTCTCCCAGATGACGGCACAAGTACAAGACCTGCTGCGCCAACGCGATGGAGCCTATGGACGGGCGGAGCGACTCGAGCAGGAACTGGATGCCGTACGCCGCAGTCTGGGCGAGGCCGCGGCCGCTCACGAAGAAGAGAGGAGGGCGCTCCAGGCGCACGTCAGGGCAGTGGAGGATCGTGCCCATACGGAGGTTGACCGGCATCGCCAGGCGTTGCGGTCAGCCGAGCAGGAGTGGGGGCGGGAGCGCATGGCCTTGGCCACCTCATTGCGAGAGAGCGAGCAACAAGCCATTGCTGCTGCCAACCGCGAGCAACAGGCATTGCGCCGACTGGAAGGCGTGAACGCGCGGGCTGATGGCTTGGAGGCGCAGCTGACGTCACTGAAGGAAACCACTCGGCAAGTTACCGAGGCACTCCGACAAGGGAGAGCGAACACGGCAACGCCAAGCAGGCAAAGCAAGCCACGCCGCACCGCGCCCAGAAGAGTGGGCGAGCCGACACAAGAACCCAATAGCAGGAAATCTAAGACTTGAGGCCATCCATTCGATCAAGGCTTCTTTCCCCGAAAGACTTGGAGGACGTACACGCCCCCCCCAAAGTTCATCCTCGACCGCGCCCGAGAGCACGGCGCGACAGGCCCCGTACGAACGGTAGAAACCAGCACGCCGGAGGAGGAACGCCATGAAGCAGGGAAGAACTGACAGAGATTGGGCGGTGGTCGCTGTGATGACCTTTGCCGCAGGAGCCGTCTTGACTTGGGCACTCATGAGCAAGCCGAGTCCCAAATCCGCCACGTTAGCGCTTGACTGGCCGGCGTGGGTGCAAGCGATCGGCAGCATCGCAGCCATCATCGCCGCGGGACTGATCCCCCTTTGGCACGCCAGAGTCAGGAGACGGGAGGTCACACAGTCCCTCATAGAGCTGATTTCCTATGCGCGATTTCCAGCGACACTGATGCTGGCGCAGTTCGAGGGAGGATTCGGCGGCCCCCGGCTGATCTTGGCGCATCTGACCCAGCTTCATAAGGCTTTCGATTCAGTCAACTATGTTGACGTGCCGAACCGATCCTTGGCGATTGCGCTGCAGCAATCAGCAACGGCTGTGAGTGCACTTAAGGAGATCCAGGAACTCTTTCTGAGAAAAGAAGAGATGAAAAAGGGGCGGGGGAGCGAGATCGTTAAAAAGTACCTGCTCATGCTCGATAGAGCCGTCGAAGAAGCAATCAAGGCAACCGGTCAGCGGCCTCGAGACTTCAACTACGACACAATCGTGCTGCCTAATGAATAGCCCATGCAAATGCTGTTCGTTACAACTACGCGGTAATAGTCACAAACCTCTCTCTAGTAATCCACTGCCGAGGGCTATCCGGCAAATCGTGCGGAGTCGGAGGGAGTAGCTGGCGTCTGAACGGGGGAACTCGCCTGGCGATGTAGCAGGGGCCTGGTGCACTGGACTGTAACAGAGCAGTTTCACTGTCACCGCGCCTTGTTACGGTAAAGAACCTCCGTTACATTCGCTGCTATGAACGACCTCGACGCCGCAGCCCGCTATCTTCAGGGTCTACTACCCGACATGGTCGGTGAGCTCGAGCCCTGGCCCAGCTCCAAGACGCGCGGCTTACCCCACTTCCTCGCCACCCTATTCGGCCTGGCCGAGCTTGACCTGCTCGGCCACAGGGTGCTGCTGGCCACCGTCCCGGCGCAGACGGAACCGTTGCCACCTTTGCGGCTGATCGCGCAGGTGCATCGATTGGCGGAAAAGGCCGGCTTGAGGGTCATTCTCGTGCTCTCCGGCGTTTCGCCCTACATTCGCTCCAAGCTCATCGAGTCTCGGGTGGATTTCGTTGTGCCTGGTAGCCAACTGTTCGCTCCGAGCTTCCTGATGAGCTTACGCGAGCGCGATTCGTCTCCAAGGGTGCTCACATCCGCTGGGGAGCGGTTGAGCCATCCGGCACAAGCGGTTCTGATCGCGGCCCTGTTGCGGCCCGACTTGGAGGAGCGCGGCATCCCTGGCAGCGTCCCGTGGGTGCCGCTCGACCTGGCGCGCGAGGCAGGCTACTCACGCATGACTGCCTCGCGGGTCGCCCGTGAACTGGTGGCGGCTAACCTCGTCAGCGCCCAGCGCGAGGGGCGGGAGACGAAGCTACGGTTCTTGAAAGCGCGCCGCTCCTTGTGGGCGGTCGCGCTGCCGCGGCTGCGCTCGCCGGTGCTGCGCACCACTTGCATCGGCAAAAGTGGCTTGGACATGCTGCTGGCCGATCATTGTCGTGCTGCGGGAGAAACCGGCCTGTCCGTTCTCACCGAACTGGCGGCGCCATCGCGTCCGATCGCTGCGATCGGACGAGACTGCTTCCGTCGGCATCCGGAGCCGGAATGGTTTCCCGTGGCCGGCGAGGGCTATGCAGACGTGCAGCATTGGGCGTACTCCACCCGCCTGGGTGGCGCGGGCACCGTCGTGGACCCGTTGTCGCTGTACCTGTCCTTGCAGGGACAGGGCGACCCGAGGCTGAACGGCGCGCTGCGGGACCTGCTCGATGAGGTCTTCGTCTGATCGCAGGCGCGCGGGAGCTCGGCGAGTGGTGCCTGAACTCCGGTACCAGTCCGCGGTCATCGGGGCCGTTGCGCTGGCCGTCGTAACGCAGGAAGCGAAGCGGCAAGTGGGGCCACGAAGGATCTGGAACGTGGTGCTGAGCGTGGAGGCGCTGACGCTTGCGTTCGGCCAGCGGTTCTCGGGGGGATATCGAGGCAGCGGCTACGAGGTGCGCCAGCCCTCGGACCGACACTCAACGTTCTATCGCTTCCGGCGGCCTGCGCCCAGAAACTGCAGGAGTGGCCGACGGGTCGTTTCGACCTGATCGTCTGCAGCGGGATGGACGACTAACCCGGGCCGGATGCCCTGCTCGAACTGCGTGACGGTGCGCATGGGGCGACGAAGGACGGTAGCCTGCTGGTGGCTTGCCAATGGCTGCCCATCCTTCAAGTAGCAATGCCTTGGGCGCATGCGCTGGCTAGGATTGTGCCGCGCTGAATCTGCTTCTGGCCGGCAGACGATCACCCTCGAAGTCGCAGGGCTAGGACAACTGATCTCAATCATGGAGGGATAGATGTGGCCTAACCCTTAACAACTCCGTGAGGGCGGCTTACATCGCATCCACAGTGATGCCATGAAGGATCATTGAAGCATGCTGGGACGCAAGTTTGTCCAGCGCAGGTGCATGCGGACTCGAGGTCCCGAACAGCTCGTGGAACAGCACACCCATTACGATCGGAGCCATGATTGAAAAGGCCATGAGATTTGAGTCGCCGGCGCGGACGGTCCCCTTGGCCTGCGCCCGCTCGACAGCGCTTGCCACCAGCCGGATCATGCGAGATGCAACTTCGTCATGCCAGATCCTCGCAAGCTCAGGAAACATTCGGCTCTCCGATAGCACCATTCGCAATGCTGCAGACAAGCGGGCATCGCCACCTGATGAGACCGCTCGCTGGAGGAGCGTCGGGATTAGCTCCTCAATCGACCCGTCGAAGGTCGCCTGTGCCGTCTCAAGGCCTTCCAGATTTGTGGAGATCAACTGGCGCGCTGCGGCTCGAAACAGCTCTTCCTTGGTTTCAAAGTAGAGGTAGATCGTGCCCTTCGCGACTCGTGCGCGCTTCGCGATATCAGAGAGCTTTGCGGCAGCAAAGCCGTTCTCAAGGAAAACATCTACCGCAGCGTCTACAATCTCGAGCGGCCGCGCCTCCTTGCGACGACTCCACTTAGGTTGCATCTCGCTCACGTGCTCAATCTCTTGCCCATGCGGGAATCCCAATAGCGCTGCAGCTCGTCTAGGGACTGCGTTGGCTGTGCCAATCCCACCCAAGTGTCAGGCCGCAGAACGTAGACAGCGTCCTGCTGACGTCCAGCGCGGCCATGTTCTTCGTGCCAGGTAAACTCGCGAAGAGCCATGCCGCGGCTGTCGCACCAGCCCTTTAGTTCAGTACTGGCTCGTCCATAGACATGGACCTGCCAGCCGATTTGCTCTGAGATCGCGTAGTTGTCCTCACCACGCGTCTTCACCCAGGGCAGGCGATCGCCGCCTTCAATCTTTCCAGCCTTGCCCTGGCTCAAGGGGCTATGCGATCTACAGCATCATCATGATCAACGTTGTCTTCCACGTGATCCCGCTGATTCTCGGGGTCGGCTACGGCGCGGGAACGCTAACTGCGATCATCATCTTCATCCCCCTCTGCGCTTGGATGATCTACACATCCTTTGGCGCGGGTCGTATGAGCTATCGAGCACTAGCCCTTTTGGTTGGTGCGGGAGTGTTGTTCCATGCCCTACTCACTATTCCGATGATTCTCCTGCTGCAAGGTGCAATCTCAGAGACGTCCGTAGTCATGATTCAGGTAGCCAACCCCTTTGTGCTGATGGTCATCTTGTCGGCGGCGGAGCGCTCGCGCTTGAGCATGCCGGCAAGGCAGCGTCGGCCAAGTGCCTCTCGCTAGCTCGAGTCTTCTTCGGCGCCTAGTCAGACCTCCCATCCCGTCTCGCTCACGCAGCCGCTTCGGTGACCCCTGGCGGACAAGGCGGAGCAACTTTAATGGTGCCTGTCCCCGCCTGTGTTGAGGCGGGGTAGCAGCTTGCAATGGCGTTAGGGATTCTCGATGGGAGCCAGATCATTTGCCCCTATTGCTCGATGGAGGAGGGGGCTGGCTCGCTCCTATTGAGCCGACGCCTTGCCCGGGCCTTTGTATCTGCTCAGCCAATAGCTGTAAGGCGTGGGTAGCACGCTGGCTGGGAGCTCCTGGCCAAGCGCAATGGCCATTTGGTACGGATAGTGCGGATTGGATAGGTGGGCCCGCCCGATCATCACTAGGTCAACCTAACAGTCCGCTACAACGCGCTCGGCAGTCTGTGGATCATCGATGCACCAACCTGTGGCCACCGGAAGCCCAGTTTCATTAGCAAATCGCTCAGCAAGGGGTGCCAGGAACGCCTGTGTACCCCATGGGACGCGGCCACCAAGAGCACTGAAGCCAATGCTCACGTTGAGCAGATCAAGCCCCAACTCTCGCATTTCTTTGCCAATCTCAATGGAGTCGACCAGTGCTTGGCCATCGCGCGAGTTGTACTCCACAACTCCAAAGCGCGCGGTCAGCGGCAGATGCTCGGGCCAAACCTTACGGACGGCCGCCAATGTCTCCAGCAGGAAGCGTGCTCTGTTCTCCGCACTGCCACCGTAGCGATCCTCCCGCTTGTTGCTGTCGGGGCTGAAGAAGCTCTGCGCCAGATAGCCATGAGCGAAGTGAAGCTCCAGCCATTCAAATCCTGCAGCAAGCGCACGCTTGGCTGCAGCGACGAAATCCGCTTGAACGCGATGAATGTCCTCAACCGTCATCTCGTTGGGAACTCTATCGAGCGAGCCGCCAAAGGCGATCGGCGAGGGACCAAGGATCGCCCATCCTGCGGGATCATCGGCTGCGATGTGGTCATCGCCTTGCCATGGCCGATTTGCACTAGCCTTGCGCCCTGCGTGGCCGATCTGGATGCCAGCTACGGCACCGCCTTGCTTGATGGCAGAAGCGATGGCTGCCATTCCTGGAATTTGCTCATCACCCCACAGGCCAGCACATCCCGGGGTGATGCGTCCTTCCGGAGACACGGCGGTAGCCTCGACAATCACGAGCCCAGCGCCTCCGCGCGCAAGCGCGGCATAGTGGCTGAGATGCCAATCGTTGATACGGCCGTCCTCCGCACTGTACTGGCACATGGGCGGCACCGCGATACGATTCTTAAGAGTGACACCTTTGAGCTCGAATGGGCTAAACAGGGCAGACATAAACGGGGCTTTGGGGAGAGCAAGAGGAGCAAGCACGGGGATTTACTCCGGCTTAGGACGTTGACTTGGCGGCTCGAGCTGCTTCCACCAGGCCGTCCAGCCAATCCTGGTGACCATTGATCATTGGATTCGGCTTGGCCAGACGCAGGGCTTCTGCAGGCTGTCCCTTCTGCGTCTCCTGCGTGAGGATCCGCACTCGGCCACCATCAAGGTCTTCGACAATCCACGCATGATGAACGTCAAGTCGATCGGCAGACCCGGGCTCACCGGCCCAGCCATGCCAAGCGATCCGGCCCGGACCCTCGGAGGTAGGAGCCTCATGCTCGACGCATTGAGCCTCCACGGGGAAGCCAAAGGTTTCAAAGTAGAATCGATCCCCGTTTCGCAACAGAGGGCCGGCGCCATCGTGGAAGCGCACATTGGCTGAATTTCCGTAGTAGGTCGGCCACAGACGTGGCTCTTCAAGCAACGGCCAAACATCAGCTGCGGCAAGGCCGAGGACGATCAGCTCATTCGAGACAAAGTTTTCGGTGTAACCAGGAAGGTAGCCTTCCGGCCAACGAATGCCGTTCATTTTCATCATATGCTCCTTAGGGCTAGCGGCGCGGCTCGCCGATGAATCGTTAAAATTACGTTCGCCAGCTTCTAACTTGCAGACCTCTGACTTCTACAGCCGAGACACTTGCTCCGTACCGTCGTGTCTCAGTTTGGCGAGGACTGCCTGGCAGTCGAAAGCTGGCTGAGGGTGTGCGTGGAGCTAGACGTACGCGCCAGCTGAATACGTAAGCTCGTAGCTGTGGCTGTAGATCTCCAGGATGTTGCCCAGCGGATCCTCCATGTAAACCATCCGATAGGGCTTCTCCCCTGGGAAGTACTCTCGAACCGGCATTCGCTGCTTTCCACCAGCTGCCACAATCCGAGCGGCCAGGCCTTCAACGTCCGGATCCTGAATACAGAAGTGGAAGACGCCCGACTTCCAGTACTCGAAGTTGTTCGCGGGACGCTCGGCGTTATTGAACTGGAAGATTTCGACTCCAACCCGGTCACCAGTGGATAGATGTGCAATGCGGAAGCTGCCCCATCCAGGCCCAAACACATCCGTGCACATCACGCCAATTGCGCTTTCGTCTTCAGCAATCCTGGTCGGCGGCATGACGAGGTACCAGCCCAAGACTTCTGTATAGAAGGAAACCGCGGCATCGAGATCGGTAACAGACAGGCCGATGTGGGAGAAGGCGCGAGGGTAGGGAGGGGGTAGGGCAGGCACGGCACACCACTGAAGAGAGGGGTAGCCGCAAGATTAGACCCTGCAACTCAACCATGATCTGATCCATTTTTATCAGATTGATAAAATATTCTTATGCTGAATGAGCATTGGCTCCGATCCTTTCGGGCTATCGCAGAGGTCGGGAGCTTTACCAGGGCCGCAGGCCAGCTGCAGCTCACCCAGGCTGCGGTCAGTCAGCATGTACGTCATCTTGAGCAACAGCTGGGTGCCCTGTTTCTGCGCAGACCACGATTTATTGAGCTGACGCCGGCGGGAATGGCTCTATTGCAGTACTGCCAAGAGATGGATTCGGCCGATCGCCGGCTTCAAGCCAAGCTCGCGAGCGCGGACAGCGATCAGGGGGAGTTTGCGCTGATAACCCCCGGGAGTGTTGGCCTTGCTCTTTACCCGGTGTTGCTGGACTTCCAGCGCACCCATCCCGGCTTGATCATTCGTCATCGCTTCTCGCCGGACCCAGAAATCCTATCGGCGGTACTGGAGAAGAAGTACGAGGTGGGTCTACTTGCACTTCGGCCGGATGACCCTCGGCTGCGGGCTGAGCCCTTCACCGAGGAGGCGCTTGAGCTGGTAGTTCCGAGAGGTGCCTGCGCGGACAGCTGGGCGGATCTTCAAAAGTTGGGTTTCGTTGATCATCCAGATGGCCAGGCTATGGCCACCCGCCTTCTCGCCCGCAAGTTCCCAGGAAATCCAGGCGTACGCGCGCTTCCTATACACGGCTTCACCAATCAGGTTGCGCTCATCCTTGAGCCGGTATCGCTCGGGCTGGGATTCACTGTCATTCCGCGACACGCCCGTGAATCCTTCGCTCGGCAAGACGCAATTGAGGTGGTTGACTGTGGATCTCCGGTGGTTGACACCCTCTGGATGATCCATCGATCCGAATGGCCACTGTCTGGGCCAGCTAAATGGTTGACCCAACAGCTTCGAGGCCTGCCTCGATTCAGCGGGAGGAGGGCTCCACCTCTCGCTGGAGCGGACTGAGGCCCCTTCTATACTGGTCTGGGGTCCGGCCAGAGTGTCGCTTGAACATCTCACTGAAAGACGTTGAGTTTGCATAGCCCAGATCGTCTGCAATCTGCGTAATTGATCGGTCTGAACCCAAGGCATCAATTGCCCTCAGAAAACGAAGCCGACTGCGCCACTCTCCGAACCCCATCCCTAGCTCGCGCTTTGCCAAGCGCTCAAGTGATCGAACACTAATGTGGTGGCGCTCTGCGACCTCAAGTGCCGACGGAGAGTCCTGAAGGGAGGTCTCGGCATAGCTCAGAATCCGCTTTAGCACGTCACCGCTGGCCAGCGGCAGGAAGCTCGACATCACCGGCGCGGCCAGAATCAGGTCAAGGGCGACCGCGGAGAGTCGCCGGTCTTCTGGCTTAACGGCCTCGCCGATGTCACGACGGGCCAGTTCGTCCAAGATCTCCCTAAGCAACGAGCTAACCGCTAACGCAGTCGGAATGCTGGGCATCTGCGCCGACGCGCCGACCGAAAGGTATGCGGATCGATAAGCAACCGCACCACGGTTTCGGGATGAGTGGTGAACACCAGGCGGAATCCATATCGCATAGTGGGTAGGGGACACCATCCAGTCCTCGCCTACCTGTAACTCCATGACACCCTGCGCAACATAGTTGAACTGCCCCCACGGATGCACACGAGCATCCCAGTCGGAGGGAGGCAAAGTCCCTTGCCGAACGTAGATGTCTCCAGGGATGGAGCTGAACGAGGGGACGGGGTCCATTGCCATGTCGCATTCAAGATGAAGATTGGCGCAAATTATGGATGTAACGAAATTCCGCCAAGTCTACGCTACTGGCTGTTGATATCCAGTATCTGAGGATGCCATGTACTACCTGCTCCCCCTCCTGGCCTGCCTTCTCTGGGGCGCCAACACCATCGTTACAAAGCTCGCTGCAGGGACCGTCGGCCCGGTCGATATTAGCTTCTGGCGATGGCTTGCTGCGGCCATCATCTTGCTCCCATTCGCCCTGCCGCGCCTGAAGTCGAACCTAGCGGTCCTGAAAGCCAATTGGGCACGCTTCCTCGTGCTCGGTGCTTTGGGCGGTGTCATGTTCCAATGCCTGGCGTACTACGCCGCACATTTCACTTCTGCGACCAACATGGGCGTTATCCAGGCACTCATCCCGTTGATCGCTCTTGCCTTGTCGCGCATCTTCATGGGTCACGCAGTCCGCGGTGGCGCAGTGATTGGTTCGATCATCTCCTTGGTTGGGGTGATAGCGGTAGTGTCCCATGGTGACTTTGAAGCCTTGGTTTCCCATGGAATCAACAAAGGTGACGCCCTGATGCTGCTGGGCGCTTTGGCTTTTGCCACCTACAATTTGCTGATGCACAAGTGGCGCATTCCCGTAACGCTGATCGAATCCCTGTTTCTTCAAGCCATGTCTGCAACGATCCTGCTGCTACCTCTTTTCCTTGTCGCAGGCACTGGCGTCCAGGGTGGCGCAGCCATCGGCTGCATTGCATTCGCAGCAATCGGCGCTTCGATCATGGCACCGTTGGCATGGATGACCGGCCTGCATCGGCTGGGCTCTGCTCGCGTGGCCGGGTTCTTCAATCTCGTCCCGATCGTCACTGCATTGCTTGCGGTGGTGGTCCTCAAAGAGTCTCTGAGCACCTGGGTCGTGGGTGGCGGTTTGATGGCAGTATTTGGTGTGGTACTGGCGGAGTACGCAGCTCGCAAGAAGCCTGACGAGGTCATGGTCGTGGATGACACCTCGACCAAGCGCTGAAAGACAATTGCATAGCTGCAGTTCAAATGAAAACGGGCCGCTTGAGGCCCGTTCTCCTTGTTCGGGGAACGCTTCTTCGGCTAGCCAGGTTCAAAGGGCCCTCTCCTCAAGGTGAAGTTGCATCTAGACAGCGCTCTTCAGCTGAGTTGGGCACATGCCGGTTAGTCGGCGAAACATTGCAATAAAAGGGGAGGGGCCGCTATAGCCCAGCCGCTTGGCAACATCACCAACTTTGCAGTCGCTCTGGAGGAGAGGGAGGGACGCAGCAAGCTTCAGCCTCTGGCGCCACTCACAACATCCCAGGCCAGTAGCGGCAACCCAGCGTCTTGCAGGAGTCCGAGAGGATACGCCAGCAACTTCTGCCCATTGAACTAGTGACTGGCCACTTCCTGGATCGGCTTGTAGCGCATCGATGATGGGGGCTAACAAGCGCGAAAACGCCAAGAATGCGCGGCCAAAGCTTCTGTTCCGGTAACTCAGCGAATGACCGGGGATCACCCCAAAGCGGAAAGGCTAACAGTAGGAACCGGGGATGCTTCGCGGCCCAGCTGCGCATCTTGCGCTGCCGCCGCCAAGCGATAGCCTTTGCGTCTCGAAGCTTGTGTAGGGCGCAATCCTCCACGTCAGACAGTCGCGCCGAAAGGGTATAGGCCCCGCGACAAGCCCATCGGAGGCATTTAGGGGTTCGCTTTAGCGACCTGTGGAGCTGCTGTGGAGTGGGCCGGAGAAATGTCTTCACATCAACAACTGTAAAGACGTCGCTTCACCCGGATCTACACGAGGGTTCAGACCCCACGGTTCCACAAAACAGCCTAAAGTTTCGACCCGGCACGCCGAGGCCGATCTACGTCACGGATTTCCGGCAGGGCGTGCCCCTTCCATCCGGTTGGCCGTCTGTCACTGGCGTGTGCGCCTGGTCCCGACCGGCCGGCAAGAAGCGCGAACCTACCGCTACACCCTAAGGGGCTTTAGTCTTTGATTCGCTTCTCAAAGTTTGTGATCAACTTGCCCAGCGAAAGGCCTGTCAGGCGGGCGATATCTCTCAGCTCCACCACATCAACCCTTCTCTTGCCTGTTTCGACGTCGCTGATGAATGACTGGCTGCGGCCCAGCATGCTGGACACCTGGGCCTGGGTCAGACCGGCAGCTAGCCGCGCCTCGCGAACAGCCTCAATGAGGGCAGCGTACTCTTTTCGATGGATGGACTTCGACACGACCGCGCCTTGGCTGAGCGGCCTAGAAAGCTATATCCAGTTCTCCGATATCTAAAAACCAGATATTCTGTCTTCTTCATTGACAGGGGGACGCATGAGCGAACAGCCATACCGCTTCATCACCGCGGCCAGAAGCAGAGCAACACTGATCCTGGCAGCATCAGCACTGCTAGCTGCCTGCAGCGGTCCGACAGACAAGAAGATGGTTACGAATGGAACCCAGCAGCAATACCGGCAGTCAATTGACGCTATCGACGCGGAACTCAATGCCCACGAAAGAGCGGCCTTCAACTGGGCAGTCGCTGGGATGAACCTTGAAGAGGGTCGGCAGGGAATCATTACGTACAGGGCCAAAAGCTGCCTAAGCGACTGAATTTCAAAGTTGATTGCTCGTCTCTCGATCAGGTTCTCCCCATCTATGGGGTCTGTTCAAGCACCTTGGCTGTGTAGCTCAGCGGCGCCACTTCCCTTTCAAGATCCAGGTGGTAGTCGCCGAAGCGATTGATGTGGCTGGTCCGATAAGGCGACAGGCCGGCCAGGATCTCGGGCGTCAGTTCAATCCCCTCCTTCCTCATCTCGGCCAAGGTCCGGCTCATGCCTTCCACGTTGTGGAGGATGATCATGTTGGCCACCAGCTGGCTGTACTTGATGATCTTGCGCTGCTCGTGTTGGACGTTCTCAGCAATGATCCCCTGGCTGCCAAAGAACACCCATTTCACGAAGCCGTTGTATTCCTCGCTCTTGTTGGTGGCAGCATGGATCGTTTTGCGGATCTCATTGTCATCAATGTAGCGCAGCAAGAACAGCGTTCGAACGGCCTTGCCAAGTTCCCGGAAGGCGAAGTACAGCTTGTTCTTCCGGCTGTAGGTGCCCAGCCGGCGCAGGATCGAGGACGCGGTGATCTTGCCCAATCGGATTGAGATCACCACCCGCAGCATGTCGTGGAGATGGGTGGCGATCAGTTGCCAGTCGATGCTGTCCCCGAACAGTGCCTGGATGTTCTTATAAGCCCTACCCGGTTCGGGCCGAAAGAATGTCAGGTCCTTGATGTTCCGGATCCGGGGCATCAGCTGGATGCCCAGCATGTGGGCCAGGCCGAAGACCGGATAGCTTTGGGCCTGCGTGTCGCCATGGACGATCTCAGGCTGGATGTCGGAAGTGTTGGCCAACAGACCGTCGAGGATGTAGATGCCCTCGTGCACGCCACAGGGAATGAAGTGGCTGAACGGCGCTACGTATTTGTCGGACACGTGGCAGTAGCCGATGCCACCGTAGCCGCCGTAGCGGATGTGATACTCCGACAGCAGGTTGTCCTCGTAGACGCTCCACTTCGTGCCATCAGCTGATGCGCTCTTGCCGCTGCCCCAATAGCCAGGCAGGTCGAATCTGTTGTAGGTATTGATGACCTCCACGATGGCCTTCTCAAGCACATCCTCGGTCACGTATTTCAGGTTGAGCCAAGCGACTTGGCGCCGGCTGAAGCCCTTGATCGACCGCGCCGTCTGCGTCGGCCCCAGGTTGCAGCCATAGCAGAATAGCGTGGTGATCACACGTCGGGGCAGATCTTCGACCTGGCTCTCGGTGCCGGCGATCGGGCGGAAGAAACGGTGCAGATCCAGCCATTGGCTGGCATCGATCAGGACATCGACGATGCTGGATTCTGGAAGCCGTTCGGCGATGAGGCGATCCACCGTGGTAATCGCGCTGGAGACTTCGGCGCGTTGCCCCTTCCGCAGCACCAGGCGCCCATCCAGGATGTCCGCATGTACGTTCTCCGGGAAACGCGCGTCGACCTCATCGGCCAGGGAGGTCAGTTGTGCACGTAATCCCGCCACGAAAGACTCGGCGTCGGTGGGCAGGCCTGACACCTGGCCGTAGGCTTCCAGTTCCTGGGCCAAGGTGGCTTCATCGACCAGCTGCTCACGGTAGTCATCAAACCGTTCGCTGCTGGGAATGAAGAGATCTCCGGACTTCAGTTCGTCCTTGACCTGCACCAGCACGGCCAGCTCGAAGTACTTACGGTGCATCCAGCCGGCGCCGGCTGCACTGGCCCGCTTGCCGAACACGTGCTGACACCAGAGCTTGGACATCCAGTCAAAGTCCTTTTCCGGGTCCAAACCGAGGGAGGCGACCTCGATCAGCTCACGGCGCTGGTTGCGCAGCGAGAGCACCGCTGCGATCAGCGGCTCCATGCCGGCGTCGTGGCTGGTCGCCCGAAGTTTCATCAGCTCCAGCCCATTGAACAGCAGCGGCCTGACCGCGCCATAGGGCTGCAGCATGAAAGGCAGGTAGTTCTTCCCGGCGTAGGCCATATGTTCTTCGCATTCGGCCAGCAAGGTCGACACTTCCGCTTCCAGGCTGTTGTCGATGGCATCCACGCGCTGACTATCGCTGCCGTCTAGCTGATAGGCCTGCAGGATTTCCTTGAGCTGGCCGATGAGGAAGTCGGCCCGTTTGGCATGTTCGAGCTGGTAGGCCAGCAATTTCTGCTGGGCCGTGTTCTCCAGCCCGCGCACCTGCTTGATGAACAACTCGGCTGCATCATCCAGTGTCTTGGCATGCTGGGCGCGAATGAAGATGGTGGCCAGCGCATAGCGCTTGTCCGGAGCCAGTTCGGCCAGCTCGCTGGCGTCATAGGCCCGAGCCATTGCACGGAACTGCTTGAGCTTGGGCACCGGCACATCGATGGGAGGCAGCTGGTCGGCCAACTGCTGCAGCATGCGGATGTGCTGCAGGTAGAACCGAACTTCCTTGTTGGTGGGCCGGCCGGGCTCGCGCTTGAGTGATTGCCAGCCGGTGAACCTGGACCCTTCCGGTGCGCGCAGCAGTTCGTCGATGAGCGTGCGCGTGGCAGGCGTCAGCGCGTGGCTGATGCTGCGGTAGTAGCCCAGATTGACCCGCTCACGGGCGCCGATGGCGGCCAGCTCCAGAGTGCGGAAACCGGGCAGTTCGTAGCGATGGTGCACCAGCTCTTCGAGCAGGACGTTCACGATGTCCGGGATGGTGTGCTTGGTCTGGGCTGCTCCGGTGGCCACTGTGTCCAGCCAAGCCAAGCCCGATTTATCCAGGGGACGTACCCCGATGAATTGCCGAAGCTGCGGCATATGCCGGCGCTGGCTGCCGGAAGCGTCGTAGCGTTCGAGCTGGTCGGTGTCCAATACGCGCCCGAGTCGGGCGGCCTTGGCGATGTGCTTCCGGATCCGCTCGGGTACGTCGGCCAACAGCGTGAAGTAGCCCAAGCGTTGGAAGAGCTTGAGATGAATCAGTACCGCCAGCTGCGGACCCGGCTGGGTGGTCAGCTGCTTGGCGAATGCAATCTCAGCGGCGGTCGGGGTATAGATCTCCTCCAGTTCCTTGGCGGTGGGATCAGGCTTCAGTCGCGGGTAGGCGGTCTCGTGAAGGGTAGCCATTGGATCCGGAGGGTGTGAGGGGGATCAGTCCCAGTGCCGGCCGTCGTCTGTACTGAGCGACGCTTCCAGGAAGCACTGGTGCGTATCGGCCATGCGGTGCATGTCATCGAGCAACGTGGCCAGGATTTCATCCAGATCCCTTTCGGGATCGGTGGGAGCAGTCAACTGGTACTCGCTGCTGGCGGTGTTCAGGCGCACAGCCTGGAACGGGGCCAAGCAGATCTCTTCAATTCGGCCTCGGGCCTTGGCCGCGCCGCGGCCCGTGCGGGCAAACGGGGTCAGCACCATGCGCAGGCGCAGCTGCAGGGCCGATTTGCCCTCCGGCGCCGGCAGTGCCATCGCCGGTACCGGCACGGTTGGACTGGGCAGGCTTGCTTCAATGCGGTCCCGGGCAAACGGGTCACGCCCGTCCAGGTAACGCATGGCCGACTGCACATCGCGCCAGCCCACGTACTCCATCAAGGCCTTCATGTCCCAGCCTTGGTCGTTGGCCCAGCTGGCAAAGCCGCGGCGCAACGAATGGCTGCTGTGGAGCCCCGCATCGGCAAAGCCTGCACTGGTCAGCAACTCGCGCAGCAGGCGCACCAAGCTGTTGGGATGCAGGCCTTCGGCGCTCACCTGGCCCCATTGGTTGACTGCCCGAAACACCGGCCCTTCTTGCAGGTCGGCCGCCTGCAGCCACGCCTGGGTCGCCTCCACCGGACATAACCGCGACAGCGCCGGCACCTTGTAGGTGACGCCGGCTGCTTGGCGATCACCCTTGCTGCGTGGCAAGAAGCAGGTCATCCCCTGTCCCGGCACCAGCGTGAGATGGGCCACGTCCAGACGCAGCAGTTCATCGCCACGGAATCCCCGCCAGAACCCGAGCAGCACCAGCGCTCGGTCTCGTTGATGGCGCAGCGCCGCCGGCCCATCGCCCCGGGCATGTGCCGCAGCGATCGCCGCGGCCAGCCAGTCATCGAGCTCGACCAGCCGCCGAATCTGGAGCGGCGCGGCTTGCTTGACCTGGCCCGGGTGCAGGGTCTGGATGCCTTTGAGCACCTTGCGCACCAGCGGCGATCGGGTCGGGTCGACAAAGCCGTGGTCGCGGTGCCAAGAGGCGATGGCCGCCAGACGTTGGCGGAGGGTGCTGGTCGCCAAGGTCTGCGCATAAGCGGCCAGGTACCGGGCCACGCTGTCAGGTGTCGCTGGGAGGTGGCCTTGCCATTCAACCTCGAAGTGCCGCAGCGCCGACGCATAGCTGCGCACCGTGTTCTGGCGCGTGGCCGCATCGAGGTAGCGGTCCAGTTCGGTCACTGGCGCGTGGCCTCCACCGAGGTCGTCTGGCGCAGCGTCGACAGGATGGTGCATTCCGCCCGCTGCCCGCCATGGCAACTGGCAATCACCCGTTCCAGCTCGCTGGCCATGCGCTGCAGGTCGGCCATGCGGGCGCGCACGTCGGCCAGATGGCTGCGGGCCAACCGGTCCACGTCCCCGCACGAAAGCTCCTCATCGCCGGCCAGCTGCAGCAGGCTGCGGACCTCCTCCAGGCTGAAGCCCAGGTCCCGGCCACGCGCAATGAAGCGCAGCCGCTCGATGTCGGCCGGGCCATAGACCCGGTAGCCGTTGCCCGTGCGCCCCGGGCGCGGCAGCAACCCGATCCGCTCGTAATAGCGAATCGTCTCCAAGTGGCATCCGCTGGCGTCGGCAGCCTCACTGATTTTCATTCGTAGTACGCTTGACTCCGTAGTAGCTACGGACTTTACGCTGAACCCGTATCCGCCGCCACTCCGGCCGCGGCGCTGCATGTGACGACCATGCCACTGCCCATCGCCTTGATTCGCTACTGCCTGATTGCCTTGCTGATCGGCTGGGTTCTGCCCGCTTCTGCTCAGGCGGAGCCTGCCGCAGCAGACCTGCGCCAAACCTGGCAGATGCTCGATTACATCGCGGTCGACTACCCCGGCGCGGTCCAGGCCGGTCGCGTAATTGCCCCCAACGAATACGCCGAAATGAGCGAGTTTGCCGGCGCCGTGCGCAGTCAGCTGGCAGCATTGCCCAGTGGCCAGAACCAGCAGGAGCTGACGGCCCAGGCCGACCGCCTGGTCCAGGCGGTGGCAGAGAAGGCCGACCCGGCGCAAGTGGCAACGTTGGCGCGCGGGCTCGGCACGACGCTGTTGGCCCGCTACCCGATCGGCGCTGTTCCGGCGAGCGCGCCGAAGACCTCCCAGGCCGCGTCCATCTACAGCCAGCAGTGCGCGGCCTGTCACGGCCCCACAGGTCACGGTGATGGCCCCGCCGCGCAAGCGTTAAGTCCGCCGCCGATCGCGTTCACCGATGCCACTCGCGCCGCGCAGCGAACGCCGCTGTCGTTGTACGAGGTCATTTCCCAGGGTGTGCCGGGTACCGGCATGGTCAGCTTCTCTGGGCTGTCAGAAAGTGATCGCTGGGCGTTGGCATTCTATGTGGGCAGCTTGGGGTACTCCTCGCAAGCCAAGGCTCAAGGTGAGGCGTTATGGCGCACCAGTGCCGAGGCCCATACGCACATTCCCTCGCTCGAAGCGCTGACACGCACGCGAGAGGCCGATCTTGCCACCACGATGCCCGCCGATCAGGCAAACGCGATCATCGCCTACCTGCGTTCGCAGCCACAGGTAGTAAACGAAGCGGTACCAGGAGCCGATCGCTTTGCGGTGGCGCGGCAGCGACTGGCCGCCAGCCAGCGCGCTTACGCTGATGAGGACCTGGCTCAAGCCAAAAAGCTTGCGCTCTCGTCCTATCTGGATGGTGTAGAGCCGCTTGAACCCACGCTGGCCACGCGCAATCCGTCATTGCTGCGAGAGATCGAGACGGCCATGGCAGGCTACCGCGCGCAGCTGGATCAGCATGCGCCCGCGGCTGACGTTGCCGGGCAGGCAGCGCAAATTGCCCAGCTGTTTGATCGCGCGGACGTGGCGCTGCAGGACACCCGAATAGGCGCCAGCACCGCGTTTCTAGGCAGCTTTACCATCTTGGTACGCGAAGGACTGGAAGCGCTGCTGATCGTGATTGGTATCGTGGCGTTCTTGCGTAAAGCCGAGCGGTCTGATGTGTTGCCGTATGTGCATGCGGGTTGGATCTGCGCGTTGTTGGCAGGCGCAGCTACCTGGGCGGTGGCCACTTACTTTGTTGATATCAGCGGTGCGAACCGGGAAGTCACTGAGGGCGTCTCGGCCTTGTTCGCTGCCGCTGTCCTGCTCAGCGTAGGCATCTGGATGCACCAAAAGAGCCTTGCAGGGCGGTGGCAGGAGTACCTGCACGCCAAGCTGACGACTGCGCTGACACGGCGCTCGGCTGTTTTCCTGTTCATGCTGGCCTTTGTCGCGGTGTACCGCGAGGTGTTTGAGACGATCTTGTTCTACATCGCGATGTGGAGCGATCAGGCGTCCACCGCCATCCTCGCAGGCCTGGCGGCGGGAATCGCGGTGTTGGCTGCGGTGGCGTACTGGATGCTGCGCATGAGCAGGCGGCTGCCGATTGGCCGGTTCTTTTCGATCAGCTCGATTCTCATCGCGGTGATGGCGGTCATCCTGATCGGTAAAGGCGTGGCCGCGTTGCAGGAAGCGGGCTGGATCTCTCAAACACCGCTCGCGTTGCCGCGCATCGAGTGGATCGGCCTGTATCCCACCTGGCAGTCGCTGCTGGCGCAGGTATTGGTAGGCACCGCCGCCATCGTGGGGTTCCTCGCCAATGCCCGTTCCGGTGTGCGTAGACAGCCAGGCGCAAACAAGCAATGAAACAACACAGCAGAGGACCAAGACATGAGTGATTGCGGGTGCCACCACGAAGCCAAGAACAAGGAGGAGCGACGCATCCTCTGGATCGCCTTGGTCCTGAATGCAGCGATGGCCGTGATCGGCGGCATTGCCGGCTGGATTGCCCATTCCACCGGGCTGCTGGCTGACGCGCTGGACATGCTGTCTGACGCCACCGCCTATGCCATTGGCCTGGTCGCTATCGGGCGCACGGCGCGCTTCAAGGCCAACGCCGCGTGGGTCAGTGGCAGCGTGCTGCTGGTGCTGGGCGTAGGCGTGCTGGTCGAAGTCGGCCGCCGGGTGATGTACGGCGCCGAGCCGGTCAGCGGTTGGATGATCGGTACCGCTCTGGTCTCGCTGGCCGTGAACCTGAAGGTGCTCCGTATGCTCGCCCCCTTGAAGTCTGGCGAAGTGCATCTGCGAGCGACCTGGCTGTTTACCCGCGCCGATGTGGTGGCCAACGTTGGGGTGATTCTGGCCGGCCTGTTGGTGTGGTGGCTGGCCAGCCCCTACCCGGATTTCGTGATCGGCGCCCTGATCGGCCTGTATGTGATCAAGGAGGCTTTCGAGATCTTGGGTGATGCTCGCCGGGCGCGTGCCGACGCGCGCAAAACGCCTGCATGACAGCGCTTGGCCGGCTGAGCTGTGGCCTGCGCTGGCTGCTGCTGGCGCACTTGGCCGTGGGCCTTGTGACGCAGCCGGTGCTGGCAGTGGTTGGCGAGCTCCATGCTCAAACCCATCTGGCCGCGGCCGACCATGACCCGGCAGTGGCATCACCAGCTTCCGAGCGTGGCGTAGACGCCGCGCTGCACCGGCTACAGCAGCTGGTGCTGTGCTGTAGCCAGGCCGCGCCGGCTCCAGAAATAGTGTTGGCCATTGCTCATATCGGCCGGCATTGGCCGTCGGCGACAGCCCATGCGGACAGATATCGGCATGAGCACCTGCTCGCGCCGTTCCGGCCGCCGATCGCAGGGTGATGCGCGCCGGCGTGCGCCGGATCCCTGTTGGCTATCGAAAATTCTGGAGTACTTCATGCATGTGCGATTGGCGGCCCTGGCCGCGTGGCTACTGTTGAGCGCGGCGGCAACGCCGGCGACAGCAGAAGAGCTGATGACCTTGGACGACGCGTTTGCACGCGTGGCCCAAACCCACCCCGAGCTGCGCCTGGTCGATGCGCGAGCCACGGTGCTCGCTGCCGAGCGCGACCAGGCCGTGCAGCGGCCACCGTGGACGTTGGGGGCGGAGGTTGAAAATGCGCTGGGCACGGGCGCGGCCCGTGGCCTGGACAGCGCGGAGTTGACCTTGAGCCTGAGCTCGGTCCTGGAGCGCGGCGGCAAGCTCGACGCCCGCCGCACCTTGGCCCAAAGCCGGATTGATGCACTGGCCGTGCAGCGCGAGACCAGGCGGCTGGACCTGCTCGCCGAGACGGCGCAGCGCTATTTGGCCGTTGTCGGTGCCGACCGGCAACGCAGCCTGACGAACATGGATGTCGGCCAGCGCCAGCGGACCGTCGCCGCTGCCCGGCAGCGCCTGCAGGCTGGCGCGTCTCCCGAATCGGTGATGCTCACCGCACAAGCAGCACTGGCGAGAGCAGAGTTGACCCGTGATCGGGCCGAGCAGCAGCGCATTGCCGCCCGGCAGCACCTTGCTGCCCTCTGGGGCGAACGTGCTCCGAGCTTCGAGGTGGCCGCGGCGGATCCCATGACCCTGCCGGCGATCGCGTCCATGCAGTCGCTGGCCGAGGAATTGGAGCGCACTCCCGAGTTGGCGCAGTTTGCCGATGCCCGCCGGATCGCGCAGGCACGACTGCAGCTGGCGCGTTCGGCGGCCTCGCCGGACTTGTCGTGGCAGCTGGGCGTGCGCCGCCTGCAGGAGACTGACGACACCGCGCTGGTGGCCAGCCTGTCCATGCCACTGGGCAGCCGCAGCCGCGCGCAGCCGGAGATCCGCGCCGGCGAAGCCGAGCTGGAGGTTCTGACGATCGAGCGCGAGGCCAAGGGCCTGTCGCTGTATTCCACGCTGGTCGAAGCCCATGGTCGCTACACCGTGGCGCAGGCCGAGGTGGCACGGCTGCAAGGCGAGGTGCTGCCGAAGTTGGCCCGGGCTGAGAAGGCCGCCGAGCGCGCCTATCGCGCCGGCGCGATCAGCTACCTGGAATGGGCACAGCTGCAGTCCGAACGCACGGCCATGGCCCAGCAGCAGCTGGACGTGGCGCTCGATGCGCAGCGCGCCCTGATCGAAATTCAACGCCTGACCGGCCAAGCGCTTGTCGCGCCGCCGGCGGCTGCTTCCACCGGAGAGACCCCATGAATCGCTTTTCTTGGACCGCACTGGGCATGGCCCTGATGATGCTGGCCGCCTGCAACGCGTCGGCCCCCAACGAAGCGTCCGAAGGCGGCGCCGCCGCTGAGGGCGAAGAGCACGGCGAGCACGAGGAAGCGCCGCTGGAAACCAAGATTGCCGCCAAAGCTGCGCAGGCAGCGGGTATCCAGGTCGCACCGGCAGGCCCCGGTGAGATTGCTGACGAGCATGAGGTGCAAGGGCTGTTGACCCCGATTGACGGTCGCATCGCGCAGGTCACGGCACGCTTCCCCGGACCGGTCCGCTCCGTGCGTGCGGGCGTGGGTGATCAGGTACGGGCCGGCCAGGCACTGGCCACGGTAGAGAGCAACCTGAGCCTGACCACCTATACCGTCACCGCGCCGATCAGTGGCGTGGTCATGGCGCGCACGGCCGCCGTAGGCATGGCCGCCGCTGAGGGCGCGCCGCTGTTTGAGGTCGCCGACCTGTCCACGCTGTGGGTGGACCTGCACATCTTCGGCGCCGACGCCCAGCACATCGGTGCTGGCGTGCCGGTGACGGTTACCCGCTTGAGCGATGGCGTCACCGCACAGACCACCTTGGAGCGCGTCCTGCCCGGCACCGCCACCGCCAGCCAAAGCACCATTGCGCGCGGCACGGTGGCCAACACCGATGGCCTGTGGCGGCCGGGGTCGGCGGTCAAGGCGCGGGTCACCGTGGATCGCCAATCGGCAGCGTTGGTGGTGCCGATCACGGCGCTGCAGACCGCAGAAGACCAGGACGTGGTCTACGTGCAGCAGGGCGAAACCTACCACACCCGGCCGGTGAAGCTGGGGCGCCGCGACGCCGAACGCGCCGAAGTGCTGGAAGGCCTCAAGGCCGGTGAACAGGTGGTGGTGGCCCAAAGCTTCCTGATCAAGGCCGACATCGAAAAGTCCACCGTGGAAGAAGAATGAGGCCCGCCATGCTCGAACGCCTCATTGGGCTGTCCATCCGCCATCGCTGGCTGACGCTAGTGCTCACCGCTGCGCTGGTTGCGCTGGGCGTGTGGAGCTACCGTCACCTTTCCATTGACGCCACACCCGACATCACCAACGTCCAGGTCCAGATCAACACCCAGGCCCCGGGTTACTCGCCGCTGGAGGCCGAACAACGGGTCACCTTTGCCATCGAAACGGCCATGGCCGGTCTGCCCAAGCTGGACTACAGCCGCTCGCTGTCGCGCTACGGGCTTTCGCAGGTCACCGTCGTCTTCAAGGACGGCACCGACCTGTACTTTGCCCGCCAGCAGGTCGCCGAGCGCCTGCAGCAGATCGCCTCCCAGCTTCCCGAAGGGTTGGACCCGGAAATGGGGCCGATCTCCACCGGGTTGGGCGAGATCTTCATGTACACCGTGGAGGCCGAGCCCAACGCTCGCAAGCCCGACGGCACCCCGTACACGGCCACGGACCTGCGCACCCTGCAGGACTGGGTGATCCGGCCGCAGCTGCGCACCACGCCCGGCGTCACCGAGGTCAACACCATCGGCGGCTTCGAGCGGCAGATCCACATCACTCCCGATCCAGCTCAGTTGGTGGCGCTGGGCTTCACGTTGAACGACGTGGTCGCCGCGGTCATGCGCAACAACCAGAACATCGGCGCCGGCTACATCGAGCGCAACGGACAGCAGTTCCTGGTGCGCGTGCCGGGCCAGCTAGCCAATCTGGAGGCAATCGGCAACATCGTGCTGGACCGGCGCGATGGCGTGCCCATTCGGGTGCGCGACGTCGCTAGCGTGGGCGAAGGCAAGGAGCTGCGCACGGGCGCGGCCACCCAGAATGGCCACGAGGTCGTGGTCGGTACCGCCTTCATGTTGTTCGGCGCCAACAGCCGGGAAGTCTCCCAGGCGGCCGCGGCCAAGCTGGATGCCGCCAACGCCAGCCTGCCTGCCGGCGTCCATGCCAAGGCCGTCTATGACCGCACCGCGCTGGTGGATCGCACCATCGGCACGGTGTCCAAGAACCTGATCGAGGGCGCGCTGCTGGTGGTGGTGGTGCTGTTCCTGCTGCTGGGCAATGTGCGCGCCTCGTTGATCACCGCGGCGGTGATCCCGTTGGCGATGCTGTTCACCATCATCGGCATGGTGCGTGGCGGCGTGTCGGGCAACCTGATGAGCCTGGGCGCGCTGGACTTCGGCCTGATCGTGGACGGGGCGGTGATCATCATCGAGAACTGTCTGCGCCGGTTCGGCGAGGCGCAGCACGCGCTAGGCCGCCAGCTCAACGATGAAGAGCGCTATGACCTGACCGCCTCGGCCACCGCCGAGGTGATCCGTCCCAGCCTGTTTGGCCTGGGCATCATCGCCGCGGTCTACCTGCCGATCTTCTCGCTGTCCGGGGTAGAAGGAAAAATGTTCCACCCGATGGCGATCACGGTGGTGCTGGCCCTGACCGGCGCCATGGTGTTGTCGCTGACCTTCGTGCCGGCGGCGATCGCCAGCTTCCTGCGCGGCCGTGTGGCTGAGCACGACAACCGCCTGATGCGCTGGTCGCGTGCCCGTTATACGCCGCTGCTGGATTGGGCCCTGCGTCGGCGCGTGGTGGTGCTGGCCGGCGCGGCCGTGCTGGTGGTGGGCTGTGGCGTGCTGGCCACCCGCTTGGGTTCGGAGTTCGTGCCGAGCCTGGATGAGGGCGACATCACCTTGCAGCCCATGCGTATTCCCGGCACCAGCTTGGAGCAGTCGGTGGCCATGCAGGAAACGCTGGAGAAGCGCCTGGCCCAGTTCCCGGAGGTGGCCAACATCTTCTCAAAGATCGGCACCGCCGAGGTGGCCACCGATCCTATGCCGCCGTCGATGGCCGACACCTTCCTGATGCTCAAGCCCCGCGACCAGTGGCCCGACCCGCGCAAGCCCAAGGCCGAGCTGGTGGAAGAGCTGGAGGCGGCGGCCAAGGAAATCCCGGGCAGCAACTACGAGTTCACCCAGCCCATCCAGATGCGCACCAACGAGTTGATCTCCGGCGTCCGTTCGGACGTGGCGGTCAAGGTCTACGGCGACAACCTTGACCAGTTGACGCGCCTGGCCAGCCGGGTCGAGCGGGTCATGCGTAGCGTCCCCGGCGCCGAAGACGTCAAGGCCGAGCAGGTCTCCGGCCTGCCGCTGCTGACCATCACGCCAGATCCGGCGGCATTGGCACGGTATGGCCTGAACCCGGGCGATGTGCAGGAAACGGTGGCCACCGCCATTGGGGGCAGTGTTGCCGGCCAGTTGATCGAGGGCGACCGCCGCTTCGACCTGGTCGTGCGCCTGCCCGAAGCGCAGCGCCAAGACCCCGCTGTGCTGGCAGATCTGCCCATTCCGCTGCCGGCAAGCACCAGTGTCGATGAGTCCAGCCGTCTGGCCGCCGGCGCCAATGGGGGGCCTCGCACGGTGCCGCTGCGGGAAGTGGCGAAGATCCAGGTAGAGCGCGGGCCCAATCAGATCAACCGCGAGAACGGCAAGCGCCGCGTGGTGATCACCGCCAACGTGCGCGAGCGCGATCTGGGCGGGTTCGTCGGCGAGTTGCGCACACGCATCGGCCAGGATGTCGCGCTTCCAGAGGGCTACTGGATCGATTACGGCGGCACCTTCGAGCAGCTGATCTCGGCCACCCAACGCCTGGGCGTGGTCGTTCCGGTGACACTGGCGTTGATCTTCGCTCTGCTATTCATGGCCTTCGGCTCGGCCAAGGATGCGGCCATTGTGTTCAGTGGCGTGCCGCTGGCGCTGACCGGCGGTGTGCTGGCACTGGCTCTGCGCGGGATTCCGTTGTCGATCTCTGCCGGCGTGGGCTTCATCGCGCTGTCGGGCGTGGCCGTACTCAACGGGCTGGTCATGATCGCCTTCATCCGCCGTCTGCGCGAACAGGGCGATCCGCTAGACGACGCTGTGCGCGACGGCGCCCTTGGACGCCTGCGACCGGTGTTGATGACCGCCCTGGTAGCCTCGCTGGGCTTCCTACCCATGGCCTTGAATGTCGGTGCTGGCTCGGAAGTGCAGCGGCCGCTGGCCACTGTCGTCATCGGCGGCATCGTCTCATCCACCGCATTGACCTTGTTGGTGCTGCCGGTGCTCTATCGTTGGCTGCATCGCGACCGAGCTCCCCGCGCCGGTAGCACTGCTTTGGAGTCCCCATGAACGAGCTCAACCTGGAACAGGTCCGTGCGGCGATGTTTACCGACCCGGGCGTGAAAGCGGTGGACGACCTGCGCCTGGTCGCCGGTGAGCATGGCCGTGCGATCGCGGCCACCATCACGGTCGCGGCGCCCTCGGTCGACCTGGACCTGGTGCATGCTGTGATTGCCCAGGTCCTGGCCGATCAATTCGGCATCGATCAGATCATGCTGTGTTTCAACGACCCGGGCCCGGTACCGCCGCCGCCCACCGCGGCGCCGTTAAAGAAGATGTGATCGCAGCCCCTGGCTCTATGCGTCTGCGCTGGCAGGCGCATAGAGCTGATGACCCGGCAACGCGCACGCGCCGGCATACACAAAGGCCACGCTTTGCCGCGCCCGGGTGAAGGCCACGTAGTATTTCGGCGGCGCGGTGATACGCGCTGCATCGGCCGTGCGCAGGTACTGCGTCAACGGCCCGTTCGGAAAGATGAGGACCCGACTGTAGGTGCGGCCCTTGCACTGCCCAAAGTTCACCGCCGGCAGTCCGTCGCACGCCTGCCGCCGGTCATGCCGGAGCACGGTGGGGGCGAACTCCTGCATGTACGCGGCCACATCCCCTGGAGCGACGAGGTAGATGCCATCGTGTCCGGTGACCTCGCCATTGCCTGATTGGGTCCGCGGCATCTGCGGATAGAGCGTGTCAGCCATATCGCACAGGGCCTGGACGCAGCGCAGACTGGTGAGGCGGTGATCCAGCCGGCATAAGCCGTCGGCCTCCCAAATCTGAAACAGCGCTGCCAGATTCGGACCACGGTATTGGCTGTACCTTTGCGCATAGTTGGTCGCATACGTGGCTTGGCGCGTATCGCCTACCAACGTGATGGCAATCTCGCTCTTCAACAGCCGTTCGACCAGATCCAGATCAAAGCCGGCCAGATCCTGGACTTCGTCGATGTAGAGCTCGTCGTACATCGCCGCCAATCGCGCCACGACCTGGCCTTGGGTCAGCTCATCGCAGCGCACAGCGAAATCGGCCGCTCGGTCCGAATACATCCGGTTGCCCGCCAGGTAGTGGCGCGCCACCTGGGTGCGTGGGGCGCGGTTGTTGGTGACACCTTCTACGAACAGGATGGTCTCGATGCGAGGCTCAGGGCAAAGCGCAGCCTGGTACGGGCGAATGCACTGGCGCAGCAGAAAGCCATACCAGCTGTGCAAGGTGACATGCGCGGGGACCGCGCCTGCGTGGGCCTCAAACGAGCGCCGGATCTCTTCCAGGTTTTCCAGCGTGTAGGTGACAATCGCGATGCGGCGCTCAGGTCGCTCCAAGGCCTGCCGGACCAGCAACGTGGTCTTGCCCGAGCCGGCTGCCGAGAGCAGGACCCGGTTAGGTGATGGCACGCTGGACATAGTCCGGGAACCTGATCGAGTGCGGGCTATTGAAAATCGCCAAGGCCGTATCGGTCTTATGGCCCTTCATGTACTTGAGCAGCGCCACCTCATCGGCAAAGGCCTTGCCCAGCACGGTATTGAGTTCGGCCAGCGAGTTGGCTTTGATCAGCTGCTCTTCCAGCGAAGGGGCGCTCTCGTCGGAATCGTAATAGATCGCGTTGATGTGCTCGGCATAGCGCTCTTGCACAACTGCGATATCACCGTCGTTGTCGGTGATCACCTTGGCCTGAATCCTCAGTCGATCGGCAATCTGCAAGAAGCGTTTGAATGCCAACGACTTGACCGAAATGATGTCTACGCCGTGAGCCATCGGCGCCACGCCGTGATGGTCACTGTAGGCACGCTGCACGATCAGTTCGTCGGAAGGGCCTTCCACCAGGATCGCCTGCTTGGCCAGGATCAACCGCAGCGTGTCGTGGCCCGGCAGCTTCATGAAATAGTCGTGGGTATCGCTGGGCAGCTGGTCCAGCTTCATCTGGCCTTGCGCGCTGAACAGGATCACGTTGTCCACGCCCAGCTTGTTCAACACGAAGCTGCTGTGGGTGGCGATGATCACCTGCTGGGCGGTGGAGAGGGCCGCAATCTTGTCGATCAGCTGGGTCATGCTGGAATAGGACAGATGGTTCTCCGGCTCCTCGATCAGCAGCACGTGAGCCGCGCCGGCCGCGTGCATCGCCAGCTTCATCTTCACCGCGCTTTGCTCGCCCTTGCCGGCCTGGGTGAACGGGAGCTCATCCAGGTAGGGTGACAGGCTGGTTTCCCACGTTGAGCGCGGCGATGTGTCCACGCCTACCGTCAATGCCCTGTGGCTGATGTCCCCGGTGTGCTCGGTCAAGTAGGCATTGATCGCTGCCACATCCGCTTCTTCGGAAAAGCTCTGCCGCATGCGGCGGAAGCTCAGCGACAGCGAGACGCGCTGCGCAGGCGTCAGTGCCTGCTCGATGATGCCGGCGATATAGCGATCGGCACCGGACAAGGTCTTGATGCCGTGCGTGTCGATGATGGTCGAGTCGAACGGAATACTACGGGCGGTGACGCCATTGTTGGCGAAGGAGTACCAGCGCACCGTGTAGTACTCCACCGGCAGGCTGACCGCGCCCTGGTGCTGCTGCAGGTAGGCGTTGAACTCCTCGCGGTAGTCGTCGTTGAGCTCGACCAGCAGCCGGATGCCGGCGGTATCCAGACGCAGGGAGTTGTTGGTGCCGCGTAACGACGCCAGCGCGGCGTCGGCGCCCAGATAGGCTTCGATGGAGATCCGTGGCGGCGAGGCCGGCGTGCCCGTGGCAAGCGCTCCCAAGTACTCCTGCACCGTGGGCTGGTGGAACAGGTAGGGCGTGAGCTCGTAGGCAAGATTGCGCCCATGCAGCTGGCCGGTGACCACCGCGTGGATGGCCTCCAGCAGGGTGGATTTACCGACCTCGTTGTCGCCCACCACCAGGTTCATGTGGGCATTGAGGGGCAGGTCCAGATGGCGAAACGACTTGAAGTTGTCGATGACGATACGTTCGATCGGCATGCACAGTCCTATGATGGCCAACGGGCTCGGTGGCGGAGCCTGCCTGCACCCTGGCTGGCCTCCTTTCCGCTCTGGGCCATACTACCCAGCGATCGCCGGCCCTGGGCGGTTTCGTACTGCTTGGGACGCCGGGAAGGGTCAGAATCCGCCTTACGCGGGATAATTCAATATTATCCCGTATAACTATTTTCGCCGACGAGCGGTCGTCTACCTGCTTTAATAGTATGTAATTACATGGTATGTAATACATTACGAAATAAAGTGAGGTGGCACGATGGCGCGCGCAGGACTCTATAAGAGTGACGTCCAGAAGGCGCGCGACGCGCTGCTGGCCCAACGCAAGAAGCCGTCAGTCGACGCGGTGCGAGTGGCCTTGGGCAACACGGGCTCCAAGACCACGATCCACCGCTACTTGCGTGAACTGGAAGGAGAGGAAGGCGGCGGTCCGGCGAGGACGGTAGCCGTTAGTGATGCTTTGCAGGACTTGGTTGCGCGCTTGGCCTCGCGGCTCCAGGAGGAAGCAGAGGCCATCCTCACCCAGGAGCGTGAGCGCCATCAGGCTGAGCTCCACAGTCGGCAACAGGCGCTTTCCGGTGCCCAAGAGGAGGCTGCCGCCTTGAGCAGTCGGCTGCAGCGCACCGAAGCAAGCCTGCACCAAGAGCAAGCTGCTCACGCCCTCCTTCAACAGAATCTAGGTGACAGGATCGCGGAAATCGCCCAGTTGAACGAGCGCATCGCTGGCATGACGGTGCGGCTGGCTGATCATGAGGCGCATACGCGTTCTCTGGAGGACAAGCATGCCCATGCCCGGGAAGCGCTTGAGCACTACCGCACTTCAACCAAAGAGCAGCGTGAGCAAGAGCTTCGCCGTCACGAGCATCAGGTCCAAGAGCTGCAAGTAGCCTTACGTCAGGCCAATGAAGCCTTGGGCGCGAAGAATCAGGAGCTGTTGGTGCTGAACCGCGACAATGGTCAATGGCTGGAGCGCCACGGGCGGATTGAGCGTGAGCTTGCCCAGCTACGACAGGCCCACGAAGGCCAACACAGCGAGGTCGTGGCGTTGCGCCAGACCGCGACGGACTATTTGGCACTGCAGGAGCGCTGGAAGACTGACGCCAAGACCTTGGATACCATGCGCAACGAGCTAGCTCAAGTTCAAGACACCCTTGCGCGGGAGCGTGAGCGCCGCGAGAGCGCTGAAGCCGATGCGTTGCGTGCCAATGCACGTCTTGAAGCGCTAGAGCCTCTACTGAATCAACTGACGCCAGCACAAAATGCGGTGAAGAAAACTCGGCGCGGCCATGCGCAAGATGGGGGAGCCGACTGACGAGGCTGCTCGTTTGTCTGCTAGCGGCTGGGGTGGCGCTCACCTGTCCAGTACGCCCATTCCATAGGGACGACCCAATCTACAAACAGTTTGGCTACTGAGGACTCCGGTGCCAAATGATAGGGCTTGAACATGCCTTGCTCGGGCGAACTGGTCATCAGGTAGCGCAGGCGCTTCTGGACCTCCTGAAAGATGGCTTCCCGCACATGGGCGCTGTCGTGCACGCCAAGACGCATCGCCACCGAGGCACCTTGGCGTACCGCCGCCCAGCAGCAGTAACGCCACCGCGCGATCGGCAAGCCCCGCGGTCCGGATTGAAAGACGAACCCCACATCACGTGCCCAGCCTGGGTCGAAGTGATGTTTGAGCAATTGCTGCTCCAGAAACTGCTCGGTCTCCCAGAGTGCAAGTTCATCCCACAGCTCCAGTTTCGCGTCCGCCAAGTCTACATCGTGTGCCATATCGCCGAGTTGGTCTTCCAGCACCGGGAGCAGGTGCCTGCGCTCGTGGGTAGACCAGGCGAAAGCACATTGCGGATCTTCGATGGGCGTGACCTCGGCATCGGGGCGGATCTGCCATCGATCCGCTGGCCAGGGAACTTGGATCAAGGCCAAGTCTCGCAGCGTGTCCAGCACCAGCAAGGTGGAGCGGCGTGTGGGCGCCACCGGTAGGCGTCGTAGCTGCGCGGCTAACAGTGCGGCTAGGAAAAGGGTGCCACGAAGGCCCAACTCCTCGATGCTGGCGACCCCAGATGGCGTCATTGACGAGGTTCCGGGCATGCGGTTTCCGGGGATGAGGGAGCGGCGTGGCTCCTGGGGGGGGGCGGCGCTACCGGTGTCGCCGGTTGCCTCAAAGCTAAGAATATCTTAGTATGCAAGGCTGGGTACATCCGCCATCCTTATGGGGTCTCCATGGGGTGCGCGCGTGACTTTGTCCGTCGACTCAACACCGACCTTCGCTCGACGCCTCAAACAAGCCCGCCTGCACACGGGTTTGTCGCAGAAGGAGTTGGGCATCCGGGCCGGTCTGGATCCTCACGTGGCCAGCCCCCGAATCAACCAGTACGAGCGTGGCAAGCACGAGCCCATGCTGGAGATTGCTGAGCGGTTGGCCCAAGCGTTGGGGATCCCCGCCGCCTTCCTTTACACCGACGATGATCTGCTGGCCAAGTTGCTCCTGCGCTGGGGCTCGCTAAGCAAGCAGCAGAAGCGCGAGTTGGTGAAGCTGATCGAGGCCACGCCCGAGAAGTAAACCGAACAAGCGCTCGCCCTATGGGCAACTCTTCGCCTCAACCCGCCCTTTGGGCGCTTCTGGAGGGAGCTGCAGTGTCCGCGGCTAGTGCGACTGACAAGTCGCGACATCTCAGGCTTACTTGAGATTTTGTTCACGACCGATACACACGCGCCTTGTCTAAAGTGATATACCATGTCGCCCGTGTCAGCCTCCTCACTTCTACTGCGACTGTTCCTGATCGCCATGCTCGTGCTTAACGGCGCGTGGTCGGCGTTTGCGTCCGTCAGTATGAACCCGGTCATGGAAGAGCAGGCCAGCGAAGTGGCTGCCGCGGTGCAAGTCGACGAAGACTGCTTCGCCCATCACAGTGCTGAGCATCATCCCGATGCCACATCGATTGAAAAGGCTGGCACTGGGCATGGCGACCATGCCGGTCCCGACTGTTGCAAGTCTTCTGCGTGCCGGTGCGCCTGCGTACACGCTTGCGCGAGCGCACTTCCTGCGCGCCTGCATGTTTCGGTGCAACTGGCCTTGGGCCTGGATGTCATGCCGCTGCCCCTAGGGCATGCGGCACCTGCCTTGCCTCATCTGATCCGACCACCGATCGGCTAAGCGTCCCTAGGCGCCGCAATGGCGCCGTTGGTGTGGCTTGCATGCCTGTTTAGGCCAGCCGCCCGCTCTGTACCACCGCCCGCCGGTGGCAACACGACGCTTGGAGCATTTTCATGTCGCATGATGATTTTCGTGGTCCACGCGGTGGACCGCTGCTGCCTTCGCGGCGGCGATTTGTCCAAGGCTTGGCCTTGGGAGGCGCAGTCGCAGGATTAGGTTTCTGGCCCAAAGCCAGTTGGGCGCTCAAGGGGCCGGGACAACCCAACGTACTATCGGGCACTGAGTTTGACCTGACCATTGGCGAGACGCCGATGAACTTCACCGGCAAGACCCGCACCGCGATCACGGTCAACGGGTCCGTTCCGGCGCCGTTGCTGCGGTGGCGGGAAGGCACCACGGTCAACTTGCGCGTCTCTAATGCATTGCCCGCTAACTCCATCCATGGCGCGGACACCTCCATCCATTGGCACGGCATCATTTTGCCGGCCAACATGGACGGCGTGCCGGGTCTGAGCTTTGACGGTATCGGACGTGGTGAGACCTACCACTACCGGTTCACCCTGCATCAGGGCGGAACCTACTGGTACCACAGCCACTCAGGGTTCCAGGAACAAGCCGGGCTCTATGGCCCGATCGTCATCGACCCATTGGAGCCGGAGCCCTTCAGTTTCGATCGCGACTACGTCGTGATGCTGAGCGATTGGACAGACCTGGACCCGACGGCCCTGTTCGATCGTTTGAAGAAGATGCCGGGCCATGACAATTACTACAAGCGCACGGTCGGCGATTTTGCGCGCGATGTGAAGCGCAACGGCCTGTCGGCCACGTTGGAAGATCGCAAGATGTGGGGCGTGATGCGGATGACGCCCACGGACCTGTCCGACGTCAACGCCAACACCTACACCTACCTGATGAACGGCACGACCTCACTGGGCAACTGGACCGGTTTGTTCCGCAGTGGCGAGAAGGTGCGCCTGCGTTTCATCAATGGCTCTGCCATGACGTACTTCGATGTGCGTATTCCGGGGCTGAAGATGACCGTGGTGGCGGCAGATGGCTTGTATGTCCATCCGGTTTCCGTCGACGAGTTCCGCATCGCGGTAGCAGAAACCTTCGATGTGATCGTGGAGCCCTCCGGGCAGGACGCATTCACCATCTTTGCCCAAGACTCCGGTCGCACCGGCTACATCAGCGGCACGCTCGCTGTGCGCGAAGGATTACGCGCGCCCGTTCCGTCTGTGGATCCCCGGCCGCTGCTGACGATGGCAGACATGGGCATGGATCATGGGTCGATGGATATGTCTGGCGGCAGCAAGGGCATGGAAGGCGGCTGTGGTGCGGCCATGGGCATGCCTGGCATGACCCCACCTGTCAGCGGTAACGCGACCTCGGCCCATGCAGGCCATGCGATGCCCGCCGCCGGCGATGGTGCCATGGCAGGCATGCAGCACGGGGGCATGCAATCACACCCTGCTAGCGAGACCAACAATCCCCTGTTGGACAACCAAGCCATGAGCGTGAGTTCGCGCTTGGATGATCCGGGCAATGGCCTGCGCGATAACGGCCGTCATGTGCTGACGTATTCCATGCTCAAGAGCACCTTTGAAGACCCTGACGGACGCGACCCCGGTCGCGAGATCGAGCTGCATCTGACCGGACACATGGAGAAATTCTCCTGGGGCTTCAACGGTCAGAAGTTTTCCGATGTCGAGCCGCTGCGGCTGAACTACGGCGAGCGTATGCGCATCGTATTGGTTAACGACACGATGATGACCCATCCCATCCATTTGCACGGCATGTGGAGTGACGTGGAGGACGACAACGGCAACTTCATGGTGCGCAAGCACACGGTGGATATGCCGCCAGGTAGCCGACGCACGTATCGCGTGCGTGCCGATGCGTTGGGCAGCTGGGCGTTCCATTGCCACCTGCTTTATCACATGGAAGCCGGAATGATGCGCACGGTGAGGGTCGACGAATGAACATCAATAGACGCGATACCACCCTGACTGCGCTGACGGCTATCTCGCTGGCCCTGGCCAATGCGGCCAGCGCCCAATCTATGCAGCACGGCTCCATGCAGATGGAGCAGGGCGCGCAGACCCAGACTCAGGATCACTCTGCACATCAGGCACCGACATCAAAACCTGCGCCAGCCCAAAAGCCTGCAACACCGGCCAAGACGAGCGAAGCGACGATCGATCATGCGGCGATGGGCCACGCCGAGCCGCAGGCTAACGCAGCCGAGCCTGCCATGCAGGGCATGGACCATTCGCAGATGGGGCACGGCTCGCCCGCGAGCACACCTGCGGCGCCCACAGCGCAGGCGCAGTCGATGCAGGGCATGGATCACAGTCAGATGGCACAGCCCGCTGCAGCCGACACCTCCGGCACGGCCACGCCTGCGATGCAGGGGATGGACCATTCGCAGATGGGCCATGATTCGCCCGCGCCCGCTACACCAGAAGCGGGAATGCAATCGATGGAGGGCATGGACCACAGTCAGATGGGACACGGGCCTGCAGCGCCAACGCAGCCGCGCACCCCGATTCCCGCGGTGACGGACGCGGATCGCAAGGCGGCCATCGCGCCGGAACACGCGCATCCGGTGCATGACAACTCGATCAAGAGCTACGTGCTGCTCAATCGCCTGGAAACCTGGGATGCCGATCCGGGCACCGGGCTGGGCTGGGAGGGCCAGGGCTGGATCGGTACGGACCTCAATCGCGTCTGGCTCCGCAGTGAAGGCGAACGCACGGATGGTCAGACCGAGTCGGCTGATCTGGAAGTGCTTTACGGCCGCAGTATCTCCACGTGGTGGGATGTGGTGGCCGGTGTGCGTCATGACTTCAAGCCTGGGGCATCGCAGAACTTCGCCGCTATCGGTGTACAGGGCTTGGCGCCGATGAAGTTCGAAGTGTCCGCCACAGCCTATCTCGGCGAAGGGGGCCAGACTGCCGCCAATGTCGAGGCCGAGTACGAATTGCTGCTAACCAACCGGCTGATCTTGCAGCCGCTGGTGGAAGTCACCGCCTATGGCAAGAACGATCCATTGCGCGGGATAGGTTCGGGTCTGAGTGCCGCTGAGGCGGGGCTACGACTTCGCTATGAGTTCACCCGAAAGTTCGCTCCCTACATCGGCGTGGTGTACGAGCGCGCGTTTGGCAATACCGCAGACATGCGACGCGAGCATGGCGAGTCCTTTGAAGACACGCGCTTGGTCATCGGCCTTCGTACCTGGTTCTAAGGGGAACTGACAATGAAATCCAACAAAAAGATGTGGGTATGGCTCGGTGCCGGCGTGGCATTGGTTGCGGTGGTCGCAACCGCCACGCTCTCTCTGGGCGTGTACAACGTGGCCGCCGACGATCCGCATAGTCGCCCGGTGTATGCGCTACTTGAAACGGCGCGCGAGCGTTCCATTGAGGTGCGCGCCGCCAAGCTTCAGCTACCCACGAACCTTGATGATCCTGAGCGTATCCGCCAGGGTGCGGGCAACTACAACGCCATGTGCGTGACCTGCCATCTTTCACCAGACGCGGCGGCCACCGAGATGAGCAAGGGCCTGTACCCCGCGCCACCGAACCTAAGCAAACAGCCGGTCGCTCCAGCTGAGGCGTTCTGGGTGATCAAGCACGGCATCAAGGCCAGCGGCATGCCCGCTTGGGGCGGCAGCATGGACGATGAGTTCATATGGAACATGTCGGCCTTCCTGCAGAAGTTGCCCACGCTGGACGCGACTGCGTACAAGGAACTTGTCGACAGCAGCGAGGGCCATTCGCATGGCGGCGGCGAGACGCAAGGCCACCATGACGACGAAAAGGCCGAGGATCACCCTGCCTTATTCGAGCCGGGCAACAACTCCATGCCGCATGCGCACCCGCCGGGCGTGGACGACGATCACCACGGCCCGACACCCAGCGACACGGAAGTCGGGTTGGTGAGCCACGGCCATCCCGACGGCAAGGTGGAGTCGCACCCTGCACCACACACGCCCGTGGCCGATGACGGCCATGCGCACCCCCATTGATCTTCTTGGAGCCCACGCAATGAACGCAACAGCAATCTCGTTCACCCTCGCACTGGCACTGGCCGTCGTGTCCCCCGCAATGGCGCAGGCGACACAGCCGCACGCACATCACCCCGCTGCCGCGGCATCTGCGGACGTCGACGTCCCAGTCACTGCAGAGGCCGCGGTCGCCGTAGCGGAGCGTTTCAACAGGGCCCTGTCTAGCGGCGATCTGGCCACGGTCGAAGCCCTGCTCGCTGCCGACGTTCTCATCCTCGAGTCCGGGGGCGCCGAACGCAGCCGCGAGGAATACATGGGCCATCACGCAGTCAGCGATGCGGCGTTCCTCAAGGGCGCCCATCGCCAGCTGCTCCGTCAGCGCGCACGAGCCGCTGGCGAGTTCGCGTGGGTCGGAACCGAAAGCGAGTTGCATGCCCAGAAGGACGGCCAGCCACTGACCGTCCAGAGCGACGAGACGATGGTGCTGAAGGAGACCGCGGACGGCTGGCGGATCGTCCACATCCACTGGTCCTCGCGGACCAAGCGCTGAGTCGAGAGATTGAAATGACTACGCTCACATTGCACCGTCTGACTTTTGTGGTCCTTGCCGTGGCTGGTCTGGGTGCTTGCACCCAGGATGCTTCATCCGCGCAACCCACAACCTCGCCCTCCGCACAGGTTGTCGTCCAATCAGCCGACGCGACTCCAGCAGCCCTGCCACGCATGACCGTCCACAAGACCCCGACCTGCGGGTGCTGCGGTGTCTGGATCGACCACGTGCAGAAGGCGGGATTCACCGTGGATGTGCACGACATGGATGACCTGGGTCTGGTCAAGGAGCGGTTGGGTGTCCCCTATGCAAAGGGCTCCTGCCACACGGCCGAGATCGGCGGATACGTCATCGAAGGCCACGTTCCGGCCGCGGACATCAAGCGTCTCCTCGAAGAAAAGCCGAACGCACGCGGCCTGGTCCTCCCAGGGATGCCGCTTGGTTCTCCGGGCATGGAGGTCCCGGAGGGACGCCAGCAGCCGTTCACGGTCGAGCTGATACATCGCGACGGAACCACTGAACCGTTCGCACAGCACTGATCCGTCGCAGCAACAGGGGACGGTGTTGCGGGCGCGCCGATTCTCGCCCGCGAGGAAGAAGGAGAACTACATGACTCACCATTCCGCAGCACACCGGCCCCAGGCCATGAACGAGTGCATCGACAACTGCACGCAATGCCATGCGATCTGCCTGGAGACCATCAACTACTGCCTGACCAAAGGAGGTGTTCACGCGGCCCCGGAGCACATCGCGCTGTTGGCGACGTGTGCCGATACCTGCGCAACCAGTGCCGACGCGATGCTGCGCGGTGCCAGCGTTCACGACGTGGTTTGCGGTGCCTGCGCGGAGATCTGCCGCCAGTGCGCCGATGCATGCGACGCCATGAACGACCCTGAGATGACGCGCTGCGCCGAAGTTTGTCGCCGCTGCGCGGAAAGCTGCAGCGCCATGGCAGCGTAATGCGTCGAGGATCCCGCCTGAGCCGGTGGGATCCTCGTCTCGCGAAAGCGGAAGTATCAAGAAAATCCGACAAATCGTGGTTTCAGTGACAGTCCGACATCTAACGCTTGTCGCATCGAACACAGCGCGGCCCCTCCCGAACGGGCTTTGCATCACATTCCAATGAGGATTTATCCATATGAAGTCGTCCAACGTCATTCGCTCCTTCGCGCTCGTCCTCGCAATCGCGGCCGGGCAGTTTTCGCTGCAGGTCGCGCACGCCCACGCCGCGCTGCAGCAGTCCACACCGGCGGCAAATGCGGTGGTGGCCTCGCCAGGCCAGATCGATCTCGTGTTCAACGAGACATTGATTCCGCGGGCGTCGCGTCTCAAGTTGCTCATGAAGCACGGCAGTTCCACCATGCCGATCGAGAATTTCACGACCGAGATCGTCAACAACGGCAAGACCCTGCGTGCCAAGTTGCCTGGACCGCTGGCTCCGGGCGTCTATACCGTGGAATACCGCGCCGTCGGTGGTGACAACCACCCCATGCCGGGCAGCTTCAGCTTCACGGTGCGCTGAGGAGTCGCGAATGTTCGACCTGTCGGCTTATGCACTGAGATTCTTGGAATACCTTGTCATCATGGTTCTTTTCGGGGTTCCACTCTTCGGTTGGTACGGGTCGCGTCGATCGGCACTCGCCGACGCCTTGGCCGGGTGGTCACTCATGGGCGTTCTATTGGCGGGTGCCGTAGCCGGTCTCGTGCTCACCGGGCTCGATGTCGTCTTCAAGACCGCGGGCATCATGGGAATGCCGCTTGCCGAGGTTGATCGCGCATCGCTTGGCTGGTATCTGCTCGAGACGTCCGCGGGCCGGGCAGCCATGGCGAGAGGCGCGCTGCTGGTCGCCCTGATGTTCGTGCTCGGATGGCATCGTCGCCGCGGGAAGGTGGAGACCGCCTTCCCGCTGGGGGCGATGCTGGCGGGCGGCGCACTCGCTTCGCTGGCATGGAACGGCCACGCCGCCGCTGGCGAGGGCTTGGCAGGCGCGGTCCGGCTTGCTGCAGGCATCGTCCATCTTCTCGCGGCAGGCGGCTGGATCGCAGCGGTCCTGATGTTCCTTGCCATGCTGCTGCGCGGCAAAGAGACGAACGGCAGCGGGCGTCTGCGATCAACGCATGACTTTCTGCATGGTTTTTCGACACTGGGAACGATCTTCGTTGGTGCGCTCATCGTGTCCGGCATCGCGCACTACGGGGATCTCACCGCGTGGTCGTTTTCGGCCCTGTTCCAGAGCACCTACGGGAAGTTGCTGCTTTTCAAACTGGCCCTGTTCGCTGGAATGCTGGGTTTGGGAGCGCTGCACCGATGGACGCTGGTGCCGCGCTTGGAACGAGCGCTGACCAGCGGAGATCCCGCGCAGGAGGTGCGGGCTTTGCGGCAGAGTGTTACGGCTGAGGCCGCGCTGGCCATCTTGATCCTGATTGTTGTTTCAGTGCTCGGGACGCTCAGCCCCGAATAGCTGTGTAACCCGCAATGGCACACTGCCTTGGCAGTCCATCCCCACTAAAGCGAGCATCGGCATGAACTCACCGTCGTCCCATGACCATCACCATTCTGCAGGCGCAGCCCCTGTCGAGGCTGCGGATGGACGGGTCATCACCAATCCCGTCCGCTATACGGACGATGCTCCCCAGCAAGTTGAAGTGACCGCCCCAGCAGCGGTGGCCCAACCCAGCGGTACCCACGCCACGGTCTACACCTGCCCGATGCATCCGCAGATTCGTCAGCCAGGTCCCGGCACCTGTCCGATCTGCGGCATGGCGCTGGAGCCGGAGATGCCCTCGCTGGAGGAGGACGACAATCCAGAGTTACGCGATTTCACCCGAAGGTTCTGGTGGACGTTGCCTTTGACGTTGATCGTCCTGGTCTTGGCCATGCTGGGACACCGTCTGCCCGGCTTGTCCACGCAGGCGCGCACCTGGATTGAGCTCGTGCTGAGCGCCCCGGTGGTGCTCTGGGCGGGGTGGCCTTTCTTTGAGCGCTGCCTACAGTCCATCGGCAATCGCAGCCCCAACATGTGGACGCTGATCGGCATCGGCGTGGCCGCCGCGTTTGGCTACAGCGTGGTGGCCACCGTGGCACCGGACCTGTTTCCGGACTCTTTCCGCGAGCATGGACGGGTAGGGGTCTACTTCGAGGCGGCAGCGGTCATCGTCTCGCTCACCCTGCTCGGACAGCTGCTGGAACTGCGGGCGCGTTCCAAAACCTCGGCGGCCATCAAGTCCCTGCTGGGATTGGCGCCCAAGACGGCTCGCCGCGTCAAACCCGATGGGGGCGAAGAGGACGTTGCGCTGGATCACGTGCACGTGGGTGATCTGCTTCGCGTACGACCGGGCGAGAAGGTGCCGGTCGATGGGGAAGTCATCGAAGGCCGCGCCAGTGTCGATGAGTCGATGCTGACCGGTGAACCCATTCCGGTGGAGAAGGCTGTCGGTGATCACGTTATAGGCGCCACGCTCAACGGGACGGGCGCCTTAGTCATCCGGGCGGACAAAGTCGGATCCGGGACGGTACTGGCGCAGATTGTGCAGTTGGTAGCCCAAGCCCAGCGCTCCCGCGCGCCGATGCAGCGTATGGCGGACAAGGTGGCGTACTGGTTTGTCCTGGCCGTGCTGGCCACGGCGGTGCTCACGTTCTTCGGATGGGGTCTGTTTGGACCCGAACCGTCCTGGACCTTTGCCGTCCTCAATGCCGTATCGGTTCTGATCATTGCTTGCCCGTGTGCCTTGGGTTTGGCTACCCCCATGTCGATCATGGTCGCCACTGGCCGCGCTGCGCAGGTCGGGGTCCTGTTCCGCGATGCTCAGGCGATCGAGCAGCTACGTCTGATCGACACGTTGATCGTGGACAAGACCGGTACGTTGACCGAGGGGCGTCCAGCCTTTCGCGACACGCTCTCCAACGCCGGCTTCGACGCCGATCAGATCCTTTGTTTGGCCGGCAGCTTGGAGCAGGGCAGTGAGCACCCCTTGGCCGAGGCCATCGTGGCTGAAGCCCAGCGACGTGGCTTGAACCTGGTGGCCGCCCAAGATTTTGATTCGCTCACCGGCCAAGGCGTCCGCGGGCGCGTGTCCGATCAGGATGTCGTGCTCGGCAACCAAAGCCTGATGGCGTCGGTTGGCGCCGATGTAGCACCTTTGCAAAGCAGCGCCGAGCGTCTTCGGAAAGAAGGCGCTAGCGTGATGTTCCTGGCGGTCAATGGTCGGTTGGCCGGCGCCATTGCGGTGGCTGATCCCATCAAAGCCACGACCTTGCCTGCCTTGAACCTGCTACGTGCCGATGGCCTGCACGTGGTGATGGCCTCCGGTGACGCACAGGCGACGGCCGAGGCCGTGGGGCGCACGCTGGGCATCGAGGATGTGCGTGGTGGCGTCAAGCCGCAGGACAAGGCCGACCTGGTCCAGCAACTCAAAGCCCAGGGTCGTCGCGTGGCCATGGCTGGCGATGGCATCAACGATGCGCCGGCCCTGGCGGCAGCCGATGTGGGCATCGCGATGGGGACGGGCACGGATGTGGCCATGTCCAGCGCCCAGCTCACCCTGGTCAAGGGTGATTTGAGGCGCATCGTGCAAGCCCGTGCCATCTCGTCTTTGACGGTGGCCAATATGAAGCAGAACCTGGGCTTCGCCTTCGTCTACAACGCCATCGGCGTGCCTATCGCCGCCGGCTTGCTGTATCCCAGCTTCGGCCTTTTGCTCAGTCCGATGATGGCGGCCCTGGCCATGAGCCTGAGCTCGGTTTCGGTGGTCACCAATGCCCTGCGTTTGTCCGGCTCCACCGTTGTTGCCACCCCCCACCCTGACCGCGCCGATGAGCCTGCGCGCGGCCATTCCTGTCACTGATGGCTCATATCCCACAAGGAGTACTGCAATGAAGCGTTATGCCTCCCTCTCGATGATGGCCTTGTTCCTGATGGCGGGCGCGGCCTTCGCCGGCGGCCAGACCACCACGCCCACCACCGACCACGGTCAGCACAAGCCGGCGGCGGCCGATGCCGATTTCACCAAGCTCGATGCCAACAAGGACGGCTCGCTGTCCAAGGAAGAACTGGCCAAGCACAAGCTGGCGCCGCACTTTGGCATGCTCGATAGCAACAAAGATGGCAAGCTGAGCCCGCAGGAATTCGCTGCCGGCAAGGGTATGTAAGTGTTCTCAGCCCGGGAGCTGTTCCAACAGTTCGCGGGTTCTTCCGCCGTTCTGCCATTCCCACGGAGATTGTTATGTCCTCTTCGCACGGTACGCACGAAAACGCGCAAGACCCGCAGTCCCAGCACGCAAAACCGCACGCCTCACACCAACCTGCCCACCAGGCACAACAAGGGCATCAAGGCCATTACGGCCGCCTGTTGTTGATGATGGGCCTGTCTTTCGTGGCCATGTACGCATTGATGTACGCAATGGTCGATCAGTGGGCTAACGTCTATAACAACGTGAACCAGTTCTACATGGCGGGCCTGATGGCCGCTCCCATGCTGCTGATCGAGCTGTGGCTAATGTCCAGCATGTACCCCGATCGCCGACGCAATCTGATTCTGGCTGGTCTGACGGTGGCGTTCATGCTGTTCTGCTGGTGGGGCATTCGCACTCAAGCAGCGGTCACTGACAAACAGTTCATCCGTTCGATGATTCCCCACCACGCTGGCGCCATCCTGATGTGTGAGGAGAATCGTCTGAAGGATCCTGAGTTGGTGAAGCTCTGCCAGGACATTATTACCTCGCAGACACAGGAGATCGCGCAAATGAAGCAGTTGCTGGCTGAGCGTTCCCATTAGCTCACTGCCTTTTGCCAGCCGATATCACTTCACTGAGCCTGCGCACTGACCATTCGGTGGATCAAACGCGCGGCCACACGTGCGGTGGCTTGATCCGGATCCAGGGGCGGACACAGTTCCGCCACGTCGACCACACGTACCTTGCCCGAGGCCATGACCAGATCCAGCAGGGCTTCCAGGACCTCCAGACTCACCCCGCGTGGGTTGGGGGCGCTCACGCCCGGGGCCACCACCATTGAGTACGCCGGCAAGATCACCAGCGGCTTGGGTAGCTACACCCAGTGGCGTGGCTTGGGCTCACTGCGTATGGGCAAGAACCGTTGGACCGGCGTCTATTCGGCGCAGTACATCGGCAGCGCGGACGACATCATCGCCGTGCCCGACACGATCGGCTCGCATGTGTCCAGCGTGGTGTACCACAGCCTGCAACTGAGCTACGGCATCAAGAAGAAGTGGGATATCTCCGCCGGCGTTGAAAAAGTGCTCGATAAGAAGGCGCCGTTCGTGAAGAACAACCCCAACACCGACACCGACACCATGACGTACGACTTGCTGGGTCGTCGCTGGAATGTCCGCTTTGGTTACCACTGGTAAGCCACGATCACGAGGAGCTACACATCATGAGAAACACGCAACTATCCGCCACACTACTGCTGTTCGCTGTGGCCGGCAGTGCCGGTGCGCACGACCTGTTTGTCGCTTTCTCCAAGCCTGGCACCGCAGCGGGCGAGGCGAACACAGCGTTGGTGAACAATGGCACCTTCGATGAAAGTGCAGGTGCAGTCACCCGAGCGCGTCTACAGGACGTTTCGCTGAGTCAGGGCGGCGCTAAGGCTGCACCGGACTTGGCCAGTTGGAAAGAGGTCGGCAAGCAGAGCCAGCTCACCGTGCATCCGGCGGGCGAGGGCACCTATCTGCTGGGGGTCTCGACGATGGCCTCCACCAGCACGCGTACGGCCAGCGAGTTCGGCAAGTACCTGGAGTTGGAAGACTTGCCCGATACCCTGGCCACCTATGATGCGAGCAAGTTTCCCAAAGGGGTCACCTATAGCTATACCAAGCATGCTCGTACCATTGGACAGGTGGGCACAAAACTGACCGACGATTTCGCTGCCTCGCTGGGCTATCCGCTGGAGATCCGCTTGGCCCGCAATCCTGGAAGCGTGAAGGTCGGCGAACAGCTGTCGTTCCAGGTGCTGCAGCAGGGCACGCCAGTGCCCAACCTACGCGTGTACGTCGGTCATCGTGCTGACGCACCGGTCAAGGGTGGGCACGGTAGCGCTACGCTCCTGCGCACCGATGCCCAAGGCCAAGCCAGTTTCCAGGTGACCACCGCCAAGACCTGGTACATCCACACCAATCACATTGTGCCCTCTACACAAAAGGGTTTGGATTTTGTGTCGGATCGGGCGTCGCTGAGCTTTGAGATTTCCCCGCACGCCGGGCACTGATAAGTAAGCATGTAGGCGGTACTCTCCCCTTTGACGCCAGTCATGACTTCTTCCATGACTGGCGTCTTTTTGTGGGGACTTACCTCAAGTGCTCAGTCTGTCTCTCATTGGTCGCCCCGCGCCGCGCGCAATCCACGTCGCCGCACTAGATAGAACGCTGCGGGAATCACCACCATAGAGAGCACCGGTGCGGTGAGCATGCCACCCAGCATCGGCGCGGCGATACGTTGCATGACCTCCGAGCCGGCACCGGCACCGACGAAAAGCGGAAACAACCCGGCCAGGATGACGGCTACCGTCATCGCCTTCGGGCGCACCCGTTGCACGGCGCCTTCGTAGATAGCCTCTTGCAGGGTAGACACATCTTCCGGCGCACCGCTGGCCAAGCGCTGCTCCCAGGCATGACGCAGGTACAGCAGCATGATGACGCCGAACTCAGCCGCAACGCCGCCCAGGGCGATGAATCCGATCATGCTGGCCACCGAAATCGCATGGCCCAGCCCCCAGATCAACCAGAAACCGCCCACCAACGCCAAGGGCAAGCTGAGCAGGATGATGGATACATCGCTAAGCCGGCGAAACACCATCCAGATGACCAGGAAGATGATCGCCAACGCCGCGGGCACCACCCATTGCAGGCGTGCCAAAGCCCGTTGCAGATACTCGTACTGCCCCGACCACGCCAGACCATAGCCGGCAGGCAAACTCACCTGGGTCTGCACCGCGGCTTGCAGGTCCTGGACCACCGATCCCAAGTCGCGATCGGCCACATCCACGTAGATGTAGCCCACCAACCGGCCGTTATCGCTCTTGAGCATCGGCGGGCCTGGGCTGATTGACAGCTCCGCCACCTGGCTCAAGGTCAGTTGCACACCGCCTGGCGCGATCAGCGGCAGATCCTGCAAGGCCTGCAACGAGTCACGCTGGCCACGGGGGTAGCGCAAGACGATGGGATAGCGTTCGCGCCCCTCGATCGTTTCCCCGATTGGATCACCGCCAACGACCGTGGCAATCAGTTGCTGGAGTTGGCCTTGAGTGAATCCGTAACGTGCAGCGATTTCCGGGCGCACCTGTACATCGACATAGCGCCCACCCGTGACGCGTTCGGCCAGTGCCGAACTCACGCCGGGCACAGTCTTGGCCACCTGCTCGATCTGCTGGCTCAGGCGCTCGATCTGCTCCACATCGGGTCCGGAGACCTTGATCCCAATCGGGCTCTTGATGCCGGTGGCCAACATATCGATGCGATTGCGAATGGGCGGGACCCATAGGTTGGTCAGACCGGGAATCTTGACCGCTGCGTCCAACTCCTGGCGTAGCTTCTGGGGGGTCATGCCCGGGCGCCATTGATCCCGCGGCTTGAAGGTCACGGTGGTCTCAAACATTTCGATCGGTGCCGGATCGGTCGCACTTTCGGCACGGCCCGCCTTGCCGAACACGTGCTCAACCTCCGGTACGGTCTTGATCATCCGGCCCGAGAGCTGGAGCAACTGACGGGCCTTGTCGGCGGACAGGCCGGGCAGGGCCGTGGGCATGTACAACAGGCTGCCTTCTTCCAAGGGCGGCATGAACTCACTGCCCAACCGGCTAAAGGGGATCAAGGTGAGCACTAGCAGCAGGCCGCTGAGCAGCAAGGTGACACCGGGATGTTTGAGGACCCACAGCAGGATGGGCCGATAGCCAGCGATCAGGATGCGATTGATGGGGTTCTGCTGTTCCGGGCGGATGCGGCCGCGGATCAGGTAGCCCATCAAGACGGGGATCAAGGTCACCGACAACCCTGCTGCGGCGGCCATCGCGTAGGTCTTGGTGTAGGCCAGAGGCGAGAACAATCGCCCTTCCTGCGCCTGCAGGGCAAAAACCGGCACGAAAGACAGGGTGATGACCAGCAAGCTGGCGAACAGGGCCGGTCCGACCTCGGCCGCCGAGCGGGCCATCAGCTGCCAGCGCTCCTCACCCTGAGGTTCCCGGCCGTGCGCCTCCCGCCAGTGCTCCAGATGCTTGTGTGCATTTTCGATCATCACCACCGCTGCATCGACCATCGCACCAATGGCGATGGCGATGCCGCCTAATGACAGCAAGTTGGCGGAGATCCCCTGGGCGTGCATCACGATGAAGGCCGCCAGGATACCCAAAGGCAGGGTGATGACGGCCACCAACGCCGAGCGTAGGTGCCACAGGAACAGCAGGCATACCAGCGCTACGACCAGAAACTCTTCGCCAAGCTTGTGGGTGAGGTTGCGTACCGCATCCTGGATCAGCTCGGAGCGGTCGTACACCGGCACCACTTCCACGCCCTCGGGCAAGCTGGATTGCAACGCCTGCAGTCGCGCTTTGACGTTCCGAATGGCCCCCAAGGCATCCTTGCCGGTCCGCAGGACGATCACGCCGCCGGCCACCTCACCTTGACCATCCAACTCTGCGATACCACGACGGAAGACCGGCCCGCGACTGATCGTGGCCACCTCGCCGAGCAGGACGGGGATGCCGTCGTTGCCGGTTACCGGCACCTGTTCGAACGCCTCCTGTGTGCGCAGGTAGCCTTCGCTGCGCACCATCAGTTCGGCTTCGCCTTGTTCGATCACCGAGCCCCCGGTAGCGCCGTTGGCCGCATCCACCGCCTCGATGAGCTCGGCCACCGTCAGTCCACGGGCCGCCAACGCCTGCGGATCGGGCTGGATCTGCCAGGCGCGCACCGCACCGCCCACACTGGCTACTTCAGCCACGTCCGGCACGGTTTTTAGCTCATAACGAAGAAACCAGTCCTGCAACGCACGCAGCTGCCCCACATCACGTTGACCTGTCCGATCCACCAAGGCGTACTGGTAGATCCAGCCCAGTCCTGTCGCATCAGGACCCAGCGCCGGATTCACATTCGGCGGAAGTCGATCGCGTACCTGGCTCAAGTACTCGAGCACTCGAGAGCGCGCCCAGTAAAGATCAGTGGCATCGTCAAACAGGATGTAGACGAATGAATCACCGAAGAAGGAGAAGCCGCGTACCGCCTTCACGCCCGGCACGGACAACATCGTGGTGGCCAACGGGTAGGTGACCTGGTCTTCGATGATGCGCGGGGTTTGCCCCGCCCATTGCGTGCGGATGATGACCTGGGTATCGGACAGGTCCGGCAGCGCATCCAGCGGCGTGTTCTTTACCGACCAGATACCGACCACCGCCAGCAGCGCGGCGGCAACCAGCACCAGCACGCGATTGGCGATGCAAGCATGGATCAGGCGCGCGATCATGGTGTGCCCTCCATCGCTTCGGACATGACCTCGCTTGCCTGGCAATCAGCGGCTGCGGCGGGGCCGAACTTGGGTACCAACTGCATATCCATGAACGGTGACTTGCCCGGCTTGTCGAAATGCTTCTCCGGCACCATCGGGTCATACCAGTACTGCACCGGGCAGCGCGGCGGCGTAGAGGTGGAGGTGTCTGGCGCGACAGGCGCCGGCTGTCTGGACGGTGACGGCACGACAGTGCGTGGTTCGTGCCCGGCGTCATGGCGCTCGTGCACACCTGATGCGCTGGCAGGGCGTGTCGGTTGTGCAGCACCCAGGCGCTCCAACGCACCGGAGAGACTGGCTTCGGAGTCGAGCAAGAACTGACCCGAGACGACCACGCGTTCACCACCGGCCAAGCCTGCCACGATCTGCGTGCGCCCTTGCACGCTACGTCCCACACTCACCCGCACTGGCCGGAAGCTCCCGTCCGGATCCTGCACGATGACCCGGCTGTCCCGCCCGGTGGCGATCAGCGCCTCCGTGGGAACGACTGGCAGGGCCTGCTCGGCGTCGGGCTGCACCAGAACCTCGGCGAACATGCCCGGCACCAGCCGACGCTGCGGGTTGCGCAGCACAATTCGCGCCCGCTGCGTGCGACTAGCCATGTCGACCTGGGGAAGCAACGCCTGGATCTGTCCGGCAAAGCGCTCTGCCGGCCAGGCACTGACCGTGGCCTGCACTGAGGTCCCCGGCCGCAAGGTGCCCAGCGCTGCCTGGGGTACCGAGGCCTCCAGCCACAACGTGTCCAGCCCATTGATCTTGAACAGTGGCGTACCGGGCATCACCGTCTGTCCCTCGCGTGCCAGGATCTCGGTCACGACACCACTGTGGTCTGCGCTAAGCACGACGCCACTTCTGGCCGAGGCGCCAGAAGGAACACCCAACGAACGCAACCGTTGTTGCGCCGCACCCTGCAGCTCACGCGCGCCCGCGGACTGAGCTTGGCTCAGGGCATGTGCTTCGGCGATGGCCGCGTTCCATGCCGGGGCCTGCACGGTGGCCAGCGTTTGACCACGACGAACCTCGGTAAACGGCGCCTTTACCTGCACGTGGGTGATCAAGCCTTCCATGCGCGCACTGATCACGCTTTCCTGGGTCAGATCCCACGTCAGTGTGCCCGGCACGCGTACGGCAGTCCCTAGTAACTCTACCGTCACTTCCTGAGTGCGTATGCCCACGTTCTGCTGCAGGCGCGGATCGATCTGCGTTCCGCCCCCTATGGCCTCATCTGCGTATTTGGGCAGCAACTCCATATCCATGAACGGAGATTTGCCCGGCTTGTCGAATCGCTGCTCCGGCGCCATGGGGTCGTACCAGTACAGCACCTTGCGTGCTTGATCTGCGACGCTCGTGCCGGGGGGCGGGGTGGTATCAGAGGTTCGAGTCATCCAGGCGTAGCCGCCGGCAAAGCCGAGCGCCAGCAACCCGAGGGCCACGGCGAGCTGTGTGAGACGCGTCTTGGTCGGGCTCATGGCGTGTTCTCCTCATGGGGTAGCAGATAGGCCAGTGCCGCCCAGGCACGGCCCTGTTCGCCCAGCAGACGGGCGTTCTCCAGGTGCAATTCGATCTCATCGCGCCGCGCTTCCAGCCACGGCTGCAGGTCGGCACCGGCGCCGTAGGCGGCCAACGCCGTGCGTGCACGATCGCGCGCCAAAGGCAGGCTCTGCGTGTTCTGGCGCTCCAACTGGCCGGTTAACCCGCGCCATCGCGCTATCGCGCGTTGCACCGACTCGGCTTGGATGCGCCGGGCCTCATCGCGCTCTGCGGACACCGCCTCCAGCTCGGCCCGCCGTGCCGCGATGCCTCGTGCTTGGCGGTTCTTCTGGAACAGCGGCAGGCCCACACCCACTTCCACCATGAGCATGTCGCTGCGCGCCATGCCGTCGGGTGCGCGCTCGCGACGTCCGTAGGTGAGCTCCACACTCCAATCCGGGCGGGTTTCGGCCACGGCCGCATCCACCTGGGCCTGGGCTAAGCTCTCGCGTGCCTCCCAGCCCAGTAGTGGCGTGTGTTGGTCCAGTTTGGCCAGCAGTTGGGTGGGCTCCAATGGCAACTGCGAAAAATCCGGTGCCGCACCACTGGCCAAGATCGCCTCTGGTGCAATACCCAACCACCGCGCCAGGCCGGCCTGCGCGGCGGCGTGCTCCGCATGTACCTGCTCCAGGCGATTGTCCAACTGCAGTAGGGCGGCCTGGGCGGCAAGCACATCACTGGCCCCGGCCGTGCCGCCTGCCAAGCGAGCACGCGCCGCACGCTCGGCTATACGGGCCGGCTCGCGCAGACCTTCCAACGCATCTACGGCTTGCTGCGTACTCCACAGCTCGATCCAGGCCAGCGCGGCCGCTTGGGCCACCATCTGCTGTTCGGCCATCGACAGTGAGCGCGCTTGCGCCAGCGTCGCTTGCGCCAACGCGTGCTCGGCACGTCGTTTCGCACGCGCAGGAAACTCCTGCATCAGACCGATTTGCTGGGTGGTCATCTCATCGGCCCGCAAGCTGAAGGCATCGGGTCCGCTGACGGGCCAGTTCGCCAGCCCCACGATCAAACGTGGGTCGGGAAGCGCGCCAGCACGCGCGGCTTCTTCGGTACTGGCATCGATCTGCGATCGGCGCACGTGCAGGGTTGGGGCGTTAGCAAGCGCCCGTTGTAGGGCTTCTGTGTAGCTGATCGGGATAGCGGGCGATGCCGCCAGCACAGGACCACTGAGCGCCAGGGCAAACACGAACCCACACGCCATCTTGCGCCTTGCACGCAAGAAGAAAGACATCTCCATAAGACCTCCGGGAAACGACAACGAGCGCGCTGCAACGCATGCAGCACGAGCACGGGTCAATCCAGGAGGGGGCTTAAATCAGCAGGCTACAGAAGCGCTGCAGGGGAGGCGGATCGGACACGCACACCGGAACATCCCGATACAACTGCGCGTGTACCGGTGGCAACAGAGCCTGCACCAGCGCGAAGGCGGCCAGCGCGGGCTGGTAAGGCACTTGAGGGGCCTTCGCATCGGCCGTGGCGATGTGATCGCGCTGGCAATGCTGGTCGCACAACGCCGGAGCATCGGGATCCGGCGTGGACATCTCTTCGCAACCGACCATCAGGGTCGCTTGTCCAGCTTCCACCGATTCCAGCGGACAGGCGTAAGCCACCAGCGCGAGTTGCTGCAGCAGCAGCGCCCACAGTCCCAGCCATGCCAGTCGGGCACGAGAACGGGGTCGCCGCCACCGCCTCAGCAGCCTCACCATGACAGCTCCCGCACGCCCGAAGCAGCGCCTGCGGACGCTGGGCAGATCAGGGCAGGGGACGTGCGAGCTCTCATGATGGCCAGTCTAGCCCTCTTGGGGCCGACTGTCATTGATCAGGATCAAGCCCTCGCGCGGACTCAGCGGTGGCATCCGCCGCAGCAGGAGGATGCGACGGCCGGGGCGGCCGGCGTACCAGCCTCAGAAGGGAGCACCGCAGCGATCACATAGCCTTGCCGCTGGATAGCCTCAACCGCCTGTTCTACGGCAAGCAGGCCCTCGATCTTGACCACGCCACTGCCCAGATCGACGTCCACCTGGGCGTGGGGGTCAAGGGCCTGAATGGCTTGGGTGACCGTTCGGACACAGTGACCACAGGTCATACCTTCAACAACGAGATTCATGGACAACCCTCCAAAAGCATCGGCGGTTTGCCGACGGCGTGACGATGAGCCTTCCCACGGTGGGAAGGTCAAACGACAGGCAAGTTGAGTGGTAATCCGTCCCGCGTTGTTGACCTTCCCATCATGGGAAGGCTCAGGCTACCTGCTCGTTCCTATTGGCCCTCACTCCATGGACATAACGCTCACTTATGCGAATTAAGTTATTGATTATATTACATTAATACAGGAATCGCAAGGTCTGTAGTTGCACCGTGCCCTGGCCGGCCACAAACGCGATAAGCTAAGCATTCCTTAGTGCTAGTCATTCTTGATGTCATGACGATGCCATCTGAGCGCACCCGCAATGTGCTGCAGGCGGGCGCGTTCCTCAGGCAGCTAGCGGCCAGCCAAGCCGTGCCTAAAGAGGTGCGGCAAGAGGCATATCGACTGCTGCGGCACTATCCAACCGTCAGCGACATCGAGGCGATTGCTGAGCACGAAGAGCGGCTGCGAGCGCTGACCCAGTCGGCCTTCGTACGACCCTACCTGAGCAGCGAGATCGAGGCGGATTGGTTCTCCGGGTACCCGCTCGGCCCTCATCGCATCTGACCATGAAGCAACCGAGCAGGCCGCGTGGAAGAGGGACTACGTCTGCGGAGACAGCGCTGGAGGCTTCCTTTGAACGGGCCCGCGACAGTGCGGCCGAGGAACGCGCATTCTTCAAGCGACTGATGGATGCGATCGTGTACGTGCATGCGCCCATCTCGGACGACGCGCAGACACTGCGGCTGGTCCAGTTCCGCCATCCTGACGGTTTCGATGCGATCCCTTTCTTTACCTCGCTCGACAAGGCGCAGGCGGCCAGCTCGTCTGCTGTCAGAATTCTGGGAGTTTCAGGCCGTGAGCTGCTAACCGGTACTCGCGGCGCGACGTTGATGCTCAATCCCAACTACGGCGGCGTTGTCCTGTACCCGGAAGAGGTTGCGACATTGTTGGATACGGGCTTTCTGGCCAGGGTGGAACGTCTGGCGCCGGCGGAGTTCGCGGTGAGACCTGCCCAGGCCGCGCCGGCTTGGCTCGCTCCGGCCATCAGCGGCAGCCTTGAGCACGCCGACTTCGTCTCGTCGGCCTATCTCCTGGAAACTCACTCGTCAGGGGGCGTCGAACAGCCTCCCGGTCTGTTGATCTGGCTGGTGGTGGACCTGGCTTTCGCCGAGCGGGCGGCTCGTCTGGTGACCACCGCCATACAGCCCTTATGCTCAGATTTGGACGTCATCATCGACTTGGCGGTCCACGACGTATCGCTGCCTTTGCCGGCGGGCTTGGATGATCCCCAGATCCTGCCCATATTTTTTCACGAGAATCAAGCCAACTTGAGCACAGCTCATCGGCCTATGAGCCCTGAAGATAAGCTACTAGCACTCCTTCCGGGATTGACCGAGGAAGAGAAGGAACGGCGGACCCGCGAGGGTATGGCCGACGTCGACGCTGGACGTACGATCCCGCACGAGGAACTACTGCAATGGATCAGGCGACGGTCAGAGCCTTCTTGAAGGTTTCCGTTGGGTCAGGAGCGTGGAAACTCTTGAATCCAATATTCAAGAAGGGCACGCGTGCCTGAGCAGTACTCCAGGAATGCCTGTGTCACGCGGCTTCTGGTTCAATCAAGCCTAGGTCTGTAATCCACGAACTGCCTGACGTCGAGGGGTGTTTCCTCGTTGAATCATGGTGTTAGAGACGATTCGGCTGTTTTTCTCACGAATCCCTGCCGACCTTCTTGAAAAACTGAACCAGACCTACCCAAACGCTTCCGTAAGGCAGGTGGTGAGAGGGCAGGTTAAGCACATCAGGGATAGCAATCCCAAGGAGATAGAAGCGCTATGACAGGAGGCCAACGATCAACTTCCTACTATCGCCGAGCTAAAGAGGGTCAGTGCGGTTGATCCAGAGTTCCGGATGGAAAACAGCTTCTTTGGGCCCAAGCCAGTCATCACCGCCCGCATCATCAACCGCTCAACACTGCCATTGAGCGAAGCGAGCTGGAATGCGGCGCTGTACATCAGCTACATCCACACGCGTCGAGCTGGAGATGATCCCTGAGACAGCAATGGACTTTACGGACAAAGCCTATCTAAGTGCCGATCTTCAGAAGCGCATTGATTTCCTTGAGAACCAACTCAAGCAAGCGAGCGAGTTCGAAGATGTCTGATGCTACCAAGCCCCGCCGGCGGATCACCCTCCGGCGGGGCTTGGTAGCGGTACCGACGTTCACCCCCGCCAAAGAGGACCATTACACAATGCGCCCGTCCATCCTCGCCTTGGACTTAGAAGGAACGCTGATTTCCAACGCTGTAAGCCAGATCCCGCGCCCGGGCCTCTACGAATTTCTGGAGTCGGCAAAGTCGCTCTTTGAGGGTCTAGTCATCTTCACCACAGTTCCGGAGCCTAGATTTCGCGAGATTGCCGACCTATTGGCTTGCGAAGGAGCGGCCCCGGGTTGGTTTGCCCGCTTGCCATACATAGACTGGACTGGGCCGACGAAGGATCTTGCCAACGTTTCCCAGCCCATCGGCTCTGCATGGCTACTAGATGATTACGCCCCCTATGTACAACCGGGACAGGAACATTGCTGGGTCCCGGTTCAACTGTTTTGTTCTCCTTACCCCGAGGACGACGCGGGACTGGACGATGCCATCGAGGCAATCCGTAAGCGACTGAACGAGTACTAGAGGGCCATCTCTTGGCCAGCGTCCAATGGGCCACAGGCTCGCCGGTCAACCAAGGTCCAGCGCTTCGTTGGAGAACCGTCGATATAGACCTGGGGGGGCGTTTACCGCGATAGAGTCCTGAGCCCCCTCAAACCATCTCATGGACCCGTGGCAGCTGGTCGGTCTACTCAGACTAGAAGCTAAAGCTGCCAACTGCCGCTAGGTTCCAGCCAGTACGCCATGCCCAGCGGCAGGAAAGTCTCCATTGCAACGTCCAGGATCAACGGCTGACGCCAACCCTGACCAGGCAAGAAGCAAAAATCCTTCCGGGCGAGGGTTCCAGCTTGCTCGCGTCCAGCTAACCAGATGCATCTGCGTTTTATCTCGCGATCAAGTGCTCGCCTCGCGGCATGCTCATCCAAACCGCTTTGTATGAACTCCGAGGCAGAATTTCGCATGCTCGCCCACAGCACGTAGCGCTTACGCCCCAAGCTGAGCGCATTCCATTCAGGCGATCCAATCGACTGAAGCCCGTCGCCTAGCTTCGGGTCCAACCGATGCTTCCGCAGAAGGTTTGCCAAGTACGCTCGAGCTTCGGTGGATGCCAGTGAAATTCCGAGATTCCGCCTCGCACTGGGCGTGCACTCAGCCGCCCACTGGGTGAGCGACCGGGTCAATGCCGACTCAAGGTTCAAGTCACTGCGAGACCACGGAGATTTGTAGGACCAAGCCAGGGGCTCATACAGAGATCTTGCGGCAAGCCGAGAACATTCGACTGGTTCGCGATGGAGGACGCGCAGCGTCGCAAGCGTGTCAAGTGCCTGCGAGGCCAACCCCTCAGCAGCTACCGGCGAACTAGCCGTTCTTGAGCGCTCTAGCGCGCACCACGCGCACGCAAGAAAGGGACCTATTGAACGAACGAAATTGTCCAGTTCTGGCCAGGGCGCGATGAGGGTCGGTTGGCTAACGACATAGGCCACACAGCCCTCAAATCGCGATACCAGTTGTCAGGATATCAACCTGCCCACAGACTGTCTATCTGACTTTCCGATATTGACCCTTAGGTGTTCTCTCCAGTTCAACGATATCTGAACATCCGATATCCTAGCCGTGCAGCGAATGAGCGGGGAGCGCCCCGGCGCACGACGCAGAACGTTACCGCATGTTGGGAGAGCCGAAATGATGCGCACCAGCGCTAGCCACCCGTTACTGATTGCAGAGTTGCCTGTTGGAGCCCATGGAGGCGGCATAGGGGTGACATTTGCGCCAGGCAAGTACCAGGAAGTCGCCATGACTGGAGCATGGGCGAGAGACCTAGATGTGGACGTCTCGGCTATTCAGGACTGGGGTGCCACTCACCTAGTCACCTTGCTTGAGCCTTGGGAGCTCAAGGACCTTCGAATCGAGAGCTTACCGGCGATAGTGGCGGGGAAGGGCATCTCTTGGCATGGACTGCCAATCACTGATGGAGCCGCACCAGACGACAGACTCCTCAAAGATTGGCTACAGCTAAGTGCTGAGCTCGTCGCTGACATGCTGAGCGGTCAAAGGATCGTGGTCCACTGCAAGGGGGGGTTGGGACGCGCGGGAACGGTCGCTGCCATGCTTTTGCTGCAGTCTGGCGAGGCCAAGCGGGCATCGGATGCCATCCACATGGTGCGGCATGCCAGGCCAGGCGCAATCGAAACGATTGCTCAAGAGGAGTTCCTAGAGTACTGGGCGCAGAGCCTTCACCCGGGCGGAGCTTGACCACTCAGGTGCGCAGTCAGGAACTCAAGGACGAGTTGCCTGTGGATCCAGAACTCGAGGGCTTCTTAGGTCTGGATCCAGAAATCGACGGCGTCTCCATAGTGGATCTTCGCGAGGGTTCAGGGCACATCAAAAATTCGCTGCCTCGAAAGCTAAGAACCTTGCTGTCGCACGAATCAGGGTCTTGTGCTGGGGCCGGACCAGCGCTATCGCTGACTAAGGCAGGGCAACCTCCAGGGACTGTACTGCGACGGCGCGATCAATAGACATCTGTCAGATGTATCGCCACCACTATCGATCTAATGAATGCTGACTCAGCCGATGCGTGCTGCCTTAGGAGTTACGATCTGACTGCACTCGTGGCCGAGGCGAAACGCCACGACGTACAGGACCGTGGCATCCATCGGCATACCTGAGCCCATCCGAATGACGACCTTACGCTGACCGTGCGACAGTGATACTCCCAGTTCCCGCAGGACCTCAATGCGCTGCTGCAGCCCGTCGTAGATGTCTAGCTTGTCGACTTCTGAATACAGGTCTTGGCAGTCGCGATACTCACGGTAGTAGTCGACCAGTGCAGCAAACTCGCTCGCCGCCTCGCGCGACAGCTCGAAAGCCGGTTCGGACAGATCCATGTCGCACGAAACGATCAGGCTGGCCAGCTCGCGCCCAGCAGCAAGCGGGGACACCGCCAGGGTGATGTAGTCGCGCTCAAACTGCGCTTGCGCCGCCTGCAGTTCCTCGTCTGTCGGCAGCGAGAAAGGCTTGTTGAGTGCATCGATGTCATTGAAATCGAAGGCGCGCGCCAGTGCGCGACGGGTGTCGAAACTGGCCGAGTCACCCTGCTCAACCCGCTGAACTGTTCGCACGTTCAGGCCCGAGATCTCGGCCAATTGTTCTTGCGACCAATGACGCAACTGGCGGAACTGGCGAATGCAGGCGCCAACCTCAGCAGCGGTAAGCAGGCGAGGCGGGGTCTTGGTGGTCATAGAAGATAACTCCGGAGGGGTAGGGAGCCCAGATTAGGAGGGTGCCGAACTTGGAAACATGACAGTCGCCCGACAGGCCCCCGACACAGATCAACTGCCAGGACTTGCCCCAACGAGAAATCCGGGGCAACTGCTTATGCGCCCGTGATGTTCTCCCCGTGCCCCCAGAGGGGGGCGAGGCCCAACTGCCTAGTCACTCACCACAGACCCCACCCTAGACGCGCAGGCGATCCGGGACAGCTCTATGGCGAGGGCTGATGGGGGGTCAATGGCTCCAACTCTGGCAAAACACCCCCAAATTGATGATGCAGTGCATTCATCCATGCCAGAACTGGTTCGCCTGGCCACAGGTGCGCCAGATTCAGAAGGGTTAGCATGGCAAGCGCATTGCTGTTCATGGCCACCCCCGCCAGAAGCGCGCCCGGGTAGCCATTTAACTGCCTTGCCAAGGGGTGAATCCCGGCATGGAGATAGGAGTTCAAGCCGACATAAAGGCATTGTCTGGCTCTGCCCAACAACTGTGATGCTCCTCGGGGCCCAGAGGACTCAAGCTTTACGAGCATGTCCTGAACGCCAGGGAGCCTCTTTGCCGCTTGCTGACTCTCCAGAGTCAGGGGCGCAAGAAGCTTCTCGATGTCGGTGTCGGTAGCTGCATAACATGCCCAGGTTGCACGCACGAGGGCCTCATACTGGGGCCGGACCAGCGAGATTGCTGACTGGGGCAGAGTAGCGATCAGGGACTGTACTGCCACGGCGTGATCAAGGGACATCTGGCAAAGTGCCGCCACCGCCGTCGATCTTCGGTCACGTCCATGCTCTATCTCCATCCAAGCGGCTCGAATTTCACCCAAGAGCTCTAAGGAGCCCTCCAGCACAGACGCCCGATCCTGGTCAGCCGATTGAGGCACAAGTCATCCTAGAATCGTGATCTGCAGGCAAGAGTAACGGCTCGTCCATCGGGCAAAGCCCTCAGTTGGCCGGCTGGGCTGCAGCATCTGTTAGCCGGTAATCTCTGCATTGCATCATCCGTGCATCAGCAATTTCTGCGTTGCGTCAGTCGCAAGTCAAATTTTTCTGCAATGGACCGTCTTGCACTGAAATTTTATTCCTCAAAAGCTGAAATCTCTGCAATGGCACCCTAAGAATGTCTGCGATGAACAGCGTTCTGGTCCGCGCGCGATTGCTTCCTATATTGCAACCATACGCTCAGCCAGCCAACCGCCGGGATCCATGATCGCGCGAGCGGACGATCCCGGTCGCAAATGGCTGGCTGCCGTCACTCTCGTGGCTTTGAGCGATCAAGGGGAGCAGTCTGGCCCACGTGTCGAACAGAAGCCTTGGATCTTGGTGGATCAGAAGCGAAACCCGCAGCGCATCTTCCATCGCCTTGAGGTAGCCGCGGCGTATCTCAAGTGCGTTCTCGCAAGCATTGGGGCGACCAAGAATTTGTGTGATCGCGGAGGCCATAGCAGTCTGGACAGGAGGGGAGGGGAAGGCGATAGTCTGCAAACGTCTAGACGATCCCGCAATGAGCATCCTCAACGTTCTCCTCACTCGTGACCACCTCGTCGTCGCAGCGGATACCCTGGCAGAGGATGCTCTCACAGGGGCGTATTCCGCGGGGGCAAAGCTGCTGCTGATCCCTCAGCACAACGTAGTGCTTGCTGCGCGCGGGTCTACGCAATTCTTCCTGGGGGGCTCGCAGAATTCGGAAAAAATCGTACGCTAAGGTTTTCCGGGCATCCGTAGGGGCCGAAACTTCCCGTCTTCCAGTCTGCGGCTCTGCCGCCAGACGTAATCGCCGGTGAGGTTGATGTGCTCCCAGCCCAGCGGCGACAGGAATTGCAGCAGCTCGCCGTCCACCGGCTTGCCGGCCTCGACCAACCCCTGGGTGGCGCGCTCCAGGTACACCGTGTTCCACAGCACGATAGCCGCCGTCACCAGGTTGAGGCCGCTGGCCCGGTAGCGCTGCTGCTCGAAGCTCCGATCCCTGATTTCCCCAAGGCGGTTGAAGAACACCGCCCTGGCCAGCGAGTTGCGCGCCTCACCTTTGTTCAGGCCGGCATGCACGCGGCGGCGCAGCTCAACACTTTGCAGCCAGTCTAGGATGAACAGCGTGCGTTCGATCCGGCCCAGCTCGCGCAGGGCCACGGCCAGGCCGTTCTGGCGCGGATAGCTGCCGAGCTTGCGCAGCATCAGCGAGGCAGTGACGGTGCCCTGTTTGATCGAGCTGGCCAGGCGCAGGATGTCGTCCCAATGGGCGCGGACGTGCTTGATGTTCAGGGTGCCGCCGATCAGCGGCCGCAGCGTCGGGTAGGTCTGCACGCCCTGCGGCACGTACAGCTTGGTTTCGCCGAGGTCGCGGATGCGCGGCGCGAAACGGAAGCCCAGCAGGTGCATCAGGGCGAAGACGTGATCGGTGAAGCCGGCCGTGTCGGTGTAGTGCTCCTCGATCCGCAGGTCGGACTCGTGGTACAGCAGGCCGTCGAGCACATAGGTGGAATCGCGCACGCCGACATTCACCACGCGGGTGCTGAACGGCGCGTACTGGTCGGAGATATGGGTGTAGAACAGCCGTCCCGGCTCACTGCCGTACTTCGGGTTGACGTGTCTGGTGCTCTCGCCCCGGCCGCCAGCCCGGAAACGCTGGCCATCGGAGGATGAGGTGGTGCCGTCGCCCCAGTGGGCGGCGAAGGCATGCTGGTACTGGTGGTTGACCAGCTCGGCCAGGGCCGCCGAATAGGTCTCGTCGCGGATGTGCCAGGCTTGCAGCCAGGACAGCTTGGCGTAGGTCAGACCGGGGCTCGACTCGGCCATCTTGGTCAGCCCGAGGTTGATCGCATCACCGAGGATCGCGGACAGCAGCAACGTCCGGTCTTTGGCCTCGGCCCCGTCCTTCAGGTGGGTGAAGTGGCGGCTGAAGCCCGTCCAGTCGTCCACGTCCATCAGCAGTTCGGTGATCTTGATGCGCGGCAGTAACTGACTGGTCTGGTCGATCAGCGCCTGCGCCCGATCCGGCACCGCCGCATCCAGCGGGGTGATCTTCAACCCGGACTCGGTGAGGATGGCATCGGGCAGCTCGTTGTCCTTGGCCAGGCGGGCGACAGTGGCCAACTGCTCGTCCAGCAGCTGCAAGCGCTCTTCCAGATACTGGTCGCTGTTCGGGTTGATCGCCAGCGGCAGGGCCTGTTCCCGCTTGAGCGCGGCGAACTTCTCGGCCGGCAGCAGGTAGTCGTCGAAGTCGCGGAACTGCCGCGAGCCCTTGACCCAGATGTCGCCGGAGCGCAGGGCGTTCTTCAGCTCGGACAGGGCGCAGATTTCGTAGAAGCGCCGGTCGAGGCCTTCCGGGGTGATCACCAGTGGCTTCCAGCGCGGCTTGATGAAGGCGGTGGGAGCATCGGCCGGCACCTTGCGCAGGTTGTCGGCGTTCATCTCGCGCAGCGTCTGCACGGCTGCCAGCACGCCCTGCGCGGCCGGGGCGGCGCGCAGCTCCAATACCTCCAGCAGAGCCGGCGTGTAGCGGCGCAGGGTGGCGAAGTTCTCGCCGACCAGGTGCAGGTGGTCGAAGCCCTCCGGCCGGGCCAGCAGCTCGGCTTCGCTGACGCTCTCGGTGAACTCGTCCCAGGGGATCACCGCCTCGATGGCGGCATAGGGGTCGCTGCCGGCTTCCTTGGCCTCCAGCAGCGCCTGGCCGATCTTGGAGTACAGGCGCACCTTGTCGTTGATCGCCTTGCCCTGCTTCTGGAACTGCTGCTGATGCTTGTGCTTCGCGCCGCTGAACAGCTTGACTAGGATGCGGTCGTGCAGATCCACCAGCTCATCAATCACGGTTGCAGTGCTCTCCAGCACCACGGCGGCCAGGGTCGCATAGCGCCGCTGCGGCTCGAACTTGCCGAGGTCTTTGGGCGTCATCTGCCCACCCTCGCGGGCCAGCTTGAGCAGGCGGTTCTGGTGGATGTGCCGGCCCAGGACTTCGGGCAAGTCCACCAGCTGAAATGTCTTCAGCCGCTCGATGTGCTCAAGCATGTGCCGAGAGTTGGGTTTCAGCGGTGCCTGGCGCAGCCAGGTCAACCAGGTGATGCTGCTGCCGGCCTTGAGCTTCAACAGCTCGTCCAGCTTGGCCCGATGCGAGTCCGTGAGCGGTTCAACCAGGGCGCGGTAGACCCGCCGATTGGCCCGTGCAATGGCCTCCGAGCAAGCCCGGTCGATCACGCTCAACGCCGGCAGGATGCGTCGCTTCTGCCGCAGGCTCTCCAGCGCCTGGCCGGCCAGCAGCAAGCCCTTGTCGGTCTGCTGGGCCAGTTCGGTCAGCTCGCGCACCAGGGCGCGGAAGTCGGACAGGCCGAACGGGGCCAGTTGAAGGTAGGTGCGCAGTTCCTGGGCGTGCTCGCGACGGGTCACATCGCGCTCGCCGTACTTCGTCCAACTCGCCGGATCGGTCTGGACTTGCTTGGCCACCCACAGGATGACCGGTTCGGGCAGCTCGCTGTCAGTGCCCAACGCATAGCCGGGGTAGCGCAGCAGGCAGAGTTGCACGGCGAAGCCGAGGCGGTTGGCGTCGCCGCGCCGCTGACGGATCAGCGACAGGTCGGAGTCGTTGAAGGTGTAGTAGCGGATCAGGTCATCCTGGCTTTCTGGCAACGCGAGCAGGGTGCCCCGCTCCGTGGCCGAGAGGATCAAGCGACGCGGCATGTGTCAGTCGTCCGTGCGGAGGTACTGGTAGAGGGTTTCCCGGCTGATGTTGAACTCGCGGGCAAGCTGCGCCTTGGGCTCGCCGGCCGTCGCTCGCTGCCGCAGGGTAGCAGCCTGCTCATCGGACAGGGCTTTCTTGCGGCCCCGGTACGCGCCACGCTGCTTGGCCAAGGTGATGCCCTCACGCTGCCGCTCGCGGATCAGGGCGCGCTCGAACTCAGCGAAGGCCCCCATCACCGACAGCATCAGGTTGGCCATCGGCGAGTCCTCGCCAGTGAACACCAGGCCCTCCTTCAGGAACTCGATGCGCACGCCGCGTTGAGTCAGCTTCTGTACCAAGCGACGCAGGTCATCGAGGTTGCGGGCCAGCCGGTCCATGCTGTGCACCACCACTGTATCGCCTTCGCGGACGAAGCTCAGCAGCGCTTCGAGCTGGGGGCGCTGGGTGTCCTTGCCCGATGCCTTGTCGGTGAACACCTTGCTCACCTGTGTCTGTTCCAGCTGGCGTTCCGGGTTCTGGTCGAAGCTGCTGACCCGGACGTAGCCGATGCGGTGCCCCTGCACGATGTCTCCTTGGTTGAAGGCGGCTTAAGTGCTCCTTCTGTTCCGTTGTGCCTCAAACCCCGTTTCTGTCAGGCTGAAATCTATGACCTTCGCAGGCATGTGTCAAAAAATGCGAAAGATGACTCTATTCTGACTAAGCGGCGCGGCCCTGCCTGACATCCAGTTAGGGTATGCCTCAATCTGACGGTAGCGAGTCGCAGGCGTTCGGATCGGCATCGGTTTCGTTCCCTGTCTTGGCACGCGCTTCGAAGCGTTGATAACACTCCAACCCGCAGAAGTGCTCGACGTATTCCGCGCCTTCCGGGGTGAAGGCGGCATCGAGCGGGATTTCCTTGCAGCACACGCAGCAACTGGTGGTGGTCGAGTCACTTGCATTCATGGTGGCACCCCTCCATTGACTGACGAAGACGGCGAATGCCGCCGCCGGCATTGGCTTCGCGAACAGGAAGCCTTGTCCTGTGTCGCAGTCCGCTTGTCGCAATAGATCAAGACTCGCCGATGTTTCCACGCCTTCAGCCACCACATCCATGCCCAGCCCGTGCGCAAGCTGAATCACGGTGTGCACGATGGTTTGGTCGCGGCGGTCGTTGGCGAGCCCGGCGACAAACGATTGGTCGATCTTGAGCGTGCTGATTGGGCAGCACTTCAGATGTTGCAGACAGGAATACCCCGTCCCGAAGTCATCGGCGGCGAAGCGCACACCGATCTGCCGCAAGGCGTCCAGGGCGGGGAAGATCGCCGGATCACCAAACGCGACCGATTCGGTCAGCTCGATTTCGAGATACTCGGCGGGCAACTCGGCATCAGCCAGCACGCCCTTTACCCACCCGTCGAAGTCCGGTCCCACTTGGCTCGCCGAAACATTGACGGCCAGCCGGAACGGTCGCCATGCCAGCATTCGCCAGTCACGCATCTGGCGGCAGGCTTCGCCCAGCACCCAAGCGCCGATTTCAGGCATCAGGCCGGACGATTCGACCACGGGCAGGAACTGGCCCGGTGGCAATAGTCCAAGCGTCGGATGACGCCAGCGCAACAGGGCTTCCGCGCCGACAATCCCACCACTGCGCAGATCGACGACGGGCTGGTAGTGCAGTTCAAGCTGCCCGCGCTCGACCGCTTGGGCCAGTTCCGGCGTCGTCCATCCATCCGGCCGGAAAGCGCTCATTCTCTTTCCCTGAATGCCCGCAACGCCCGCGACAGGGACAGAAGGAACAGGCCGGTCAAACCGAGCGCCGCGATGACCCAATGCTCGCCGAGGAAAGCACCGGCGGTTGTGCCGGCCAGCACGACAGCGAGGATGGGCAGGTGGCAGGGGCAAGTCAGCACAGCCAGTCCGCCCCACAGGTAGCCGGTGATCGGTTTGTGCGTCTCGGACGGCAAGCGCTCGGGGTTGTTCATGGCAGACTCTCCGCGTGCTGTGCCGGCTCGGTCGGCAGGGTGGCCAACTGCACTTCCAGATCGGCCAACGCTTCGCGCCGACGCTCGACGAACTGACGCAGCAGGGCAAGCTGCGCGGCCGCTTCGTCGCCGTCCGCCGCATCCAGCGCCCGGCACAGCCGCGCCAGCGCGTCGAGGCCGATGCCCGCCTCGAAGGCCGCCCGCACGAAGCACAGCCGTTGCAAGGCGGCGTCATCGAACAAGCCGTAGCCGCCTGGTGTGCACGCCACCGGGCGCAGCAATCCGCGCAGCAGGTAGTCGCGCACGATATGCACGCTCACCCCGGCATCAAGAGCCAGCCGGGACACCGTGTAGGCGTTCATTGAACACCTCCTTTTTCTCACCCGGCGCAGCAGGAAAGCTGCTTCACATCCTTGTTGAAGGTCTGCGCCGCGAGCTTCAACCCCTCGACCATCGTCAGGTAGGGGAACAACTGGTCGGCCAGTTCCTGCACCGTCATGCGGTTGCGAATGGCCAGAGCCGCCGTCTGGATCAGTTCACCCGCTTCCGGCGCGACCGCCTGTACGCCGATCAGCCGATGGCTGCCTTCCTCGATAACCAACTTGATGAAGCCGCGTGTGTCGAAGTTGGCGAGCGCACGCGGCACGTTGTCCAAGGTCAAGGTGCGGCTGTCGGTCTCGATCCCGTCGTGGTGGGCTTCCGCCTCGCTGTAGCCCACGGTCGCCACTTGCGGATCGGTGAACACCACGGCCGGCATTGCGGTCAGGTCGAGCGCCGCATCGCCGCCGGTCATGTTGATCGCGGCACGGGTGCCGGCCGCTGCCGCCACATAGACGAACTGCGGCTGGTCGGTGCAGTCGCCGGCCGCGTAGATGTTCGGGTTGCTCGTGCGCATGCCTTGGTCGATGACGATGGCACCTTGCGCATTGACAGTGACCCCCGCTGCGTCCAGCGCGAGGCTGCGCGTGTTCGGTGTCCGACCGGTGGCAACCAGCAGTTTGTCGGCGCGCAATTCACCGTGCGTGGTGGTCAGCACGAATTCACCGTCCATATGGGCGACCTGGCTGGCTTGCGTGTGCTCCAGCACCTCGATGCCCTCGGCACGGAAAGCGGCTGTCACCGCCTCGCCGATGGCCGGGTCTTCACGGAAGAACAAGGTATTGCGCGCCAGGACCGTGACCTTGCTGCCCAGCCGGGCAAAGGCTTGCGCCAGCTCCAGCGCCACCACCGACGAGCCGATTACGGCAAGGCGTTCGGGAATGGTGTCGCTCGCCAGGGCCTCGGTGGAAGTCCAGTAGGGTGACTCTTTCAAGCCCGGAATCGGCGGGACCGCCGGGCTGGCACCCGTGGCGACCAGGCAGCGGTCGAACATCACGACGCGCTCGCCACCCTCGTTCAAACGGACGGTAAGGCTCTGGTCGTCCTTGAAGCGCGCCTCACCGTGCACAACGGTGATGGCCGGATTACCGCCCAGGATGCCTTCGTACTTGGCGTGCCGCAGTTCGTCGACGCGGGCCTGCTGCTGGGCCAGCAGCTTACTGCGGTCAATCGTAGGCACAGTTGCCGCAATACCGCCATCGAACGGGCTTTCCCGGCGCAGATGGGCGATGTGGGCGGCGCGGATCATGATCTTGGACGGCACACAGCCGACATTGACGCAGGTGCCGCCGATGGTGCCGCGCTCGATCAGCGTGACCTGCGCGCCTTGCTCGACGGCCTTCAGCGCCGCCGCCATCGCGGCTCCACCGCTGCCAATGACCGCTACCTGCACCGGGGGCTCGTTGCCACTGTGCTTTTCGGCGGCGGCCATCCATCCCCGCACCTTGTCGAGCAGTCCGACGCGGTTGTCCGCCAGTGGCGCATCGGCTAGCGTTGCCTTGTAGCCCAGTCCGGCCACGGCGGCAGTCAGCGCGTCCGGCGATGTGCCCGGCACGATGGCGAGTTGCGCTGTGCCCTTCGGATAGGACACCAGCGCCGACTGCACGCCTGGCACTTTTTCCAGCGCTTCCTTGACGTGCGCCGCGCACGAGTCGCAAGTCATGCCGGTGATTTTTAGATGGGTCATGCAACAGATCCTTTATCGTTTGTGGCGCCAGACAATGACGTCCGTTGTGCTGCGGTGCCGTTTTCAGTGACTCACTGCTTGACGCTGGACGGATAGCCCGCGTCTGCGGTTGCCTTGGTCAGCTTCTGCACGCTGGTCTTGGCATCGTCGAAGGTGACGACCGCTTGGCGTGTCTCGAAAGTCACGTCAACTTTGCTGACGCCTTCGACCTTGGAAATCGCCTTCTTGACAGTGATCGGGCAGGCGGAGCAGGTCATGCCCGGTACGGACAGCGTGACGGTCTGGGTGGCGGCCCAGACGGGGGCAACAACGGCGGCGAGGGCGAGGGAGGCAAACAGTTTCTTCATGGTGAACTCCGATCAGTAGAAAAATGGCATGACGTAGGGAAATCCGAGCGCGACCAGAACCAGCGCGGCCACGATCCAGAAAATGAGCTTGTAAGTAGCTCGCACTTGGGGAATCGCGCAGACCTCACCCGGTTTGCAGGCCGCTGCCTGCCGGTAGATGCGCCGCCAGGCGAAGAACAACGCCACCAGCGCCACGCCGATAAAGATGGGGCGATAGGGTTCCAACACCGCCAAGTTGCCGATCCAAGCGCCGCTGAACCCCAAGGCGATCAGAACCAACGGCCCGAGGCAGCAAGCCGAGGCGAGGATGGCGGCAAGCCCTCCAGTGAAGAGCGCGCCGCGCCCGGTTTTTGGTTCAGACATGCGCTTGTCCTTTCGAATTGAAATTGGATAGCGTAACCTTACTTCCGTACTCATGTACGGAGTCAAGCGATATGGAAAACAATTTGGAGAACCTGACCATTGGCGTTTTCGCCAAGGCGGCCGGGGTCAATGTGGAGACCATCCGTTTCTATCAGCGCAAGGGCTTGTTGCTGGAGCCTGACAAGCCCTATGGCAGCATCCGCCGCTATGGCGAGGCGAATGTAACGCGGGTGCGCTTCGTGAAATCAGCCCAGCGGCTGGGCTTCAGCCTGGATGAGATCGCCGAGCTGCTGCGGCTGGAGGATGGCACCCATTGCGAGGAAGCCAGCAGTCTGGCCGAGCACAAGCTCAAGGACGTGCGCGAGAAAATGGCTGACCTGGCGCGCATGGAGGCCGTGCTGTCTGAGTTGGTGCGCGCCTGCCATGCGCGAAGGGGGAACGTTTCCTGCCCGCTGATCGCGTCACTACAGGGTGGAGCAAGCTTGGCAGGTTCGGCTATGCCTTAGCGTGCTTTATTTTCCGTTTTCTGAGACGACCCCTTAGAAAGCCTAGTCAAAGAGCTGTCACGAGAACACCGTTAGCTTAGCGTACGATTTTTTCCGAATTCTGCGGTTCCCCCTTCCTCCGCATCTACGAGCTTGCACTGCAGGCCAGCTTCCGCGCAGATTTCACAATAGAACAGCTATCTGCCGAGCTAGGGCTGGTGGTGGACCAACTCTGGCCGAACTTTGAGAAAGCGGTTAGCGAAGCGGGATTGCCGATCGAGCAACTCGGGACCGAGTTGGTGCTTGGTGGATGGTCGTTGAAGAACGGCCGGATGATGGCCACGGCGTATGCGAAGAGTGACAGCCGGCGCCCTTGCGTTGTCCAGCCGATCGGGGGGCAGATGGCGTCGCCGGGCGAACCGCTCCAGGCCGCGACCCCTAGCATGGCCCAGGTGGATCTGCTGGCCCATGCGCGTCTCCAGGTCAGCTACCTCAATGGGCAATTGGGCCGGAAAGTAGCAGGAGGTCGACTGCTAGTTGGGTTTCTGCAGAAGGGGCAAGCCCTGCTCAAGGATCTAGGAGAGATCTAGGTCGCGGGAGTCAAATACGCTAGGGGCTGAAATCGAAGTTCAGGTCTGGCCCTAAGGCAGAAGGCCAAAGCAGACCAAGGTCGTCCGTGGATTTGGGATGTTTATCGAGGGCAGGGTGGATGTCCGCTTCTGGCCGGAAGCGGACATTGGGCGGCGACCGGCCCGGTGATGGCATCCGCCTTCGACCCAAAGCGGGCATCGTTCTCGACACACCTGAGTTGATCCGTACTCCAAAGCCTGTTTCCGCTACCCCTTGTAGTGCTCGACGTAGAGCCCCAAAGCTGCCAACGACGCATACACGGCGGACCCAGCGTTGGTCGCGTACAAGGCAAAGGGAACCGGAGGATCGCAGGGAACTGTTGCGATGAACCACGGAGCTGAGCTCGTCAAGCTCGTCCTAGGTGATGTGAGGAATCCTAGCTCCCTACGCATACCTAGCGCCTCGCGGACGTACGCCTTGTTCCAGCCGCCAGTCTTGCACGAGACCCCAAGAAGTAACTCCGTAAATGCGGGATAGCGACGGGTCTTAATCGGACGATATACACCGACGTCAATCTCGTGACGGTCAGCCGCTTTGACCACCGTCGTGCCTTTCCAGCTATGGCTTAGTGTGGTGACCTGCACTGAAATCCTAATCTCGAGCTTCTCAGTAGACGTAGATCCACTGATGTAATCGTGATCCGGATGGTTTGCTTTGCATGGAGATCCTCCAAACGTCAGGACGCCTGCCATCTTGGGGGTACACGTGAGCTTGTAGCCCGCACTATCGATGATTCGCAGAAGCCTAAGCAGCACCCGAAGTTCGTAAGCCTTTCCTTGCGCGTAGGGAGACCCGCTCGCCTTAGCACGCGAAATGGCTGCTTTCACAGCGTTGAGGATTGCTAACTTACTGATCGTCACAGTCGCGGTCCTCGTGGCGCGTGTTCCTCGCGAGGGTCGTCCGGTGGCAGATATCGAGCGATATAGGCCTCAAGATCTGCCTGCTCGTGATCCGTCAAACGCTGGGGTGATACAGTTGGTAGATGTGACCGGATTGAGCGAACTCGGCGACCTTCTGGTGTCTCAACAGTGTAATGAACGTCCTCCAGTCCGGTGAGACCTTGGACCAGCTTCCCGATCTCACCCAAGGTTTGCGAGAGGGCGTCTTGGGTCGTCACAGGTCTAAAATCGAGAACCGCCGCAAGTGCGGCTGCAGCTTGTGCATTCGTGTCGTCCTCGTAATCAGACATCGCCTGAACAATCGCGGAGCGAAGCGATCTAACAATTTGTGGATCAAGCTCAGACGCAAGGGCTAGCGCCTTCCCTATCTCCCTAATTACCTCTTCACCACCTTGATCTTCTGCCATTCACAACTCCACAGCTGTAGACATTAACGGGCCGCGCGGGATGAACCGCCCGGATTCTCTAAATTCAATTGCCGAAGGTTGCCGTTGGCAATGTTCCTTAAGAGTAAGGCACAGTGCGGTTTGGTTCCATAAGCGGATCGCGCTGGCTGTATCCCGAAGTGTGCGATGACGCCGAAGCTGGATAGTGTCGCTGAATTGGACCATCAGGCACTTAGGTCTGAGCCCTGATACAGATTGATGATATGACTCCAAGTCGCGTACGGGCTGCGAAGAGCACCGGCTACTTTGGTCCGCTTCTGACCGAAAGCGGACATTCGTTTAACCAAGGGTGAACGAAACTTTTAGGGCCAGGATGGACTTCAACTCTCTCGTTCGCTCGCTTCTATCCGATGCGAAGATGCGCCGTAACAAGCCTCTGCGAGACTAGTGCGCGAGCCAGGTCGCTGACATTGCTCCATGGCCTATGACGTGCCCCGCACCCGCTGGTCAAATGGAACCGCCCTCGGCACCATGGGCACGACCATCTAAGGAGTTCTTCATGCTCTACCAAGATAAGTACGTCGCCTTCATCGACATGCTCGGGTTCTCCGCACTTGTCCAAGAGTCGGCAGCCGACATGAGCAAGCTTGATGAAATAGCAGAGGCCATCGACAGACTAAAGAACACAGCGTGCTGCAACCCAGCAACAGGACTTTTGTTCACTTACTTCAGCGACTGCATCGTCATATCAAGCAGCCGCTCTCCTGCTGGCCTTGCCGACATCCTGAGCTGCATCAGAATGTTGGCCGAGAACCTGCTAGTGGTTGATATATTGATACGTGGAGGGCTCACAGTTGGAAGCATTCATCATGATTCTCAGATGATCTTCGGACCGGCGATGCTGGACGCCTATCGCATGGAATGTAAGGAAGCACGCAATCCCATGGTGCTCGTGAGCGAAGAGGTGCGATCGGATGCTCGCGCTGCGGGGTTAAGCAACCTGTTGACGTGGGATGACGAAGAGCCAGACCGCCACTATGTCCACTATCTGATCTCGTACAGCGCTTATGACTCTAATCCAAGGGCGGGCGTCGTGATTCTCGATAGCCAGGCCGCTCTCATCCGGCATTTCATCGCCAAGAGGCTGCTAGGCGCTCCGGGTAAGATCCTGGATAAAGCCGAGTGGATGGAACGATATTGGAACGAGAAGGTGGCGACAGGTGGAATTCTCGGACGTGTTGACAGGGTCGCAGACCTTGTTAGGCCCAATGCGCGACCATTTCGCAGCAGACTCGCCGTTCTAGCACCGCAACCGGGCGCCACTAGTGTGGACTAGCGAATCAGGCAAGCAGCTGCCGATTCCTTGCAAAGATTCAATTCAATTGGCCATACGGAAGCACGTGCAATCCCTGATGGCAGTCGGGACCACCATCTCCCCATTGCCAGCCGCGTCTGAACCAGCGCCCGGAACGCTTCAGCGGAAGGGGCTGGTCCCTTCCGCTGGTGCCTGCCCTGGTTGCACCGGCTATGCGCGGCCACCACGTTCCCGGACACGTCTCTGCCCCCGTCCTGTTGGGCCACCAGGTGCTCGGCGGTGCATTGAAAGGCTCGGGCCTTACTGGCCTTCAGCCCGAGCTCTGAGGGTGCAGTGAGCCACATCGGCAGGCCGCAATAGAAGCAACGGCCCGATTGGGCGTAGAAGGCAGAAGTGCGAAGGGATCTGCGGCGTTTGGCGGTCATGGATGGCTCCGGAATCGAAGGATTCCCGTGCCCCCATTGGGTGGACCTCGGGCACCCGGAGCCTATTGGCTATGCGGGCACAACACCGGCGCTTTATAGCGACTGGCTAAGGCGTTATAGCTCAGCGCTTGAGCCGCTACAAGGCCCAGATGCCGACCAGAACGGGAGGGAGTCACCGACGCCCAGTTAAGGTCAAAGCTTGGTCAGGGGGCGAGCGACGCGCTTGAGCAGGTGGAGCGGGGCGTGGCGCGTCACCCAGGGAAGTCGCGGTGTTGTAGTCCTGCTCAACCCGCTGAACTGTTCGCACGTTCAGGCCCGAGATCTCGTCTAATTGTTCTTGCGACCAATGTCGCGACTGGCGGAACTGGGAAGTGCAGGCGACAAGCTCTGACCGATCAGGTGCGCAGTTGGGAACTCAAGGGCGAGCTGGATGTGGAGCCAGAAATCGAGGGCGTCTTAGGTGCGGATCCAGGAATCAAGGGCATCTTTGGGGGAGATCTGGAAATCGCGGGCGTCCTTGTGGGGAAATACGGGCGGACAGCTGTGGGATCTGGGGCGTTTCCGTTGTGGCAGTCAGCCTTTCGTGTAGCTGCAACCCGGGGAGCCGCCTCAGCCATGCGATCATAGGGATCCATCTTGCTCATGCTGCAATCTCATCCTTGTCGGGGGAGCCAACAGGAAGGCAATAGCCAAGCCAGAGCCGCAGCCATTGCCAGACCGAGCCGACGAACCAGATCAAGCCCGATACCTCATTTCGCATAATGTATATCGTGCAAGGCATTGCCAGCCTGCGGCATAGCCTGCACGTCGCGGGGTAGGGCGGCACCCACGAAGAGGCATAGCGCCATAGCCACCGTGGCGAGTTTCTGCGCAATTCGGCGCCATGCGGCCTTTTCGTCCTCGGAATTGCTCCGCTCGGCCATCACGACAGCCGACCACATTTCGGGGCTGTCGCCAATGTCCACCGCCATCCGCTCGATGTAGTGGATTTCTGCGTTTTTCCCTTGTTTCCAGAGGGAAACGGTCGCGCGGGACACGCCCAATGCCAGCGCACCAGCGTTGTCGCTCTGGATCTTCTGCACGTGCTTCCACCGGCAGAACAGGTCGTAGCTGGCGCTCATTGTCGATACCTACTTGACAGGGGTGTACAGGGGTACTTTACAGTTCGCCCCGGTGTCGAGGAATCCTTGACACTCCCCGCCACCGGCACCCCAAGGCCGCTGGCGGGTTCTCTTGGGGCTTGGGGAGGGGTAGGGCACATGGACGCACTTGTTCTCGCCGTGCTGCTGGGGTGTATCGCAGCCGTGTCGTTGGGGTTAGCCAAATTCGTGACGTGGTGTGTTGATCGGCGTGCGCTCTCCGCTGGTCGCACTGCACGCGAAAGCCAGTTTGTTGCCCAGGCGGTCGTCGACCTTCGCCGCATGGAAATCGAAGCCACCAAACGCGGCAACCTGCTCGCCGCTGCCGAACTCGCTGAAGAGCAGGAGCGCGCCGCATGAGCAGGTTTCCCTCATTTGCCGAACTGGTGGAGTTCGATATGGGTCTTGCGGGGTGCGCCGCGCTCATCGCCGTTTGGCTGGGAGTGGCATTGCTCTCCATCGTGATTGAGCAGGCGTGGCTGGCACTTCGTCACTGGTTCAAGCGGCGGAAGGGCAATGTCCGATGAGCAGTCACTTCCCCAACAGTCCGTGCTACCTGTGCGGGGGCAGCCTACAGACCCTCCGAGCATCGGATGCGACTCTGAATTGCTGCACCAGCTGCGGCACGTTGATTACCAAGCGCAGGGATACGCCGAGCTACTCCAGCGCGTTCCCTGGCAACAGTTCTGGACGCTCACCTTCAAGCTCAGCAAGACCAGTCGAACAGGGGGCATGCACGAGGAAGCGGCTGATAAAGCGTTCCGCTACTTCGTCAGCTGCCTCAACCGCAGCATCTACGGTCCCAAGTGGGCATCACGCTGGCACGGCGGCATTCAGTGGGCGCGCGGGCAGGAGTTCCATCGCGACGGCCGCTTGCACTTCCACGCCGTTGCAGCTGCACCTACCGATGACCTCAACCGCCTCGCCAGCCGCTACGAGTGGCACGAATGGTGGTACCGGGAGTTCGGTCGTAATCGCATCGAAGCGCCGCGCAGCCAGGCAGATATTACCGGCTACGTAAGCAAGTACGTCACGAAAGGCGGTGTGGTCGATTTCTCGCGGAACTTCGGGGCATGGAACCCGCCGCCCATCGACTACACGCGCCGCCCAGAGCAAGACGCCTTGATCGCAGGCGACAGCAACACGCGATCCGACAGGCCAGGGCGACACCTGGTCACCGGGCGGACTGATGCAAGCATCGCGCAACGGGGCAACAAGCGGTCCACCACGTCTCCCTGCGGGGGGGTAGGGGGGGACTTAGCTTGACCCCACAGTACCGCCCGAAATTTGCCAACGACGAAACGACAACGCCAACCAAACAGACCAAGGAATCGAACCCATGAACGCTCCGAAGATCACGATCAATACCGCCGTCGAAACCCGCACCGTGACCACCAGCAAGGGCATGCAGAAACCGATCTACAGCCAGCGTGCAACGCTCGAAACCGAGGCCATGCGCATCCAGATCGAAGTCGAAGTCGATGGCCTGGACAAGGGCTATCCGGTTGGCGCGGTGAAGGAATGGGACCTGACCACGGACCTGGTACCGGGCCGTTTCGGTGTCGAACTCGCTCGCCGCATGACCCTGGTTGACCCGGCAGGCGCCAAGCCGCAGCCGGCTAACAAGGCGGCCTGATCATGTCCGGCCCGGCACCCCTCTACGTGGTCGGTTGCGCTGCTGAGAACGTGCAGCAGGACGGCACGTGTTCGGTGCCGGTCTGGATGCCATACCACCAGCCAATTCTGCCTCCCCTGGATTTGGCCGATGGAACCCTCGTTGCAGGAGCGATTGTTTTGTCCTGGGCGATTGGGTTGAAGGCGCGCCTCGTATTCCGCGCTGCGCGTATAGGGGTCTACTGATGACGAGGAAACCGTAATGAAGCACATGAACACTCTGCGCCGTTTTGGCGCCTCCACCTTCGGCAAGATCGGCGCCGGTGCCGGTGCCCTGGTCGCATCGGGTGCAGCTCTTGCATCGGGCAGCAGCTCGCCCGGCGCTGCCATCGCTGCCGAGGTCTCCAAGGGCAACGCAGACATGGCAATCGTGATCGGCGCCATCGCCTTGCTGCTGGGCATCCTGGTGGTGTGGGCCTTCACCAAGCGCGCCGCCAAGGGTTGATCGGGGCGCAAGTTCACTCACGGGGGTGCGCGGAAACGCTCGCCCCCTTTTTGTTAGGGAGAAGTGTCATGGGGTACTTCGTAATCATTGCGTTTTGCGGGGCATGCTGGATCGCGTTCGAGGGCGTGTGATGAGGCGCATCCTGCTACTCTTGCTCGCACTTCTGCCAGCGGTCGCTTACGCGATCGATCAGGGCGAGGCGACTGAGCAAGCTATCAGCAACATTCGGCAGTCCTGTAGCGGAGCCGTTGCTGGTGCCACGATTGATTCAGGCACCATAGGGTTGATCGTGGGCCCCGGTAGCGTGAACGCGTTTGGCAACTGCCTCTTTCCAAATGGCGGATTCCAGGGTCGTCATAGCTCCACTGTCGCGTTCGATCAATCCTGCCAAGCTCGAGGCACAAAGACCACGCCCTTTTTCCCGCCCTCTGGCTCCGTTTCATGTAGTCGTGGTTGTGAGGTCAAGTACGCAGACAACGGCGATGACACGACGTCTTATTGGAGCACCGGCCAAAGCTGTAACGAAAAGCCGGATTGCACTAAGCAGGGCGGCAATATGATTTGGAATGGCGCGCTGAAGGTTTGCCAGCCCGTGGAGCCTGAGTGTCCCGAAGGCAAGGTTAAGGTTGGCAACGCATGTACGGATGAGAAGCCTTGTCCGGATGGCATGGCGCTTGTCGCTGGCTCATGCAAGAAGAAGGACGAAGAGTGTCCTGCGGGCATGATCCGCAGTCCGCTCGGTAGCTGCATTCCTGGTGATGGTCAGTGCGCCCAAGGTGAGGTGCGCGGCGCCGATGGGACGTGCAAGAGGGATAAGGACAACGACGGCCAGCCGGATACTGACGACCCTGAGAGCTTCTCCGGCGGTGACACATGCGACTCACCCCCGTCATGCAGTGGGTCGCCCATCATGTGTGGTCAGGCGCGGATTCAGTGGCGAATCGACTGCAACACCCGGCGCAACAACAACATCAGCGGCGGCCATTGCTCCCAATCCGGCATGCCTACCTGCACGGGCGAGAAGTGCAATGCGATGGAGTACACGCAACTGCTGATGCAGTGGCGCTCTGCGTGCGCTGTGGAGAAGCTCGCCTCGAAGCAGGACACGCCTGGACAAGGCGGCACGAACGGAGACGCCAACGGGAATGGTGTGGCCGATGTGCTGGAGGGCAGGGGAGACGTGACGCCGATTGGTGACGGCGCGGCCGACGTTGCCAGCGCCAAGAAGTGGGGTATCGGGCTTTCAACGAGCAATCTCGATACGAGCAACATGTTCGGTGGTGGCGGCACGTGTCCTGAGCCTCCAGCAATCACGATCATGGGCAAGACTGTTAATTCCGCTGATTTTCCGTACTTCTGCCGCATCGCGGCGATCTTGCGCGCCTTGATCTTGATCTTCGGCGCATACACCGCAATTCGCATTCTTATGGGAGCGGCCTTCTGATGGGCATGGTTTCTGACTGGATAGTTGACGCAACAACGTCGCTGGTCGGCAAGCTGAAAGACGCTGCGGCTGGCCTGATTGGCAAGGGGCTTGCAACGTTCGGACTGACTACGGTCACGTTCAATGCACTGCTACCCAAACTTAAAGAGTTCGTTATGCAATTTGTCGGCGGCTTGGATGGGCCTGCGATGCAGATGCTCAACTACCTGGGCGTTGGCATTTCGTTCTCAATGATCCTCTCCGCTTTGACGGTCCGCATGGCGTGGAAGGTCTTCATCGTGCCGAAGACTGTCGCTGATCAGCTGGGAGCTGGCTCATGATCTATTGGTATACCGGCCAGCCTGGGCACGGTAAGACGCTCCACGCCATCGAGCGCTTGCTTGAGTTCAAAGACCAGGGGCGCATCGTATACGCGTGCAACATTCGCGAGTTCGACTATGCCAAAACTGGCGTTCTAGAGATGACGCCGGAGCAGTTCCGCGACTGGCCGAACTTCCTTCCTGATGGCGCTGTCGCCCTGGTCGATGAGGCGTATGAGCATGGCATGCTCCCGAAGCGGCCAGCAGGTGCGAAGGTACCGCATCACGTGGAGCAACTCGCGAAGCATCGGCATAAGGGCCTGGACTTCATCTTTGTAAGCCAATCCCCCGACAAGCAGTGCGATCAGTTCGTACATGATCTGATTGAGCGTCACGTACATGTGCGTCGTCGCTTCGGAACGAAGTTTGTGCACCTGCGCGAGTTCGACAAGTTCGAGGCACGGGCTGAGAAGGCCACCCCCCTGACGATCAAGCGCAAGACGCTACCCAAGCGTCCGATGGGCATGTACAAGTCCACCGAACTTGACACCACCGAGCGCAAGATTCCCTGGTACTACATCGCGCTTCCGATCTTGATTGTGGCTGCGGTGGTGATGCTGTACGTCGCGTTCGGGCGAATGGATAAGCGCATGAGCGGCGGCGACCTTCCCGCACCAGGTGGTGCCAGTGGCGTCAGCGCTCCGCGCGACGGAGCGTCAGCGACGGCGGGCGGAGCGGTGGCGGCAAAGTCGGCACAACCGCTAAAGGATTACGTCGACAAGTTCCTACCGCGTGTCCCATCTCAGCCCTGGAGCGCACCGGTATATGACGATGCGCTTAGCGTCCCCAGCGAGCCGCCGCGCGTTTTCTGCATGTCGTCGCTCGGTGGCGAGAATGGTCTCGGTGGTCATGACGAACCCAGCTGCAATTGCGTGACGGAGCAGGGTAGCCGTTATGACCTGGACGAACCGACGTGCCGTTACGTCGCGCGACGCGGCCAGTACGAGCCCTATCTGCCTCGGCGTGAGAACAGGCTTGTGGATGGTCAGACGCAGATCAACCGCGCGCTCGATCAGATCGAGCAGCGGGGGCAGGGCGTCGCTGTTGAACGTCAGCCTCGTGCTATGGGCACTTTCCCCGAGTCGCCTCAGCATCAGTCAGGCACTTACCTCACCACGCCATCTGGAGAGAATCGGCTATGACCAGTGGCGGGCGTGAATTGCTCAAATGGCTCGCCCTGGTGCTGATGACCGGCGATCACATCGTGACCGTGTTCGGTCTTGGTCACGTGCCGGGTGTGTCCCAGCTGGGTCGTGTTGCGTTCCCTGTGTTCGCCCTGGTCATGGCTTACAACCTGGCGCAACCTGGCGCCGATGCGGGGAAGTCAGCGCGTCGCCTGGCGCTTTGGGGCCTGGTTGCCACTCCCGCGGCTGTGCTGGCATTCGGCCAGCCGTTGCCGCTCAATGTGCTGCTGACGTTCGCCGCCGCGGCTGGTTGCATTTGGGCTCTGGAACGGCGTCAGTGGGCGCTTGCTGCGCTCCTTTGTCTCGTTGCTCCGGTTGTCCTGGACTACGCTTGGCCCGGCGTGTGGCTCGTTCTGGCGGCCTGGGCGTGGTTCAAGAATCATGGAAAGCGCATGCACTGGCTGCTTGGCTCCTGGGACTGGCGCCAGCAGCGGCTCTACCTGGTGCTGCCAATATGGGTGTGGGCATGCATGGGCCTGCTCTGCCTGTACAACGGCAACGGCTGGGCGTTGCTAGCCCTGCCTGTCATGGCCTTGGGCGAACTGCCGGCACGCATTCCGCGATCAGGCAGGGCCTTCTACGCGTATTACGTGGGCCACCTGGCGCTTTTGGTCGTGCTTGTGGCTATAGTCGGCGCATGAGTAAATTCTTCGACCTGCATTACTGGTTTGCCCGGTGGATGGACCGGACGTTCAAGCGACGCTAGCCTTGTCGGAGAAATCAAACCTGACAGGGGTAGGGTATGGATATCCGCGCTGGCTTCCTTTTCGCGCTACTCGCATTTGCTTTGCCCGCCGCAGCGCAGCTGCAGTCGGCTACCGGTCCAAGGCCGAAGCCGCTCCCAGCGGCCCCAAAGCCTGCTTACAACTCGATGTCAAAGACCACCACGCCGCTTAATTGTCACGAATTGGCCTGGCCGAACCACCCACATCCGGGCGTAAAGGCGTACTGCGAGCATCTCGAAGCCCGCGTGCTTTCAGATGAAGCGCGCCGGGCCGGTCGCCCTGGTCCTTCCGATAGTGTCGTCGGGCTTCCTTCGCTCGGGTCCGAAGCTTCTAAGCGCTCTGGACTCGCCTGTATCGGCGGCCAGGCCTTCCGAAAGCTCCCCAACGGATGGGAACAGGTTTCTTCGCCCGCAGGTGGCTGGCAGCGCTGCCGCGAGCAGTGACCGGGGTGTAGGGGCAGCGCCCCTACGGAAACGCCTCACACGCGCTGGCGAGGCCTCGGCCCCTGTACTGGCAGGACTGACGTCACTGGATCGGCGTCAGGGCCAGCCATCGCCACCGCCGAACGCTGTTTGCGCTGGCTCACAACGTCCCGCAGATTGACGACAGTGGCAGGATGATGGCGAATGCCGGCGTCGCGATTGCGCACATTTCTGGAGCTTTCGATCGACGGTACCGAGCGTGCAGCCTCCATCATCCGGCGCCATTCCTGCGCTTGGCAGGCAGTGAGCGACAGCCAGGCGAGATCCTCGGGCAGCAACTCGCGGCCTTCGGGCGTAATCAGACGGTCGCCCAGGAAAGAAAAACCGGCCCAAGGGCCGGTCAAGTCAATACGGTGGTGCGGGTCGAACTCAATCATGCCGCGATCTCATCCTTGGCCGGGGTCCCAGGTCGCAGGCAAGAGCCGAGCCAGAGGCCCAGCCATTGCCAAGCGGAAGAGACGAAGGCTCGGATTCGGCCGATCCATGATTTCGCATAATGTATATTATGTTCAAAGCCTCTCCGAGGACGCTCGCGTACCGCTCGCCTCAATCACCGGCCTTGCTATGCCAAGCCAAGAAGCCGGCCTCCCCAGCGTGCCCCTCGCGGCCTGGCTGCTACGGCTTCCTCCATCGTCCGATCACAGTCTTGTGCATGACCCAGGCGATCCAGCCGCAGACCAAGCCACCCCCCGCGACAATGATCTCTTCCTCTTCAAAGGCGGGTCCATTCAGTCCTTGATAGGCAACGAAAGCCAACGCTCTCAATGACAGCAAGGCAAACAAAGCTGTAGGCGCCCAAAGCAGGACCTTCATCGTTCTCCCGCCTCCAATTGCATCGGCCGGTCACGTGCCATGACAGGAACGTGATTTCCGTCCGGCGTGACGCGTCACGTTAATGACCTATGGCAGTCCGCTGCCGCAGGCCCTCCATCTCAACCTGGCGCCCCTTTCTGCACTAGCTCGAAAGCAGCCCCTTCGCCAGAAGCGTGATCCGGGTTGCCGCATTGAGGTCGTACGCACCCAGATCCTTCGGTTCCACCCAGGCATGGGCATCAAACTCTTCGTTGATCGTAACGTCACGGTTCAGTGCTTCGCAGTCGAAGATCAGGTAGATCATGTGAATCTGCTCGCTGGAACCGTCCGGATAGAGCTTGGTGCGGATGTCGTCGCGGAAGGTCCATGGTTGAACGGCACCGATCTGCAGCGCGTGCCCCAGCTCTTCGCGGATCTCCCGGCGCAGGCCTTCCTCGATGCGTTCGTCGGGCTCCAGCCCACCGCCGGACAGTGCCCATTGGCCCGGAAATGCACCACGATCCAACGGCATGCGGCACAACAGATAGGCGCCCTGGTTCTGGATCAGCGGGCATACGATGACGCGTTGTCTCACAGGGTCTTCCTTGGATGTTGGGCAGATGCCGGAAGGATTGTATGAAACCCGGCGGCATCCCGATGGGTTGCAATTGATTTAGCGTGGCAGGCCACAACGAATCTGAGCGGCGCGCCGGCTTCACATGCTGCCGCCGGTCACTTCGCAATAGTGCGGGGGTCCTCGTTGTTCGAGTGGTTCATGTCCCCTCCTCCTGCGCCCGTACATCACCTGCCCCGGCGACGGCGCATTGCCATCTACATCCTGCTGGGCTTGTATGTTGCCTACCTCCTGGCCGGCAACATCTTCCTCAACACGCCACTGTTCGACCAGGTCACCAACCGCAAGCCGCACAAGTTCGTGATGACCACGGGCCCGGCCATCACCCTGCTGCCCGGCCACGTGATCGCCTGGAACGTGCACATGCGCGGCCACGTCAACCACACCGTCTACGTGCTGCATGCCGACCGGGCAAGCGCCAGGCTGGCAGTCCTGCCGCTGTTCCAGCGCGAAGTACGGGTTCCGCGCCTGCAGGCAACGGGCGTATCGGCCGAGATCAGCCGCGTTGACGAGGCCATTCCGCCGCCCCCGCGCAGCGACCAGGGCTGGACGCTGCGTTTCGATGCCATCCACAGCGACAGCATCCGCAGCGCCCGTTTCGGCAAGCTGCTGATCATCGGCAAGGGCCAGGGCACGGTCGGCTTCATCAAGCAGCTGCGCGGTGGCCCCTCGGAACTGCTCGATTCAACCGTCACGTTCAAGGGTGCGGACACCAGTTTCGATGGCGTGCAGGTGCTGGATGACATGAACCTTGCCGCACGCTTCAGCTATCCGCGTCATTACCGGGACCAGGCGCCGGGGCTCGCCAAACTGAAGATCCTGCATGCCCAACTGGACGTTGATGCACGCAGCCAGGGACTGCGCATGGATACGGATGTCACAAAGCCGAAGATCTCCAGCGCGCCCGTGCCCGGCCGCCTGCAGCTGGCGCTGCACCTGATCGACGGCCAACTGCAGCCCGGCGACCACGCGCTGTGGCAGGTGCCGCTCTATCTGGGTGACGGCGCCCCCGATCGCGGCGTGCTGGCCCTGCAGCTCAACGTGGCCAACGACCTGCGCCTGCAGGCCCGCCTGCCGCCAAAGCCCGGCTCAGGCAGCGAAGTGGACGCGGACCTGCACATCACAGGCCGTGATATCCCCTTCCAGGACCTCGCTCAGTTGTTGGAGCGCAGTTCCGGCACGGTGCGCGGCGAATGGACGTTCACCTCACTCAACTGGATCCCTGCCCTGTTCGTCCGCAAGCCGTGGCTGCAACTGGACGGCGGCGGCACACTGAAGGCCGACCTGCGGCTGCGCAACGGCGAGCTGAGCGAAGGCAGCACGGTGGACATTCCCTCTGCCGAAGCAGTTGCCGAGGTTGCCGGCGTCCGGCTTGCCGGTGCCGCCAGCGCGCACGGGGAACTGAAGTCAGGCGCTCCAAATCTGGCCCTGCTTGCCGTCCGCCTGCCCCGCTTCACCGCGCGTGCCACCGATGCCAAGGACGTTCGGCTGTTCGATGGTCGTGATCTGGCGCTGGATCTGACCGGCGCCGGTCGCCTGCAGGAGCTGCGCAAGGGCGTGCGCGCGCACCTGAGCTTCAGCGAAGCCACCATTCCAGATCTGTCGGCCTACAACCGTTATCTCGGTTCAAAACAGGTGCGCCTGCTGCGCGGCACCGGCTCACTCAGCGGTGATGCCACCCTCGATACCGATGGCCGCGTTGGCCATGGCACGGCCCGCCTGCAGGGGCGCAACACCAGCGCCAAGGTCGCCGGCCTGGACATGGGCGGCGACGTCGACGTGAACGCAACCCTGCGCCGGGGCGACTTCAACCAGCGTCATTTCGACCTGTCCGGCACCACGGTCGAGCTACGCAACGTGCAGGTGGCGGGTACGGAGCGCGCAACCGCCTGGAAAGGCCGCGCGGCCTTCAAACGTGGCCGTATCGATGCGCAGTCGCCATTCCAAGTGGATGCCACCACGGATCTGGATCTCAGCGATGCCCGTCCGTTGCTCGCGCTGTTCGCAGAGCGCACCGACTACCCACGCTGGACGCTGTCCCTCCTCGATTCCGGCCAGGTGCAGGCACAGGCGACGCTGCGCTGGCGCCCTGGCCATCTGGTCATCGATGGACTGCAGGCCGAGAATGATCGCCTGTCGGTACGCGCGCGGCTGGATCTTCTGGAACAGCGCAAACGCGGCGATCTCTACCTGCGCTGGGGACTGCTGGGTGCGGGCATCGAGCTGGACGGTGACCGGCGCCAATGGCATCTGTCCAAGGCACGTGAGTGGTTTGATCAACAGCCTTCCCTGCTGCCGGCAAGCCAGGGCACGAGCGCCGCCGGCTCTTCAGACTGAGAAGGCCCGCAGCCTGCATCCATTCGCGGCCTCTGTGCGTATACGGGAGCATGCGCATCAGGGAGCTGTACGGTATGAAGCGGAGTTCACAGATTTCCGGTCTTCTGGGATGGGTGACGATCACCTTCGCGGCGGCCGCCCTGGGTGCGTGGGCATCCACATCGGCGGCCACCTTCTACGCCACCCTTGCCCTCCCCGGGTGGGCACCACCGGCCAGCGTCTTTGGCCCGGTGTGGACGCTGCTTTACGCCATGATGGCGATTGCCGCGTGGCTGGCCTGGCGCGAACGTGGCTGGCGTGGGGCACGACCCGCGCTGGTGCTCTATCTGGTGCAGCTGGCCGTCAACGCACTGTGGAGCTGGCTCTTCTTCGGCTGGAGGCTGGGCGCGCTTGCCTTCGCCGACATTCTTCTATTGATTGTGCTGGTGTGCGCGACGATCGTCACGTTCGCGCGCACCCGCCCGATTGCGGGGGTGCTGCTGCTTCCTTACCTGGCCTGGATTTCGTTCGCCTCGGCGCTCAACTTTGCGGTATGGCGAGCCAATCCCGGACTGCTGTGACAAGGTCGCCTGCCGCTCACGCCTGGGCAATGGCCTGCGGGCGCCAGGTCCGCAGCAGGGCCGGCTTGAATGCCTGCTGGCCGCAGCCGGTGGGGCACCGCACCACCCGTGCCGCAGTATGGCTGACCAGGCCCCGCCCTTCTTCCGCCTTGAAGATCGTCTCGCAGGACAGGCAACGGGCAACCAGCGAATACAGGTGCAGCAGCCGGCCACTGGCCGGGTCCTGCAGCGCATCCACATCCAGCAGTTCAAACTGGCAGCTGTCAGCCAGCATGCGGTACGGGGACAGGGGCGCGGGCTGCAGGTTCACGGGGCGGTCGCTCAGGGAAGTGGATCCACTCTAGGCAATGACCTGTCGAGCTGATGTGCAGCGGAGATGTATTCTTCGCGAAAACTGCAAGTGCTCGACCTCGTCCCCACATGAAGAATTCAGCTTGGACAGAAGCACGCTTCACACGCATACACTGGTAGGCGAATGCATGATTTTGCTTCACCATTGAGGGGTACCGGATGTACCACTGGGCCTTTCCAGCCATCCACGAATGATGAGTCCCGCCCTTGATGCCTTCTGCTGAGTCCGCGCACGACACTGCCTTGTCCAGTTGCGCGCGCGAACCGATCCACACCCCCGGCGCGATCCAGCCCTATGGTGTGCTCCTGGTCGTTGAACCGCAGTCCCTGCAGGTGCGCGAGCGCGCCATCAGCCATCCCGGCCTGCTGCAGCAGTTCGGCGAACCGTTGACGCAGCATGTCAGCGAGGTGTTTGGCGGCGTGCTGGCGCCGTTCCAGGGCCTGTTCCAGCAGGCCGTGATCGGCAGCAGTGCCCATGTCGGCGCCGTGCATCTGGATGGCCACGGCCGGCATCAGTTGCTGGTGCACCGTTCCGCCAACGATCTGCTGGTCGAACTGGAAGCACCGGTTCCCGGCCAACCGGGCTCGCTGGAAGAACTGTATCCGGCCATCCGCGAGCTGATGACCGGCATTGAATCGGCGGCGACCGTGGAAGACCTGTGCAGGCTTGCGGCCGCGCACATGCGGCGGCTCACCGGCTTTGACCGCACCCTGGTCTATCAGTTCGACGCCGGCTGGAACGGCATCGTGGTGGCTGAGGATGGCAACGGCCTGTTGCCGTCCTACCTGGACCTGCGCTTCCCTGAGTCGGACATTCCCGCGCAGGCCCGCGAACTGTATCGGCGCAACCGGGTCCGCCTGATTGCGGACAACAACTACACCCCTGCCCCGCTGATGCGGGCCGAGGACCATCGCGACGCGCCGCCCACCGACCTGAGCCTGGCCGTGCTGCGCAGCGTCTCGCCGGTACACCTGCACTACATGCGCAACATGGGAACCGGTGCGTCGATGTCGGTATCGTTGGTGCATGAAGGCCGGCTGTGGGGCCTGGTGTCCTGTCACACCGTGCAGCCACGCCGCCTGCCGTACCACGTGCGTACTGCCTGCGAGTTCATGGGCCAGATCCTGTCGCTGCAGATTGCGTTGAAGGAGCGTGCGCGTGCGATCGAAGAGCGCGTGGCCCGTCGTTCTGTGCTGGTCAAGCTGCTGGCACGCATGGCCGGTGATGAGGACTTCATGGCCGCACTGCGCGACGACGAGGCCAGCCTGCTGTCGCTGACTGGCGCGGCCGGCGCGGTGATCGTGCACAAGGGCGATTGCCTGCGTGTCGGCCAGTGCCCTTCTGCCAGCGACGTGCTGGCCCTGGCGAATTGGCTGGCCACGCAGCAGGCCGGCCAGGAAACCTACTGCACCGATCACCTGGCAGCCGACTGGTCACCTGCCGCGCACCTGGCCGACGTAGCCAGCGGCGTGCTGGCGGTGTCCATTTCGCAGTTGCATGACAGTTACCTGATGTGGTTCCGGCCGGAAGTGGTGCGCACCGTGCGCTGGGGTGGCGATCCCCGCAAGGAAGCAGCACCGGGCGTGGCGCTGTCTCCGCGCAACTCGTTCGAGGCCTGGAAGGAGACCGTGCAGCAGCGCAGCCTGCCGTGGAGCGATGCTGACTGCGACGCGGCACACGAGATGCGCACGGCCATCGTCGATATCGTGTTGCGCAAGGCCGAGGAAATGGCCGAACTGAACGAGCAGCTGCTCCGCAGCAACAAGGAACTGGAAGCCTTCTCCTACTCGGTCAGCCACGACCTGCGCGCTCCGTTCCGTCACATTGTCGGCTATTCCGAACTGCTGGGCAGCTCGGCGGGCGAGCGCCTGAACGATACCGAGCGCCGCTTCCTGGACACGATCGTGGAATCGGCCAAGTCCGCCGGAACACTGGTGGATGACCTGCTCAGCTTCTCGCAGATGGGGCGCTCCACCCTGGGGCGTGTGCGGATGGACATGACCGCGCTGGCGGAGGATGTGCGCCGGAGCCTGGCCCTGGACTACGCCGGCCGCGACGTACAGTGGACGCTCGCACCGCTGCCGGAGGTCGAAGCCGATCCGACGATGCTGCGCCTGGTCTGGCAGAACCTGCTGGCCAACGCGATCAAGTTCACCCGCGAGCGCGACCAGGCTGTTATCGAGGTCGGTCACGAACGCAGCGACGACGAAGACCACTTCTTCGTGCGCGACAACGGCTGCGGCTTCGACATGCGCTACGTGGACAAGCTGTTCGGCGTGTTCCAACGCCTGCATCACGTCGAAGAGTTCGAAGGCACGGGCATCGGCCTGGCCAATGTACGCCGCATCATCAGCCGCCATGGCGGCCGTACCTGGGCCGAGGGCGAGCCCGGCAAGGGCGCCACCATTCACTTCACCCTACCCCGTTCCACAGGAGATCACCCATGAGGGACCTGCGGCCGATCCTCCTGGTTGAGGACAGCCCCAAGGATGCAGAGCTGACTCTGGCCGCATTGTCGCGCTGCCAGTTGCTGAACGATGTCATCCATGTACGCGACGGCGCCGAAGCGCTGGACTACCTGCGCTGCGAAGGCAAGTTTGCCGGTGCCATGCACGGCGGCCCGGTGGTGGTGCTGCTGGACCTGAAGCTGCCCAAGGTCAATGGCTTGGAGGTACTGGAGCAGGTCCGTGGCGACCCGTACCTGAGCAGCACCCCGGTGGTGATGCTGACCTCTTCGCGCGAGGAGCAGGATCTGGTGCGCAGTTACGAACTGGGCGTCAACGCATTCGTGGTCAAGCCGGTCGACTTCAAGGAGTTCTTCGACGCCATCCAGGGGCTGGGCATGTTCTGGGGCATCACCAACCAGCCGCCGCCGCATCGGCCCAACGGCTCGGGGCAGCACAATGCGTGATGGATCGCGCCGCAGCGAGCGCCTGCGCATCCTCATGCTGGAGGACAGCGCGCTTGATGCGGAGCTGATCAGCGCACAGTTGCAGCGCGCCGGCCTCGACTTCGAGGCCGAGCGCCTGTGGACCCGGAATGCGTTCATCGAGGCCATCGACAACCGTGCGTTTGACGTGATCCTCGCCGATCATGTCCTGCCAGGCTTCGATGGTGACGCAGCACTTGCCCTGGCACGCGAACGCGTGCCGCAGACGCCTTTCATCTTTGTTTCCGGCACGCTGACCGAGGAACTGGCGGTACAGGCACTCACGCGCGGTGCGCGCGACTACGTGGTGAAGCAACGCCTGCAACGCTTGCCCGATGCGATCCGCCGCGCCCGCCAGGAGGCGCACGAGCGTACTCAGCTGGCCAATGCGCAGGCCGCGCTGAACGAAAGCCAGGCCCAGCTGCAGCAGGTAACCGATGCCGTCCCGGCGCTGATCGCCCAGTTGGACAAGGACCATCGCTACCGGTTTGCCAACAAGGCGTTCCTGGACTGGCACGGATTCAGCCTTGCAGAACTGTTGGGTCGCGCGGCACGGGATGTCAGCGGGACTTCTGCCTTCGAGCACGCCCTGCCCAGCCTGGAGCGGGTATTGCGGGGCGAACGCACCAGCTTCCAGGTCGAACTGATCCACCGCAGCGGCGAATCACGGTTCGTGCAGATGGACTGCGTGCCTGAGCAAGCCGCCGATGGCAGCGTGGTCGGCTACATCTGCATGGGCAGCGATGTTTCACTGTTGAAGAAGGCCGAACTGGCGCTGCGCGAGGACAACCAGGTACTCGAACGACAGGTGCAGGCGCGCACCACCGAACTGAGGGCCAGCAAGCGGCGCCTGCAGGCGATCTTCGAATCCAGCTTCCAGCATCAGGTGCTGCTGGATCTGTCCGGACGCGTGGTTGATGCCAATGACGCGTCACTGGCCGCGGTGCTGGCAGACAAGGGGGACGTCATTGGCCAGCGCTTTGGCGAATCGATCTGGTTCGGCACAACCGATGGCATCGGCGCGCTGATCGACCGGGCCGTCGCCGCAGCCGTACAGGGCCGGAGTTCGTTGCATGCACTGGAGCTGGAGCTCCCGACCGGCCGGCGCAGCTTCGATTTCTCGTTCCGTCCGCTGCTGGATACCGAAGGCGTGGTCACAGCCGTGGTTTCCGAGGCGGTGGAAACCACCGCGCGGCTGCAGGCTGAACATGCGCTGCGCCAGTCACAGAAGATCGAGGCGGTCGGCCAGCTCACCGGCGGCATCGCGCATGATTTCAACAACATCCTCACGGTCATTTCCGGCAATGTTGAGCACGCCATGCTGCTCAACGAGCGTGCAGGCGAACCCGGTGCGATGGTCAGCCGTGCGCTGGACAATGCGCTGAAGGGCGTGGGCCGTGCCGCCAGCCTGACCCAGCGCCTGCTGGCCTTTGCCCGACGCCAGCCGCTGCACAGCCAGGCCGCCAACCTCAACGAGCGCCTGCTGGACATGCACGACATGCTGCAGCGTGCGCTGGGCGAGCTGGTGCAGCTGGAGATCCGCAGCGCCCAGGACATCTGGTGCGTGGAGATCGACGTGAGCCAGCTGGAGGCCTCCGTACTGAACCTGGCGGTCAATGCCCGCGATGCGATGCCACATGGCGGCCGGCTGGTGATCGAGGTCGACAACAGCCACCTCGACCACGATTACGCCGCCCTGTTCCCGGATGCAACGCCGGGCGAGTACGTGATGCTGCGGGTGCGCGACAACGGCCACGGCATGGACGCGGCTACCCTGGCGCGCGTGTTCGAACCGTTCTTCACTACCAAGCAGGTCGGCCGCGGCACCGGGCTTGGTCTGTCGATGGTGCATGGCTTCGTCAAGCAGTCCGGCGGCCACGTGCTGATCGATTCGGTGGAAGGCGGCGGCACCAGTATCACCATGATGTTCCCGCGCTCACCGCTGGCCCTGCCCTGCGAAGCACGTGCGCCGCAGGTTGGCCTGGCCGGTTACGCGCCGCGCGAGGAAACCGTCCTGGTGGCCGAGGACAACGACGATGTGCGCGCGCACACGGTCGATTCACTGCGCCTGCTGGGCTACCGCGTACTGGAAGCGCATGACGGACCATCCGCACTGAGGTTGCTGGAGCGGCCGGACACCAGGGTCGACCTGCTGTTCTCCGACGTGGTGATGCCCGGCATGTCGGGCTGGGAGCTGGTCCGCGAGGTCCGCGAGCGCTGGCCAGAAGTTGCCGTGCTTTTCACATCGGGCTATCCACGCGACCACGAAGCGGTGGGCAGTCAGGGGCGTTTCCCAGCGCTGCTGCCGAAACCGTTTACCCGCAGTGACCTTGCGCAGGCGGTACGCACCGCGCTGGACGCTGCCGCGCACTGAGCTCACGCGGCCGGATCACGCATGCCTGCCGCGATCCGGTTGATGTCCGCGCACTCCACCGTCGCAGGCGGATGCTCTCTTCCGGCCAGTGCGATCATCGCCTGGCCCACCGCCAGATTGCTGGTGACCAGTGAAGGGACGAGTGCGCCAGCCAGTTTCATCAACGGCGCGCCACCCCAGTACAAGGGCTTGAGCACCGCGTGGCGCGTGCCGGTTCCCGATACCGGCCGCACGCCGCCCGGGCGCAGCATCACGGTACGCACCGGCAGGGCCTGCAGTGCGACCTCGGTCTCGCCCTTGATCCTCAACGGCATCAGCCGACTCCGAGGGTCCGCACCGGCACCGGATACATACAAAAAAAACCCTTCGGGATTCGCAGCCGCCCAGGCACGGGCCACCGCCAATGTCGTGTCCAAGGTCACGCGCCGGTATTCGGCCTCAGTGGTGCCGACCGGTGGTGCGCCGGCGCAATAGAAGCAGGCATCGAACCCGGCCAGTTCTTCCAACCGCCCCTGGATACGCAGGAAGTCCGGAACGATCAGTTCGCTGCCAGCACCGCTCAGACTTCCCGGGTGGCGGACCAGCGCTGTCAGGCGGGACACATGTGGTGAGCGTTGGCAAGCCAACGCCACACCCTGCCCGACCAGGCCTGCGGCACCGGTCAACAGAATCCGTAATGCGCCCGTCCCGGCCATCGTCGCCCCCGCTAGAGTTTCACGAAACGCTGGATCTTCCGCGCCAGCCAGCCACTGAACACCAACGGCGCATCCAACGCGGACACGCAGATGCAGGGAACCCCGGGCGCAGTCACCGGCTGATGCTCCACGTCTTCATCCAGATCCGCCACGTCGCCGGGCGCGAACAGCCCCAGCGCATCGTTGTACGAGCCCCGCAGGATCTGGGTCAGCTCGCTGCGGCCGTGGCTGTGCATCGGCAGGCACTTGCCAGGGGCGATCTTCAGCATGATCAGCGAAGGCATCTGCTCTGCACGGATGCAGTGCACACCCGGCGCCATCCAGCGCCAGCGCAGGCCACTGAGCGACGCACCGAAATACGGGTGAAGCGAAGCAGGAAGATGGTCCGGATCGGCCTCGGGTCGCTCCTTCGGCACGGGGCGTGCGACCCCAGCCATGGCCATCGGCGCTTCCGCGGCCAGTTGCATCAGCATCGCCTCACGCAGCTGTTCGCGTCGCGTGTCGGCTGCGGGTGGCTGGGTCTGCTCCAGCAGCACCGAGCCGATCGCCTCTGCGTCGCGCAGGCGGTGACGGCAATGCGGGCACTGCTCCAGATGAGCACCGGCCACGATGCTCAATGGCGCCGGCAGCGCGCCGGCGGCATAGCTCATCAGGGTGGATTCATGCAAGTGGTGATGCGGGTTCACGACGCACCTCCCACTTTGGCCTGCAGTTGCAGAAACGCGCGGCGCAGGTGTGATTTGACCGTCCCCAGCGGCATGCCCAGCGCCTCTGAGATCTCGCTGTGGCTCTTGGCCTCGAAATAGGACATCCGCACCAGCCGCGCCTGCACCGCGGGCAACTCGTTGATGCGCTGGCGCAGCCGTGCCTGGTCTGCGAACTGCTCGGCGCTGCTGCGCTCGATCACGTCAAGTGTGGCAGCATCCTCCACCGCTGACTGCACCTGCATCCAGCTTCGCTCGCGACGGATGCGATCGATATGCAGGTTCCGCGCAATCCGGTACAGCCACGTACTCAGCGCGCCCTGGGCCGCATCGTAGTCGGCCGCTCGCAGCCACAGGCGCAGCAGGCATTCCTGCGCCAGTTCCTCGGCAACCGCATCCGGTGCACCCAGGCCGCGCAGGTACACGCACAATCGCGGCATGAAGTAGTCGTAGATCCGCATGAAACAGTCGCGGTCGCGCAGCCGCGCCACGCCGTCCATGTCACCGGCCCAGTTCGTCGGCTCGCTGCTCGGCTGCTGGGAACTGGACACGGTGCGTGCGCTATCGAAGTTGAGGAGTGTGCTGGCGGCGTCAGGGTACATCTGGGTTCGCGGCGGGCGGGTGAAGGTCTGTCCTCTGTACGCGCAGGGGCAGCAACTGGATGCAGCCGGCGCTGTGCATCCAACCGGCCGCCGCTGCCGTACGCCCTGAGCCCTCCCTTCCGGATCACGACCCATGCGCACTGCCTGGCTGCTGCTGTGCCTGCCTCACGCCGCGCTGGCGGCACCCTGGCTGCGAAGCGAGGGCGTGGCCACCTCCGCGCAGGGCGGCATCCTCTACCGTGAAGTGCACTGGCGGCGCGAGGCAACGGAGGGCGCCGAGCGCTGGGTGCTGTACCAGTGCCCGGGCGGTCAACCCTTCGCCCGCAAGCATCTGCCCGCCAGCGCCCGGCCGCAGGCACGGGGCTATTCGCTGGAGGACCGCCGCAGCGGCCAGACCGCCGAGGTAGACGCCACTGGCGACTCAGTGTCGATTGCATGGAAGGAGGATGCCGCCAGTGAGCTGCGTCGGCGCCAGCTTGAACTGCCGCCGGATGCGGTGATCGATGCGGGGTTTGATGCCGCGGTCCGCCTGCACTGGCCGGCGCTGCTGCGCGGCGAACGCGTCAGCCTGCCGTTCCTGGTGCCAGGGCGGCAGCGCTACTTCCCGGTGCAGGTGCGGCGGTCGGGCTCCATTCGCTGGCAAGGCATCGACGCCCAGGCGATCGAGGTCAGTCTGGACACCTGGTACGGCGGCATCGTGCCGCGCCTGTCGCTGGTCTATGCCAGCGCCGACCGCCGCCTGCTGGAATTCCGCGGCACCAGCAACCTGCGCGATGCCCGCGGCAGCTACCCGCAGGTGACGGTGCGCTTCAGCTCGCCAGCTGCCGAGCGACCGGCAGGTGACTGGCAACAGGCGTGGGCGCAGCCCCTGGTCGAGCGTTGCACCGTGACGCCCAGGTGAAGCGAAATTTAGTTCGAAGTGGCGCATCCATTGCGCGCCCTGCTGCGTAAAGCAGGACACGACACCCGCCGAGATCCGCCATGGCCTCTGTAGCGCCCCTCCCCCGTCGACGCTGGCGCCTGCTGCGTACGTTGCAGCGGTGGGTCGATACCAGCAATGCCACAGAGAGCACCGGCGAACAGCCAGGACGCATCGACTGGATGCGCGCGGTACCCTTTGCACTGATGCACCTGGCCTGCATCGCGGTGATCTGGGTAGGCGTGTCATGGACGGCGGTCGTCATGGCCACGGCGCTTTACGCAGTGCGCATGTTCGCCATCACGGCGTTCTATCACCGCTACTTCTCGCACCGCACCTTCCAGGCATCGCGTCCGGTGCAGTTCGTGTTCGCAGTCATCGGCGCCTCCAGCGTGCAGCGCGGGCCGCTGTGGTGGGCTGCCCATCATCGCCACCACCATCGGCATGCCGACCAGCGGCTGGACCCGCATTCACCGCGCGAAGGCGGCTTCTGGCGCAGCCACATGGGCTGGTTCCTCACCCGCGAGGCCTTCGCCACCGATCTGTCGCGGGTACCTGACCTGGCGCGCTTCCCCGAACTGCGCTGGCTCGACCGCTTCGATACGGCAGTGCCGGTACTGCCGGCCGCAGCGCTGTACGCGCTGGGTGCTGGACTGGAACGCTGGGCGCCCGACCTGCAGACCAATGGCCCGCAGCTGCTGGTGTGGGGCTTCTTCATTTCCACCATCGTGCTGTTCCATGCCACCGTCACCATCAATTCGCTGGCGCACCGCTTTGGCCGCCGCCGCTTCGAGACCCGCGACGACAGCCGCAACAACCTGTGGCTGGCGCTGCTCACCTTCGGTGAGGGCTGGCACAACAACCATCATTTCTTTCCCGGCACTGTGCGCCAGGGCTTCCGCTGGTGGGAAGTGGACCTGACCTGGTACGGGCTGCGCGCGATGGCGGCGCTGGGCCTGGTCAAAGGGCTCAAGCCCATCCCCGAGTGGGTTCTGGCCAAGGCGAGGTACTGAGATGCGCATCGCGGTCATCGGCTCGGGTATCGCGGGGCTGGCCAGTGCCTGGTGGCTGGATGGCCAGCACGACGTCACGCTGTTCGAGGCCAACGATTACCTCGGCGGGCACACCCATACCCACGACGTGCAGGTGGCGGGCAGAGGCATGGCGGTGGATACCGGTTTCATCGTCTTCAACCCCCAGCACTATCCCTTGCTGACGGCGCTGTTCGACGAGTTGGGCGTGGCCTCGCAACCGACCACGATGAGTTTCTCCATGCACAGTGAGCGCAGCGGTGTGGAGTACAACGCCACCTCGCTGGATGGGCTGTTCTGCCAGCGCCGCAATCTGGTATCGCCGCGCTTCTGGGGCATGCTGGCCGACCTGCGCCGGTTCTATCGCGACGCGCCGTTGCTGCTGGCCGAAGAAGACGGTCCCACGCTCGGCGAATACCTGCGCAGCCAGCGCTATGGCGAGGCGTTCATCGACGAGCACCTGCTGCCGATGGCCTCGGCGCTGTGGTCCTCGCCGACGGCTACCGTGCAGGCGTTCCCGGCGCGCTACCTGGCCCAGTTCATGGCCAATCACCAGATGCTGCAGATGACCGGGCGGCCAAGCTGGCGGGTGGTCAACGGGGGATCGACGCGCTACGTGGATGCGCTGCGTCGCCGCTGGCGTGTGCATGAGCGGCTGCAATGCCCGGTCAGCAGGGTCGAGCGCATGCCCTGGGGTGCACGCGTGCACAGCAGCGCCGGCGTGGAGGCCTTCGACGAAGTGATCCTGGCCTGCCACAGCGACCAGGCACTGGCGTTGCTTGCCGACGCAGATGCCATCGAGCGTGAGGTCCTCGGCGCCATCCGCTATCAGTCCAACGAGGCGGTGCTGCATACCGATGCATCATTGCTGCCGCGCAACCGCAAAGCGTGGGCGGCCTGGAACGCGCACGTGCCACAGGATCGCGCGGCGCCCTGCACGGTCAGCTACTGCATGAACCTGCTGCAGGGCCTGCCGGGCGACATCCCCCTGGTAGTGACCCTCAACCGCAGAGAGGCGATCGATCCGGCCAAGGTGCTGCGGACCCTGCAGTACGCGCACCCGGTACACGACCACGCTGCAGTGCGCGCACAGCAGCGCTGGGCGGAACTGCAGGGCCGCCGCCATACATGGTTTGCGGGCGCCTATTGGGGCTGGGGCTTCCATGAGGATGGCATCCGCAGTGCCCGCCGCGTGGTCGAGGCCCTGCAAGCCTGCGCTCCACATCGGCTGGCATCCGCCTCGGATGAGGTGGCGGCATGAGTGCCAGCGCACTCTACATCGGGCAGGTGATGCATCGCCGGCATCATCCGCATCCGCATGCGTTCCGTTACCCGGTTGCACAACTGCTGCTCGACCTGGATGAACTGGAGACCGTGTTTGTCGGTCGCTGGCTGTGGTCGGTCAATCGCCGCAATCTGGCCGAATTCCGCCGAAGCGACTACTTCGGCGACCCCGCCCGGCCACTGGCCGATGCGGTGCGCGACCACGCTGCAGGCACGCTCGGCTACCGGCCGACCGGCCCGGTGCGCCTGCTCACCCATCTCCGCTTCGCCGGGCATGTCTTCAACCCGGTCAGCTTCTACTACTGCTACCAGGCCGACGGCCGCACGCTGGACTGCATCGTCGCCGAGATCACCAACACGCCCTGGAAGGAACGACACACCTATGTGCTGCCGGTCACTACCGCCACGCACGAAGGCAGTTCACTGCGTTGGCAGTTCGACAAGTGCTTCCATGTCTCGCCGTTCATGCCGATGGACTGCCGCTACGACTGGCGGTTCAACCGCCCGGACCAGGACCTGCGCGTGCACATGCAGGTCTGGCGCGACGGCGTGCGCCAGTTCGATGCCACCCAGGCCATGCAGCGACGTGCCCTGGATGGCCGCGGACTGGCCCGGGTTCTGGCCTGCTATCCCCTGATGACCACCCAGGTGGTGGCCGCCATCCACTGGCACGCACTGCGGTTATGGCTGAAGCGCAACCCCGTACACGACCACCCCACCCTTGCCGGGAAACCGCGATGAACTCGATGACACCTTCGGTGGCCCTGCCGCGCCCCGGTGCGCTGGACGCCTTCCTGCGCCGCCGCCTGCTGGCGCAGCTTGCCCCCCTGCGCGACGGCCGCCTATGCGTGCGCGATGCACTCGGCGAAGTCTGGCTGGGCGACGCCCGTGGCGAACTGCATGTCACTGTCACCATCAATGACCCCGCGTTCTATCGCAAGGTTGCTGCCCAAGGCAGTGTGGGCGCAGGTGAGAGCTATATCCAGGGCGAGTGGCACTGCGATGATCTGGTTGCCCTGATACAACTGCTGGTACGCAACCGCGAACTGCTGGACGGCATGGAGCAGGGCCCGGCCCGTGTGGCTGGCTGGCTGCTGCGCGGATGGAACCGGCTGCACCGCAACAGCCGTGAGGGCAGCCGGCGCAACATCGCCGCCCACTACGACCTGGGCAACGATTTCTTCGCCCTGTTCCTGTCGCCTGACCTGATGTATTCGTCGGCGCTGTTCACCGGCGAATCCGAATCGCTGGAGTCCGCCTCGCGCCGCAAGCTGGACCGCATCTGCCAGCAGCTCCAGCTCAAGCCGGGCGATCGCGTGGTGGAGATCGGCACCGGCTGGGGTGGTTTTGCGCTGCACGCCGCGCAGCACTACGGCTGCCACGTCACCACCACCACCATCTCCGCCGAGCAGCACGCGCTGGCTGCCCAGCGCGTGCAGGCAGCGGGCCTGCAGGACCATGTCACGCTGCTGATGCAGGACTACCGCGACCTGCAGGGCCAGTTCGACAAGCTGGTATCGATCGAGATGATCGAAGCCATCGGCGCGGAATACCTGGACACCTACATGGGCACGCTGCAGCGACTGCTGAAGCCTGATGGTGTTGCCCTGCTGCAGGCCATCACCATCGAGGATCATCGCTACGAGCAGGCCCGGCGCAGCGTCGACTACATCAAGCGCTATGTGTTCCCGGGCAGCTTCATCCCATCGATCAACGCGATCATGGCCGCCAAGACGCGTTCCAGCGACCTGCAGCTGATCGCCCAGCAGGACTTCGGCCATTCCTACGCGCTGACCCTGCGCGCCTGGCGCCAACGCTTCCTTGCGCAGCTGCCTGCCGTGCAGGCGCAGGGGTTCGATGCCCGCTTCTGCCGCCTGTGGGATTTCTACCTGGCCTACTGCGAAGGCGGCTTCCTGGAGCGTTCGATCGGCGTCTCGCATCTGTTGTTGGCGCGCCCGGGCCATCGGCCCGCGGGCGCACCTGGTGAAGGCAACTGAAATGCGCCGGTTCTGGCCCAATCTGCTTGGCAACCAGCTGGTCTGGCTGTGCGCGGTAGCCGGCGCGGGCCGCGGCTGGCAGTGGCCTGCGTTGCTGGCCGCATCGCTCTACATCGGCAGCCAGCTGCTGGCGTCGGCGCATCCGCGACTGGACCTGCGGCTGCTGGTGCTTGCGCTGGCCTGCGCCTGGCTGGTCGATGCCACTGCGGCCGCCAGCGGCACCGTGCGCTACGCCGCTGCCCCGCCGGGGTGGGCGCCACCGCTCTGGATCATGGCCTTGTGGGCGGCATTCGCCATGACCCTGACCACCTCGATGCGCTTCCTTCAGCGACACCCTGCCCTGCCGCCTCTGTTCGGCCTGCTGCTGGCGCCACTGGCCTACCTGTCGGCCGCGCGTGGATTCGATGCAGTGCAGTTCAACAGCCCGATGTGGCATGGCGTCCTGGTGCTGGGCGCAGGCTGGGCCATTGCGCTTTCCCTCTTGTGCCGCGCCGCCCGTGGCGGCCCGCGTACCACGCCACAACCACCTCTGGTCGGAGCGTCATCATGATCAACCTGCTCTGGGTGCTGCTCTACGCGGTACTGGTGATGAGCTGGGGCTGGGCCTGGCAGCGCCGCCACCACAACATCGGCGTTGTGGACGTACTTTGGGCCAAGGGCGTGGGCGCCGCCGCGCTGCTACTGGCGTTGCTGGGCGAGGGTGCGGTGACGCCACGGGTGGCGCTGGCTGTGCTCGGTGGCCTGTGGGGCGGTCGCCTGGCCCTTCATCTCTGGCACCGGGTCCGGCACGAAGAAGAGGACGGGCGCTATCGCTACCTTCGTGAGCACTGGCAAGGACACCAGGGAAAGATCTTCGGGTTCTTCATGGCACAGGCACTGCTGGTGGTGCTGTTTGCCCTGCCCTTCGTCGCGGTCGCCGCCAATCAAACCGCAGGCACGGCACCCTGGGTGATGGCGGCTGCGCTCGTCTGGCTGCTGAGCGTGGGCGGAGAATCGCTGGCCGACCAGCAGCTGGCCCGGTTCCGCGCCAACCCGGCGAACAAGGGCCGCACCTGCCGTGATGGACTCTGGCGGTATTCCCGCCACCCCAACTACTTCTTCGAGTGGCTGCACTGGTTCACCTACGTGCTGCTGGCCGTCGGCTCCCCGCTGTGGTGGCTGGCCTGGCTCGGCCCCGTGCTGATGTATGTGTTCCTGCGCTATCTCAGCGGCATCCCGTTCACCGAGAAGCAGGCCCTGCGCAGCCGCGGCGACGACTACCAAGCCTATCAGCGCAGCACGCCGATGTTCTTTCCCTGGTTCCCCCGCCCTTCCAAGGAGCATTCCGCATGAACGCGATCCCCTCACTGAATCCTGCCGAAGACGCGGAAACCGGGCTGATCGCCTGGGCCGAACGCGGGCTGGTCCCCGATGCGGCGCTGCGTGCCGGCATCCGCCGCTTGTGCGCGCGACGCCTGCATGAGGAAAGCGAGGGTGGCATCGAAGGCCAGTCGGCGCGCTTCAGCCAGCGCATCGCCGAGCTGGCCGACAGCCCACTCGCATTACACACCGATGCAGCCAACCGACAGCACTATGAAGTGCCAGCAGCCTTTTTCCAGGCCTGCCTGGGCAAGCGACTGAAGTACAGCAGCTGCTACTACCCCACCGGGCGCGAAACGCTGGACCAGGCGGAGGACGCGATGCTGGAACTGTACGGCCAGCGCGCAGGCCTGGCCGATGGCCAGCAGATTCTCGAACTGGGATGCGGCTGGGGCTCACTGACCCTGTGGATGGCAGAACGCTACCCGCAGGCCAGCATCACCGCCGTTTCGAACTCGCACAGCCAACGCCAGCACATCATGGCGCAGTGTGAAGCCAGGGGGCTGCGCAACGTCGAGGTGATCACCCGCGATGTCAACCAGCTTGAGCTGCCCACGGCACGCTTCGACCGCTGCGTGTCAGTCGAGATGTTCGAACACGTGCGCAACTACGAGCGCCTGCTGGCGCGCATCGCGCAGTGGCTGAAGCCAGACGGTGCGTTGTTCGTGCATATCTTTGCCCATCGCACGCTGATGTACCCGTTCGAAACCGAGGGTGGCGACAACTGGATGGGCCGCCATTTCTTCACCGGCGGACTGATGCCGGCCGCCGATACCCTTCTGCATTTCCAGCGCGACCTGCGGCTGGATCAGCGCTGGTTGCTGGACGGCACCCACTACCAACGCACCGCCGAGCACTGGCTTGCCAATCAGGATGCGGCACGCGACCGGGTGATGCCGATACTGGCGGCGACCTATGGGCCGACGGCTGCGCGCATCTGGTGGCAACGCTGGCGGATGTTCTGGATGGCGTGTGCCGAGCTGTTCGGCTACGACGACGGCCAGCAGTGGCTGGTGGCCCACTACTTGTTCCGGCCCCGCTGAGGTGTGACATGCGAAAGTTTCCACTGCTTCCCCTGATCGCGATCGGCCTGTTCGGTTCCGGCTGCAGCTCCAGCGACACGCGCCCACTGCCGCGTCCGTCATCGGTGGATGTGCCGCGTTTCATGGGTGACTGGTACGTGATCGCGCATATCCCATCGCGCCCTGAACGCGAGGCCTTCGACGCCGTGGAGAGCTATGCCCTGCGCTCCGATGGGCGCATCCAGACCACCTTCACCTACCGCAAGGGCAGCTTCGATGCGCCGCAGAAGTCGATGCATCCCATCGGTCGTGTCGAGAAGGAAGGCAATGGTGCGATCTGGGGCATGCAGTTCATCTGGCCGATCCAGGCTGAGTACGTGATCGCCTGGCTCGACGAAGGCTACCGCCAGACCATCGTGGCGCGAAGCAAGCGTGATTACGTCTGGTATATGGCCCGCACCCCGCAGGTGTCGGACAGAGACTACCAGCAGGCAGTCGAGCGGATTGCGGCGATGGGTTACGACACCCGCACGCTGAGGCGGGTGCCGCAGTCGGTGCGATGACACCGCACCCTCGTCCCCGGTGGATCGTCCTGGAGCAACAATCGATCATCAATCATTGCAACGTGGTGCTTTCACCATGCGCCCTTCAGATACGATGCTGGGCAAGCCAGCAGGGTCTGAACGGATACACGATCGATGGACAGCACTCCGGACAATACCATCACAGCCTCCTGGAACGGCTTCGTCGTCCGGCAGATCCTTCCGTGCGATCTCGACCTCATCTGTGCCCACCGTGAAGCGATGTTCCGTGAAAGCGGCCGGAGCGAAGAGGTCCTGCAGCAGATGGCAGCCCCGTTCCGTAGATGGCTGGAGCCGCGCCTGATGTCGGGCGACTACTTCGGCCATGTCCTTTCCGACAATGGACAACCCATCGCAGGCATCGGCCTGATGCTGATCGACTGGCCGCCCCACCCCGCCCATCCAGAGCAGGACTCGCGCGGCTACGTACTCAATGTCTACGTGGACCCCGGCTACCGGCGTCGCGGCATCGCCCGCCAACTGATGAAGCTGGCCGACCACGCGTTCGCCGGGCGAGGGGTGGCCTACGCGGTGCTGCACGCTACCGCCCAAGGGAAGCCTCTGTATGCCGATCTCGGATGGGCTGCGACCAGCGAAATGGCCCGCGACCTGCGCAGCGGGGGCGACGTGCCCTGAAGGGCCTGACTGTGGCCTGACGATCCACTGCATCAATCGGCAACACTGGATTGATGGATCTTGCACATCGACCCTTAGGAATAATCGCAAAAATCCAACAAATTCGATGCTCGACGCGACAGCAGCGCCAGAATGATCGCCACGCCCTTCGGGCGCCGATCACCTCCCAGCGCATGAATGGATACCCTGCACCGCGCCGACTGCGGCTGGCACTCCTCGACGATCACGAAGTCGTCCGCCGCGGCACCGTCCTGCACCTGTCCCGCGACAGCCGCTTCGATATCGTCGCCAGCCACACCCGCAGCGATGAGCTCGTTGGCAGCCTGCGCCGGCTGGCAGTGGATGTCGCCATCATCGATCTCACCCTGGCGCCCGGCGACCGCAGCAGTGATGAACTGGTTTCTCTCCTGCGCGAGTGCTTTCCTCATGTTCCCCTGCTCGCCTTCGCCACGCTGACGCCAACCACCCGCATCGACCACCTGCTGACGGCCGGCATCAGCGGCGTGGTCAGCAAGTCCGAGCCCCTGGAGATGCTGTCTGAAGCCATCGTGCGCATATCGCAGGGACTGTGCCGCCTGCCCGCCGATTGCCTGTTCCCGGCCAACCGCGAGGAACTCAGTCGCAACGAACGCGAAGTGCTGGACCTGCTTCTGGCAGGCCTGACCGTCTCCGAGATCGCGCTGCACCGCCACCGCAGCGTCAAGACGGTCAGCACCCAGAAGGTCGCCGCCCTGCGCAAGCTCGGGTTGCGCAATGACGTGGAGATCTATGCACTGCGGCGGCAGCTGGGGGTGCGATGAGGCGCCGCGTTCGTCTCCGTCTGCGCACTTCGTGCACCTTGCTGCTGGCCCTGATCCTGCTGCCCGCAGCCTCCGCCGAGGATGCGCAACTGCAGGAATGGTCCGCCGGCCGCGAAGTGCGGGTCGCCACCGCGCCATCACTGCGCCCGCTACCTGCAGCGCTGGAGGATTCACGCACGCCCCCTACCCTCGCCCATGGTTATGCCGACCTTGTCGCTCAGCATTCCGGCCTGCGCTTCCGCGATCTCACCTACACCAGCACGAGCGCGGCGGTCGCTGCCGTCTGCCGGCACGAGGCTGACCTGGTGCTGGTCATGGGCAATCCTTCGCATCGCCCGCTTCCTTGTCCCGACCTGATGGCATCGGGCGCTTTCCATGGCGGCAGGACGGTGATGGCCTCGCGTAAAGGCGAGCGTCCACCCCGTGACGTCACCGGGGTGAGGGCGCAGGTGCTGGCCGTCGTTGACGGTGGCCCCTATGCCGACTGGCTGGCGACCCACCATCCTCAGATCCACCTGCTGCACCTTCACGACCGCCATGCGGCGCTGGCCGCCGTGGAGAGCGGTATCGCCGATGCGGCCATCGGCCTGGAAGCAACGCTGCAGTCGATGATCCGGCAGCACTTCGCGGGCAACCTGCAACTGCACCCGTTCGACAGCGATTTTTCCACCGATCTGCACCTGTTTGTCCGCCGCGAGGACCAGCAGCTGCTGGCGCGCATCGATCAGGCGCTGCGCGCCATCACGCTCGAAGAGCACGCAGGGCTGCTGGAGTTGTGGGCACAGCAGATGCTGCCCGCATCCATCGAGAGCACACTTGACCAGATGCGCCTCCCGCTCCTGCGATGGCTGCTGTGTCTGGCCACGGCACTCATCGGCCTGCCCGTGCTCTGGCAGGCGCTACGTTGGCGAATCGGCCGCACGGAACGCCGCCTGGGGCGCGCGGCGGGGATGATCAGCCATGAGGTGCGCAATTCCGCGCAGACGATTCTGGCTTCGATCGACCTGCTGAGCCAGTCACACCTGCCCAAGGGGCAGCGCGAGCTGCTCGCGGCAGCGCTTGCTGCCGGCCAGTCGCTGCGCAGGCTGCTCGATCGCTCACTGGCGTTCTCGCGCCTTGCCAGCGGCAGCTTCAGGCCGCATCCCGTGCCCTGTGACGTCGGTCAGCTCTGTGCCCGTGCACTGGAAGCCATCCGGCCGGAGGCACTACGGAGAGGCCTTTCACTCCAGCTCGATCGCACGCCCGATCCAGCGCCGGTGGTCGCGCTGGATGCCGATGGACTGCGCCAGATTGTCGACAACCTGCTGGGCAATGCATTGAAATTCACGGATGTCGGCGGTATCGAAGTGCGCCTGCAACTATCGCCCGCCCTGTCTCCCCGGGAGTTGTTGCTGGATGTGATCGACAGCGGCATCGGCATTGCGCCCGCTCAACTGGCGCTTCTGTTCCGGCCATTCCAGCAGAGCGAGGATGGCCAGAGACGTGGCGGCACCGGGCTGGGCCTGACGATCGCGCGCGAACTGGCCGTTGCCATGGGCGGCAACCTGACCGCACACAGCGTGCATGGGCGCGGCAGCCGCTTCACCCTGCGATTGCCGGTCCGCGCCGACCACGGCGATCCGCCACCCATCGAGCCGCTGCAGCAGACACCACTGGCCGGCATCGACCTGCTCCTGGTCGAAGATCATGCACTCAGCCGGCACATCGTCGCAGAGCAGCTGCGCCGGCTGGGTGCGGATGTACGCGCAGTTGCCGATGCCGACACCGCATTGGCCGAGCACGCGCTACGACCGCGCGCCACGGTCATGCTGGACATCGGGCTTCGCGACTCGGATGGCTACGCTCTGGCGCAGCAGCTGCGCGCGCAGGCAGAGTCCCCCCTGCGAGTGATTGCCTTGTCCGCCCGCATGGGGCGCCGCCATGCGGCGCGCTGCCGAAGAGCCGGATTCGACGCCATCCTGGTCAAGCCATTGCAGGTTGCGAGCTTGCTGCAGGCGCTGGGCCTTCCGCCCCCGGCGCACCGTACTGCGCCCGATGATGCCCCTGGCGTCGAGCCGGATTACGCTGCGGACATTGCCTATGAGCTGGCCAGGATCGAACAGGCCGTGCACGACGTCGATGCTGCGACACTACGCCACCATGCGCACCGCCTGCAGGGCACGCTGCAGATGTGCCGGGCAATGGATCAGGCCGGCATGGCGGCCGCTCTGTGGGAGATGGGGCATGAGGCCGCGCCCGACTGGGTCCAGGCGCGGCGGCTGCTGCAGGGATTGCAGCAGTGGCACGGCTCCCGCAGGGCGGAAGCCGCACCATCGGCCTGATCAGGCCGCCAGGCGCTCGACCTGGCGACGGGTCAGGTCGTTGAAGCGACCCAGCGACATCAGGTGCTGATGGATCAGCGCCAACCAGCCGCTGCGGTGCCACTCGACCACGGTCGCTTCCGGCAGCGCCACGAACTTCTCCACGTCCACCACCAGGAAGCCGTTGAGATTGAACTCGCGGCCATCCGGGGTACGCACGGTGGCATTGCGCTCGACCAGCAGGCCGTTGTCGATCAGGGCCTTGGAGAAGGCCTGGGTCTGTTCATGCTCGCGGGTGTACTGGCCGCAGAACTCCAGCGCCTGCTGCACCATGTCGGTGGCCTTGCCGTCCACGAACAGCGGCTGGCCTTCGTCACCGCCCTTCACCACGCGCGAGCTCTCTTCGTCGATGCCCAGCAGGAAGTCGTTGTCCGCACCGGTGTCGATGAAGATGAAGGGGTGGCGACGCAGATAGGCCGGAATATAGGCCTCGTCTTCCCACAGGCCGTCCTTGATGAACAGGTTCTGGTCGGAAACACCAACGGCGGCCATCGGCACGGCGGTCGGGCCAGCGAACAGGATCGGGAAGTGGTGCAGGGCCAGCGAGAACTCGCCCAGCACCAGCGGAATGGCGTTGTTGCCGGCGGCAAACTCGAGCTTGCCCGGCAGGATGCGCAGATCGGCATGCACATCGGCCTGCAGCGGCACCGGACGGGTGTAGAACAGGGGGGCGCTGCTCGGCGCCGCTTCGGTGGTGGTGTCGCTGGTGGTCGTCATCTTGGGAACCGTTCGATCATGCGCGCCTGCCATCCCGGGCGCGCCAGCGGGAACAACCTGAATCCCGCATTATCAACAAGCTCGATGACAACGGCCACCCCACCGACGGCCTATTTCAGTTGCAGGGGGTAGCGCTGCCAGAGCACGTGGACCAGGAAACCGGCCAGCTCGGTGTCGCGCGCGCTGACTGCGGCGCGGATCTTGTCCAGCAGCACCATGTCCGAGCAGGAGCGCACATCGGCGTGGTTGGCCTGCCCTGCCCGGCGCGCGCGATAGCGCGCGGCCCGCTGCGCATCACTCATGGCGTACCCGAACTTGGGCGGACGACCGCGCTTTCGCGGCAGGGTCAGCTCCAGGGTTCCGGGGTCTTTGTCATCACGCATGAGAGGGGTGCGGGCGGCGGCGAGCAACGGGGGGTGCGCAATTTATCGTGAGGCATCACTTTAATCCAGCCTTTTCTGCAGTTTTGTTGCGATGCAATGCAAAAAATCGCATGCCGAGGGCTCCATCCACGCATGGCGTGGATCTACTGCGGAATCGCCGCGCCTTGTGTGGATACGGAAACCCGCCAACTCCCAGTAGATCCGCGCCATGCGTGGATGCGCGTTCCCGACCACAAAAAAAAGGGAGCCCGCGAACGGGCTCCCCTCACCTTCCTCATGCAGCGCGTACCGGCTCATAGCCGTGCAGGTGCGCCTCGCTGCTCGCCCGCCCCTGGCTGAGCGAACGCAGCGACGTGGTGTAACCCACCAGCTGCGCCAGCGGCGCAAAGCCACTGACCTCGGCGCGACCGTCCTGGTCGTCGATGCGGGCAATGCGACCATGGCGACGGTTGAGGTCGCCCACCACATCACCCACCGACGCTGATGGCGAATGCACCGTCACCGCCATCACCGGTTCCAGCAGCTGCGTGCCACCCTCGGCCAGCGCCGCCTTGATCGCCTCGGCACCCGCACGGTGGAACGCCATCTCCGACGAGTCCTTGGCATGGGTCTGGCCATCAACAAGACTGACCTCGATACCGACCACCGGATGACCCTGCGGCCCTTCCGACAGTGCGGCACGCACGCCCTTTTCCACCGCCGTGATGAAGCTGCGCGGCACCACGCCACCGACGATGCGATCGTTGAACACGATCTGGTCGTCCTCACGCGGCGCCACGTCCAGCACCACGTGCGCGAACTGGCCCTGGCCGCCGGTCTGCTTGACCAGCCGCCCGACGACGCCCGTCATCGCACGCATCGGCGTCTCCTGGTAGGCAACGCGCGGCGAGCCCACGCCCACGTCCACCTTCCATTCGCTGCGCAGGCGCTCGACCATCACCTCCAGGTGCAGCTCGCCCATGCCCCAGACCAGGGTTTCCGCCGTATCGCGATCGGTTTCGACGCGGAACGACGGATCTTCCTGGGCCAGGCTGGCCAGTCCCTGCGCCATCCGGATCAGGTCGGCCGCACGCGCCGGCTCCAGCCGCCAGGCCAGCACCGGCGCCTGTGCCTGGATGTTCTCCAGGCGCAGCGGCTGCGCACGGCCGCTCAGCGTCTCGCCACTGACCGCATCCTTCCAGCCCAGTACCGCGACGATGTCACCGGCCACGGCCTGTTCGATGTCGTGGGTCTGGTCGGCCTGCACGCGAACCAGGCGGCTGACGCGCCGCCCTTGCGGATGCTGCGAACTGGCCACGGCGTCGCCCACCTTCAAGGTGCCCGAGTACAGCCGCACGAAGCTCAGCGCGCCGTGCTGCTGGTGGGTGATCTTGAACAGCAGGCCCGCCAGCGGACCGTCCGGATCCGGCGACAGCATCACCTCGCCACCTTCGCTATCGGCGCTCACCGCAGGGCGATCCAGCGGCGACGGCAGGTAATCGACCACGGCGTCCAGCAGCGTTTCGATGCCCTTGTCCTTGAACGCAGCACCGGCCAGCACAGGCACGCCCGCACCTGCCAGCGTCGCCCGACGGATCGCCGCACGCAGCGTCCCGGCATCGATCACGCCGCCTTCCAGCCAGGCATCGGCCAGTTGCTCGTCGTGATCAGCCACGGCTTCGACCAGCGCATCGCGCTGTGCCTGCCACTGGGCGCGCACCGCGTCGTCCCACGGGGTCATCATGGTTGCGGCGCCATCCTGCCACTGCAGCACGCGCTCATCGACCAGATCGACCCAGCCGTTGAAGCCGCTTTCTCTGCCCAACGGCACGCCCAGTGCCCACGGCCGCGCCCGCAGCTTGTCCTGCAGTTGCTCCAGCACGCGCTCGAACGAAGCGCCAACGCGGTCCATCTTGTTGACGAAAGCGACCAGCGGCACGCGATGGCGGCGCGCCTGGCGCCACACCGTCTCGGACTGCGGCTGCACGCCGTCCACGGCCGAGAACACGGCCACGGCACCGTCGAGCACGCGCAGTGAACGTTCGACTTCGATCGCGAAGTCGATGTGACCGGGGGTGTCGATCAGGGTCAGCCGATGCGGCGGCAGGTCACGCGGTGCCCATTGCGCCTGCACGGCGGCAGCGCCGATGGTGATGCCACGCTCGCGCTCGATCGCCGAAAAGTCGGTGGTCGCATTGCCGTCGTGCACTTCGCCGACGCGGTGGATCTCGCCGCTTTTCCACAGCAGGCGTTCGGTCAGCGTGGTTTTGCCGGCATCGATGTGGGCAATGATGCCGAGGTTGCGACGGCGGGAAAGGACTTGGGTGTTCATGAGAAAGGTTCCTGCAAAGCCAACTTCGGGGGCCGCGCACCCCGGTTGGCGACAGGGTGCGCGGCTAGCGTTCGGTCTCGGCGATCTGGTGCATGGCACGTTCTCCTTGCGGTACAGCGGGTTACGGGAAATGGAACTGCGGAAACGAAAAGAGCGCCCCGAAGGGCGCTCTGTCGAAGGTCCAGCGATGGCCGTCTCAACGGCCTCGTGGGGCTCCAGGCAGACACGCCCGTTCCGCGCTTGCGCGGGTCAGGGTGAAAAACTTCAGGAGCGGCATCCGGTTCATGGGGCGCATTCTAGACCTGCCAATCTGGCGCGCAAGTGAATATTGAGCACATAAATGGAACGATGAGGCCGGCAACGATAGGGGTCAGATCCCTTTGCCCCTGGCAAAGGGATCTGACCCCTGGCGGCCCTTACTTGCAGCCGTGCAGCTTGCGCGCCTCGGCCACCGTCGCAGCCCGGTCATCGCCCATCGAGATCCAGCCCTGCAGCGACATCGCCGGATCCACATGCGGCTGGCGCGCGCCACCGCGCACCACTACTTCGGTCCAGCTGCCCACCGGCGCCAGTTCGGACAAGCGTGCCGCCTGGTCGTCCTCGGTGCTGAACATATCGTCCGGGCCCGCCGGAGGCGTGGTATTCACGGTTTCTGTCTTGCGGGTCCGGACCCGAAGTGCACCGTCCGGCAACCGCTGGGTGATCACCTCGTATCGCTCAACACCATAGGCCCAGCTGTTTTCGCCAACGCTGCGGGTCTCGCCACCGTCATCGGCCACGGCTACCACTTCGCCTGCCGGCCCGACAACGCCCGCGACAGCCCCCAGGCCGGACATCAGCGCCTGATAGACGATCATCTGCCGCTGCTCGGCGGTCAACGCTCCGGCCTTGAGCTTGGCGGCAGGAATCTTCAGGTAAGCCGTCTCCCTGCACAGTACCAGCACCTGCTGGTCGTCCCAGCTCACGGACATTTCCTCGTTGGCGAAGTACTGCGTCTTCATCGACGTCACAGCGGCACCGTCGCCACTGGAATGCCGGGTCTCGATCAGCGAGGCGTGCTCGGCCGCATTGGCCAGCGAAACCTGGGAGGTAGACGCTGCATTGGCAGCGCACACCGAAGCAACCATCGCGGCAAGCAGCACGCCGCGCGTAACGGTACGGATCATGGCATCAGTCCATTGAAGAAAATGAAGCAACCATGATACCCGGAGCAACCTGACGGCCTTCGCTCAGGTCACCACCACCAGCGGCACCCCACGTCGTGGATGCTCCAGCACCACCACATCCTGCTGGTACACGCGCTGAAGATTGTCTTCGGTCAGCACCTGCAATGGCGTGCCATCGGCCGCCACCCTGCCCTGTTCCAGCAGCACGATGCGATCGGCATAGCCCGCGGCCAGATTGAGGTCGTGCAGCACCACGATCACGCACGCACCGGCCTCGGCACAGGCACGCACACTGCGCAGCGTGCGCTCCTGGTGGCGCAGATCCAGCGCGGCCGTCGGCTCATCAAGCAACAACAGCGGCGTGTCCTGCGCCAGCACGCGCGCGAACGTGGTGCGAGCCGATTCGCCACCGGACAGCTGCTGCACCTCGCGCAGGCGCAGCGCCTGCAGTTCGGCTGCATCGATGGCCGCTTCCACCCGGGCATCGTCCGTGACCGGGTCCGGCGGATGCGGCAAACGCCCCATCGCCACCACTTCTTCCACGCTGAAGGCAAAGCGCACGCCGTGCTCCTGTGGCATCACCGCGCGCTCGCGCGCCAGTGGTCCGGCCTTGTAGCTGGCCAGCGGATTGCCCAACAGGCTCACCTCGCCCGCATCGGCGCGCAGGTCACCGGCAGCCACCGCCAACAGCGTGGATTTGCCCGCGCCATTCGGGCCAACCAGGGCGGTCACCGTACCCGGCTCGAACGCCAGCGAGATGCCATGCAGGATCTCGCGCTGCTGGCGGCGCACCAACACCTCGTGCAGTTTCAGCAGCACGCTCATGGGGCCGCCTTGCGGCGCTGCTGCAGCACCAGCCAGAGGAAGAACGGTGCGCCCAGCGCGGCCGAGAACAAGCCCAGCGGAATCTCCGCGGGCGGATCGAGCGTGCGTGCGGCGGTGTCGGCCACCACGATCAGCAGCGCACCGAGCAGGCCGGACAACGGCAGCAGCCAGCGATGCCCGGGGCCGACCAACAGGCGCGCCACGTGCGGCACCACCAGGCCAACGAAGCTGATCGAGCCGGCAAAGGCCACCGCCGCGCCCACCAGCAGCGCACTGAACGCCACCAGGCGACGACGCGTGCGGGTGACATCCAGCCCGAGGTGCTGTGCCTGGCGCTCCCCCAGCGCCAGCATGTCCAGCGGCGTGGCCAGTCGCTGCAATGCGAACACGCCAATCGCAAACAACGGCACCACCGCAGCCACGTCGGCCCAGTTGGCGCGCGCGAGCGAGCCCATCTGCCAGAACACCAGCGACTGCAGTTCGCTTTCGCTGGCGATGTAAGTGAGGAAACCAATCAGCGCCGAGCAGAACGCGGCCATCGCGATACCGACCAGCAGCAGCGTGGCGTTACCCGTGCCCTTGCCAGGCCGGGCCAACGCATACGTCAGGCCGATCGCCAGCGCACCGCCGACGAACGCGGCCACAGGCACCAGCCAGCCCGCCGCACCGGCGGCGCCCAGCACGATGGCGGCCACCGCACCCAGTGCAGCACCCTGGCTGACACCGACGATGCCGGGGTCGGCCAGCGGGTTACCGAACAGGCCCTGCAGGCTGGCACCGGCCATCGCCAACGACGCGCCGACCATCGCGCCCAGCAGGGCACGCGGAATGCGCAGTTGCCAGACCACGGCCAGATCGCGGCTGCTGACTGCCTGCGGATCCAGCAGGCCCAGCTTCACCGCCAGCGCCTGCATCACCTCCAGCGGCGGCAGCCGCAGCGGGCCCACGGCGAACGACGCCAGCACTGCCCCCAGCAGTGCCAGCAACGCCACCAGCAACATCGTCCGCCCGCGACGGCGGCGCCGATCCGCCGGACTCATGCCTTCGGCAACGCCGCCAGGGCCTTGGCCAGCGCCAGCGCGCCAGCACCGGAACCGACACTGGTGTACTTCAGCTGCACATCCGGCATCACCCAGACCCGATTGGCCTGCCCGGCCGGGGTCTGCCTCAGCGTCGGGTACGCCTTCCACAGGCCTTCGGCACCACCGAACAACTGCAGGTCATGCTCGGTCACCAGGATCACCTCCGGTGCCGCGGCAACCACGCCTTCATTGCTCAGCTGCGAGTAGTTCTTCACCCCGGCCTCGGTGCCGATGTTGACGCCGCCAGCCAGTGCGATCAGCTGCGCCGATGCGCTGTCCGCACCGGCAACAGTTGGCGAGCCACCGGCACCGGTGGCCGACACGTGGATCACTCGTGGCGCATGGCCCAGGCCCTTGCCAATCGCTGCAGCCTCGTCGAGCTGGCGCTGCACCTGCGTGGCAAGCGCCTGCCCTGCCTCGGCCAGCCCTAGTGCGGCGGCGACCTTGCGCACCTTGTCCGGGGCCGGCTGCAGGTCATCGATGACCACGGCCGGCTCGCCCACTTCGCGCAGCTTCCTGGCCAGCTCGGTGTGGCGGCGCAGGCTGTTGCCGAGGAACAGCGAGCCCTGCAGGCTCAGCACGCCCTCCACGCCGGTAGTGCGGTTGAACAGGAACTGATGCGGGGCGGCCAGGCCGGCTTGGGTGGTGGTGTTGGTCGGTGCCGCGAACACCTGCGTGCCCAGGCCCAGTGCCTCGATCACCGCGATGACGTCGTCGCCACCGGCAATGACGCGGCTGGTATCGGCCACCTCGATATCGGCGCCGTCATCGGAATGCACCTTGGCCGGCAGCACGGCCTTCTGGTCGTGCACGGCCGGCATTTCGGCACCGGCCACGCGCTGCCAACCTGCCGGCAGCGCGGTTTCCGCAGCCGCCGCCGTTGCCGCGGGCGGCTCGGCAGGCGTCTTGCCATCGGAGGGAGCCGACGAGCCGCCACAGGCAGCCAGCGCCAGCGAAACGGCCAGCGGGAGCGCACACAGGCGCAGACGGGACGCGATGTTCATGGACGTTCTCCTTGCTGGCAGGGCGACGCGCACGCCGCCCTGCCCTGTGCCTTACTGCTTCGGGGTGATACGGGTGATGCGGTCACCCTTCGGGTCTTCAGCGCCACGCGACTTGTTCACCGCGAACACGTTGCCCTTGCCATCGGCACGGACGTGGTTCGGCAGCGTACCGCCATCGAGGTTGGCGACCACCTTGCCGTCGCCGTTCACCACGGTGACCGTGCCAGCGCCACGGTTGCTGACGTAGGCCAGGCCGGAGGCATCATCGAAGGCCACGTTCAGCGCGCCGGCGCCGACCGGCACATCGTGCAGCACCGTGCCGGCGGCCACATCGACGATCAGCAGGTTGTCGGTGCCCTGCGAGGCCACGTACAGACGGTTGCGCGCCGCATCGAAGGCCACGCCGGAGGCACTGATCGAATTGCCCAGGTCGATGACCTTGTCGACCTTGCCGCTGGCCACATCGATCACCGCCGCCTCCGGGGTACCGATGCTGACGGTGAACAGCTTGCCGGCCTTCTCGTCCAGCACCAGGCTCATCGGGGTGAACTTGCCGTCATCCACGCCGGATTCCAGCGTCACCTGCGGCAGCTCCTTGAACGTCTTCGCATCGAACACCGACAAATGGTCCTCACCCGTGGCCGACGCGAACACCTTGCCGTGGGTGCCGTCGACCACTACGTCGCGCGCGTGCGGCACGGTGTCGACCGGGAACTGGTGGACCAGCGACAGGTCCTTCTGGCGGTAGACCGCGATCGAGTTCTGGCGGGTATTGGTCACCCACACATTGCCGTTGGTGTCATCCACGCCCACACCGTAGACCGCATAGACCGCGCCATTGGTGCTGCCCGGCACCTGCGCCGGGGTGATCGCCTTGGTTACCTTCAGGGTCTTCGGGTCCAGCTTCAGCAGCTGCGACTGGGTCACCGGCGGGCGGCCCACGGCCGAGGTGACGAACACCGCGTTGCTGGCGGCGCTGTAGGCGGACTGGTACAGGCCCGGCACCAGCTTGTTGGACTGGGTGGCGAACTGCGCCTGGCCGGACAGCGGCAGCTGCGGCGAGACGCGCAGCTTCAGCACGGTGGCTGCAGCCGGCTGGCTGGCGCGCACCACCACCGGGTGAGTGCCCGGCACCGCGTCGGTCGGAATGCTCAGCTGGGTCTTGAAGTTGCCATCGGCGTCGACCACCACCGGCTGCGTGTTGAGCACGCTGTCGCCACGCAGCAGGCTGACTTTCTGGCCCGGCACGAAGCCGCGGCCGACCACGTCGGCGGTGCTGCCGGGAACCACGTTCTCACCGCGCGAGACAACCTCACCCTTGAAGGTGGCGTTGGCCGGCTGATCGAACACCGGCTGCGCGGTGGCGGTCACCGCGAGCAAAAGGCCGGCGGCGAGAGAGGTGAGACGGAAAGACGGACGGAACGACATGGAAGGCTCCTTGCACACGTAGGCCGCGCCACGTGGCGCGGGATTCATCGGTTGCCTGGGCCGCTGCACATCGGCAGCCTCGCCTGGGTAGTGGGGTCGCACGGCATCGCGTGCGAAGGGATTCACTCGGCGGCGTTGTCACCGCCATTGGGCACGCCATCGCCGGCGCTGCGGTCAGTCACGCCGTACAGCTCATGCAGCGCAGCGTGGAACGACGCGGGCAGCATCGGGCCGTGACCGAGGCCGTCGAACTCGCGGTACTGCACGCTCAGGCCCGGCACCTTGCCCAGCCGCTCGGACAATTGCATCGCCGCATCGGGGGTGGCGCCGCCGATGCGACGCAGGTGCGCGACCACGCGCGGGTTGTTCATGTCGCGCTTGCCGCGATCACCGACGCGCTCGGCGCCGCCCAGCATCAGCCAGAGCTTTGCCGGCTGGCCGTGCACGTTCTGCACGAACTGCTGTTCCGGATCACCCAGCGCCGCGCCCTGGCTCCACCACAGCGACGGGCTGGCGGCCAGATAGGACTGGAAGGCGGCGGGACGGGTGTACAGCGCATTGAGCACGAACAGCCCGCCCAACGAGTGCCCCCACAGTGCTTGCTGCTGCGTATCGATGCGTGCGCGGCGCTCGACTTCCGGCTTGATGCGGCGCTCGATCACATCCAGGAAGGCCGCGGCACCACCACCGACCGCCTGGGTTGTACCGCTCTCGTCGTCGGCACGGTCGATCCACGCGGTGTAGTCGCGGGTGCGCGCCTTGGAATCGATGCGCAGGTCGTTGTCGTAGCCGATCAGCACCAGCACCGGCGGCGCCTTGCGCGCGGCCAGCTCGGCCAGCAACGGCTGATCCAGGACCATGGCCACGGCGTTGCCGTCCAGTGCGTACAACACCGGGGAGGGTGTCTTGCCGGCCTTGGCCGGGATTGCCAGGTTCACCCGCCAACGGCGCTGCCGGTCCGGGCTGTCCACCACGAAATGCTCGAAGCGGTAGCTGGCCGCCGGCTCGTCGAGCACGGTGTGGCCGATCTTCTGCAGCGGATTGCGCTGCTGTGCATAGGCATACGGGGTGGCCAGGAGCAGACCCATCATCAAGGCGGCCAGGCCGCGGGCCAGCAGACCACGGCGCGAAGGCGGGACGAAATGCTTCATCAGCGGCGGCAGAAGCGGCCCAGGGCCGCCGGTTCACAAGGGACCGCAGTCTACCTTAAACGCGAATGATTATCACATCGATCGAACGTCACGCTGTGTATCATGCGCGGGAGATCGGGGCCGCCAGCGCATGTCTCTCTCGGTAATAGCATCAGTCCCGCGGCGGATACGGACAACGCTGCCCGCAGCGGACACAACGGACGTGGATCGGCCACCACGGCCCCGCTTCTTCGGGGATGCTGGCCCAGGGTGCATTCCCTCTCGCGACCCAGAATACGGCCTCGATGAATTGCCGATAGGCGTCGCCCCGGTTGTCCACGCGTGCGCGCAACGCGGGCGGCAGGAGGCGTTTGACCTCGCTCCATTGCAGTTCGCTCATGCGGCTGCTCGCAAGCGGCTGTAGTTTCATGATTGGGACAGGCAGGAAGGACTGCAGCGGCCCCACGGCCGGCAGTGCGCGCGCGTTGCGGCAGCCCCCCCCCCAGGTGAAGATCGCGGCAACGCTCAATTGCGCCCGTCTCATTTATTCTCAATCTGGCAGCTGCCCGGATCTGTTGGCCCCCTTCGGGAGTCGCATTTGGCGCCCCTGCAGCCAACTGAGGGGCCTCGGCGCAAAAGGCAGGCTGGATTCGCGCCACAGGCATACGGCAAGCTAGGCGGTATCAAGACAACAGGGACTGTCACAGCGTGTACGCCATTTGCCGCAGCCTTGCCCGAAAAGGGCTCGACACGATTCGCCCGCATGTCTTCCCCGTCAGCATCCCGACCAGCGAGAGGCCAGCCTGCAACATCTGCGGCTTCCGCCTGCGAGCATCCCGCGAGGCCATCGCCGAGAGGGAAACCCGCAGTTGTATTGGCTGCGGATCCACCCTGCGCTTCCGTGCCCTCATGGCAGCCCTGCAGTCGGAAACGGACGAAGGGCAGGAGATCCGCCCGCTTGAGCGGATCCCCAGGCGCGGACAGATCAAGGGAATCGGCATGACCGACGCCCATATCTACGCCAATGCCCTGCGGCGCAAGTTCGATTACATCAACACCTACTTCCACAAGCGCCCCATGCTGGACATCCGGCAGCCGGCCGCACACTACCTGGGAAAATATGACTTTGTTGTCAGCTCCGATGTGCTGGAACACGTGGATGGGCCCTGCGAGCGCACGCTCGGAAACCTGCGGGCATTGCTGAAGCCGGGCGGGCTTCTCGTACTTTCCGTTCCGTACGGCTTTCACGACGTCACGATCGAGCACTTCCCGGAGCTCAACGACTACCGGATCGAAGGCAAGGGTGCGGATCGGATCCTTGTGAACATCACCCTGGACGGCAGGGAACAGCGATTCTCCAACTTGTGCTTCCATGGCGGTGACGGCTCGACCCTGGAACTGAGGATCTTTTCGTATCCCCATCTGGTGCGACTGCTGGAGGAAGCAGGCTTTGTCGACGTCAAGCTGCACCACAGCCAGTACCCGCAATGGGGCATCATCCACGAGAGCCCGCTGGGGCTGCCCATAACGGCGCGCGCGGCATAGCGCTGGCAGCAGCTCGAAAACAACGAAGCCGGCGCTATGCCGGCTTCGTTCACCTGTTCCGTAGCGTCGGGCCGTGTGCGACTCACGCAGTGTCAGGGCCCGGACGGCACCGGACCATACACATTCTCCTGCGGCGTGCCCGGCAGCAGCGAGAAGATCATGATCACGATCCCGCCGCCCGGCACCAGCGCCAGCAGGAACAGCCAGCCCGACTGGTTGCAGTCATGCAGGCGGCGCACGGTCACCGCGATCAGCGGCACGATCGTGACCAGCCACATCACACACAGCAGCACCACCATGCCAATCAGGATGCCGGCCAGCGCATCAGCACTGTTGCGCAGGAGGATCGCCAGCACACCGGCCAGCAGCATCACTGCCGTTGCGACCAGGAACAGGAACAACTGGTACATCCAGTATTCGCGGCGGTTGGCACGTCCCTCGAACTGGGCGTAGCGCTTCAACGGCAGAATCATTTCCTGCACGGCATCGATCCTTGAAAAAGTAGCCGCGCAGTGTGCCAAATGCACGCGCGCAGGACAATGTGGCGACGAACCATGCTCGACTGCCATTACTCCTGTAGAGCCGATCCATGCTCGGCTGCTGTTCCAAGAGGTACCTGTAAGCCCATGCAAGAGCGAAGTCGAGCATGGCTCGACTCTACAGAAGCCGGGTCAGCGGCCCTTCGCGGCCCGCGCCGCTTCGCGCTCGGCGCGCAGCCGATCCAACTTTTCCTTCAGCTTGATCTCCAGGCCACGCGGTACCGGGTTGTAGTACACGCGTTCGCCCATCGCATCCGGGAAACCGGTCTGGTCCAGCGCGATGCCGCCTTCGGCGTCGTGGTCGTACTGGTACTCGGCGCCGTAGCCGAGCTCCTTCATCAGCTTGGTCGGCGCATTGCGCAGGTGCAGCGGCACTTCTTCGGTGCCGCTTTCGCGCACGTCGGCCTTGGCCTGGTTGAACGCGGCGTAGCCCGCATTCGACTTGGCGGTGCTGGCCAAGTACAGCACCAGCTGGGCGAAGGCGAGCTCGCCTTCCGGGCTGCCCAAGCGTTCGTAGATGTCCCAGGCCTCCAGCGCCATGCTCTGTGCGCGCGGATCGGCCAGGCCGATGTCCTCGATGGCCATGCGGGTCAGCCGACGCGCCAGGTAAGACGGATCGCAGCCTCCATCGAGCATGCGGGTCAGCCAGTACAGCGCGGCATCAGGATTGGAGCTGCGTACCGACTTGTGCAGCGCCGAGATCTGGTCATAGAACTGCTCCCCGCCCTTGTCGAAACGGCGGGTGCGGTCGGCCAGCACCTGGGTCAGGGTCTGCAGCGTGATGCGGCCACCCTCCCCGCCCGCCAGCTCGGCGGCAATTTCCAGCAACGTCAGCGCACGGCGCACATCACCATCGGCAGCGGTAGCGATTTCCAGCAGCAGTTCCGGCGCGACCTCGATGCCCTCTTCGCCCAAGCCCCGCTCGCGGTCACCCAGTGCACGTTCCAGCGCCTCGACGATATCGGTTGGCGAAACCGCTTCCAGCACATGCACGCGGCAACGCGACAGCAGCGCGGAGTTCAGTTCGAACGACGGATTCTCGGTGGTGGCACCGACGAACAGGATCGTGCCGCGTTCAATGTGCGGCAGGAACGCATCCTGCTGCGCCTTGTTGAAGCGATGCACCTCGTCCACGAACAGCACGGTGCGACGGCCTTCGGCGAAGCGCTGAGCGGCCTCGGCCAGCACCTGGCGCACCTCCGGCAGGCCGGACAGCACCGCGGAGATGGCACGGAATTCAGCGTCGGAGTACTCGGCCAGCAGCAACGCCAGCGTGGTCTTGCCGCAGCCGGGCGGCCCCCACAGGATCATCGAATGCACGCGCCCGGATTCGACCGCGCGGCGCAGCGCACTCTCCGGCGCCAGCAGGCGCTTCTGCCCGACCATTTCGTCCAGGGTGCGCGGGCGCATGCGCTCGGCCAGCGGGCGCAGGTGATCCCGATCGACGCTCAGCAGATCGGGGCCGGGGAAGGAAGTTGAACGATGTCTTGCCACGCGGCCATTGTACCGCGCCGGGTGACCACGATTCCGGTAGTGCCGGCCGCTGGCCGGCAGATCAAGAGCGTGTCAACCAAGGTTGACACCCACCAAAGCGTTGCCGCCCGCAGATCAATTACCGATGACGTCGGTGCCCTTCGGCGGGGTGAAGCTGAAGGTGCCGGCGGCGAAGCCCGGGTTGCGCTTCCAGCCAGTGAAGCTGATCACGGTGCGCTGGCCGACCGCGTCGGTGATTTCCATCCTGGCCAGGCCCTGGGCGTTGAAACCCAGCGCGGCGTACTGGAAGCTGGCTTCGGTCTCGCGCTTCGGCGACAGTGACAGCCACTGCAGGCCGTCACGCTGCGCGGCCTCTTCGCTGACGTCGTACTGCTGCTCCAGCAACGCGGGGTTGATCAGCGCGGTCAGCGGGCTGTTCTGCTCTTCCTTGCCCTGCTCGCGCACAGTGGCCTGTTCCAGGTCCGGCTCGTACATCCAGACCTTCTTGCCGTCGGCCACGATCAGCTGTTCGTGCGGGCGCACGTACTCCCAGCGGAACAGGCGCGGCGCCGACAGGGCCACGCGGCCGCTGGTCGATTCCTTCACCTTGCCACGGCTGTCGAACACCTGCTGGCTGAACTGGCCATCCAGGCCCTTCAGGCCGCTGGTGAAGGTCTTCAGGTCGTCGCGGGCACCGGCCCAGGCGCTGCCGGCGGCGGCGCAGGCTGCGGCCAGGGTGGTGGCGGCAAGAAAACGGCGGAAGCGGAAGTTCATGCGGAAATCCTGTGGGCGCGGGCGCCAGGAAAGGTGGTTGCCAGTGTGCCCGGGGAAAGATGAATGGGCGATCAGGGCGACATTATGCCGCCCTGAACGTCCATCGGCGATTCAGCCGCCGGATGCCGGCAGCTTGCCGTACAGCACCTGGCCACGGAAGCCGCGCCGCACTTCGCGATACAGCGCGCGGAACGCCGGATAATCCCGCGGCTGGCACAATGCCTCCGGGCCGCGCACCGCATTCTGCTGCAACCGGTGGTGCACGATCACCTCCTGCCCTTCGCGGCTCCAGTCCACGCGGTACTCGCCGGCGGCGTTGGCGAATCGCTGGCTGGCCGGGATGGCGATGATCGGCGCGTTGGCCGGGAACTGCAGGCGGTAGGTCTCCTCGCGCAGGCTGGCATTGCAGTAGAACGGCGTCTCGTTGGCCGGCGCCGAGGCGGTAGCGTACAAGCCACGCACCGACTCGCCACCCGGCGGATCCGGCACGGCCATGCCGCCGGCCACGCTGAAGTCGGCGTAATCCTCGGCCTGGAACGCCATGCGGTAGCCGAACGGCCGGGTCAGGTCGACCGGCACACCCTGGATCTGCAGCTGCCCTCGCCCGTCGAAACCGGAGGCGGCCATGATCTGCTCTTCAGCGCGCGCACGGTTCTGCGCGTTGAGCTGGGAGAACTGGGCGCGCATACCGATCTCGGCGTTCTCGCCCAGCTTCGGGATCGTCTCACCGCGCAGGTTGCCGTTGGCGTCGAAGGTGAAGCGCACTTCCATCGAGGTGGCGTTGCGCTCCGGCGTGTTGGCCGGGGTGCGTGCCAGCGTGGCGTCACGGGTACGCATCACCGGGGCGCCCAGGTCACCTTCCGGCAACTGCCCGAAGCGCGCCCACGCGGTGGTCGAATCGAGGTACAGATCGAATTCGGGGATGTAGGTGATGGCGTGGTTGAAGCGGCCCAGCACCGGAATCTTCGGCAGCGTCGGGCCGCCGCCCGCACCGATCAGCACCGGCGAGCTGGCGATGCCCTTGGCCGCCAGCAGCGCCTCGAGGATCGTCACGTGATCTTTGCAGTCGCCGTAGTGGTTGTCGAGGATGCTCTGCGCGCTGTTCGGTTCCAGGCCACCATTGCCCAGGTACACCGCCACATAGCGGATGTTCTGCGCCACCCAGCGGTACAGCGCATCAGCCTGCTCGCGACGGTCGCTGATGCCCGTCGTGATTTCGTCTGCCAGCGCCTGCAGTTCCGGCGTGACCTGCGCCGCCGGGCCAGCCTTGAGCTGGTAGGCGCGCCCCATCTGCGACCAGTCACGATACGTGCTGGCCATGATGTTCGGACCGAACTCCCAGCCCGCCGCCGACCAGTTCTGTGCCGGCATGGCTTCGCGACGCTGGTAGCGCCAGCGCCAGTGCGCTTGGCCATTCTTCACTGTCGGGCGATCGCTGCCCTGCACGCCGCGGCTGTCGACGAACATCGGCAGGTTGGCCGGCGCACTCAGGGTGACCTCAGCGTCCTCGTACTCGGTGAAGACGTTGAAGGTTTCCCACAGGCCAAAGTAGCCCGGGAAGTACGGCGTGACCTGGGTGCGGCGCACCTGGTAGTACAGGCGCGTGCCCGGGGCCAGGTTCGGGAATACGATCACCCGCACCTTGCGGTCGGCATACATCGCCGCCGAGGCGCTGGAGTAGCTCTCCTGGGTGTAGATGCGGTCGGCCGGCACGTCGCGGCGCTGGCCGTCGGCGGTGATGGTGTAGGCGCCGAGTACTTCCAGCGTCTCCATCTTCTCGCTGTAGCTCAGCCGCACCTGGCTGAACTGCTCGACGGACGCCTTGGTCTTCAGCAGGACTTCGTAGGTTTCGGTCTGCACATTGCCCGCATCCGGCCGCACCTGGTAGTCGGCGCGGTAACGGACAATGCTGAAATTATTGCTGGCTTCGGTATCGCCGCTGGTGGAAGGCGGCGCCGTGGCGGGCGCGGAGGTGGCGGTGTCTGCCAGTGCCGGGCCGGCAGCCAGGAAGGCTGCCAGCGCCAGTGCCAGCGCGCTTGGTACGGGGTGAAGCATGCGTCGGTTCCTTGGACGTCGTGGGGGATACGTCGGGTCTTACTTCGGCGGCGGCGGAGCCAGCACCGTGCGGTCGCCGTTGTGCTCGGGCGAACTGACCACGCCGGCCGCTTCCATGGCCTCGATCAGTCGCGCTGCACGGTTGTAGCCGATCTTCAGCCGGCGCTGCACGCCGGAGATCGAGGCGCGGCGGGTCTCGGTCACCACCCGCAGGGCCTCGTCATACAACGGGTCGGACTCGTCGCCGGACGAACTGTTCTCCGGCAGTCCGGTGGCGCCGACGACCACGCCGTCGCCCATCGTCTGCACTTCGTCCAGCACGCCGTCGACATAGTCGGCCGGGCCCATCGCCTTGAGGTGCTCGACCACGCGATGCACTTCATCGTCGGACACGAACGCACCATGCACGCGCTCGGGCAGCGCGGTGCCCGGCGGCAGGTACAGCATGTCGCCGTGGCCGAGCAGGGTTTCCGCGCCGGACTGGTCGAGGATGGTGCGCGAGTCGATCTTGGAGCTGACCTGGAAGGCGATGCGCGTCGGAATGTTGGCCTTGATCAGGCCGGTGATCACGTCCACCGACGGGCGCTGCGTGGCCAGGATCAGGTGGATGCCGGCCGCACGCGCCTTCTGTGCCAGGCGCGCGATCAGCTCTTCCACCTTCTTGCCGACGATCATCATCATGTCGGCGAATTCGTCGATGAAGATGACGATGAACGGCAGCGTCTCCAGCGGGCGCGGCGCCTCGCCCAGCTCGGGGTTCGGCTTGAACAGCGGGTCCATCAGCGGCTGGCCGGCGTCCTGGGCTTCCTTCACCTTCTTGTTGAAGCCGGCCAGGTTGCGCACGCCGACCGCGCTCATCAGCTTGTAGCGGCGCTCCATCTCGGCCACGCACCAGCGCAGGCCGTTGGCGGCCTCCTTCATGTCGGTGACCACCGGCGCCAGCAGGTGCGGAATGCCCTGGTAGACGCTCAGTTCGAGCATCTTCGGGTCGATCATCAGCATCCGCAGGTCTTTCGGCGAGGCCTTGAACAGCAGGCTCAGCACCATCGCGTTGACCGCCACCGACTTGCCCGAACCGGTGGTACCGGCCACCAGCAGGTGCGGCATGCGCGCCAGGTCTGCCACAGTCGAGCGGCCAGCGATGTCCTTGCCCAGCGCCAAGGTCAGCACGCTGGCCGACTTGTCGTACTCCTTGGAACGCAGCAGCTCGGAGAGGTAGATCATCTCGCGGGTGACGTTGGGAATTTCCAGGCCGATCACCGACTTGCCCGGAATCACGTCCACCACGCGCACCGACTTCACCGACAGGCCACGCGCGATGTCCTTGTCGAGCGAACTGATCTGGCTGACCTTGATGCCCGGCGCGGGCTCGATCTCGAAGCGGGTAATGACCGGGCCAGGGTTGGCGCCGACCACCTGAGCGTCGATGCGGAAGTCCTTCAGCTTGAACTCGATCTGCCGCGACAGCGCGTCCAGGGTTTCCTTGTCGTAGCCCACCGGCTGCGGCTTGGGGTCGTCCAGCAGGGCCAACGGCGGCAGGTCCGAGCCGTCGCCGTTGACGCCACGGAACATCGGGATCTGCGTGTCGCGCTTGGCCCGATCACTCTTCTCGATCACCGGTTCCGGGCGCGGCTCGATCTTCACCGGCTCGCGCTTGGCACGCACCTCGGCGTCGGCCTTGCGCACTTCCTGGCGCTCCTCGCGCATCACCCGCGTCTGCTGCCACTCGGTGACTTCTTCCTTCTTGCGCGCCAGCAGCGGCGCCAGCGACATCACGCCGCGGCCGATCTTCTCCATCACCGTGAACCAGGACAGCCCGGTGGCAAGGGTGATCGAGGCCAGCAGCAGCACCAGCACGAACAGGTTCGCGCCCAGCGCGCCGAAGCCCACCGTGAGCGAATTGCCGACCAGCTTGCCAAGGATGCCGCCGGCACTGGAGACATCGCCACTGAACAGGCGCACGTGCAGGAAGCCGGTCCCGGCGATCAGGAAGCCGACCAGGCCGACCAGGCGCAGCGCCGGGTCCAGGTCGTTCTCGCCCTTGCTCTCGCGCTTGAGGCCGAACATGGCGATCCACGCCAGCGCGCCCAGCACCACCGGCAGCAGGAAGGCGATGTAGCCGAACAGCTGCAGCAGCACGTCGGCGATCCAGGCCCCGGCGCGACCGCCGAGGTTGTGCACCGGCGCGACCACGCTGCCGGTATGCGACCAGCCCGGGTCCGTCGCTGAATACGTGAACAGACTGGCCGCCAGGTACAGCAGGGCCGGCGCGATGGCGATCAGGCCAAGATCGCGCCAGAGGCGCTGGCGGCGTGGATTGTCGGTCGTCGCCGCCGCGGCCGTGCGACGTGACGCCTTGCTGTCGTCGGACTTGGAGCGTTCGGGGACCTGTTTCGCCACCTTAGACCATACCTTTGGAATGCGCTGTTAGTGATTGATAATAAATGAGACGGCGTCAGTTTTCAGTTATGCGACATCTGACAGGGCGTTCAGAGCGCCGGAACCATCGCCGGATGACGGCGTTCTGTTCATCGGCTTGAATCGCCCTGCCCCAGCCGCCACTCTATGACCTGCCACGGATGCTGCGCAAATATCGCCAGCGCCTTGTCCCATCTACCTTTTCGCGAGTTTACATGAGCACCAGCCTGCCCTCCCGCCACCAGCGCCTCGTCATCCTCGGTTCCGGCCCGGCCGGTTGGACCGCCGCCGTCTACGCCGCCCGCGCCAACCTGAAGCCGGTCGTCATCACCGGCCTGCAGCAGGGCGGCCAGCTGATGACCACCACCGAGGTGGACAACTGGCCGGGTGACGCCCACGGCCTGATGGGCCCGGACCTGATGGCGCGCATGCAGGCGCACGCCGAGCGCTTCGAAACCGAGGTCATCTTCGACCATATCCACACCGCCGACCTGTCGCAGCGCCCGTTCAAGCTGATCGGCGACAGCCACGAGTACACCTGCGACGCACTGATCATCGCCACTGGCGCCACCGCCAAGTACCTGGGCATCGCGACCGAGGACGAGTTCAAGGGCCGCGGCGTGTCCGCCTGCGCCACCTGTGACGGCTTCTTCTACCGCGACCAGGACGTGGTCGTGGTCGGCGGCGGCAACACCGCCGTGGAAGAGGCCCTGTACCTGTCCAACATCGCCCGCAAGGTCTACCTGGTCCACCGCCGCGACACCCTGAAGGCGGAAAAGATCATGCAGGACAAGCTGTTCAAGAAGGTGGCCGAAGGCAAGATCGAGACCGTCTGGCACCACCAGGTGGAGGAAGTGCTGGGCAACGACGCCGGCGTGACCGGTGTGCGCGTGAAGTCCACCCTGGACGGCAGCACCCGCGACATCGATGCCCACGGCTTTTTCGTGGCCATCGGCCATCACCCGAACACCACCCTGTTCGACGGCCAGCTGGCGATGAACAACGGCTACCTGGAGATCCGCTCGGGCCTGGGTGGCAATGCCACGCAGACGTCGGTGGAAGGCGTGTTCGCCGCCGGCGACGTGGCCGACCAGCACTACCGCCAGGCGATCACCTCGGCCGGCTTCGGCTGCATGGCCGCACTGGATGCCGAGCGCTACCTGGACGCCCAGGGCAAGGCCAGCTGAGAGGCTGACCCGCTCCTGCAGGGTCGAGCCAGGCCCGACTCCGGATGATAGGCCGACGCCAGTGCGTCGGCCTTTCTGTTTCATCTGCCCTATCCTTCCCCCATGTCTTCCCCCCGCTTCCTCGACTCCCTGCAGTCCATTGCCGCGACCGACTGGGATGCCCTGCACGACGGCCGCAACCCCTTCGTCAGCCACGCCTTCCTTTCCGGACTTGAACAGCACGGTTGCCTGCGCGAGGACTGGGGCTGGCAGCCCCGGCACTTCACGCTGTGGGAGGGCGGCACGCTGGTCGGCGCCATTCCGGGTTACCTGAAGACCAATTCGCACGGCGAGTTCGTGTTCGACCATGCCTGGGCCAACGCGTATGCCCGCCACGGCCGCGACTACTATCCGAAGTGGCTGGGCGCGGTGCCGTACTCGCCGGTCACCGGCCCGCGGTTGCTGGCCCGTCACGATTCAGGGCGCATCGCGCTGCTGTCGGCATTGCGCGAGGCGCTGCCCGCGCTGCACGTATCCTCGGCCCATATCAACTTCCACACCGCCAGCGATGAGGCTCTGTTCGATGACGACTGGCTGCTGCGCGAGGACGTGCAGTTCCAATGGCAGAATCCGGGTGACTGGGCGACGTTCGACCAGTTCCTCGCTGCGATGGACCACAAGCATCGCAAGAACATCCGCCAGGAACGGGCCAAAGTCGCCCGCCAGGGAATCACCTTCCGCGTGGTACATGGCGACGAGGCCGGCCGCGCCGACCTGCAGGCGATGTACCGCTTCTATCTGCAGACCTTCCTCGAGTACGGCAACGCCCCGGCACTGACCGAGGCCTTCCTGCGCCATCTGGCCATTTCACTGGGCCGCGGGCTGGTGCTGTTCCTGGCCGAACACGACGGCGAGCCGATTGCCGGGGCGCTGTGCCTGCGCGGTGGCGATACGCTGTACGGCCGCTACTGGGGCGGCGCCACCCTGCCCGGCCTGCACTTCGAAGCCTGCTACTACCAGGGCATCGAATACTGCCTGCGCGAAGGCCTGAGCCGTTTCGAGCCCGGCGCACAGGGCGAGCACAAGCTGGCACGTGGCTTCCTGCCGACCCTGGTGCGCAGCCGACACTGGGTGGCGGACAAGGACTTCGCAGAAGCACTGCAGGACTGGTGCCGGCAGGAGCGACAGAGTGTGCGGCGGTACCAGCAGGAGTTGCAGGGGCATGGGCCGTTCCGCGCAGAGCCGTAGCGTCGAGCTTGCTCGACTTGCGCGGTGCGGAAAAGCGTGCCAACCAAGGTTGGCACCTACCGGGGCAATGAGGCGTGCCAACCGACGTTTGCATCTATCAGAGCAATAGCGATGGCGCTGTGCTCAGTTGCACTGCCAGAAATGCCCGCTCACCCTGCACTTCGCACACCAGAACGTGTAGAGCATGCCGCCACTGCCCCATAGCAGCGCGCCTCCACCGGTGGTCGGCAGCGTCGAATCCAGCTGCATCACGAAGGGCATCTCCTCACCGCAATCGATGCACGCCGGATACCAGGCACTCTGCACCCAGCTCGGTGCGCCGCCCACGCGCGACAGGTTCTGCCGGTGGTTTGACTGGCCCCAGTCCTGCTGCTCCCACCGCATGGTGTCCATGGCGACCAGGCCGACCTCGGCCTGCATCAGGTCACCGCTGTCGGTCGGCGTCGCCGGCACCTCCAGACGCCGGCTGGGGTAGCAGCTGGGCAGGCCTCTGGCATCGTGGCGATAGAAACGCACGAGCGGATCTTCCCAGCCGCAGCAGTCCAGGCACAGGCCCAGCGTGATCTCACCCGCCGCGCCCGGCTGCAGCGCGGCAGCGTCGGTTCGCAGCAGGCGCTGCAGCGGTGCATGGCAGCTGCCACACAACGATTCCAGCGGCCCTCCCATCTGCCCGGCGTACTGTACCTGCCCGCCATTCCAGGTCGGGTGCAGGCGCCAGATGCGCTTGCGCCAGCTCGGTTCGTCCGCCTGCTGCGCGCGATGCTGCTCGCGGCCGAAGCGGATGTGCAGCGGCCGCTCCCCATGCAGGCGCCGCGGCTGCGGTCCGTCCGCGACGCCGGCCCAGTGCGCCCAGACCTCAGCATCCAGCGCGCCCCAGTCAGCGAGGTAGCCGCGGGCAACGGCATAGCTCTCGGGCTGCGCCGCCAGCAGCAGCGCCCTGGCCCGCGCCATCTCGCGATCGTCGTCGGCCTCAACCAGAATCTGCGCCCACTGCACGGCAATGACGGAGGGCAGGCCCTGCCATACCTGCGAAGCCAGCTGCAGCTCGTCTTCGATGGCCAGCGCCAGCAAGGCCTCCCAGTCGTCCTGCAGCACCTGCGGCGCCTGGTAGCTGGTGAATTCGATCACGCTGGCCAGCAGTTCGCCGCGCTCGTCATCCCGATAGCGGCGCCAGGCCTCGGCACAGACCGGCACAATCGCTTCGTCGGGCAGCAGATCCAGCGCCATGTCGAGAAAGGCCGAGCTGGGTGAACGCCGGGCAAGGGCCAGCAGCATCAGCGCACCGAGCTGGCCGGGCTGTTCAGTGGCCAGCGCCAGCAGCATGCCCTGGCTGTCGTTGCGCGTGCGCGGGATATCGTGCACATCGAGGATGGCGGTGATCGCGTCACTCATGCGTGGGCTCCTTGCCGTTGGACGCTGATGGTGCCAGACATCAGCGACCGCCACGACGAATACAATGGCGGCATGACCCGCCAGCTGCCCTGGCGCCTGGCCGATGCGCCGGACGCTCCCTTCCCTCCGGCTGAAACCGCACTGCGCCAGCCCGACGGCCTGCTCGCGGTGGGCGGCGACCTGCATCCGGTGCGCCTGCTCAATGCCTACGCCGGCGGTATCTTTCCTTGGTTCAGCGAGGGCGAGCCAATCCTGTGGTGGTCGCCGGACCCGCGCATGGTATTCCGTACCGAGGGCGTGCACCTGTCCAGCCGCTTCCGCCGCCAATTGCGCGGCAGCACGTGGGAGATCACCGCCGACACCGCTTTCAGTCGTGTGATGCGTGCCTGCGCCGCGGCGCCGCGACCGGGCCAGGACGGTACGTGGATCAGCCCGGCGATGGTCGAGGCTTACAGCCAGCTGCACGACCTGGGGTTTGCCCACTCCTTCGAGGTCTGGGACCGGCAGACGCTGGTCGGCGGCATCTATGGGGTGGCGATCGGATCGATGTTTTTCGGCGAAAGCATGTTCAGTGGCGCCAGCGGCGGCTCCAAGATCGCCCTGGCCGCCCTCGCATCCACCCTGAGTGACTGGGGCTGGGAACTGATCGATGCCCAGGTGGAGAATCCGCACCTGCTGCGGATGGGCGCCGAACACCTGCCGCGCGCGGACTTTCTGGAGCACGTCCGTCAGGCCGTACACCGTGACGGCCGTGAAGGCCCCTGGACCCAGGCGGTCGGACGCTTGCCAGCACGACGTTTGGCCGGGGGTTAACACAAACTTTGCAAGCCGGGCCCATCACGCGTAAAATACCGCGCCTTAGGCCCAGCGTGGCCGTTTTCTGAACCGCACAGGACTACATGTCGAAAGACGATTCCATCGAGTTCGAGGGCACCGTCAGCGAGACGCTGCCGAACACCACTTTCCGCGTTCGTCTGGAAAATGGGCACGAAATCATCGCCCACATCTCCGGCCGCATGCGCAAGAACTACATCCGCATCCTCACCGGTGACCGGGTCAAGGTTGAAATGACCCCGTACGACCTGACCAAGGGCCGTATCACCTACCGCATGAAGTAAGCGGTCGGCGCAGTGCGCCACTCCGACAGGGCCGGCCTCGCTGCTGGCCCTTTGTCGTGCGCGGAAGAAAATGCGCGGCACCGAGATCGTCCGATTTTCGTCCTTGTCTGAAATCCAGCATCGCGCCGGAACTCTAGACTCAACGCGTTCTTCACAGAGGGCGCTGCGCGCATGACCTACCTGATCGTCCTGGACCCGCAGTCCGTCACCAGCCGCTGCTACGCCAGCAAGGGCCCGGACGGCACCTGGTTCGGCCAGCCCTGCCTGGCCTGTACCAGCATGGACGCATCCCACCCACTGTATCTGGCCGTGCAGCGCGAGGTCCCACACATGGGCAGCACACTCAAGCAGCGACTGCACATTCCGCATGAAGCGGTCGCATTCGTCATCGAGGATGGCGGCAACCAGGGGCGCCAGCAGGGATTCCGTTCGATCGCCGCCTGATGCGCCAAAGGTCATCGTGACCGATCTCACCGTGACGTCGGTCAGCCCTGCTTGCGGCAGATTCGCATTTGCAGCGGCGGCGGCATCCTGGGATCCGATCCAGTCCGGATCGCCGCCCCCTGCCCCGCCATGAACCTCTCTTCCCTGCTCATCCCCCTGGCTTTGTCTGCCGTCACCCTGCTGGCATCATCCGCCCATGCCGCCGACATCCCACCGGCGCAGTGCGTACCACTGACCGGCGAACAGCAGATCGTTCGTGCCGGCGCCGACAAGAACATCCTGCTTCGCTCCGGCGAAGACCACTATGTCGTGCATTTCCGCAACAGCTGCCCTTCTGCCGTGCTGGCCACCCGCCTCGGCTTCAGGACCGACGGCAAGGAGGCTGGCGAGCTGTGCAGCGAGGGCCGAAGCGCTCTGGACACCGGTCGTGGCAGCTGCGAGGTCGCGCGCATCGAGCCGATCGATGCCGAGCGGTTCAAGCGCGAAGCGCGCCGCCGCAGCCGCTGACCCCGGACAGGACAAGGGCGGCCGAAGCCGCCCTTGTTGTTTCCACTCTTTCACGCCAAGCCTTCAGCTCACTCCACCGTAACCGGCAGCAGCCGCTCCGGCTCGGCCTGGGTCTCGACCACCAGCTCGTCGTCGCGGACATCGATGCTGACCTTGCCACCGTTGACTAGCTTGCCGAACAGCAGCTCGTCGGCCAGCGGGCGCTTGATCTTGTCCTGGATCACGCGGGCCATCGGGCGCGCACCCATCAGTGGGTCGAAGCCGTGGTGAGCCAGCCAGTCGCGCGCGGTCGGGGTGGCCGACAGGCTGACGTGCTTGTCCTGCAGCAGCATCTCCAGCTCGATCAGGAACTTGTCGACCACGCGCAGGATGTGCTCGAAGCCCAACGCCTGGAACTGCACCACCGCGTCGAGGCGGTTGCGGAATTCCGGGGTGAAGCTGCGGCGGATGGTCTCCATCGCGTCGGTGGCATGGTCCTGCTTGGTGAAGCCGATCGAACGCCGCGAGGCCTGCGCCGCGCCGGCATTGGTGGTCATCACCAGCACGACGTTCTTGAAGTTCGCCTCACGACCATTGGTATCGGTCAGCACGCCGCGGTCCATCACCTGCAACAGGATGTTGAAGATGTCCGGGTGCGCCTTCTCGATTTCGTCCAGCAGCAGCACGCAGTGCGGCGTCTTGACGATCTTCTCGGTCAACAGGCCGCCCTGGTCGAAGCCGACGTAGCCCGGAGGGGCACCGATCAGGCGGCTGATCGAATGCGGCTCCATGTACTCGGACATGTCGAAGCGGACCAGCTCGATGCCCAGCTGCAGCGCGAGCTGCTTGGTCACCTCGGTCTTGCCGACACCGGTCGGACCGGCGAACAGGAAATTGCCGATCGGCTTTTCCGGATTGCCCAGGCCCGAGCGGGCCAGCTTGATCGCCGAGGACAGCGTCTCGATGGCCGGGTCCTGGCCAAAGATCACCATCTTCAGGTTGCGCTCCAGGTGCTGCAGCACATCCTTGTCGGTGGCGCTGACCTGCTTGGTCGGGATGCGCGCCATCTTGGCGACGATCGCCTCCACTTCCTCGACGTCGATCAGCTCCTTGCGCTGGCCTTCCGGCAGCAGGCGCTGGCGGGCGCCAGCCTCGTCGATCACGTCGATGGCCTTGTCCGGCAGCAGGCGGTCGCCGATGTGCTTCACCGACAGGTCCACCGCGGCCTGCAGCGCCTCGTCGGAATAGGTGACGCCGTGGTGCAGCTCGTACTTGGACTTCAGGCCCTGCAGGATCTCGTAGGTCTCGCCCACCGTCGGCTCGACGATATCGATCTTCTGGAAACGGCGGGCCAGCGCCCGGTCCTTCTCGAAGATGCCACGATATTCCTGGAAGGTGGTCGAGCCGATGCAGCGCAGCTCGCCCGACGCCAGCGCCGGCTTGATCAGGTTGGACGCATCCATGGTGCCGCCCGACGCCGAGCCAGCACCGATGATGGTGTGGATCTCGTCAATGAACAGCACCGCGTTGGGCACCTTCTTCAGTGCCGTCAGCACGCTCTTCAGGCGCTTCTCGAAGTCACCACGGTACTTGGTACCAGCCACCAGTGCGCCCAGATCGAGCGAATAGATCACCGCATCGGCCAGCACCTCAGGCACCGAACCTTCGACGATGCGGCGGGCCAGGCCCTCGGCGATCGCGGTCTTGCCCACGCCGGCCTCGCCCACGTACAGCGGGTTGTTCTTGCGGCGGCGGCACAGGACCTGGATGGTGCGCTCGATTTCGTCGGCACGACCGACCAGCGGGTCGATGCGACCGGCCCGGGCCTGTTCGTTGAGGTTGCTGGCGAACTCGGTCAGGGCATCGCCCTTCGGCTCGCCCTCCCCGCCTTCAATGCGGCCTTCGCCCTCGGAGGAGGAGGACGGCTGCTCGCCTTCTTCGCCCAGCTTGGCGATGCCATGGGACAGGTAATTGACCACGTCCAGCCGGGTGACGTCCTGCTGGTTGAGGTAATAGACGGCGTGGGAGTCCTTTTCGCCGAAGATGGCGACCAGCACATTGGCGCCGGTGACCTCCTTCTTGCCCGAGGACTGCACGTGGTACACGGCCCGCTGCAGCACGCGCTGGAAGCCCAGGGTCGGCTGGGTATCGCGGCCGTCATCTTCGGCCAGGCGGGACACGGAGGCCTCGATGGCCTGCTCCAGCTCCTGGCGCAGGCGTTCGGCGTCGGCGCCACACGCCTTCAGTACGGCCTGGGCGGACGGGTTGTCGAGCAGTGCCAACAGCAGGTGTTCGACCGTCATGAACTCATGCCGGGCCTCACGGGCGCGCTTGTAGCACTGGCCGATGGTGTGTTCGAGGTCTTTGCTGAACATGGATTACTCCGGCGGCAGATGGGGACAATATGCGGCCTGACTACGCGATTTCCATCACCCTAGCGGATTGCTGCGTTCAGATGGCGTTAGCAGTACACATCGCTTGATCTTCATTCACTCCAGGACAGCCCGCCCAGCATGAGCGAACCCTACCTGAGCCGCTGGCGATTGCGGCGTGATGGCGCAGCCATCGAAACGCCCCATGCCCAGCTCTGGCCGGTGCTGACCATCGCCGGCGAGCCGGCCATGCTGAAGATCAGCAGCGAAACCGAAGAGCAGAACAGCCATCGCCTGCTGCGCTGGTGGGAGGGCGATGGCGCCGCCCGCCTGCTGGCCCACGAGGGACCGGCGATCCTGATCGAGCGTGCCGGCGGCGACTCGCTGCGGCAACGCTCGATCAAGGGCGACGATGACGCCTGCACCACGATCCTGTGCCAGGTCCTGCAGCGGCTGCACCGGCCACGGAGCGCGCCGCCAGCGGAACTGGTCTGCCTCCGTAGATGGTTCGCCGACCTGCTGCAGCCAAGGGCTGCGCTGCCGCCACTGCTGGAACAGTGCAGATCACTGGCGGAGGGGTTGCTGCAGGAAGAGCGCGAGATCCGGCCGCTGCATGGCGACCTGCACCACGACAACGTGCTCGATTTCGGCACGCGCGGCTGGCTGGCGATCGACCCGAAGCGGTTGCTGGGTGATCGTGCCTTTGATTACACGACACTGTTCAGCAACCCGGACCTGTGCGGTCCGGGCATCCACGTTGCGACGCAGCCGGAGCGGTTTGCCGCCCGGCTGGAACAAGTCAGTGCACTGGCGGGCCTGGAGCGCACGCGCCTGCTGCGCTGGATCGCAGCCAGCGCGGGGCTGTCGGCAGTCTGGTTCCGCGATGACGGCGCCCCCGCCGAGGTCGACGAGGCCGTGGCGCGTATGGCGCTGGAGGCGTTGGCGGAGGGGTGATCCACCTGTAGAGCCGAGCCTGCGCTCGGCTGCTGCTGGCAGAGATCTGGATGCCTGGGTGAACAGCAGCCGAGCATCGGCTCAGCTCTACAGGTCGGGGGCGGTCAGGCCTTTTCCATCGTGCACAGCAGCGGGTGCTGGTTCAT
>NZ_LLXT01000087.1 GCF_001431625.1 Stenotrophomonas geniculata ATCC 19374 = JCM 13324
CTTCCGCATGGTGCAGGCCGACTCCGGTGCGATCGGCGGCGATGCGTCGCAGGAATTCCACGTGATCGCCGATTCCGGCGAGGACGCGCTGGTGTTCTCCACCGGTTCGGACTACGCGGCCAACATGGAAGCGGCGATCGCCGCCGATCCGGCACCGCGTGCCGCCGCCAGCGAAGCCATGCGCAAGGTCGACACCCCCACCCAGAAGACCTGCGAGGACGTCGCGGCCCTGCTCGGCATCGACCTGCAGCGCACGGTGAAGTCGGTGGCGCTGATCGCGGGCGAAGGCAAGGCACAGCAGTTCGTCCTGGTGCTGGTGCGCGGCGACCATGAGGTCAACGAGATCAAGCTGGCCAAGGTTGCCGGCCTGGACGAACAGCGCTTTGCCAGCGAGGCGGAAATCGCCGAGTACCTGGGCAGCGTGCCGGGCTTCCTCGGCCCGGTCGCCCCGGCCAAGGCCATCCGCGTGGTGGCTGATCGCGAAGTGGCGGCGATGTCCGACTTCGTCGTCGGCGCCAACGAAGCCGGTTTCCACCTGGCCGGCGTCAACTGGGGCCGCGACCTGCCGGAACCGGAAGTGGCCGACATCCGCAACGTGCGTGCCGGTGACCGCGCGCTGGACGGCGGCGAACTGAAGATCGCCCGTGGCATCGAAGTCGGCCACGTGTTCCAGCTGGGCCGCAAGTACGCCGAAGCGCTGGATGCCACGGTGCTGGACGAGAACGGCAAGGCGGCGGTGATGGCGATGGGCTGCTATGGCATCGGCATCTCGCGCGTGGTGGCTGCCGCGATCGAACAGAACCATGACGATGCCGGCATCATCTGGCCGGACGCGATGGCGCCGTGGCAGGTGGTGGTGTGCGTGATCAACCCGAAGGGCGACGCTGCCGTCGCCGATGCAGCGTCCAACCTGCTGCAGGAACTTCGCGACGCCGGCCTCGATACCGCGCTGGACGACCGTGGCCTGCGCCCGGGCGCGATGTTTGCCGACATGGAACTGATCGGCATCCCGCACCGCGTGGTGGTCAGCGAACGTGGCCTGGCCGCCGGTACCTACGAGTACCGCTCGCGCCGCGCCAGCGAAGCCGAGAACCTGGACAAGGCCACCCTGCTGCAGCGTCTGCAGGACTGATCAGGAAAAGACCGGGGCATGCCCCGGTCTTTTTCTAGCTGACGCCCATTTGAGCAATATTGCAGCGGACATAATCCGGTCAAAACAGACGCAATGCAGCCGGGATGCTGCCAGGCCATGACCCGCCTGCATTTGTGCTGGGATTAATTCATCTTTATTCTGTCCCGCGACGCCATGGACTGGCTCGTCCCGTCCACTTATTAGTTTCCGGAGTAACCGTAAATGAGCATTGACCTGACCGGCCTGTCGGCACGCGAGCTGGGCGCCCTGATCCGTACCGCCAAGAAACAGCAGACCATCGTCGCCAAGCGCCGGCCGATCACCAAGGTCCGGGCACAGCTGACCAAGCTGGCCAAGACCGAGGGTTACACCATCGAGGAACTGTTCGGCGACGCCCCGGCCCCGCGCGCGCGCAAGGTGGCCAAGGCCGCCAAGGCACCGTCGAAGACCGCTGGCCGCAAGCTGGGCAAGGTTGCTCCGAAGTACCGCAACCCGGCCAACCCCAAGGAAACCTGGACCGGTCGTGGCAAGCAGCCGCGCTGGATGGCCGAGCTGACCGCCAAGGGCAACAAGAAGCCGGAAGATTTCCTGATCAAGAAGGCCTGAGGCCGGATTGGAATGCGATGAAAAACGCCGGCGAAAGCCGGCGTTTTTCATTCTTCGGTGTGTGGACCGAGGTCCACACCCACAGCAAGCAGCCCTCCCGGCGTGTGGACCAACGGTCCACACCCACCGACATCATTACAGGGTTTTGCGAGCGGGCATCAGCAGGTTGCCGAACAGCAGGCCGGCGACCAGGGCCATCACCACGTTGAGCACGGTGAGGAACACGCTCTGGCCGGCACCCACGTCCTGCTGCTGGACCAGGGTCAGCACGCCGCGCAGGCTGGTGCTGCCTGGCACCATCATGATGATGCCAGGCAGGCGGATGATCGCACCTGGGCGGCCAACGAGACGGCCGAACAGATTGCCACCGGCGGTCAGCAGCATCGCCGATAGGAAGATGCCGGCCGGCGCGCCCCAGGCGTGGCCACCGAACTTGGAGATCGCATAGCCGGCCACCGAGGCGGCGATCACCCACGGGTAATCGCGGCGGTTGGCCTTGAACAGCATCGCGAAGGCGAACGCCGCGGTCAGCAGCGAGCCCCACTCCACCCAGGGCCCCTGCGGCCGCGCCGCGCGGATCACCGGGTCGAGGCCGAGCACGTCGGCCAGGGTCACCGCGATCATCGCGCCCACACTGAGTTTCATGATGGTGGTCAGCGCACCGGCGAAGCGCGCGGTCCCCGACACCCAGTGCTGGCTGGCCAGTTCATTGACCGCATTGGTCAGCGACATGCCCGGCAGCAGCACCACCAGCGAGGCGATGATCACTGTGTTGAGGTTGAGCGCGCCGATGAAGGACGCGACCAGCGTGGCGACCAGGCCGGCCAGCAGCGCGGCCAGTGCCTCGGCGGCTTCGCGGGTGGCCGGGCGACGGTCGGTGACCATGCCGAGCAGGCCGATCATCAGGCCGATGACACCGGCGGTGGCGATGTCCAGCCACGGCAGCTTCCACATGCCGGCCACGCCGGCCGCGCCGAGGGTGAACGAAAGGATGGTGCGCAGCTTGCCGCGCCGGCCCGGATCCTTGTCCAGCTGGCGCAATGCGGTGTGGCCCTGGGCGATGCTCATCCGCCCATTGGCCACTTCCTCGGCGATATGGTCGGCGACGCTGAGCTTGTGCAGGTCGTTCTCGCCGGGCGCCAAGCGGATCACGCGGGTGATGTCACTGGAGCCGATCGCCTGCGCCGGGTCGCTGAAGCTGAGGATGATACCGGTGGGATTCGACCACGGTTCACAATCCAGATCGAGCTGGCGGGCCAGTGCCACCACCGCTGTTTCCAGGCGCTGGGCCGTTGTGCCATAGCTGTGCAGGCGTCCGGCGATCTCGGAAACGAAGGCCACGCGCTGTGCGTAGCTGGCCTGGGGCGTGGGGATCGTGTGAGCGTCTGCGGACATGCGCCGTAGTATTACCTAGGCTGGGCCTTACCGGAGAAATTCATCCGAGTTCGACGCGAAGCCCAATACAGAACGGTTATGCTGCGACCCGAATGGCCCAAGTGACCCCGAACCACGCCCCCCAGCTCGAACAGGATGCCCATGACCCGGGCGTGATCCGCCTGTCCGGCACCTGGACCTTGAAGACCGCGCTGGCCGCGGCCGAAGTCCTGCGCGGCGTTCCCGACACGCTGACCGGCATCGATGCCACCGCCATCGAGAAAATGGATTCGGCCGGCGTGCTGCAGGTGCTGCGCGTAGCCCATCGCGCCGACCTCGGCGAGGACGCACTGAAGTTCCGCCCGGATCACCAGGCGCTGGTGTGCACCATCGAGGAAGTGGCCGACGACCGGCCCAAGCCCAAGCGCGACTTCGGCGTGCTGGCGGCGCTGGAACGGCTGGGTGTCAGCGTCCATGCCACCGGCCACAACATCAAGGCGCTGTGCAGTTTCCTCGGCGAGAACCTGGTCAAGGGAGCTCGCCTGGTCAAGGAACCCCGTCGCTTCCGCCTGACCGCCACCGTGCACCAGATGGAGCAGGTCGGGCTGGACGCGGTACCGCTGGTGGCGCTGCTGTCCTACCTGGTGGGCGCGGTGATCGCCTTCCTCGGCTCGACCATCCTTCGCGACTTCGGCGCCGAGATCTACGTGGTCGAGCTGGTCAACATCGCCTTCCTGCGCGAGTTCGCGGTGCTGCTGACCGCCATCGTGCTGGCCGGCCGCACCGCCAGCGCCTTCACCGCACAGATCGGTGCGATGAAAGCGCGCGAGGAAATCGATGCGATGCGCACCCTGGGCCTGGATCCGATCGACCTGCTGGTGCTGCCACGGCTGCTGGCGCTGCTGGTCACCCTGCCGCTGCTGACCTTCATTGCGATGGTGGCCGGCCTGGCTGGCGGCATCACCGTCGGTGCGTTCGACCTCGACATCCCGCCGCAGATGTACATCGCGCGCATGCACGAGACGATGGAAGTGCGGCACATGCTGGTCGGCCTGTCGAAGGCGCCGGTGTTCGCGCTGGTGATCGGCCTGATCGGCTGCCTGGAAGGCCTGAAGGTGGAAGGCACGGCGCAGTCGGTGGGCGAACGCACCACCTCCAGCGTGGTGCAGACCATCTCGCTGGTGATCATCATCGACGCCTTCGCGGCGTTGTGGTTCATGCACATGGACTGGTGACATGAGCACGCATCCGACGCCCGACGACATTCCCATGCAGGACGACGATGGCCACGACCTGGCCATCCGCGTGCGCGGGCTGGTCAACCGCTTCGGCAGCCAGACCGTGCACGAGGACCTGGACCTGGACGTGCGCCGCGGCGAAATTCTCGGCGTGGTGGGCGGCTCCGGTACCGGCAAGTCGGTACTGATGCGCTCGATCCTGGGCCTGCGTACGCCCGATGCCGGGCAGATCGAAGTCCTCGGCCGCGACGCGCGCGCCGATGATGCCGAGAGCCGGCTGCACATCGAGCGCAACACCGGCGTGCTGTTCCAGGACGGTGCCCTGTTCTCCTCGCTTACCGTGGGCGAGAACGTACAGGTCCCCCTGCAGGAGCATCATCGCGAGCTGCCCGAGCGCTGGCATTACGAGCTGGCACTGCTGAAGGTGAAGCTGGCCGGCCTGCCTGCCGATGCGATCAACAAGCTGCCGTCGCAGCTGTCCGGTGGCATGCGCAAGCGTGCCGGCCTGGCCCGTGCACTGGCGCTGGACCCGCCGCTGCTGTTCCTGGACGAACCCACCGCCGGCCTCGACCCGATCGGTGCGGCTGCATTCGACCGCCTGATCAAGACCCTGCAGGAAGCGCTGGGGCTGACCGTATTCCTGATCACCCACGACCTGGACACGCTGTATGCGATCTGCGACCGGGTGGCAGTGATCGCCGACCGCAAAGTGGTGGCCAACGCGCCACTGCCGGACATCGAGAAACTGGATCATCCGTGGATCCAGGAATACTTCCACGGACCGCGTGCGCGTGCCGCGCGCGGCGAACAGATCGAGAGTGCCTGAGCCATGGAAACCAAAGCCAACTACGTGCTGATCGGCGCGTTCACCCTGATCACCGGCCTGGCCCTGCTGGCCTTCGGCCTGTGGGCGGCCAAGTACTCCTCCGACCGTACCTGGCAGGAATACCGCGTGGTGTTCCGCGAGGCAGTAACTGGCCTGTCGGTGGGCAGCCCGGTACAGTACAACGGCATCGCGGTGGGTTCGATCATCGAACTGAACCTGGTTCCGGACGACCCGCGCCAGGTGGTCGCACGCATCCGCCTGAACTCGACCACCCCGGTCAAGACCGATACCCGTGCAAAGCTGGCGATCACCAGCCTGACCGGCCCGTCGATCATCCAGCTCAGCGGTGGTACGCCGCAGTCGCCGGCACTGACCACGGTCAATAAGGACCCGGCGCCGATCATTCCAACCACGCCGTCGGCGCTGCAGAACATCACCGACGTTGCCAACCGCATCGTCGAGCGCATGGACCAGATCCTCAGCGACCGCAACGTGGCCTCGATCAACGCGACGCTGGCCAACCTGGAAACGATCAGCGGCGGCCTGGCCGACCGCGACCAGGGCACGCAGGCGCTGCTGCTCAGCGCGCGCGATGCCGCCCGCAGCCTGGACACCACGCTGAAGACCACCAATGGCACCATCGAGCGCCTGGACAAGAACCTGGTGCAGCAGCTGCCGGGCATCATCGACAAGCTCGACGCCACCCTGGCCAAGCTTGATTCGGCCGCTGGCAACGCCGACTCGATCCTTGGCGAGAACCGTGCCGCGATCAACAGCTTCGCCAACGATGGCCTCGGCCAGCTCGGCCCGACGCTGACCGAACTGCGCGGCCTGATCCGCGATCTGCGCCGGGTCAGCGACCGCCTCGAGAACAACCCCGCGCGCTACCTGCTGGGCCGCGACGCACCGAAGGAGTTCGAACCCAAATGAGCCCGACCGCCCTTCCGCGCCTGCTGCTGGCCGCTTCGATGGTCACCCTGCTGGGCGGCTGCTCCATCCTTGGCAGCAGCGAGAAAACCGCAGTGACGCTGTACTCGCCGTCCGTGCAGGTGAAGGCCGACCCGGCGTGGCCACAGGTGGGCTGGCAGCTGGTGCTGGCCAAGCCCAGCGCCGCGCGCATGGTCGACAGCCCGCGTATCAACGTGCGGCCGACGCCGTCGCAGATGGAGATCTACAAGGGGGCCAGCTGGGCACAGCCGGCCACCGACATGATCGAGGACACCTTGCTGCGTGGCTTTGAGGACTCCGGCCGCATCCGTGGCGTGGCGCGCAGCAGTGCCGGCATCCGTGCCGACTACAAGCTGTCCACCGATGTGCGCCGCTTTGAATCGGACTACCTGGGCCAGGCCACGCCGACCGTGGTGATCGAGGTCAACGCCAAGCTGATCCATGTGGCCGACCAGCGCGTGGTCGCCGACCGTACCTTCCGCCAGGCACAGCCGGTCGGCAGTACCGACGTGCCGGCGGTTGCCGCCGCGTTCGAGCGCGGCCTGCAGCAGCTGGCACAGGAGATGGTGGGCTGGACGCTGACAAGCGGGCAGGCCGACCAGCCGACCGTCGCGCGCTGACCGGTCAGCGTGGCGTAATCCAGCGGAACGTCAGGTTGATCCGTTCGCCCTGCACCCGTGCCATCTTCGGCAGCGCGTGCTGGTAGAACCGCTGTGTCTGCCCCGCCATCACCAGCAGATCGCCATGGCCGAGCAGGTACTCGGCCTTCCGCGCCGGGTCATCGCGCCGGCGCAGCAGGAAGCGGCGCGCCGCGCCCAGGCTCAGCGAAGCAATCACCGGGGTCGGCCCCAGCTCTGGCTCGTCATCGCTGTGCCAGCCCATGTAGTCGCCACCGCCGCGATAGCGGTTCAGCAGCACGCTGTTGAAGCGGCCGATGCCCTCCGCCTGCAGGCGCCCGCGCATGGCCTGCAACGCGGGTGGCCAGGGGTGCGGCACGAATTCAGCCCCGGAATAGCGGTAGCGCGCCAGCGGATCGCCGATCCAGCAACTCAGCCGCGGCGAATCCACCCAGTTGCCGAACATGCGGATGCGATGGACCTCCCAAGGCACATCAGCCTGCAGCACGGACATCAGCGCGTCCGCGTCGGCCGGGGCCAGCCAACCCCGCAGGTGCTGGACGTCAGCATCAGGAAGATCGTCGGGGAACAGCATCGCGTGCCTTCCGGAAAGGGGCGGCCTGCAGCCTCCCCGGGACATCAAGCGCGCTGGAACGCAACGCCGGTCTTTTCCTTCAACTCGTCATCGCTGACACCGGGTGCGGCTTCCACCAGCAGCACCCCCTTGTCGGTGACATCGAACACGGCCAGGTCGGTGATGATGCGGTCGACCACGCCGACACCGGTCAGCGGCAGCGTGCATTCGGTCAGGATCTTGTGCTCGCCGTTCTTGGCGGTGTGCTCCATCAGCACCACCACGCGCTGCACGCCGGCCACCAGGTCCATCGCACCGCCCATGCCCTTGACCATCTTGCCCGGCACCATCCAGTTGGCCAGGTCACCCTTGTCGGTGACCTGCATGGCGCCGAGGATAGCCAGGTTCACATGGCCACCGCGGATCATCGCGAAGCTGTCGTGGCTGCCGAAATAGCTGGCACCGGCACGCGCGGTGACGGTCTGCTTGCCGGCATTGATCAGGTCGGCGTCCACTTCGGCGTCGGTCGGAAACGGACCGATGCCGAGCAGGCCGTTTTCCGACTGCAGCCACACGTCCACCCCTTCGGGGATGTGGTTGGCAACCAGGGTCGGCAGGCCGATGCCCAGGTTCACGTACGCACCATCGGTCAGTTCGCGGGCGGCACGTGCCGCCATCTCATCGCGGGTCCACGCCATGTCAGTTGCCCTCCGCGCGGATGGTGCGCTGTTCGATACGCTTTTCAGGATGCGCGTTGTGCACGATGCGGTGTACATAGATGCCTGGCAGGTGCACCTGGTCCGGGTCGATGGCGCCAACCGGCACTACCTCTTCCACTTCCACGATGCAGACCTTGCCGGCCATCGCGCAGGCCGGATTGAAGTTGCGCGCGGTCTTGCGGAACACCAGGTTGCCCGCTTCATCAGCCTTCCACGCCTTGACCAGCGCCACGTCGGCGCGCAGCGCGGTTTCCATTACGTAGTGCTTGCCGTCGAACTCGCGGGTTTCCTTTCCTTCAGCCACCACCGTGCCGTAGCCGGTGGCGGTGAAGAACGCCGGAATGCCCGCGCCGCCGGCACGCAGGCGCTCGGCCAGGGTGCCCTGTGGGTTGAACTCCAGCTCGAGCTCGCCGGCCAGGAACTGCCGCTCGAACTCTTTGTTCTCGCCCACATAGGACGAAATCATCTTCTTGATCTGCCGGGTTTCCAGCAGCTGGCCCAGTCCGAAACCATCGACGCCGGCATTGTTGGAGATCACGGTCAGGCCCTTGGCACCGCTGTCGCGCAGCGCGGCGATCAGGGCCTCGGGAATGCCACACAGGCCGAAGCCGCCCACGGCCAGCGTCTGGCCATCGGCGACCACCCCTTGCAGGGCCTCCGCCGCACTGGCGAAGCGCTTGCCGCGCTTGCCGGTGGAAGTCGATTGCTGCATTGCTGTACTACCCTGCACGTTGAGGATGACCGCATTCTAGCTGGAGGGCGGCGGAGGGCCTGGATGCGCCGCAGCATTGCACGGGCATCGCACAGGGTTCCGTAGAATGCCGGGTTCCCCTGCCAATGGTCGGCCCCGTGCCCGCCCCACCCTCGTTGATGGCCCATACCTACACCGAAGAAGACCTGCTCCGCTGGATGGAAGGCCGGACGCTGGAGATGAGCGACCATGGCCTGTCGGAAGTCCACAGCATGCGTCTGTTCGGTGACATTCTGGTCGCTGAGGTAAAGATCCCGGCCAAGTACTCCTACCGGGTGGAGATCGACCTGGCCGCCAGCCTTCGCCATCCGCGCAGCCTGCTGCGCAACCGGTGTTCCTGCCTGCTCGGCCACGACTGCATGCACGTGGCGGCTGTGCTGGCGCAGATGCTGCAGCAGATCGACCATACGCCCCCCATGCCCGACGACAGCAGCACGCTGCCAACGCTGTTGATCCGTTCGATGACGCCCGTCCTGCGCCTGCACACGGTCGAGTTCCGTCCGCCGTGGCTCGGCCCCCGCGACCCTTCGCAATGGGCCGATATCGCGACCGTGGCCTTCGAATACGACGAACACGTGCGGTTCCTGGATGATCCGAGCCTGTTCGCACACGATCCGGAGGGCCAGCTCGCCCTGCTGCCCCGCGACCTGGTTGAGGAGTCACGGCGCGAGGCCGAGCTGCGCACGGTGGGACTGCATCGCGACGTGGAACCACGGGCGCCATTGGACGGCGCAGGCCCGCAGTTCCAGCTGCGCACCCATGACTGGACACGGTTCCTGCTGGACGACGTGCCGCGCCTGGAAGCCCTGGGCTGGAAGGTGGAGACGGACGACGATTTCCGCCATCGCATCACCCGGGTGGATGAGATCGGCCTGGACATCCAGGCCGACCCGGCGGATGCGGGCTGGTTCAACCTGGGCCTGGACATCCAGGTGGAAGGCCGCAACGTGTCGATGGTTCCGCTGCTGCAGCAGGTGCTGCAGTCCGATCCCCGCTGGATGCGTGGCCAGCTGGACGCCATCGGCGATGACGAGAACATCCTGTTGATGGCAGGCGACAGCACCCGCCTGGCACTGCGGGCCGCTCGATTGAAGCCGATCATGGCGCTGTTGGCGGACCTGTTCGCCCAGCGTGGCGCGCCGCTGCGCTTGTCAGCGCTTGACCGTGGCCGCCTGCAGGCGCTGCGGGATACGGCGCGCCTGCAGTTCCGGGGGCGCAAGGACACCCAGGCGCTGGTGCAGCGCCTGATGCAGGCACCCGCACTGGGTGAAGTGCCGCCACCGGCGGGACTGGTGGCGACGCTGCGTCCCTATCAGCGTGAAGGCCTGTCGTGGCTGCAGTACCTGCGCCAGCAGGGTCTGGGCGGCGTGCTGGCCGATGACATGGGGCTGGGCAAGACCCTGCAGACGCTGGCGCATCTGCTGGTCGAAAAGGAAAGTGGCCGCCTGGACCAGCCGGCGCTGCTGGTGGTGCCGACCTCGCTGCTGCACAACTGGCAGAGCGAAGCCGCACGCTTCACCCCTGGCCTGCGGGTGCTGACCCTGCACGGACCGACGCGCGAAGCACTGTTCGAGGCGATTCCCGAGCATGATCTTGTGCTGACCACGTATCCCCTGCTGTGGCGCGACGAGCAGGCGCTGCAGGCACATGCCTACCATCTGCTGATTCTGGATGAAGCCCAGCAGGTGAAGAACCCGAAGTCACGCGCGGCCATCACCCTGCGCACGCTGCAGGCCCGCCATCGCCTGTGCCTGACCGGCACGCCACTGGAGAACCATCTGGGCGAGCTGTGGACGCAGTTCGACTTCCTGCTGCCCGGCCTGCTCGGCAGCGAGAAGCAGTTCAACCAGCATTGGCGCCATCCGATCGAACGTGCCAGCGACCACCGTCGCGCCACGTTGCTGGCGCAGCGCCTGCGTCCCTTCATCCTGCGCCGGCGCAAGGACCAGGTCGCGTCAGAGCTTCCGCCCAAGACCCTCATTACCCGCGCGGTGGACATGGAGGGCGGCCAGCGTGATCTCTATGAAACCGTGCGTGCAGCGATGGAAAAGCAGGTGCGCGAGGCCATCAGCGGCAGCGGGCTGGCGCGCAGCCATATCGTGGTGCTGGATGCCCTGCTGAAGCTGCGCCAGGTCTGCTGCGATCCGCGCCTGCTGCCGGGCGACGCCCCGGCACGCAATGCCGGCTCGGCCAAGCTGGAGCTGCTGCGCGACATGCTGCCGTCGATGGTCGAGGAAGGCCGGCGGGTCCTGGTGTTCTCGCAGTTCACCGGCATGCTGGCACTGATCGCGCAGGCGCTGGAGGAGCTCGGGCTGGCCTATGTGACCCTGACCGGCGACACCCAGGACCGGGCTACGCCGGTGCAGCGCTTCATGCAGGGCGAGGTGCCGGTGTTCCTGATCAGCCTGAAGGCAGGTGGCGTCGGGTTGAACCTGACCGCCGCCGACACCGTCATCCACTTCGACCCCTGGTGGAACCCGGCGGCCGAAAACCAGGCCAGTGACCGCGCCCATCGCATCGGCCAGCAGCAGCCGGTGTTCGTTTACCGGCTGATCGCCGCAGGCAGCATTGAAGAACGGATCGCCGAGCTGCAGGAACGCAAGGCCACGCTGGCCGACTCGATTCTCGAAGGCGGCGGTGCTACGGGGCCACGCTTCAGCGAGGAAGACGTGCAGGCGCTGCTGGCGCCGTTGCCGGGCCTGCCCGGCAAACGTTCCCGTAAAGCGGGCAAACGGTCGACGCGAGCCTGACCCCCGAACGCCAGTCAGGTGGCGTTCCCCGATGGAAACGATTCCCATACGGGACTGGGACTACAATTGGGGGCTGAGCTCACAAAGGATCTGATCGATGCCCCTGCCCGCCTTCAAGGCCTACGATATCCGCGGCCGTGTGCCGGAAGAACTGAACGAAGACCTGGCCCGCCGCATCGGCGTTGCCCTGGCCGCACAGCTCGCTCCCGGTCCGGTGGTCCTCGGCCACGATGTGCGCCTGACCAGCCCGGCGCTGCAGGATGCGCTGGCCGCAGGCCTGCGTGGTACCGGCCGCGAGGTGATCGACATCGGCCTGTGCGGTACCGAAGAGGTCTACTTCCAGACCGATCACCTCGGCGCGGCCGGCGGCGTGATGGTGACCGCCAGCCACAACCCGATGGATTACAACGGCATGAAGCTGGTCAAGGAGAATGCCCGTCCGATCAGCTCCGATACCGGCCTGTTCGCGATCTCCGATGCGGTCGCCGTCGATATGTCCGAGGCCCAGCCGCCGCGTGCCGGGCAGACCGCCCAGCATGACAAGAGCGCCTACATCCAGCACCTGCTCAGCTATGTCGATGCCAGCAAGCTCACGCCGCTGAAGCTGGTGGTGAATGCCGGCAATGGCGGCGCGGGCGCCATCGTCGACCTGCTGGCCCCGCACCTGCCGTTCGAGTTCATCCGCATCTGCCACGAACCCGACGGCAACTTCCCCAACGGCATTCCCAACCCGCTGCTGCCGGAAAACCGTGCCGCCACTGCCGACGCCGTGCGCGAGCATGGTGCTGACTTCGGCATCGCCTGGGACGGCGACTTCGACCGCTGCTTCTTCTTCGATCACACCGGCCGCTTCATCGAGGGCTATTACCTGGTCGGCCTGCTGGCCAAGGCTATCCTCGCGCGCAATCCCGGCGGCAAGGTCGTGCATGACCCTCGCCTGGTCTGGAACACCGTGGAGATGGTGGAGCAGGCGGGCGGCGTACCGGTGCTGTGCAAGAGCGGCCATGCCTTCATCAAGGAAAAGATGCGCGCCGAGGATGCGGTGTATGGCGGTGAGATGAGCGCCCACCACTACTTCCGCGAATTCGCCTATGCCGACTCCGGCATGATCCCGTGGCTGCTGATCGCCCAGCTGATTTCCGAAAGCGGCCGCTCGCTGGCCGACTGGGTCGAAGACCGCATGGCGGCCTATCCGTGCAGTGGCGAGATCAACTTCAAGGTGGCCGATGCCAAGGCCGCTGTGGCCCGCGTCATGGCGCACTTCGCGGCGCAAGCGCCGGTACTGGACCACACCGACGGCATCAGTGCCGACTTCGGCGACTGGCGCTTCAACCTGCGCAGCTCCAACACCGAGCCGCTGCTGCGCCTGAACGTTGAAGCCCGCGGCGACGCAGGGCTGATGCAGGCCCGCACTGATGAAATTTCCCACCTCCTTCAGCAGTAACCAAGGACGACCATGAGCATCATCCAGCCCGTCATTCTGTCCGGTGGCTCCGGCACCCGCCTGTGGCCGCTGTCGCGCGAGTCCTACCCCAAGCAGTTCCTGCCGTTGGCCAGCGAGCTGACGATGCTGCAGGCCACCTGGCAGCGCGTCGCTCCCATCGCCGCGCATGGCCCGCTGGTGATCGCCAACGAGGAGCACCGCTTCGTCGCTGCCGAGCAGCTGCAGCAGGTCGGCGCCGAGCCGGCTGGCATCATCCTGGAGCCGGTGGGCCGCAATACGGCGCCGGCGATCGCGGTCGCAGCCCTAGAGGCCACCCGCGACGGCGCCGATGCGCTGCTGCTGGTGCTGCCCTCGGACCATGTGATCACCGATGAGGCCGCATTCCGCGCAGTCGTGCAGGCTGCAGCCAGCGCTGCCGAGGCCGGCAAGCTGGTGACCTTCGGCATCGTGCCGAGCGGTCCGGAAACCGGCTACGGCTATATCAAGGCCGCCGATGGGCAGGGCCTGCGTGCGGTCGAGCGCTTTGTCGAAAAGCCCGACCTTGAGACCGCCACCGGTTACGTCAGCAGCGGCCAGTATTACTGGAACAGCGGCATGTTCCTGTTCAAGGCCTCGCGCTACCTGCAGGAACTTGAGCACTTCCAGCCCGACATGCTGGCCGGCAGCCGCCAGGCCTGGCAGCAGGCCCGTCGCGATTCGGATTTCACCCGTCTGGACAAGGACGCCTTCGCTGCGGTTCCTTCCGACTCCATCGACTACGCGGTGATGGAAAAAACCGCAGACGCCGTGGTGATTCCGCTGGACGCCGGCTGGAACGATGTCGGCTCGTGGACGGCGCTGCGCGATGTCTCGCAGCAGGACGGCGATGGCAACGCCCACCAGGGCGATGTGATCGCCATCGACTGCCGCAACACCTATGCCTATGCACAGCGCCTGGTGGCACTGGTCGGCCTGGATGACGTGATCGTCGTCGAGACCGACGACGCGGTGCTGGTCGGCAAGGCCGATCGCATGCAGGAGGTCAAGACCGTTGTTGGTCAGCTGAAGTCCGAAGGCCGCAGCGAGGCCACGTGGCATCGCAAGGTCTACCGCCCGTGGGGCGCGTACGATTCAGTCGACAATGGTGCACGCTTCCAGGTCAAGCGCATCACGGTCAAGCCCGGCGGCACACTCAGCCTGCAGATGCATCATCACCGCGCCGAGCACTGGATCGTGGTCAGCGGCACCGCTGAAGTGACCCGCGGCGACGAAGTGATCCTGCTCAGCGAGAACCAGAGCACCTACATCCCGCTGGGCGTGACCCACCGCCTGCGCAACCCCGGAAAACTGCCGCTGGAACTGATCGAAGTACAGTCGGGCAGCTACCTGGGCGAGGATGACATCGTGCGGTTCGAGGACACGTACGGGCGCAGTTGAGCCGACGCCCTGCAGCGAGTGCCGACCGTTGGTCGGGGTGGGTGCCGACCGTTGGTCGGCACGTCACCTGCCGGGTCAGGCAATTTCAGCCATCACCCGCTTCAACCCGTCCTGCCACGCTGGCAGCACGATGCCGAAATCCTGCTGCAGCTTGCGGTTGTCCAGCACCGACCAGGCCGGGCGCTTGGCCGGCGTCGGATACTCGGAACTGGGAATCGCCTCGACGGCCGGCACTTTCACCACCACCCCGGTAGCCAGCGCTTCGGCGAAGATCGCCTCGGCAAACCCATGCCAGCTGGTCTGGCCACTGGCCGTCAGATGCCAGGTTCCGGACAAGTGGCCCGGATGCTGCAGCGCCTGCGCGGTGACATCGGCGATCAGCGCAGCCGGAGTGGGCGTACCGATCTGGTCGGCCACTACCCGCAACTGTTCGCGTTCTGATCCCACCCGCAGCATGGTGCGCAGGAAATTGGCGCCATGTGAGGCATAGACCCACGCCGTGCGGAAGATCAGGTGGCGGCCACCGGCCAGACGCACTGCATCCTCACCATCGCGCTTGCTGGTGCCATAGACGCCCAACGGCGCGGTCGGCTCGTCTTCGCGGTAGGGCGCACGGCCCTGGCCGTCGAACACGTAGTCGGTGGAGTAATGCACCAAGGGCACGCCATGGGCCGCGCACCAGCGCGCGATCACGCCCGGCGCCTGCGCGTTGGCGGCGAAGGCCGAATCGACCTCCTGCTCGGCACGGTCCACCGCCGTGTAGGCGGCCGCGTTGACCACCACCGATGGCTGCAGGCGATCCAGCAGCGCCGGCAGGCTGTCGGGCTGGCCGAAATCAGCCATCTCGCAGGCACTTCCGTCGGGCAGTTGCCCGCTGCGGGTGGTCGCGACTACTTTGCCCAGTGGCGCCAGCGCGCGCAGCAGTTCCTGGCCGACCTGGCCATTGCCGCCGAACACCAGAACGGTCATGGCACGTAGACCGGCAGGCGGTCTTCGGCAATGTCCTTCAGGAAGGGCGCGGTCTCGTCCTTGGCCGACAGGGTCGGTGCACTCACCGGCCAGTCCACCGCAATATCGGCGTCATTCCAGCGGATACCTGCATCCGCTTCCTTGACGTAGACGTCCGTGCACAGATAGCTGAACAGTGCACGTTCGGAGAGCACGGCAAACCCGTGCGCGAAGCCTTCCGGAATCCAGAACTGCTTCCTGTTTTCAGCGCTCAGCACCACCGCCTCCCACTGGCCGAAGGTCGGCGAGCCGCGGCGGATGTCCACGGCCACGTCATAGACCTCGCCTTCCAGCACGCTGACCAGCTTGCCCTGCGGGCGCGGCCACTGGTAATGCAGGCCACGCAGCACGCCCTGCGCCGAGGTGGACACGTTGCTCTGCACGAAACGATCCGGCAGGCCCAGCGCGGCAAAACGCTCGGCATTCCAGGTTTCAAAGAAATAACCGCGGGCATCGCCGAACACGGCCGGCTCGATCACCACGCAGCCGGGCAACTTGGTTTCAATTACTTTCACGGAACGACTCCACGCTGGGCGAGCGTGTGCAGGTACTGGCCGTAGCCATTCTTGATCAACGGCGCAGCCAACGCCTCCAGCTGCTCGGCATTGATCCAGCCTTGGCCGAACGCGATTTCTTCCGGGCAGCAGACCTGCAGGCCCTGGCGGGTCTGGATGGTCTCGATGAAGTTGGAGGCTTCCAGCAGCGATTGGTGAGTGCCGGTATCCAGCCAGGCATAGCCACGGCCGAGCGCTTCCAGGTGAAGATTGCCTTCTTCCAGGTAGCGCTTGTTGAGATCGGTGATCTCCAGCTCACCACGCGGCGACGGCTTCAGTTCGGCCGCGTAATCGCTGGCCTTGCCGTCATAGAAGTACAGGCCGGTCACCGCATAGTTGGAGCGCGGTTTTTCCGGCTTCTCCACCAGATCGATCACCTTGCCGCTCTGATCGAACTCGGCCACGCCGTAGCGCTCCGGATCATTCACCCAGTAGCCGAACACGGTCGAGCCGTGCACGCGTTCGTCTGCACGCTTGAGCACCTCGCGCAGGCCGTGGCCGTGGAAGATGTTGTCGCCCAGCACCAGGCAGCTCGGCTTGCCGGCGACGAAGTCGCGGCCGATCAGGTAGGCCTGGGCCAGGCCATCCGGACTCGGCTGCACCGCGTACTGGATGTCCATGCCCCATTGCGAACCGTCGCCCAGCAGCTGCTGGAACAGCGCCTGTTCGTGCGGAGTATTGATGATCAACACTTCGCGGATGCCCGCCAGCATCAGCACGCTGAGCGGGTAGTAGATCATCGGCTTGTCGTACACCGGCAACAGCTGCTTGCTGACGCCCTTGGTGATCGGATACAGCCGGGTGCCGGAACCGCCGGCCAGGATGATGCCCTTGCGTTGCGTCATGTTATCTCCCGGCCTCAGGCGGCAGTGCCGATGCGCTGCAGGCGGTAGCTGCCATCCAGCACGCCGTTGACCCATGCCTGGTTGTCCAGGTACCAGTCGACGGTGAACGTGATGCCCTGCTCGAAGGTGTAGGCCGGTTCCCAGCCCAGGTCGTTCTTCAGCTTGGAGGCATCGATCGCATAGCGGCGGTCATGTCCGGGGCGGTCGGTAACGTAGGTGATCTGGCTGCTGCGCGGCTGTCCATCCGCGCGCGGGCGGCGCTGGTCCAGCAGCGCACAGATGGCCTGCACCACTTCGATGTTCTGCTTTTCCGAGTTGCCGCCGACGTTGTAGGTCTCGCCGACCTGGCCCTTGGCCAGCACGGTGCGGATCGCTTCGCAGTGGTCGGACACGAACAGCCAGTCGCGCACCTGCTTGCCATCGCCGTACACCGGCAGCGGCTCGCCAGCCAGCGCCTTGGCGATCACCAGCGGGATCAGCTTCTCGGGGAAGTGGTACGGGCCATAGTTGTTGGAGCAGTTGGTGGTCAGTACCGGCAGCCCGTAGGTGTGGTGGAAGGCACGGACCAGGTGGTCCGAAGCGGCCTTCGACGCCGAGTACGGCGAATTCGGGGCGTACGGGGTGGTTTCGCTGAACTTGCCGGTCTCGCCCAGGGTGCCGTACACCTCGTCGGTGGACACGTGCAGGAAGCGGAAGGCCGCGCCCTGTTCGTCCGGCAGCGCCTTCCAGTAGTCACGGACCGCTTCCAGCAGGCCCAGGGTGCCCACCACATTGGTCTGGATGAAGGCACCGGGACCGTCGATGGAGCGGTCAACGTGGCTTTCGGCGGCGAAGTTCACCACGGCATCCGGCCGGTGTTCGGCCAGCAGGTTCGCGACCAGGGCCTGGTCGCCGATATCGCCCTGCACGAACAGGTGGTTGGGGTTGCCGTCCAGGCTGGACAGGGTCTTCAGGTTGCCGGCGTAGGTCAGCACATCGAGGTTGATGACCTTGACGCCGCGCGCGACGGCCTCGAGAACGAAGTTACCGCCAATGAATCCGGCGCCGCCGGTGACAAGCCATGTGGGCACTACCTGTTCTCCTGATCGAAATTCATCCAAGGAGCGCCCACGGGCGCCCCAGCGCAGCGTGACAGGATACATCCCGATGGCCTTCACGACCGCCTGCGTGACGTGAACACGCGCTCGCGGAGGTGCATTTTTGCCGCGCCGCAACATAACCATACGCATTCGCATGGTCACCCCAAGCCAGCTAGAATCGGGGTCCCACCCCCGAACCGGTTGCTGTTCCAGGACCGGACGTTCTCCCTGTTACTGAAGGACCCCGTACCAGATGAAAATCCTCGTCGCGTACAAGCGCGTGGTGGACTACAACGTCCGCATTCAGGTCAAGCCGGACGGTTCCGGCGTGGTCACCGACGGCGTCAAGCTGTCCCCCAACCCCTTCGATGAAATCGCCCTGGAAGAAGCCTTGCGCCTGCGCGACAAGGGCATCGCCAGCGAAGTCGTGGTTGCCACCATCGCCCCGGCCGACGCCCAGGCGCACCTGCGCAACGGCTTGGCCATGGGCGCCAACCGCGCCATCCATGTCGTCACCGACCAGGCCATCCAGCCGCTGACCGCGTCGCGCACCCTGCTCAAGCTGATCGAGAAGGAACAGCCGGACCTGGTGATCCTCGGCAAGCAGGCCATTGACGACGACGCCAACCAGACCGGCCAGATGCTGGCCACGCTGTGGGGCCGCCCGCAGGCGACCTTCGCCAGCAAGCTGGAGATTGCCGACGGCAAGGCCACGGTGACCCGTGAAGTCGACGCCGGCCTGGAAACACTGGAAGTGGATCTGCCGGCCGTGGTCACCACCGACCTGCGCCTGAACGAGCCGCGCTTCATCAAGCTGCCGGACATCATGAAGGCCAAGGCCAAGCCGCTGGAAACCCTGCAGCTGGCCGACCTCGGCGTTGAAGCCGCCGACACCTTCAAGACCATCCAGTACGCCGCGCCGTCCAAGCGCAGCAAGGGTGTGATGGTCAAGGACGCGGCCGAACTGGTTGCCGCACTCAAGCAGAAGGGGCTGCTGTAATGAGCAAGATTCTCGTCATCGCCGAGCACCACGACGGCAAGCTCAACGCCGCCACCGCCAAGACCGTCAGTGCCGCCGCCGCCATCAGCGGTGCCAGCATCGACGTGCTGGTGCTGGCCGCCGACCCGGCCGCCGTCGCCGCCGAAGCCGCGAAGATCGCTGGCGTCGCCAAGGTCCTGACCGTGGCCAATGCCGCCAACGCGCAGGCCATCGCCCAGGTACTGGCACCGCAGATCGCGCAGCTGGCCAAGGGCTATACCCATGTGTTCGGCCCGTCGACCACCTTCGGCAAGGACCTCATGCCGTGCGTGGCCGCCCTGCTCGGCGTCAACCAGGTCTCCGACCTGATGAGCGTCGAAGGCAGCCACACCTTCAAGCGCCCGATCTATGCCGGCAACGCGATCATCACCGTGGAAGCACCGGCCGACCAGATCGTAGTCGCCACCGTGCGCGCCGCGTCCTGGCCGGAAGCTGCCCAGGGCGGCAGCGCCGCCATCGAAGCAGCCAGCGTTGACGCTGCCCTGCCGACCCATACCCGCTTCGTCGGCCTGGCCGCCGGTGCCAGCGACCGCCCGGACCTCCAGAGCGCCAAGCGCGTGGTCTCCGGCGGCCGTGGTGTCGGTTCGGAAGAGAACTTCAAGGTCATCTTCCAGCTGGCCGACAAGCTCGGTGCCGCCGTGGGTGCCTCGCGTGCCGCGGTCGACGCCGGCTACGTGCCCAGCGACCTGCAGGTCGGCCAGACCGGCAAGATCATCGCGCCGGAGCTGTACGTGGCCGTGGGTATCAGCGGTGCCATCCAGCACCTGACCGGCATCAAGGATGCGGGCACGATTGTCGCGATCAACAAGGACGGCGACGCGCCGATCTTCGAGATCGCCGATATCGGCCTGGTGGGGGATCTGTTTGCGATCCTGCCGGAGCTGGAAGCCGCGCTGGGCTGACGCAGGCCCGATCCCTGCAGCCGCAGGCCCTGCCCCCGGTTGGAGCATCCGTTCCGCCGGGGGTTTTTGCTGTCTCTTGGTACGTTCGGCCGTCTTCCGGCATCCACGTCCCGGAAGCTTCCTGCTGCAGCTGGAAACGCCTGGCGCGTCATGCCGCAATCATGTAGATGAATGGAAGAGTGAGCTCGATGCTCGCTCCCGAAACCCGTGATGTGGCAGCCGGTTGGACCTGCCTGCGGGTCCGCTTCGGCCTACGAGCAGGCCACGCGATGGAGCCGTAGGGCGCTGCCCCGCGCAGGGCCCATGAATGGCGATGGGCCGCTGTGCACGCAGCCGGTAAAGCTATAATCGACGACTGCCGACACTGATCGTGGCGCGCGGCGGAAGGCCGGGAGACTCCCTGTTGCCTCCTCGCACACCATCGCGGTGTCATTCACGTGCCGAGGCAGGGCGCGCAAGGGTCCACTACGCCATGACAGAAGCGACGCCCTCTCCGCCGTATGGTGGAGAACACCCACTGGAAATCTCGGTCGTGGCACCTGTCTATGGCTGCCAGGGATGCCTGGAAGACCTCGTGGACCAGGTCGAGGCCGCGATCGCAACCCTGGGCGTCAGCTTCGAGATGATCCTGGTCGACGACGCCAGCCCCGACGGCGCCTGGGCCCGGATCGCCGAACTGGCCGCTACCCGGCCCTGGCTGCGTGGCCTGCGCCTGTCGCGCAACTTTGGCCAGCATTCGGCCATTTCGGCCGGGATAGAACACGCACGTGGTCGTTGGACGGTAGTGATGGACTGCGATCTGCAGGACGTTCCCCGCGAAATTCCCGCGTTGTACCGCAAGGCCAACGAAGAACAACTCGATGTTGTGTTCGCACAACGCCTGGAACGTCAGGACAAAGCGCTCAAGCGACTGTCTTCGTGGGCCTTTTTCGGCCTGCTGGGCTGGCTCACCGGCGTACCGCAGGACCCCAGCACGGCCAACTTCGGCATCTACCATCGCAAGGTCATCAATGCGGTATGCAGGATGCCCGAACGAGACCGTTCGTTCCCGTTGATGGTCAAATGGGCCGGCTTCCGTACTGGCAAGCTGCCGGTCCAGCACCAGGCCCGTACCGTGGGCGAAACCTCCTACACCCTGCGCAAGCTGCTTACTTTGTCGACCAACATTGCGCTGGGCTACTCGGAAAAGCCACTGCGCATGGTGGCCGGCACCGGGATCGCCTGTTCGCTGGTCGCCTTCGTGCTGGTGGCGCTAAGCCTGCTGCGCTGGTGGGATGGCGATATCGAAGTGGCCGGTTACACCTCCATCATCGGCTCGGTCTGGCTGATCGGCGGCCTGGTGATGTTCTGCCTGGGCGTCGTCGGCCTGTATGTCGGCCAAGTGTTCCGCAATGTGCAGAAGCGCCCGTACTACATCGTCGCCGACGCGGTGAACGATGCACAGGAAGCCCGATGAACCTGCTCATCGACAACGGCGAAGGACGGATCGCCGCGCGCCTGACCCCCTGGGACGAGCGCGCCCTCGGCTTCGTTACCGCAGAGGTGACCGCACTGGACGTCGCCACCGCGGCACATGCAGCGCCATTGCTGGTCGAACTCGAGCGTTGGTGCGCCAACCACTCGGTGCACTACCTCTTCGGCCGCATCGACGCCACACAACCGGTGGCCAAGGCGGCCCTGCTCCAGCACGGCTTCGCCTTCGTGGAGACCTCATTGACCGTTTCGCGCAGCGGCTTCGCCAACCTGCCCCAGGTTCCGCGCGGCATGCTGCCGACGCTACGTCCCGCAGTCGCTGGCGATGTGGCCGAGCTGCGGCAGATTGCCGCCACCGACTTCGCGCACGGCCGCTTCCTGGAAGATCCCGCCATCGACCCCCAGCGGGCCGCGTTGCGCACCGCCAACTGGATCGAAGACATGGTCACCGGGGGACTGGCCTACGTGGCCGAATCGCGCGGCCGCGTCATCGGCTTCCATGCCGAACGCATTGCTGCAGACCGCAGCAACTGCGAACTGCTGTTGACCGGCGCTTCAGGTCCCTACGCCATGCTTGCCCTCCCGTTGTGGATCACCGCGCTCGAATCGTTGGGCGCGCGTGGCATCCCGCACTGCACGACCCTCGTTTCCGCCGCGAATACGGGCATCATCAATCTGTATGCCCGCCTTGGCTTCCACTTCAACAGCACCCTGTTTGGGTTCAGGAAATTCCTATGAACGATACCGTTACCGAAGATCAGGTCGTTGCCGTGTTCGCCCGTGTGCTGGGCATCGCAGCCGACAGCGTGAGCGACGATCTGCGTTACAACACCATCCCGCAGTGGGATTCAATCGCCCATATGTCGGTGGTCGCCGCACTGGAAGAAGCCTTCGGTGTGATGATCGATATGGATGAAGTGATCGACATGAGCTCGGTGGGCAAAGCGCGCGAAATCCTGCGCAAGCACGGCGCAGCCGTTTGAGCATGGCCGGCGCCGCACCCGTCATCCTGGTCACCGGTGCATCGCGCGGCATCGGTCGCGAGATCGCCCTGCAGCAGGCCTCCCGGCATGCGCAGCTGGTACTGGTAGCCCGCGATGAAGAGGCACTGGCCGGGCTGGATGCACAGATTCAGGCGCTGGGTGCACCGGCTGGGCTCTGTGCCGCGCTCGACCTGACCGATGCCGATGCCCTCGCGGGCCTGTTCAAGCAGATCTTCGCCCGCTTCGGCCGGCTGGATGGGCTGGTCAACAATGCAGGTGTGCTGCACGAAGGCCTGCTCGGCATGATCCGTGCCGAGGACATCGACAAGGTGCTGGCGGTCAATGTCAAGGCACCGCTGATGGCGATGCAGTACGCCTCGCGCCTGATGGCGCGCAGTGGCGCAGGCAGCATCGTCAATCTGGTGTCGATCATGGGCGTCAACGGTGCCGCCGGGCTCAGCCTGTACGCTGCCAGCAAGGCCGCACTGGTCGGCGCCACCCGCTCGGCCTCCAAGGAACTGGCCCCACGTGGCATCCGCGTCAACGCGGTCTCACCGGGCTTCATCGATACCGACATGACGCGCAGCATGCCGGAGGCCGCGCACGCCAAGCGTGTCGCTTCGATTGCGATGGGGCGCGCCGGCACCCCTGCAGAGGTGGCCGAACTGGTCGGCTTCCTGCTCAGTGATGCCTCCGCCTATGTCACCGGGCAGGTAATTGGCATCGACGGACAAATGGTGGTCTGAATGCCGTTCTGGAACCTTGAACAACACGGGTCGCGAATCGCGCTGATCGATGGCGGGCAGACGCTGGACTTCGCGTCGCTGGCCCGCCTTTCCGACCAGCACGCCGCGCGGCTGCCCGAAGGACGCGGCATGGGCCTGCTGTGCATGCCCAGCCATACCGAGGCCGTGGCGCTTTACCTGGGCGCTCTGCGCAGCGGGCGCCAGGTTCCACTACTGCTGCAACCCGACACCGATCCGGAACTGCTGGCAGCGCTGGTGATGCGTTACCAGCCTGACTGGGTCGCCGCCACGGGTCCCGCGCCGGATGGCTACCAGACCGTGCATCAGGGCCAGGCGCTGGCCTTGCATCTGCGCGTCGCGGGCCCGGTCAACGAAGTACCACACGCCGATCTGGCGCTACTGCTGAGCACGTCCGGCAGTACCGGCTCGTCAAAGCTGGTGCGATTGTCCGCGGCGGGTCTGGACACCAATGCCAACGCCATTGTCCAGTACCTGGGCCTGCGTGCCGATGATCGTGCGATCACTACGCTACCGCTGGCTTACTCGTTCGGCATGTCCATCCTCAACAGCCACCTTGCCGCTGGCGGCTCGGTGGTGCTGAGCGAGGACAGCCTGATGACCCGGGAGTTCTGGGACAGCGCCCGTCGCCACGGCATCACCTCGTTGTCCGGCGTTCCGGCCACCTTCGAGATCCTGCGGCGCATGGGTCTGGCCCGCCTGCAGCTGCCCAGCCTGCGCATGCTGACCCAGGCCGGCGGCCGCCTGCGCGATGAACTGGTCGCGCATTTCGCCGAATCCAGCCAGGCCCATGGCCTGGAGTTCTTCGTGATGTACGGACAGACAGAGGCTTCTCCACGCATCAGCTATGTTCCGGCTGCACGCATCATCGACAAGGTCGGCAGCATCGGTGTACCGGTTCCTGGAGGCCGCATGGAAGTGGATGCAGCGACTGGCGAACTGGTCTATTCCGGCCCCAATGTGATGATGGGCTATGCCACCACGCGTGCCGATCTGGCCAAGGGTGACGAGCTGCAGGGAGTGCTGCGCACCGGTGACCTGGCCCGCGTTGACGAGGACGGCTTCCATTACATCACCGGACGCGCCAAGCGCTTCCTGAAGATCTCCGGCAACCGGGTCAACCTCGACGAAGTCGAGGCCATGCTGTCGGCAGCGCTGCGCCAGCAGATCGTCTGCTCGGGCGACGACGACGACCTGGTGGCATTCAGTCACGGTGCCCAGGTCGCCGAGCAGGCGCAGGTACGCCAGCTGGTGCAGGAACGCTACAAGCTGTTCGGTGGCCACGTCCGTACCCTCCATCTGGATGCGCTGCCCCTGATGGCCAGCGGCAAGGTGGATTACCAGAGTCTCCGGCAGATGGCCGGACAAGGAGCTGCAAGGTGACCCTGCCCGCCGCGCCGGCTGCCAACGCGGCCGCTGCCCTGGAAGTCGACGTCTTCGGCCTGGACCGCAGCCAGAAACGTACCTGGCTGCTGGAAGGCCTCAATCGACTGACCCGCCACCATCAAGCGCAGTGCGCGCCGTATGCACGCATACTCGACGGCCTATGGCCGGCCGACGATGCGGCCAGTCTGGAGCAGGTGCCGTGGTTACCGGTCCGCATGTTCAAGCTGCTGGACCTCAAGAGCATCGACGACGACAAGGTGTCGCGCACACTGGTGTCCAGTGGCACCACGGGCGCCGCGGTTTCCCGCATCTTCCTCGATGCCGACACCGCGCGCGCGCAGACCCGCGCACTGACCCGCATCTTCTCCCATTTCGCGGGCAACAGGCGCCTGCGCATGCTGGTGGTCGACGATTCCAGCTTCCTGCGTGATCGCAGCCGCTTCAACGCGCGCGCCGCAGGCATCCTCGGCTTCTCCAACTTCGGCCGTGACCATCTGTATCTGCTGGACGAAGACCTGCAACCGGACTGGACTGCACTGGAGCAATGGCTGCAGGCACATCCGGATGAGCCCGTGCTGTTGTTCGGCTTCACGTTCATCGTCTGGCAATCGTTCGTGCAGGCAGCACGCCGTGATGGCCGGCAGATCCGCTTCCCGGCCGGCAGCATGCTGGTGCACGGCGGCGGCTGGAAGAAAATGGACGAGCAGAAGGTCGACAACGTTGCCTACAAGGCCGCGCTGTCGCAGACCTTTGGCATCGAACGCGTTCACAACTACTACGGCATGGTTGAACAGGTCGGCTCGATCTTCTTCGAATGTGAGCATGGCCACCTGCACGCGCCGGCCTACGCCGACGTGATCGTTCGCGACCTGCAGGACCTGCATCCGGCGCCACATGGCACCACCGGTGCGATCCAGGTGCTGAGCCTGCTGCCCGAAAGCTATCCCGGCCACAGCCTGCTGACCGAAGACCTTGGCGTGATTCATGGCGAGGACGACTGCGCCTGCGGCCGCCCGGGCAAGCACTTCGCCGTGCTTGGCCGTATCAAGAACGTGGAAATCCGCGGCTGCAGCGATACCCGCACGGTACCCAACGCATGACCAGACTGCTCTTCTCGATCCACCCGGACGCCACGCTGGATGCGGAACTGGCACGCCTGTCGGTACTGCCACCGCTGCTGCCGTTCAGCGCGCCACTGCGCGAGTTCGTTGCGGACTTCTCCCGTCGCGTATTCACACTGCCGCAGCTGCGCCAGCATCCCGAGTTGGCCACCCTTGCCCACTGGTTCCGCGGCGCCGCGGTCAATCAGCTTTCGCAGCGCATCGGAACGCGCCCGACCGAGCTGGATCTGGCCCGAGGACTGGTCTTCCATCTTGCTCCGGCCAACGTGGACGTCCTGTTCGCGTACGCTTGGCTGATGTCGGTGCTGTCAGGCAACACCAATGTGGCCCGCCTGTCGCAGAAGCAGAGCACCCAGCGCGATGCGCTGGTCTCGATCCTGCATGACATGCAGCATGAAGGCCTGCATCCACAGGTACTGGAACGTGCGGTACTGTTGACGTATCCGCATGACGATGCGATCACCACGGCGATCTCCCGTCACTGCCATGCGCGCATCATCTGGGGCGGTGACGCCACGGTCGCCAAGATCCGCTCATTGCCGATCGCGCCACAGGCTCTCGAGCTGGCCTTCCCGGACCGGTTCGGCGTGGCGGTCATGCGCGCAGGCACGCTGATCGAAGCCAACGATGCCGATCTGCAGGAACTCGCCCATCGCTTCTGCAACGACGTGCTCTGGTTCGGCCAGCAGGCCTGCTCTTCGCCGCGCACCCTGTACTGGGTTGGCGACGAGGCAGAGACCGCAGCGGCCAAGGCACGTTTCTGGCCGGCGGTACGCACCCAGGCCGCCAGCCTGGACGACGAGCCCGCAGCACTGATGGCCCGGGTGACCGATGCCAACCTGCTGGCGGCCACCGGGCATGGCGTGCATTCCGCCGATGCCATCGGCCTGTATCCGCTGCGCCTGGAAGCCTCGCGTGCCGATGGCGGGATCCGCGAGATCCAGTCTGGCCACGGCCTGGTGGTGGAGATCGAGCTGCCCACGCTGGATGCGTTGGCGCCACAACTCGACGACCGTGACCAGACGCTTGTCCAGCATGGTTTCACGGCGTCCGACCTGCGCGGCTTCCTGTGCGGCCTCCGCAATCGTGCCATCGACCGCGTCGTACCATTCGGCCGCGCCCTGGACTTCCATCCGGTCTGGGACGGCACCGACCTGCTCGATGTCCTTACCCGCAAGATCACCCTGCCTGCGACCTGATCCGATGAGCTATGTTTTCATTGCCCTGACCATCCTGCTGACCGTCTACGGCCAGCTCATGCTGAAGTGGCAGGTCAGCCTCAATCCCGGGGCGACCATCGACGGCCTGAACCCGCGCGCGGTCATCACCCTGCTGCTCAATCCCTGGGTGATCAGTGCCTTCGCGGCGGCTTTCGGCGCTTCACTGTGCTGGATGGCGGCCATCGGCCGGATGCCGCTGAGCAAGGCCTATCCCTTCACCGCGTTGAGTTTCCCACTGGTGGCAACCCTTGCCGTATGGCTCTTCCGCGAGTCCTTCGACTCGCATAAGATCGCCGGCACCGCCTTGATCATCCTGGGCGTCATCGTCCTGTCTCGCTCCGGAGCCTGAACCATGTCGCAGAAGACCGATGGGTTGCACGCAGTGCTATCACACCCAGCGGTCTACGACCTGCTGCAGAACCTGTTGGGGGCCCGACGCTCCCGCGCCCGGCTGATCCGCGATCACATAAGGCCGCGTGCCGGTGACCGGGTTCTGGACATCGGCTGCGGCACGGGTGAGCTTTTCAGCCAGATGCCCGATGGCCTGCACTACGTCGGCTTCGATCTCTCCGAAGCCTACATCCAGGCGGCCCGCCAGCGCTTTGATGGGCGTGCACGCTTCGAGTGCATGGACGTGGCCGACTACCAGCTGACCGGTGGCGAGCAGCAGCAGGCCGATCTGGTACTGGCCATCGGCATCCTCCACCACCTCGACGACGACCGCGCCCGTGCGCTGATGCGTACCGCGCGCGCGGCGCTCAAGCCAGGCGGCCGCTTCATCTCGCTTGACGGTGCCTATGTCGAAGGCCAATCAGCCATCGCACACGCGTTGATCGCCCGTGACCGCGGGCAGAGCATCCGCACCCCCGACGCCTATCGGGCCCTGGCCGAAGCCGAATTCTCGGCGGTATCGGGCCGGGTCAGGGGCGATATGCTTTACGTACCCTACACCCACTACATCATGGAATGCGTGCGCTGAGCTGCGGCCCAGTCACGTTCAGGAGCAGCAGTGATTCCGTTCAACAAGCCGTACATGACTGGCCAGGAGCTGGTCAACATCACCCACGCCCATGCCAATGGTCATCTCAGTGGCGACGGCCCGTTCACCAAGCAGTGCCACGCCTGGTTGAACGAGCGTACCGGCGCGCAGGCTTCGCTGCTGACGCACTCGTGCACTGCTGCGCTGGAAATGGCGGCCCTGCTGCTGGACCTGGTTCCGGGCGACGAAGTGATCATGCCGTCCTACACGTTCGTTTCCACCTCCAACGCATTCGTGCTGCGCGGTGCGGTACCGGTCTTCGTCGATGTCCGCGCCGATACCCTGAACATCGATGAGACGCTCATCGAAGCGGCCATCACGTCACGCACCAAGGCCATCTGCGTAGTGCACTACGCCGGCGTCTCATGCGAAATGGATGCAATCCTGGACATTGCGGCACGGCATGGCCTGGCAGTGGTGGAAGACGCCGCGCAAGGCATCATGTCCACCTACAAGGGGCGCCCGCTGGGCACCATCGGCGATCTGGGCGCACTGAGCTTCCACGAGACCAAGAACATCATTTCCGGCGAAGGTGGGGCGCTGCTGTGCCGCGACCGCCAGCATGCCGAGCGCGCCGAGATCATCCGCGAGAAGGGCACCAACCGCAGCCGCTTCTTCCGCGGCCAGGTCGACAAGTACACCTGGGTGGACCTGGGCTCTTCCTTCCTGCCCGGTGAGATCACCGCTGCATTCCTGGCCGCGCAGATGGACTCGGCCGAGGACATCACCCAGCGCCGCCTTGCCATCTGGGAGCGCTACCACCGATGGGCGGCCGCGCACGAAGCAGAAGGACGTCTGACCCGTCCGACAGTTCCAGCGCACTGCAGCCACAATGCGCACATGTACTACATGCTGCTGCCGTCATTGGAAGCTCGCAGCCAGTTCATCCAGGAGATGAAGGCGCGGGGCGTGCAGACCGTATTCCACTACATCCCCCTGCACTCCTCTCCGGCGGGCACGACCTACGGTCGCACCGGCTCGCCGATGACCGTGACCGATGACATCAGCCAGCGGCTGGTGCGCATGCCGCTATGGATTGGCGTGGAACCGCAACTGGACGCGGTCATGGAGGCAGCCGACGCGGCACTGAGGCAGTACGCATGAGTGAGGCCCACAAGGCACCCGCCAGGCTGCTGACCCGGCCTGGCATCGGGTCGCTCGCGTTCATGCTGCGCGCGTTCGGCGTGCTGCTTGCAATCGCCGCCTCCTGCAACGCGTTGTTGTTCAGTGATGCTGTCGCTACACCGCTGGTGCAGTCCGATGCCTGGTATTTCCTGGAAAGTTTTCTGCCGCGCTACTTCGACGGCTCGCTGACTTTCCTGGACCTGTTCATGCAGCGCGGCGTGGGCGACCATGCTCAACCGCTGCAGAAACTGGTACTGCTGTTCCACACCAAGTACTTCGACATGGACTTCCGCGTTGAAGGCCTGATCGGAATCCTCGTCGGTATCGCCTGGTGCTGTGCCGTGGCACGTGAAATGCCACGCCACGCACTGGCCAGTCCGATGCGCAATGCGTACGCCTGGTTGTGCATCGGCCTGGTCTTCGCGCTGGGCCTGTCGCTCAACAGCTCCAACATCTTCACCTGGCCGCTGGCAACGCTTGGATACATCCCACTGCTACTGGGCGCGTTGTATTTCTCGCTGGTGATGACCCAGCTGCAGCAGGCCCGCCCGTGGCTCGTGTTTGCTGCCACGCTGCTGCTGGGGCTGTGTACCGACGAGATCGCGCTGGTAATGGTGATCGCAACCGCGCTCGCCTGCGTGCCCCTGCTCACCGCCTCGCGGCGCGACAAGGCAACCGCCCTCGTTGCTGCGGTGGTCGCCTTGATGCTGGTCCGGGGTTTCCTGTGGTGGGTCGCCATGCGGGCAGGCACGGGTGCAACCATGCTGCCCAGCCGAAGCCTTGCCGAATCACTGTTGACCGCCGATGCATTGAAAGGATTGCTGATTCCGTTCTCGGACGGCCTGATCCATCTGGAACTGTTGTCGGCTCGATTCCCCAAGGCCACGCAGGCAGCGGTCCTGGTCTGCGCCGGAGCCGTACTGGCCCTGCAGGTGTTCTTCTGGGTGACCGTATTCGGTGCCTGGCGGAGGCGTACCTACAACCGGACACTGGCGATGGCCACGTTCCTGATGCTGGTTGCGTATGCACTGACCGCTGGCATCATCCTCAGCCGCGTGCCGGCATTCGATTGGAACTACCTGCATCAGCCCCGCTATGTGATGTCCTATCAGATCAATCTGGTCGCCATCGCTGTGATGTTCCACTACCGGCTGACACGTTCCGGTGCATCGGCGCCGGCTTCGGCGCACACATCACCCAAGGCCCGCTTCGTCGAGCAGGGCGGCATCCTGCTGCTGATCGCCGGCCTGCTGGCCGTGCAGTGGCAGGCATCGCGCTACAACTGGAAGCTGCCGCATTACCTGATCCCCTACTGGCAGAACACCGCCCTGGCCATGCAACGCCTGGCCACCGATCCGCGCACGCCGCCGACCGCCTGCCCCGACATCATGACGGTGTGCGGTTACCCCGAGGAAGAGCGGGTCAAGTTGATTTCGCTGCTGGTGGACAAGCAGCTGAATATCTTCTCCAACCGTTTCCAGATCCGGAACCGCCTGTATCCGTCACTGGCAACGGTGCCGGGTTTTGGCCCCGGGGCGGTACAGGAGCAGCGCTTCGATCATCGAATCGCTGGCGCGCCGGTCAAGGCATCGCTGCTTGCGGAGCCGCTTTCCGGATCCTGCGCCGATGACACCTCCGCTGTACAGCCGGTGCGCATCCACCTGGACACCCGTGACCTGGCACCATTCGGCGCCCAGCTGTGGGTCGATTCGGTCGGTGCGCAACGCACGCTGCTGGCAAGCACTGCTCCGGCGGAGCCAGCGCTGACCGTGGAGCATGCGCTCCCCGATCACTCGGTACTGTCATTGGTCCGCTCGGACAGCCAAGGGGTCCTGGCCCAGCAGCAGCTCGATCTGCCTCTTTGCACAAGCAACTCCACAGCACGCTGACGCTGAGCCACAACACCCCGGCCAAAAAAAAAAGCCGGTGCGGACTTCAGCGCACCGGCTTTCTTAAGCCTTCCTGGCGCTGCCCTTTCTCAGCGCGCTTCAACCACGTGCGTGGGCGGCTTGCGCTTCAGCCGCGACAAGGGGCGATCGATCAACACGACGATCAGCCACGAAAGCGCGACCGTGGCCGCGAACGCTGGGAGGAAAAAGGTTGTGAACGGACGAGTGAATCCGCAGGCACAGACGAACCAGGCTGCCACCGTGGTGTGGATCAGATAGATCGGATAGCTCAGGTCGCCCAGCATTTTGTCCAGCTTGCCGCCACGTTGCTGATGCAGTGACACCACCATCCACGCCGAAAGCAGCAAGGACGCATACAGGCCCCAATCCCACGGCCAGCTCGGCACGAAGAACCAGACCGCTCCATGCAGTAACCAGGCCGCGCAGCTGATGGCCGGCATGCGGATTCGCGCCAGGGATTCACGGTAATGGCAGACCAGGGCGCCCGTCGCGAACGGCAGCAGGCAAGGCAGGAAGGTGGCGTAGCGCTCACCGAAGCTGTCCTGATGGATGCCAAGCTTGAGATTGATAAGGGCGCCGATGACCACACCAAGTGCGGCTGCACCACGTGAGGTTGCCATCATCGGCATCAACAGATAGAAGCCCACTTCAATGGCCAGCGCATTCGCCACCGGAACCGGCAGGCCTCCGCGGGTAATGCCCGGGAACAGCGTGACAACGTAGGCCCAATCCTGCAGGCCACGAGGCATGTGGAACTCGCCATTGATCGGGCGCAGGTCAATGCCGACGCTGCCATAGTACCAGAGCGTCAGCAGGCCCATGATCGCGGCCAGCCAATACAGCGGGAAGATCCGCATGAAGCGGTTGAACGCATATGCCTTCAGGCCGGTGCGATCAAAGCCGTACTTGGTGGTCAACACCAGCGTCATCAGGAAGCCGCTGAGCACGAAGAATGCCCATACCGCGTAGGCGGCATATCCATGCGGCATGTTCGACCACAAGTGGGACGCCGCGACCAATGACGCGAGGACGAACCGGCTTGCGCCGAATCCAAACACAGGCATTTTCAAGGAACTGCTCCAATGGGCAGGAAACGAGGACGCAGGGTCGGCATGCCGTCAACGGGACGGGCATGCGGTGGCTACCGCGCGAACAGTGGCAAGGGTATTGCCGTTGCCGTCACTGAAGGTCAATACCGAACCGTCATTGATCCATGGTCCGGTGACCTCCGTGCCAGCAGCCGCACCTTCCACCCAGACCTTGGGTGTCTGCGTGAGGCTGCCAACCGTGATCTGCACGAAGGCGGCGTTCGGAACCTCGGACTTCCATACCACCTGCACCTCGGCTGACGCACCGGCCGCGCCGCTGCAATCCAGCTTGAGTACTGTAGGTTCGACCATCATGCCTGCAACACTGGCATGGACCAGGTTCAGGCCGGCAACGGACGCGTCAGTCACAGCAGCCTGCATGCCGGGCGCCTCGGACGTGGTTCCGACAGCTCCTGCGCGACGGCGGCCAGCCTCGTCACAACAGGCCGTCAGGGCCAGCGCCAGCACGCATGCCAGCAGCGCGCGCGATTGAATCCCCATGCAGTGCTCCCTACCCATCGCCACCGGAGGGCGGCGGAAACGAGGCATTCTTACCCATGCGCACCACAGCGTAAAGCCCGCGTTCACGTCCCCCGCAGCCCCGGCGATTGGCCTCGTCCCCGCCAGCGTCAGTGCGGGCGGGGACGAAACGGTGCCTCAGCGTGCCGCAACAGCGGCGGTCAGAATCCGGCGCAGTGCGTCATCGGAGTAGTGCTGTGCAATGAATGCTCGGCCGCCATCAGACACCTGCTGCCACCGCGCATCATCGCCCAGCAGCGACACAATCTGCGCAGCCATGCCTTCAGCGTCCTCAGCGGTGGGCATGAATGCCGACGCATTGCCCAAGCCCTGCATGCCAATCGAGGTAGTCACGCACGGCAGGCCATTGCGCAGGCTTTCCAGCACCTTGCCCTTCACCCCCCCGCCGAAACGCAACGGCGCAACCGCCACGCGCGCACGCCGGTACCAACCGGCCAGGACTTCGTCACTGACGTATCCGGTCACATCGATGCGTTCAGACGCCATCGCCTGGATTTCCGGACGCGGGTTGGAGCCAACCAGGCTCAACCGGACCGACGGTACCTGTGCCTGCACTCGGGGCAGCACTTCGCTGACAAACCACTGTGCCGCGTCGACATTGGGCGCATGCGCGAAGCCGGCGACGAACAGGATGTCATGGCGTTGCTCCGGGCCCGGCACATCGGCATCGGCAACAGGCTCATAGGCGTACAGCGGAATGGTCTCGGCGCGGGTCCCGGCCGATGGCGCATGGCTGGCCAGCCACGCACGTACATGGGCGGTTTCGTCCGTGGACGGATACAACACCACATCTGCCTGCTGCCAGAGGGCGTACTCGAAATCACGGAAGCGCGCGGCCTCACGTGCCAGGTCCTCATCCGGCTGCAGCTGCAGCTGCTGCTGCATGCGCAGGTGATGGATGTCGTGTCCGTAATAGACGAGGGTGGCCCTGCTATGGCGGCGTACGCTGGCTACCAGCTCAGCCGACACATGTGGCCGGTTGAGAATCACCACGTCCAGATACTGGCCATTAGCGGTCATCCAGGCCTCGAACCCAGCCGCGCCAACACAGCCGACCCCATGCATCACTTCGATGCCCTTGCGCTGCAGTGGCGGCGCGTACTGGTCATCGTAGTAGGCATTGGCGGGCCAGAAGGTTACCTGGCATCCCTCTTCCAGCAGGGTATGCAGCACCTGGCAGGTCGCACGCGAGCCGGCATCGCGGTCAGGCTGCGGAATATAGTGGTCCACCACCAGCACGTGGCGCTTGTTGCGCGAACGGTCCCGCGCCAGGAACACATGCTCGCCATTGGCGAACTGGCCCTGCTCCAGGGTCGGCATCCAGCGTGCGAGGAACTTGTCACGGTTGACCGCCTGCCATGCCTTGACCCCACTGCCCTCATCGGTGCCGCTGGACACGCCTTCGTAATGCACCACGACCGATGCCGGCTGCATGTAGACCTTCAACCCACGCTCGCGCACACGGAAGGCGATGTCGGTGTCTTCGTAGTAGGCAGGCGCAAAATGCTCGTCGAAGCCACCGAGCTCCTGGAACAGCTGCAGCGGCAGCATGATCGAGGCACCGGAGATGTAGTCTGCTTCCTTCAGATAGCCATAGGCCGGCAGGGATGGATCCTGCAGGCGCCCGAAATTCCACGCGCTGCCATCTGACCAGACGATGCCACCGGCTTCCTGCAGGCGGCCATCCGGGTAGACCAGTTTGGAGCCCACCAGGCCGGCATCCGGATGCGACTGGAAAACGTCCACCAATGTATCCAGCCAGCCCGGTCGCACTTCGGTGTCGTTGTTGAGCAGGTAGACGTAATGGCCCTTGGCCAAGGTCAACGCCTGGTTGCAGGAGCGCAGGAAACCGAGGTTCTTCGGATTGACGTGATAGCGCAGGCCCGGAATGCTGCCCAGCGCATCGATCCGCGCATCACCGGAAGCGTCCTCCAGTACCAGTACCTCGAACGATACGCGTGCACCCACGCGCGCGATCGAGGCCACGCAGGCCAGGCTCTGCTCGTAGTTGCCGTAGGTAGGAATGACGATGCTGACGACCGGATCCACGACATCGGCAAAACGCAGGCTCTGTTGCACCGACTGCGGGTCGCGGTGTACTTCTTCCAGCAGCAGCCCATCCAGCGGAGCAGGAACCGCTGCTGCCTGGCTCAGCAGCATGCGCTTGGCCATCGGAACGAAGGGCTTCATCAAGGGATGGCGAGCCAACCCGGAGTTGCGTAATGACTGCAACACCGCGTGCCACTCGCCTCGCAGCACGCGGCCTACCAAGCGGATCGGCTTGGTGATGCGCCAGGAGCGGGAGGCGATCAGCGAGGCAGTCAGGGCCTGCAGTGACTCGAGCTCGGCACGATACGACTCCAGTACCGCTGAGACGTCCTGCGACTCTCCTCCCGCAGCCAGCCCTCCTGCCGCCGCCGGCTGGGTGACCCCGGAACGCTGGATCAGCTGCTCGATCTGCGCATGCTGCTGCTGCAGGGCGCTGCGCGCGGCATCGGTCAGACCGGAGATGGTGTTGATCTGCTGCTGCAGGTGCGCGCGCGCATCCCAGATTTCGGCCATCGCCTTTTCCAGGCGGTCGGCCCTGGCCTTCTCGGCAGCCAGTGCATCCTGCTGCGCTTGTTGCTGCTCACGCGCCGCATCGAGCTGGCCATGCAGTTGAGCCACCACACCCTGCTCGCGTACCACATGGCCGCGCAGCTCACCGATTTCGGCGTCCTGCGCCTGCGCCCAACGCGCTACTTCATGGTGGTGGGCGTAGAGGTCTTCGGCTTCGGTATACAGGATGGACGCGGGCAACTGCGGTAGCAGCGAGGCATCGGCTGCGGCCACGACGACGAAGTACACCGCATCGGGAATCACCGCGGCGCGCTCCTGCACACCCTCGCCGGTATCGGTCAACGCCTGGTACACCGGCTGTGCCGGACCATCATCGAGCAGGGTGATGGTCGAACAGACCGACATGCGGTGCCCGCACAGGCGCGAGGCAGGAAAATGCCGCGAGACCAATGCCTGGAACTCACCCAGGTACAGCTCCTTCACGTGGTACTCGTTGTGGTAGCCAGCGCGGTCGGAGTAAACCTCCTTGTTCGGGGAGGACATGATCATCACACCATCCGGCCGCAGCACGCGGCGGATCTCGGCCATCATCTCTTCCTGCTCGTACAGGTGTTCGATCGTCTCGAACGAGATCACGACGTCAACACTGGCGTCCGGCAGCGGAATCGCTGCAGCCGACCCCTGCAGGTACTGCAGGTTGGTGCGGTCGGCGTAGCGCTCCGCAGCGTGCGCAACGGCGTCATGGGAAATGTCCACGCCCCTGACCGAACGCGCGCGGCTGGCCAGCATCGCGCTGCCATAGCCTTCGCCGCTGGCCACATCCAGCACGTCCTTGCCTTCCACCAGGGGCAGGCACCACGCATACCGGTGCAGGTGCTCCTGGCGGATGACACCCTGTTCGGTGGGGACGAAACGTTCGCCGGTGAACTCGATCATCAGGATTCCTTGGTGACATCGATGGCCAGCATGGGCAGGCCCACCAGGCCGAAGCGCATCGTCTCGTCGATCGCGCGGAACTCCAGCGCGTCGTGGATCCAGTGCTGCTGGGTGTGATCGTGCTGGTCGCCGGAGGCCACCGCAGCATCGATCATGTAGGAGCCGGATGGCATCACCGGCATGCGGAACAGGAACGAGGCGACGATGCTTTCACCCGCCTGGCCGCCCACGGGGCTGTCCTTGCAGGCGAAGTAGCTGTTGTCGCCGAACAGGCGCTGCCCCAGGCGATCCTTGACGTAGAAGCCGACGATCACGCTGTCCAGCGCCTGCACCAGTTCGACACGGATGCGCAGCCGGACCAGCTCGCCGCCCTCGGCCATGCCCAGCGGCGCCCCCGCCTCATCGTTCAGCGCCACATCAACGATGCGCGCACCCTGGGCACCAAATTCCTGCCCTACATTGTCCGGATCGAACTGGAACAACGCGATGCGGTTGCTGGCGCCAGCGGCCTGCAGCGCCTCCAGGCGGAAGTCCGGCGCATCTGTGGCCACGCGTTTTTGTTTCTTTTCGACCACCACGTCGTCCACGCCCGTCTCGCGACGGCCTACCACGTGCTGCTCGGTCATGTACGCTTCGATCACTTCCTGCGACGTGCCCGAAAGGCGCATCTGGCCGTGCTGCAGCCACACCGCGCTTTCGCACAGGTTGGTTACCGCGGCCGCGTCATGGCTGACGAACAGCAGCGTTCCGTTCTTCTGGAACTCGCGCAGGAAGCGCATGCATTTCTGCGAGAAGAAGGCGTCACCTACGGCCAGCGCCTCGTCGATGATCAGGATGTCGGCATCGACATGAGCAATCACGGCAAAGGCCAGGCGTACCGACATGCCGCTGGAATAGCTGCGCACTGGCTGGTCGATGAATTCACCGATGTCGGCGAAGGCCAGGATGCTGTCCATGCGCGCTTCAATCTGCGGCCGGGTCAGGCCGAGAATCGTGGCGTTGAGATAGACATTCTCACGCCCGGTGAATTCGGGATTGAAGCCGCTACCCAGCTCAAGCAGGGCCGCGACCCGCCCTTTGACTGTGATGCGGCCCTCGGTCGGGTTGAGGGTGCCGGCGATCATCTGCAGCAGGGTGGACTTGCCCGAGCCGTTGCGGCCGACAATACCCACCGTCTGCCCGCGGCGGATCGAGAAACTGACGCCACGCAGCGCCCAGAAATCCTTGTAGAAGGATTTGCGCTTGCCGGCCAGGGCCTGCAACAGGCGGTGCGAGGGGCGTTCGTACATGTGGTACGCCTTGCCCACGCCCTGCACATCGATGACGATGTCGCCGTCGGTCAGCTCAGAGGACATCGGCAAACCCCACGCGCAGCTTGTTGAACATGCGATGGCCCAGCAGAGCCACCGCGCAGGCGATCAGGGTGTAGACACCGAGGCCGGCCCAGTCGGGCAGGCGGCCCCAGATCACCACTTCGCGTACCTGGTCGATGATGAAGGTCAGCGGGTTCAGCTCGAACACGATGCGATAGCTTTCCGGCACCGATTCGACCGGCACGATGGCCGAAGACAGGAACAGCATCGCCGCCGCCATCACCCCGGCGAACTGGCCGATGTCACGCAGGTATACGCCCAGCGACGAGACGATCCAGCCCACGCCAGCGGTGAGGATCACAAGCGGGATGACTACCACCGGCAGCAGGATGGCCGTAGCCGGGATACTGCCCTTGATCGCCAGCTGCAGCAGCAGCAGCACCACCATGTTCATCAACAGGTGGAACAGCGCCGAGAAGGTCATGCTCCACACCAGGATGTCCAGCGGGAACACCACACGCTTCACGTAGCCGGTGTTGGCTACGATCAACTGCGGAGCGCGGGTGAAGCACTCAGCAAAGAACCCGTGCACGGTCAGGCCCGCGAACAGGATCAGTGCAAAGTCGGTGGTCGATCCGGTCGATCCCGGCCAGCGGCCTTTCATCACGAAGCCGAAGGCCAGGGTGTAGACCAGCAGCATCAGGAAGGGGCTGATCAATGACCACAACAGGCCAAAGCTGGCGCCACGATAGCGGCCCAGCACTTCGCGCTGGCTCAGTTCGAACGTCAGCGAACGATGCTTGCCGAAAACCGAGAGGATTCCCATCAGCCGGCCTGCTGCACCAGCGCCCGTTCCAGATCCACCTGCAGATCCCCCAGATCCTCCACACCCACGCTCAGCCGCACCAGCGCATCGCTGATGCCCAGCTGTTCCCGCCGCGCGACCGGGATCGAGGCGTGCGTCATCACCGCCGGATGGTTGACCAGGCTTTCCACGCCACCCAGCGACTCGGCCAGGGTGAACAGCTCGGTCTTCTCGCAGAAGCGCTTGGCCGCCTCGAAACCGCCCTTGAGGACGATCGAGACGATGCCGCCGTAGCCGCCCATCTGGCGGGTCGCCAGCTCATGCTGCGGGTGCGACGGCAGGCCCGGGTAGATCACCTTTTCCACCGCCGGATGCTTTTCCAGCCACTGGGCCAGGGCCAGCGCGTTGGCGCAGTGCGCCTTCATGCGCAGCGGCAGGGTCTTCAGGCCACGCAGGGCCAGGAAGCTGTCGAACGGGCCCTGCACGCCACCCACCGAGTTCTGCAGGAAGGCCATCTGCTCGGCCAGTTCGGCGTTGTCGCCGACCACGACCATGCCACCGACCATGTCCGAGTGGCCATTGAGGTACTTGGTGGCCGAGTGCAGCACCAGGTCCGCGCCCAGCTCCAGCGGGCGCTGCAGCATCGGCGAGGCGAAGGTGTTGTCGACCACCACGATCAGGCCGTGGCGCTTGGCGATGGCGGCCACCGCAGCGATGTCGACGATCTTCAGCATCGGATTGGTCGGGGTCTCGATCCAGACCATCTTCGTCTTTGGCGTGATGGCTGCCTCGAACGCGGCCAAGTCGGTCAGGTCGACGAAGCTGAAGTCCAGCCCGGCGGTGCGGCGACGCACGCGCTCGAACAGGCGGAAGCTGCCGCCGTAGATGTCGTCCATCGCCACCACGTGGCTGCCGGCGTCCAGCAGCTCGATCACGGTCGAGCTGGCCGCCATGCCCGAAGCGAAGGCGAAGCCACGGGTACCGCCTTCCAGCGACGCCACGCACCGCTCATAGGCGAAGCGGGTCGGGTTGTGGGTACGCGAGTACTCGAAGCCCTGATGCTCGCCCGGGCTGGACTGGGCATAGGTCGAGGTGGCGTAGATCGGTGGCATCACCGCGCCGGTGCTGGGATCGGGCGACTGACCGCCGTGGATGGCCAGCGTGGCCAGGGCCAGGGCGCGATCCTGGGAAGTAGCGTTGGACATGTTCTTTCCTGAGGGGCGCCGACACGCGGCGCCATCGAAGGTGCGGAAGTCTACCAGCGCGGCCTTAACGACCTTTGACGCGGATAAACCGGGATTCAGCAGCGAACGTCTGCGATCAGCGGCTTATTGCACGCGACGGCGCAGATAGTTCAGCAGGTCGATACGGGTGATCAGGCCCAGGAAAGTGTCGCCGTCCATCACGATCGCCACCTGGCCGCGGTCGAACACCGGCAACAGCGCCTCGATCGGCGACTTCACGTCCAGCCGGTCCAGCTTGCTGACCATGGCGGTGGCGACGGTGTCGCGGAAACGTGCCTCATCGCCATACACATGCAACAGCACGTCGCTTTCGTCGACGATGCCGACCAGCTGGTCGCCGTCCATCACCGGCAGCTGCGACACGTCGTACAGCTTCATGCGCTGGTAGGCGGTGGTCAGCAGGTCGTTCGGTCCGATCACGACAGTGTCGCGCTGGCCGTACGGGCGCAGGATCAGGTCGCGCAGGTCGCCGTGCTGCGGGCGCTGCAGGAAGCCGTTGTCCAGCATCCAGTAGTCGTTGTACATCTTCGACAGGTACTTGTTGCCGGTGTCGCAGACCAGTACCAGCACCCTCTTCGGCGTGGTCTGCTCCTTGCAGTACTTCAGTGCCGCGGCCAGCAGGGTGCCGGTGGACGAGCCGCCCAGGATGCCTTCCTTGCCCAGCAGCTCGCGCGCGGTGTGGAAGCTCTCCGCATCGGTGATGGCATAGGCCTTCTTCACCCGACTGAAATCGGAAATCGACGGCAGGAAGTCCTCGCCGATGCCCTCCACCAGCCAGCTGCCCGACTTGTCGTTCAGATTGCCGTCGTTGATGTACTCGGCCAGGATCGAGCCAACCGGGTCGGCCAGCACCAGCTCGGTCTTCGGCGACAGCTTGGCGAAGGCGCGCGACAGGCCGGTCATGGTGCCGGAGCTGCCACAGCCGAACACGATGGCATCGAGGTCGCCGCCCATCTGCTCGAGGATCTCCGGGCCGGTACCGAATTCATGCGCGGCCGGATTGTCCGGGTTGCCGAACTGGTTGATGAAGTACGCGCCCGGGGTCTGCTCGGCAATGGTCTTGGCCAGATCCTGGTAGTACTCAGGGTGGCCCTTGGCCACGTCCGAGCGGGTCAGACGCACTTCAGCGCCCATCGCCTTCAGGTTGAAGATCTTTTCCCGACTCATCTTGTCGGGAACGACCAGAATGAGCTTGTAGCCCTTCTGCTGGGCCACCAGGGCCAGGCCCAGGCCGGTGTTGCCAGCGGTGCCCTCGACCAGGGTCGCGCCAGGTTTCAGGTCGCCGCGCTTCTCCGCCGCTTCGATCATCGACAGGCCGATGCGATCCTTGATCGATCCGCCCGGGTTGGCGCTCTCCAGCTTCAGGTAGAGCTCGCAGACGCCGGTGTCCAGGCGCTGGGCCTTGACGATCGGGGTCTGGCCGATGAGTTCGAGGACGGAAGAATGGATGGGCATTCGGAGGACTTTCGGTTCGCGCCACGCAGGGCCGGACCGATGATTATCCGACGGATGGCGATGAAAGTCAGGTCGCTGCGGCAGCGGCGTGCCCGCCGTAAAAAAGAGATGCGGACGGCCCCGGATCGACGAGGAGACCGGTACCGCCCGCATCGGTGAGTCGTGCCTGCAGGCCAAGGCACCACCGCTTGTGGTGCCTTGGCGCGGCCGCCTCATCGGCGGTGCCGCGATGCCGGGGCAGAAGCGCCCGGCGGGGCCATCGATGGCCGGGTCACGCCGTTCCGGGCGTGACGGGGTGCGTCAAAGCGTGGGGGACGTCGTTGGGAGCGGTGTTTCGTACATTCGCAGAAGTCGTTGCTTGGCCAGCAGCTTTTCGCGCTTCATGCGACCCAGGGTGACATCATCGATCGGGAGTACACCCAACTCCGCGTCCATGCACTTCTTGTTCAACTTGCGGTGCTGGTCATGGAGTGCCCTGAACTCCGGATCACGCGCGCGACGGGCGTCGATCTCGCTCTGGGGCTGATCTTCAAACATGATGGACCTCCTTCGACAGATACACGAACGCCCCGGCCGCAAGGCACGGGGCGTTGTTCATGGAGGAGCGCCGGTCGATGGCCACCTGGACGCCTGCAACGACCTGCGGCACTGGCCTGCGCACGTCGATTCGCTGCGGTTCGCGCCCTGTTTGCATCGGCCCGGCCCTCCCATCGTCCGGTCCGCGGCATTGCGTCCCGGACGATTGACCCTACGCCTGCTCAAGGCGGGGAACAAGACCCCTGCGGCAAAAAGACCGAACCCCGCCGGGGCGGGGTTCAGGCTGAATGCTCATCGCAACGAAAAACAAACGATATCAAGCAATTACGGGGCGATGATGACCTCGGCCGAGCGCGCCTGGGTGGAGGCCGCCTTCTTGCCGGCGAGCTGGATCCGGTTGCTCGCGACACCGGCCGCGACCAGGGCATCGCGCAGGGCCTCGGCACGCTTCTGGCCTACGCCATTTGCGTTGTCGTAGGCCTCGATGCGCAGGCGGCCCTTCTTGCCGATGTTCAGGTACTCGGCCAGTGCCTTGGCCTGGTTGCGGGCCCCGCCGGACAGGCTGGAGGCGCCGGCGGTGAACGCGTCACCACGGAAGGTGAAGACTTCGCCGCGACCATCGAACTTCGAGGCCGGCAGTTTCTGACCGGACACCAGCTCGGCTTCCTCGCGGGCCAGCTTGGCGGCGTTCTGCTGGGCGGCGCTGAGGCGCTGCTGCTGCTTGCCGGCCACGCTGGTCAGGGCGTTCTCGGCGTCCTGGCGGGCCAGGGTTTCGGCCTCGGCGGCCTGGCGCAGGCGCTCGGCCTCCTCCGCCTGCATCTGCGCCTGCATGCGCAGCTGCTCGGCTTCCTGGCGGGCGCGGGCGGCGTCGCGGCGGCTGGCCTCGATCAGCAGGTCGCTGCGGGTCCGCTCCAGGCGGTCGACCTCGCGCGCGGCCAGGGCGGTACGCACGGCGGTCTCGGCAATCTCCACCCGGCGCTCGGCCAGGTAGGTGGCCAGCTCCTGGTCGCGGCGCTTGGCCTTGTCCAGGGTGGCGATGGCCTGCTGGGCCTGCATGCGCTCGAAGGCGCCCAGCTCAGCGGTGTCGGGATTGGCCTGGATGGCCATCAGGCGCTGGCTCAGCTGCGCCACCATCGGGTTGTCGGCGGCCACGGCCAGGGGCGGCAGCGCCAGCAGCGCGGCCAGGGTTGCGGCAGTCATCGGCTTCACCGGCGGTCCTCCCCGGTCGACAGCTGGCGTTGCAGCTGGTTGACCTCGTTGCGGCGCAGCTGCAGCTGGGCAGTCACGGTGGCTTCCTCGCTGCGGACGCGGGCCAGGTCGGCATCGGCGGCGGCGCGCAGGGCGATCGCCGGGGCGTTCTTGCGCTCGCGGCGGTCGCCGGCAGCACGCTGGGCCTGCCCCAGCCCCTGCCGGGCCAGCCCGATCAGGTCCGGGGCGTACTGGTCGGCGTCGGCCTGGGTGGCCTTGTCGACCGCCTGCCGGGCCTGGGCCAGTTCCAGTGCGCCGTCCTGCGCCCAGGCGGGGGCAGACAGTGCGAATGCAAACGCCATCACATACAGGCCATGGCGCATTCGTGCGAAGCTAAGTCGTTTCATTGGGGAGGCCGTACCGGTTGTCGGTTCACGGCCATTGTCGTCAAGCCGACACCGTGCTGGCAACGGGCGTCGGCCGTTTCGTTGGGGAAAATTCGCAATGGATATCGGCTACTTCCTGAAGCTGATGACCGAAAAGAACGCTTCGGACATGTTCCTGACCACCGGAGCACCGGTCTACATCAAGATCGAGGGGAAGCTTTATCCGCTGGGCAACACCGGCCTGCCGCCGGGCATGGTCAAGAAGATCGCCTACTCGCTGATGGACGAAGGCCAGGTGCCGCAGTTCGAGCGCGAGCTGGAGCTCAACATGGCCATCGCCCTGCCCGATGCCGGGCGCTTCCGCGTCAACGTGTTCAAGCAGCGGGGCGAGGTCGGCATGGTCATCCGCGCCATCCGCAGCCGCATCCCGAGCATCGAGGAGCTGAACCTGCCGCAGGTGCTGAAGGACGTCATCATGACCCCGCGCGGGCTGGTGCTGGTGGTGGGGTCCACCGGTTCCGGCAAGTCCACCTCGCTGGCGTCGATGATCGACCACCGCAACAGCACCACCACCGGCCACATCCTCACCATCGAGGACCCGATCGAGTACCTGCACAAGCACAAGATGTCGATCGTCAACCAGCGCGAGGTCGGGCTGGACACCCATGCCTTCCACAACGCGCTGAAGAACGCGATGCGTGAAGCGCCGGACGTGATCCTGATCGGCGAGATTCTGGACGCGGAAACGATGGAGGCCGCCATCGCTTTCGCCGAGACCGGCCACCTGTGCCTGGCCACCCTGCACTCCAACAACGCCGACCAGACCATCGAGCGCATCCTCAACTTCTTCCCGGAAAGCGCGCACAAGAACGTGCTGATGAACCTCGCGCTGAACCTGCGTGCAGTGATCAGCCAGCGCCTGGTGAAGAACAAGGAAGGCCGTCGCCTGCCGGCCACCGAGGTGCTGATCAACACGCCGATGATCCGCGACCTGCTGCGTCGTGGCCAGGTGCACGAGATCAAGGCGGCGATGGAAGGCTCGCTGGAGGAAGGCATGGAGAGCTTCGACCAGTGCCTGTTCCGGTTGGCCAAGGCTGGCACCATCGAGCAGGAGGAGGCCCTGCGCGCGGCCGACTCGCGCGATGGCCTGGCGCTGAAGTTCCGCCTGTCCGAAGGTAGCAGCGGCGAACACGACCCTTACGCGGATTTCTCGGCCGGCGCGCCGAGCATCACCCACGGGTTCTGACCTGAAGGGTTCAGGGGCGGTCTCATCCAATGAGACCGCCGATCCGTAGGTTTCCGCAATGGAAACCATCCGCAAGCTTGCCATCCTGGCTGACGCCGCCAAATACGATGCCTCCTGCGCCTCCAGCGGCTCGGGCAAGCGCGACTCACGCGCCAGCGGCGGCATCGGCAGCACCGAAGGCATGGGCATCTGCCACAGCTATACGCCGGATGGCCGTTGCGTTTCGTTGCTGAAGATCCTGCTGACCAACTTCTGCGTCTACGACTGCGCGTACTGCGTGAACCGCGTGTCCAGCAACGTGCCCCGCGCGCGCTTCAGCGTGGACGAGGTGGTCGCGCTGACGCTGGACTTCTACAAGCGCAACTACATCGAGGGCCTGTTCCTTTCCAGCGGCATCATCCGCAATGCGGACTACACCATGGAGCAGATGGTGGAAGTAGCACGGCAACTGCGCGAGGAACACCGCTACGCCGGTTACATCCACCTCAAGACCATTCCCGAAGCGTCGCCGGAACTGCTGGCCAGCGCCGGGCGTTACGCCGACCGGCTGTCGATCAACGTGGAGCTGCCCACCGAAGCCGGGCTGAGCGCGCTGGCACCGGAGAAGACCGTACAGTCCATCCGCGGTGCGATGGGCGAGCTGCGCTGGCGCATCGAGGAAGCGAAGGAAGCGCGTAAGGTGCCAGCGGTGGTCGGGCCGGTGTCCACCCGCAGCGCACGCCCGCGCCCTCCCCGTTTCGCACCGGCCGGGCAGAGCACGCAGATGATCGTCGGCGCCGACGGCGCCAACGACCGGCAGATCCTCGCCAGCGCCGATGCGTTGTACGGCAACTACCGCATGCGCCGGGTGTACTACTCCGCCTTCAGCCCGATTCCGGATGCCAGCCGCCAGCTGCCGCTGCAGCCGCCGCCCCTGCAGCGCGAGCACCGCCTCTACCAGGCCGACTGGCTGCTGCGCTTCTACGGCTATGGCGTGGATGAAATCACCGATACCACCCAGGCCGGCATGCTCGATCTGGACATCGACCCGAAGATGGCCTGGGCGATCCGCCACCCCGAACGCTTCCCCGTGGATCTCAACCGCGCGCCGAAGGAAATGCTGCTGCGCGTACCCGGGCTGGGCGTGCGCAATGTGAAGCGGGTGCTGATGGCGCGCCGCCACGGTCGCCTGCGGGTTGCCGATGTGGCACGCCTGAAGGCGCCGATGAGCAAACTGCTGCCATTCGTGCTGCTGGCCGACCACCACCCGCGCAGGGCGCTGGACGATCCGGCGGCGCTGCGCGCCCAATTGGCCCCACCGCCCCGTCAGGGATCGCTGTTCGATGCCCCACCGTCAGCCTGACGCACAGCGCTGGTCGCTGCGGGTGGACCCGCCGTGGTCGCTGGAGGCCTGGCGCAACGGTGCGCGCGATGCCCTGTTGCGCGGCATCGCACCGGAACAGCTCGACTGGCTGGAGGGCAGCGAGGCATCACTGCTGGATGCGCCGGCGGTCAGCTCCGCGCCCGTCCTGGCCGATGCCGGCGTGCCGAACGTACCGCGCGACTTCCTTGAACTGGCGGCCACCTGCCTGTGCCATCGCGATGTGCAACGCATGGCCCTGCTGTACCGGTTGCTGTGGCGCATCACCCATGGCGAGCGCTCGGTGCTGACCAATCCCGCCGATGCCGACGTGCTGCGCGCAACCGCCCTCGCCCAGGCCGTTCGCCGCGATACCCACAAGATGAAAGCGTTCGTGCGCTTCCGGGAGGTGCGCGGCCAACCCGAGGCGTTCATCGCGTGGTTCGAGCCAGAGCACCACATCGTCGATCGGGTGGCGCCGTTTTTCGCGCGCCGCTTCACCGGCATGCACTGGGCCATACTGACGCCGTCACGCAGCGTGGCATGGGATGGACAAGCGCTGGCCTTCGGCCCCGGCGCACGGCGCGAGGACGCCCCGGCAGAGGATGCACGGGAGGCGTTGTGGCAGACCTATTACGCCAGCATCTTCAATCCGGCCCGGCTCAATACCCGGATGATGATGCAGGAGATGCCTGCCAAGTACTGGCGCCACCTGCCCGAGGCGCAGCTGCTGCCGCGCCTGGTGCGCGATGCGGGCGATCGCGTGCAGGAAATGCATGACCGGCCCGCGCAGGCACCGCAACGGAAGATACCTGCGCGGGCGCTGGCGCCAATGCCCGCCGCCGACGCCAAGGGATTGCAGACACTGCGCCAACAGGCGCTGGCCTGCCGCCAGTGCCCGCTGTGGGAAGCGGCCACGCAGGGGGTGTTCGGTGAAGGCCCGGTCGATGCCCGGATCATGGTGGTCGGCGAGCAGCCGGGCGACGTCGAGGATCTGCGCGGCCAGCCATTCGCCGGCCCGGCCGGCCAGTTGCTGGACCGTGCGCTGGCTGAACTGGGAATCGATCGCGCGGCACTGTACCTGACCAATGCGGTGAAGCACTTCCACCATGAGCGCCGCGGCAAGATCCGGCTGCACAAGCGTCCGGAAAGCCGCCACATCCAGGCCTGCCGGCCATGGCTGATGGGCGAGATCGCGCGGGTGCGGCCGCAGGTCATCGTCTGCCTCGGCGCAACCGCGGCAGCCTCGGTATTTGGCCGTGATGTCAATCTGTCACGCGACCGTGGACGCTGGCACACGCTGGAGGACGGCACCCGCGGCTACGCCACCGTGCATCCGGCGTGGGTGCTGCGGCAGGGCGATGGCGCCCGCCGCGAACAGGCCTATGCGCTGTTCCGCGATGATCTCGCGCAACTGCTGCAAGAAGGGGACGGAGGGGATTAAGTCGTATATGCATTTACGACGTAATCCCCTCCGTCCCCTTTTTTTGGGTTCAGGCGGCGTCGGGCTGGTTTTCCGGGCGGGCGCGGTCGAACGCGTCCAGCGCCTGGCAGGCCGCTTCGATGCGGCGCAGGGTCGGGTACGGCGTCAGGTCCAGGCCGAAGCGGTGTGCGTTGTAGAGTTGCGGCAGCAGGCAGAGGTCGGCCAGGCCCGGACGATCGCCGTGGCAGAACGTGCCTGTGTCACCGCTGTTGGCCAGCAGCGTTTCCATGGCCTGGAAGCCTTCGGCCATCCAGTGCAGGGTCCACTGCGCGCGGGCGTCGGCCGGCAGCTGCAGGTCGCGCTCCAGGTACTGCATCACCCGCAGGTTGTTGATCGGATGGATATCGCAGGCCACCAGCTGGGCCAGCGCCCGCACCCGCGCGCGGCCGGCGGCGTCGGCCGGCAGCAGCGGTACCTGCGGGAAGCGCTCATCCAGATATTCCACGATCGCCAGTGACTGGGTCAGCACTTGACCCTCATGCAGCAGCGTCGGCACCAGCTGCTGCGGATTGAGCGTGCGATAGGCGTCCAGGTGCTGCTCGCCACCCTCGCGCACCAGGTGCACCGGCCGCGCCTCCCAGGCCAGGCCCTTCAGCTCCAGGCCGATGCGCACGCGGTAGGCGGCGCTGGATCGCCAGTAGGTGTACAGCACGATGCCGTCGCCGACCGGGCCGTCGTCAACCAGGATGTCCATCGCCGCCTCCATGCTCAGGGCTTGGCCGCCTGTTCGATGCGCTGCTCGATCGCGCCGAAGATGCTGTTGCCCGCGGCATCAAGCATCTCGATGCGGACCACGTCGCCGAAGGACATGAACGGTGTGCTCGGCTTGCCGTCGCGCAGGGTCTCCACCACGCGCTGCTCGGCGAAGCACGATGCACCCTTGCTGGTGTCTTCGTTGGCGATGGTGCCCGAGCCGACGATGGTGCCGGCGCCCAGCGGACGGGTCTTGGCCGCATGCGCGACCAGTTCGGCGAAGTTGAACTGCATGTCCACGCCCGCTTCCGGCGCACCGAACCACTTACCGTTGATGTGGGTCAGCAGCGGCAGGTGCACCTTGCTGTCCTGCCAGGCCGCACCCAGCTCATCCGGGGTGACGAACACCGGCGACAGCGCCGAACGCGGCTTGGACTGCAGGAAGCCGAAGCCCTTGGCCAGCTCGCCCGGGATCAGGTTGCGCAGCGAGACATCGTTGACCAGGCCGACCAGCTGGATATGGCCCGCCGCCTGTTCCGGGGTGGCGGCCATCGGCACGTCGTCGGTGATCACCACGATCTCCGCTTCCAGGTCGATGCCGTAGTCCTCGCTGACCACCTTGACCGCATCGCGCGGGCCGTGGAAGCCGGCACTGGTGGCCTGGTACATCAGCGGATCGGTGTAGAAGCTCTCCGGCACCTCGGCGCCACGGGCACGGCGCACGCGTTCGACGTGCGGCAGGTACGCGCTGCCATCGACGAACTCATAGGCGCGCGGCATCGGCGCGGCCAGTGCCTGCGGGTCAAGGTCGAACACGCCATCGGCGTCGCCGGCGTTGAGCGATTCATACAGGGCGTTCAGGCGCGGCGCGATGTGGCTCCAGTCTTCCAGGGCCTGCTGCAGGGTGGCGGCAATGCCGGTGGCGCGCACGCCGTGGCGCAGGTCGCGCGAGACGACGATCAGGGTGCCGTCGCGGCCGCCTTCCTTCAAAGAACCAAGCTTCATGGGTGGGTGTCCGGAGTCGTGGGCAAACAAGTTTCAAGTGTAATCAAATCTGCGGCGGCGCCAAGCTGCAGCGCGGCATCGGCCCACCCTACCGTAGTGGGGGTCGGCAGGGCTTGCAGCCC
>NZ_LLXT01000088.1 GCF_001431625.1 Stenotrophomonas geniculata ATCC 19374 = JCM 13324
CGTTCACCGACCGCCTGCTGTCGGCGATGCGCAATGAATTCGGCGGCCACGCGATCAAGAAGTCGTAAGCACCGATTGGCGTAGATCCACGCATGGCGTGGATCTACGTGTCGACCAAGGTCGACACCCACCAGGAGCCGATCATGCCATTTCGGCAGATCGCGGATATCTGTCGAAGGCGGGGTGGGTCCGGTTGCGGGGGCGTGAGCGCCATGGATGGCGCGACCGAGGCTACATGGATGTACTTGCGCCGTCCCCCGCAACCGGATCCACCCCGCCATCCCAGGGAATGCCCGCTTTTGACGTTGCTGCTGCCGTTGATTCGGCAGGTGCAGGGCGCAGCCCTGCCGATCACCCCAACGCGATTCGCCGCCCTTCGCGCGCACTGTCCATGCCGGCCTGCAGCAGCCGCATCAACTGCAATGCCTGCACCGGGCTGACCGTGGCTTCTCCGTCGCCATGCATCGCCGCCGCGAACTGTGCATACAGCCGCCGGTAGTCACCGGGCAGGTTGTCGACTGTCGTGCGCTGCACGTTGTCTTCGGCATCGCAGCGCACCAGCTCACCATGCCGCGGATCGATACCCCAGCCTGGCGCACCGGGTGCCACACCGCGGCGCAGCTGCGCCTCCTGCACGTCCAGGCCGTGCTTGATCCAGCTTGCCTTGCTGCCATGCACGCTGAAGTGCGGCGTCTGCGCCGCCACCAGCGAACCGGAATGGATGATCGCGCGATGCCGCGGGTAGTGCAGCACCGCGTGGAAGTAATCGATGCCGCTGCCACCTTCGCGCTGCACGGCCAGATCGGCATCGATCGCCTCGGGCCAGCCGAACAGCACCAGCATCTGGTCCAGCAGGTGCGGGCCCAGGTCGTACCACAGGCCACTGCCGGGGCCATCCTGTTCGCGCCAGCGGTCGCGTACCTGTGGACGGTAGCGATCGAAGTGCGCATGGCACTCGGCAATGTCGCCGAGCGTCCCGTCCGCAAGCAGCGCCTGCAGCGTGAGGAAGTCGGCATCGAAGCGCCGGTTCTGGAACACGGTGGCGATGCGTCCGGCATCGCGTGCCGCAGCCAATACCGTTTCCGCTTGGGCCACGTCCAGCGCGAACGGCTTGTCGACCAGCACATGCTTGCCCGCAGCCAGTGCCGCGATTGCCAGCGGCGCATGCTGTTCATTCGGCGTGGCGATCACTACGGCATCCACGCCTGGATCGTCGAACACCTCCTGCGGCGTGGAACGCACGTGCACGTCGCTGAACGCGCGCAGCAGCGTGTCGCGCTGCGAGCTCACGATGCTGTGCAGCACCAGGCCCGGCGTGTGCTGGATCAGGGGCGCATGGAAGACGCGGCCGGCAAGGCCGTAGCCGATCAGGGCCAGATGCAGGTCGGGGCGCATGGCAGAGCTCCGGCAGTGGGAAGGGCAGGGTAAACGACCCGCGACGGCAACCCCAAACTGAACCGTTGCCGTTGAATGCGGGTCGATTCACGGCAGCGTGACCGCAGCGCCACGCGTGCTCTACGCCTACTTGTCCAGACTGGCAGCACATTCCGCAGGAGTACGACATGATGAGCAATACGACCCGCACGCTGATTGCCTCGGCCCTTACGCTGGCCCTGGCGCTGTCCTCCTCGGCCGCATTCGCCAAGGATCCGGCCGCGAAGAGTCCCCCCAAGACCGATCATTCGGCAATGACACACGCCGACCGCCATGATTCCAACGAGCCGGTGACCGACAGCTGGATCACCACCAAGGTGAAGGCTGATCTGCTGGCCAGCAGCAACGTTCCGGGCACGGAGATCAAGGTGGAAACGGTGAACGGCGTGGTCAGCCTCAGTGGCGCCGTGGCGACCCAGGCCGAGAAGGACAAGGCGGTCACCACCGCCAAGGGCATCAAGGGCGTGACCCGCGTCGATGCCGCTGCATTGAAGGTCAGTGCTGCTGCCAAGCGCTGACCCCGGTGGGCGCCCCATGCGGGGCGCCCACTGACCTGTAGAGCCGAGCCATGCTCGGCTGGAACTCCAAGGCAGCCGAGCGTGGGCTCGGCTCTACAGCATCGAATTCCGAACCCGTTCAGCCAACCGCGCTGGAAATTCCAGAGTCGTGACCGCCTGCGCTATATTGCCGGTTCCGCCGCAGTGGGGCCGGTAACGGCAGACGCTTTGCGGCTGTGCTGACGAGGAACTATGGCGCTGGTTTTCAGTGATGACATCTGGGACCGCTGGCGGTTGCCGGCCCTGGCGCTGGCCGCTGCCGCGATCATCGTGGTGCCGTGGTTGACCCTGCGCAAACTGCAGCAGGACAGCGAAGATGCGATGGCCTGGGTCAACCATACCCAGGCTGTCGGTGTGGCGCTGCAACAGCTGCAGGCCGATGTACGCGATGTCGAATCGGCCGCGCTGACCCTGTCCAAGGGCGTGGACGCACCTGGCCTGCGCGAGCGCATGGCCAAAGCCAATGACCTTCCCGGGCGCCTGGCTGAACTGGGGCGGATGACCCGCGACAATCCTGATCAGCTGATCCGCATCGGCCGCATCGAGTCGATGCTGGAAGGGCGCATGGCGCTTGCCCGCGAACTGGCAAAGTCCGAGCCCAACAGTGATCAGCGCGAGCTGGTGCAGGATCTGAGCACGCGTTATCCGATCCGTGGCCTGGTGGAGGAACTGCAGGCCAGCGAGCAGAAACTGCTGACACAGCGTGCCGAGCAGGCTGCCCGCCAGCGCAAGCAGACCGAGCTGGTGTCGTGGAGTTCGCTGGTGATCCAGCTGTCGCTGCTCGGCCTGGTGCTGTGGCTGCTGCAGCGGCAGATTGGTCGCCGCCTGTATGCCGAACGGCAGTCGCTGCGCTCGGCCGCACGTGCAGCCTCGGTGCTGCAGACCGTGCGTGAACCGATCGTGCTGCTCGACCGCGACCTGCGCGTGCAGCTGCACAACCCTGCCTTCGCCGAGTTGTACGGGCTGCAGGATGAACGCGCCGATGGCCTGTTGCTGGACACTGTCGGCGACGGCGCGTGGAAGGATCCCGTGATGCGCCAGCGACTGTCCGATGTGCTGTTGCGCGGCCGCGAACTGTGGGACTTCGAGCATGAACAGCGCGCCGCCGATGGCATGGTGCGCTACATGCTGCTCAACGCGCGGCGCATGCCGCTGCCGGACACCGACGACGAAGTGGTGTTGCTCACGATCAGTGACGTCACCGTGCAGCGTGCCGTGCAGTTGCGGGTGGAGGAACTGAACCGCCAGCTGGAAGGTAAGGTTGCGCAGGTGTCCGAGGTCAACAGGGAACTGGAAGCCTTCAGCTATTCGGTCTCGCACGATCTGCGCGCGCCGCTGCGCCACGTGGCCGGATTCTCCGACAAGCTGTCGCGCCATCTGGGCGACGCCGCCGATGACAAGAGCCGCCATTACCTGGAGGTGATCTCCAGTTCGGCGCGGCGCATGGCGGCACTGATCGACGACCTGCTGGTGTATTCGCGGCTGGGCCGCGCGGCAATGCGCCAGCAGGCGGTGGACATGCAGTCGCTGGTGGCCGATACCCGCGCCATGCTCGATTCCAACCTGCAGGCCGAGGCCGAGAACAGCGGCCATGCGCACCACGTGGAGTGGAGCATCGCACCGCTGCCGATCGTGGTGGGCGATGAGAACATGATCCGCCAGGTCTGGCTGAACCTGCTCGGCAACGCGGTGAAGTATTCGGGCAACCGCGAACCGGCGAAGATCCGCGTGGACTACCAGCCGCAGCCTGACGGCGGTCATCAGTTCACGGTCAGCGACAATGGTGCAGGCTTTGACATGGCCTACGCCGGCAAGCTGTTTGGTGTCTTCCAGCGCCTGCACAAGGCCAGCGACTACCCGGGTACCGGCATCGGCCTGGCCAGCGTGCGCCGCGTGCTCACCCGTCATGGTGGCCGTATCTGGGCCGAGGCTGAACCGGACGTCGGCGCCACCTTCCACTTCTACCTGCCTCCCGCGATCGATGCGGACAAACAAGGGCCTTCTGCATGACCACTCTGCGCACCATTCTTCTCGCCGAAGACAGCCCGGCTGATGCCGAAATGGCGATCGACGCCCTGGAAGAGGCGCGTCTGGCCAACCCCATCGTGCACGTCGAGGATGGCGTGGAAGTGATGGACTACCTGTTGCGCCGTGGTGCCTTTGCCAACCGTGAGGAAGGCCTGCCGGCGGTGCTGCTGCTGGACATCAAGATGCCGCGCATGGATGGCCTGGAAGTGCTGCGGCAGATCCGCGAGCACGAAGAGCTCAAGCGCCTGCCGGTGGTGATCCTGTCGTCCTCGCGCGAGGAAAGTGACCTGGCCCGCAGCTGGGACATGGGCGTGAACGCCTATGTGGTCAAGCCGGTGGACGTGGACCAGTTCTTCGGCGCGGTGCAGACCCTGGGAAAGTTCTGGGCGTTGATCAACCAGGCACCGGAACTCGAGTGAGCCCATGCCCCTGACCGGTCCCGCCCTGGGGGCGCTGCGCATCCTGCTGGTGGAGGACTCACCGGAAGATGCCGAGCTGATGTCCGAACAGATGCTTGATGCGGGCCTGGAGGCCCGTTTCGAGCGTGTCGAGAGCGAGGCTGAACTGCGCCAGGCACTGGTCGCGTTCCAGCCGGACATCGTGCTGTCCGACCTGAGCATGCCGGGATTCTCCGGTGACGACGCGCTGCGCATCGTGCGCGAAACCTCACCGGAAGTGCCCTTCATCTTCGTCTCCGGCACCATGGGTGAGGAGAACGCGGTGGCGGCGCTGCAGAAGGGCGCCAATGACTACATCATCAAGCACCTGCCGGCGCGCCTGCCGTCGGCAGTGGCGCGTGCGATCCGCGATGCACGCAGCGCGATCGAGCGTGCTCGGGTGGAAACCGAACTGATGCGCGCACAGCGCCTGGAAAGCCTGTCGCTGCTCGCCGCCGGCCTCAGTCACGACCTGCGCAACATCCTGCAGCCGCTGCTGATCATGCCGGACCTGCTGAAGGCGCGAACCGACGATCCGCAGCTGCACCATCTGGCCGATGTCATCGCCGAGTGCGGCCGCCGTGGCCATGAGATGGCCGAATCGATGCTGTCGTTCGTGCGCGGTTCGCGCAAGCCGAGCGAACGCATCGAGATCGATGGCCTGTTCGATGCGGTGGCGCTGCTGTTGCGCAGCAACGTGCCCGATGCGGTGCGCCTGGAACTGCAGGTGCAGGACGAAGGCCTGGTGGTCGACGCCAACTACACCGAACTGCAGCAGGTGATGCTGAACCTGGCGCTCAACGCGATCCAGGCGATGCCCAATGGCGGTCGCCTGAGCCTGACCGCCAGCCATGCCGGCCAGCGCGATGGCGTGGACTGGATGCACATCCGGGTGGCTGACGAAGGGATCGGCATGGATGCGGACACACTGTCGCATCTGTTCAATCCATTCTTCACCACCAAGGCCGATGGCACCGGCCTGGGCCTGATCTCCTGCAAACGCATTGTTGAAGGCGCCGGCGGCAGCATCCACGTCAGCAGCCAGCCGGGGCAGGGCACCTGCTTCGAGCTGCGCCTGCCGATGCACGACGCCATTGATGGCAGTGAGCCGATCGAACAGCTGGTGGCACTGGGCAGTGGCCAGTCGATCCTGGTGGTCGATGGCGAAGCCACGCGCCTGTCGCTGCTGGGCAATGCGCTGTCCAGCCAGGGCTACCAGCTGCAGCTGGCGTCCGACGGCCCGGCTGCGCTGCGCTGGATGCAGCAGGAGGCGTTGCCGGCACTGGTGATCGCCGACGCCGGCTCCAAGCTGCTGCCGGCCAGCCAGCTGCTGGGCGAGATGGCGGCACTGGGCTATCGCGGCCCGGCGCTGGTGCTGGAGGACCCTGCGGTGCCCGTCGCGGCCGATGCATTCCCGGATGGCGTGGAGGTGCATGTGCTGCGCAAGCCGCTGCAGATGCAGCAGGTCTTCCGCGCGGTGGCCGAAGCGCTGGGTTGAGTAAGCGTCGCCGGGCATGGCCCGGCGCTACCCACCGCCTTCGGTAGCGCCGGGCCGTGCCCGGCGGCAGGTCAGGTCGATCAATCCACGGTTTCCCAGGGGAACCGCGGCAGGGCGTCCACCGCCTGTTCCAGCCGCCGCGACCAGTTCTGATGGATGTCGGCATACAACGCCGAATCCGCGCCCAGCCGCAGCTGCTGGCCGATGCGCAGCTCGCCGTCGCGCAGCAACGCAAGATCGATCGGCAGGCCCACCGACAGGTTGGAACGGATGGTGGAGTCCAGCGAGACGATCGCCGTGCGCGCCGCGTCTTCCAGGCGGGTGGCCGGGCTGAGAATGCGGTCGAGGATCGGCTTGCCGTACTTGGACTCACCGATCTGCAGGTAGGGCGTCTCCGGCGAGGCGGCGATGGCGTTGCCGAGCGGGTAGATCATGTACAGACCGGGCCGCTCGCCGGCGATCTGGCCGCCGAAGATCAGCGTGGCCTGGGTGTTGACCCCATCGTGGCCATGTTCGCTGTGGCTGCTGTGCACCTGGCTGTCCACCAGCAGCTGGCCGACATACTCGGCAGCCTCGAACAGGTGGGTCATGTCGTGCAGGTTGGGCGTGCGTCGTTCACTGGCGTCGCGCCCCAGGCGCGACACCAGCAACTGGGTGGTGGCCAGGTTGCCAGCCGCCATCAGCACGTAGGCTGCCTGGCCGGGGTACTCGAACACGTGCAGCTTGCGGTGCACGCGCACATCGTCCAGCGAGGCATTGGTCCGGGTGTCGGCAGCGAAGACCAGGCCCTCGTCCACCTCGATTCCAACGCAATAGGTCATGTCGGTGCCCTATCATGTGCGTCCCGGATTGTAGGCAGGCCGCCGTGACGACGGCATGTCCACGCCCCCCAAGTGCCGTCACCTGAACCGCATGACCACCGTGCTCCTGAGCCTGGGCAGCAACGTCCAGCCCCGCCGCTACCTCCACGCCGCGGCGACGGCCCTGCGCGAGCGCTTCGGCGCGCTGCGGGTGTCGCCAGCCTACCGTACTGCCGCGGTCGGCTTCGACGGCCCGGCCTTCCTCAACAACGCCGTGGCGATCGACACCGACCTGCCGCTCCAGGAACTGGACGACTGGCTGCACGCGCTGGAAGACGCGCACGGCCGCGACCGCAGCGGGCCGCGCTTCTCCGACCGGACCCTGGACATCGACGTGGTGTTCTACGGTGACCTGGTGGTGGAAGGCCCCGGCCACCTGCGCATCCCGCGCCCGGAGCTGAAGCATGCCTTCGTGCTGAAGCCGCTGGCCGACATCGCCCCGGACTTCATCGACCCGGTCAGCGGATTGGACCTGGCCACGCTGTGGCGTGCGCACACGCAGTTTGGCGAAGCGTTCGAGGTCGTGGAGCTGGAATGATCGGTTGTTGTTGCCGCTGCGCTCGCCGGGCATGGCCCGGCGCTACCGGTGGTGCCGGTAGCTGGCCGGCAACGCTTCAACTGACCGTGCGCCCGCCATCCACGCGCAGGGTGTGGCCGGTGACGAAGCTGGCTTCGGCCACCAGCCAGTACACCGCTTCGGCAATCTCCTCGACCGTGCCGATCCGCGCCAGCGGCGTGCGCGCCAGCAGCGCCTCGCGGGCGAAATCGTCCTTGCCCTGTTCCGGCCACAGGATCGCGCCGGGCGCCACCGCATTGACCCGCACCTTCGGCGCCAGCTCCAGCGCCAGCGAGCGGGTGGCCATCTCCAGCGCGGCCTTGGCCATCGTGTAGGCGATGTGGTCCCGCATCGGGTCGGTGCCGTGCAGGTCGGTCAGGTTGACGATGCAGCCCTGCTGGCGGCGCAGGTAGGGCGCCGCCGCCTGTGACAGCAGCAGCGGCGCGCGCGCGTTGACCGCATACAGCTCGTCCATTGCCTCGGCGGTGACCTGACCGAGCGGGGTGGGGAAGAAGTTGGAGGCATTGTTGACCAGCGCGTCCAGGCGGCCGAAGTGGGTGACGGCCTGTTCCACCAGGTCGGGCAGGGCGTCGGCGTCACGCAGGTCGGCCTGCAGGGCCAGCACGCTGCCGGGGCGCACGTTGTCGAAATCGAACGCGGCCTGCTGCAGCTCGGCGCTGGAGGTGTTGGCATGCAGCACCACCGACCAGCCACAGGCGTGGAACTGGCGGGCGATGGCCGCACCGATCCGGCGCGCGCTGCCGGTGATCAGGACCACGGGGTGGGTGTCGCTCATCGAGGGTCCTCCAAGGCTCGGCTATCCTGTGCACCATTGTCACCGCATTCGAAGACGCCATGCAGCCCACCTTCCCCCTGCCCGAAGCCGATGCCCTGGCCCACAGCGACCAGCTGGCCGCCGCCCTGCGCGCCGAGATCCTTGCCCAGGGCGGGGCGATGCCCTTCTCGCGCTTCATGGAGCTGTGCCTGTATACCCCTGGCTGGGGTTACTACAGCGCCGGCGCCAGCAAGTTCGGTGGCAGTGGTGACTTCACCACCGCGCCCGAGCTTGGCAGCCTGTTCGCCGGCAGCGTGGCCAATGCGCTGGCGCCGGTGTTCGCGCAGCTGGGTGCACAGGCGCGGATGCTGGAACTGGGCGGCGGTACCGGCGCCTTTGCCGAGGCCGTGCTGCTGCGCTTGGCCGAACTGGACGCGCTGCCGTCGCGCTATGCCATCCTCGAACCCAGCGCGGACCTGCGCGAGCGCCAGCAGCAGCGCCTGCAGCAGAACCTGCCGGCCGAGCTGGCCGCGCGCGTGGACTGGGTCGACCGCCCGTTCGAAGAGGACTGGGAAGGCGTGGTGTTCGCCAACGAGGTGATCGACGCGCTGCCGACGCCGCGCTTCCTGATCCGCGATGGCGAGGTCTATGAGGAAACCGTCGAGCTGGATGCCGAAGGCAACTTCATCCGTGGTGCGCAGCCGGCCGATATCCTGCTCAACGGTGCGGTGCGCCACATCGAGCGCTACCTGGAAAAGCCCTTCGCCGAAGGCTACCGCTCCGAGGTGCTGCCGCAGCTGCCGTACTGGCTGCAGGCGGTGGCCGGCGGCCTGCAGCGTGGCGCGATGCTGTTCGTCGACTACGGTTACAACCGCGGCGAGTTCTACCAGCCCGACCGCGACGATGGCACCGTGCGCGCGTTCTACCGCCACCACGTGCACAACGACGTGCACCGCTGGCCGGGCCTGCAGGACATTACGGCGTCGGTGGATTTCACCGCGATGGCCGAGGCCGGCATGCACGGCGGTTTCGAGCTGGCCGGCTACTGCAGCCAGGCCAGCTTCCTGCTCGGTAATGGCCTGGACCAGGTGCTGCTGCTGGCCGAGGAACGCACCGACGAGGTCGGCCGCATCCAGTTGCGCGACCAGGTGAAGAAGCTGACCCTGCCGACCGAGATGGGCGAGCGCTTCCAGGCCATCGGCCTGCAGCGTGGCGTCGATTTCGAACCGGCCTTCGAACTGGGTGACCTGAGCTGGCGCCTGTGAGCGAGGTGTTGCCGGTGATCAAGCCACTGCGGCGGCCGCGGTTGTGGGCCGTGCTGTGGGGTTTGGCCGTGCTGCTGGTGATTGTGGTCTGCCTGATCCCGCCACCGCCGATTCCGTTGCCGGAAAACAGCGACAAGGGCGAACACTTCCTCGCCTATTTCATCCTGGCAGGCAGCGCGGTGCAGCTGTTCCGTCGGGGCCGCCCGCTGCTGTGGGTGGGCGTGGGCCTGGTGCTGATGGGCATCGGCATTGAGTTCGCGCAGGGCGCGCTGACCAGCAACCGCATGGCCGACCCGATGGATGCCATCGCCAACACGATCGGTGTGCTCGCCGGCATGGCCACCGCACTGACCCCGCTGCGCGACCTGCTGCTGCGCTGGCGCGGGTGAGGTTCCTGTAGAGCCGAGCCCATGCTCGGCTTTCCGGTTGAAAAGCAGCCGAGCATGGGCCCGGCTCTACAGTAGATCCACGCGATGCGTGGATCCGGCCGCAAAGCGCAACCAAGGTTGGCACCTACCTGAGCGTGACCTCATCCAGCACCCACATCGCCGGGCGCGTGTCGCCGGTGAAGTTGATGCACAGATCGCCGTTGCCAGCGGTGCCCTTCGGCAGCGCCGCGCGCAGGGTCACGAAGCCGTCGGCATCGGTCTGCGCCGGCAGCGGCACCTGAGCCAGCACCTTGCCCGTGCAATCACCGCGGCGGATCAGCATTTCACCGTGTGCGCTCCGGGCCTTTTCGAAGCGGCGCTTCGGCTCGTCGTGGGCCAGCTGGAAGTAGTACGGAATACGCCCCGCACGCACTTCCACGTTGCCGATGCCGTCCAGCTGCGCCTGCGGCCAGCGCCAGCACGGCTGGAAGATGTCCACGTTGAACACCGCACGCGTTCCCTCACGCGGGCCATCGTCTTCCAGGCGCAATACCAGGCCCTTCGTGCCCACGCAGCTGAGCAGCTCATCGCTGCGGCGGCTGAGCAGCGACTGCACGGTGAATGCGGCGATGGTCGGCTTCGCGGCCAGCATCTGCCCCTGGTAGAACGCCGCCGCCTGCACGGTGGTCGGCAGTTTCCCGGTCAGCGGCTGCTGGTACAGCGGCGACTGCGCGGTCACCGGTTGGCCATCGGTGCTGTAGCGCACTTCATAACCCAGCGGATTGGCCAGCGACACGGTCACTGTGCCGGCCGCGCGGTTGTCGGTGTAGTCCACGCCCACTTCGAACGGGGTCTGCGCATAGGCCAGGCCCCAGGCACGGTAGCGCTGCAGCTGGGAGGGCAGGCGCGCGAGGAAATCGCGGAAGTCGCGATGCTCCGGCGTGCTCCAGCCGGTCTCGGCCACCGCGGCCAGGCGTGGGAACAGGTTGTGCTGCAGGCGTGCATAGCTGCGCGTGTGCTCGGTGAACATGTTGGCCTGCAGGCCCAGGATGTGCCCACGCTTGTCGGCGGCCAGCTCGGCCGGCACCGGCTCGAAGTTGTAGAGCTTGCCGAGGTTGACCTGGGTCGGACGGCCCGGCGGTTCATTTGGCGAGGCCGTCTGCAGGTAATCCAGGTACAGGTAGCCGACCGGCGACATGATCACGTCATGGCCGGCGCTGGCCGCAGCCAGGCCGCCTTCGGTGCCCTGCCACGACATCACTGTGGCCTGCGGCGGCAATCCGCCTTCGAGGATTTCGTCCCAGCCGATCAGGCGCCGGTCGTGTTCCTCCAGGAAGGTTTCCAGGCGCTTGATGATGTGGCTCTGCATGGCCATTTCATTCTTGATGCCCAGCGCACGCATGCGCTGCTGCACCCGCTTGGATGCTTCCCACTGGTCCTTCACCGCCTCGTCGCCACCGACATGCACGTATCTGGCCGGGAACAGCGCGATCACTTCTTCCAGCACGTTCTCGAGGAAGGTGAAGGTGCTGTCCTCCACGTTGAACAGGTTCGGGAACACGCCCCATTCGCTGATCGGCTTCAGCGGCGTATCGATGGTGCCCAGCTCCGGATACGCGGCAATCGCAGCAGTCGCGTGGCCCGGTACATCGATTTCCGGAATCACCTGGATATGCAGCTTCGCGGCATAGGCGATCACTTCGCGGATCTGCTCCTGGGTGTAGAAGCCGCAGTACGGATGCTCCTGGCCGCTGACCGGATCGATGCCGCCGTCACCGGCCGGCAGGCGGCAGCTGCCCACGTCGGTCAGCTTCGGGTAGCGCTTGATCTCCATGCGCCAGCCCTGGTCGTCGGTCAGGTGCCAGTGGAAGGTGTTGAGCTTGTGCGCGGCCATCGCGTCGAGCACGTGCTTGATCTCGTCCAGGCTCTGGAAGTGACGGGCGGAGTCGAGCATGAAGCCGCGCCAGCTGAAGCGCGGCGCGTCCTGGATCTGCACTGCGGGCAGCACGCCGTTGCTGCCGCCGGTGGCGAGCTGGGCGAGGGTGGTCGCGCCGTAGAACAGGCCGGTTTCGTTGCCAGCCTGCACCAGCACGCCCTGTGCGGTGCTTTCCAGCGTGTAGCCCTCGCCGCTGTCGCGGAAGGTGGGCACGATCTGGAAGCGGATGCTGCCGGCCTTGGCGCTGGCTTTGCCCTTGGCCAGTGCCAGGCGCGGGCCACCGCTGCGGGCCAGCAGGTCGGCGAACTGGTTGGCGACGCGCTGCGCGGCTTCGCCTTCGGCCTGCAGCACGGTATCGGCGCGCACGGTGATGCCGCTGCCCTGGCCGCGCTGCACGGTGGCCGGGGCGGGAATCAGCATCAGGCTGCCGGCGCGCAGCTGCGGGCCGGGTGCTTCAGCGGCAGGCGTGGGGTCGGCGGCAAGTGCCGGCAGCGCCGGCAACAGGGCGAGCAGGCTGCCCAGCAGCACTGCGCTGCGCATCCGGGCGCGGGAAGGCTTGACCATCGGTACGACTCCTTGGAACGGTGCGATGAACGCTATACATGAAAAACGCCGGGCCCGGAATGACCCAGGCCCGGCGTGCGTGCACGACTCGGCGATGTTGCTGCCGCTGGATCAGTACTTGAAGCGGAAGTTGAGGTAGTACTGGCGACCGTTGCTGTAGAACGAGGTCGGGATCGCCGCGGTCTGGTAGTACTTGTAGGTCGGGTTGTTGAGGTTGAGCGCATCGAAGCTGATGCTCAGCCAGTCGGTGGCCTTGTAGCTCAGCGACGCCGACAGGGTGCCGAAGTCATCCTGGTAGTACGGGTTGGCGCCGGACAGGCCGATCAGGAACGACGAACGGCGGGTGTAGCTGACGCGTGCACCGAAGGTATCGTTCTCGAAGTAGGCACCGACGTTGTAGGTGTTCTTCGAAGTGCCCAGCAGGTTGTCGCTGCCGTCGGCCCAGGTGTGGTCGGTGCTGCCATCGGCGTAGGTGTAGTTGGCATTGACACCGAAGTACTCGCCGATCGGCTGCTCATAGGCCACTTCGATACCGCGGACCTTGCCGTCGGCGTTCTTCGGACGCGAGATGTCGTATTCCTCAAGCTGATTGGTCAACTCGCTGAACAGCATCTGCTTCTCGGTGCTGAAGGCCACGTAGTCCTTCAGGCGCATCGAGTACGCACCGACCGACAGCATGCCGCGCGGCATGAAGTACCACTCCAGGTTGGCGTCGAAGTTGGTCGAGATCACCGGCTTCAACTTCGGATTGCCGCCGCCGCCCTTGCGGTTCAGATCCGAGCCGTACGAAGACGCGCCCAGTGCGGAGTAGTCGGGCAGGGTCTGGGTCTGGGAGGCGGCGAGGCGCAGCACCAGGTCATCGCGCAGGTCGTACTTGAAGTTGGCGCTCGGCAGCACGCGGTTGTGCTTGTTCTCAAAGGCTTCGCGGGTCCACGCACCGAACAGGCTCTTCACGTCGGGCACGGTCGAACCCGTCGCCGTGGCGTAGGTGTCGATATCCTGCTTGATGTTGACGTAGCGTAGGCCGACGTTGCCGCTCCAGCGGTCACCACTGAAATTGCCCTGCACGTAGGCCGCGAAATTCTTCTCGGTGACCTTCCATTCGGCGCCGTAGTTGTGGCGGCCGTCAGGGCCATCATTGCCGGACAGCCATTCGGAATTGTTGGTCACCGCGTTGCGCAACGCAGCCGGCGTGTAGTACCAGATGTTGCGCGGGAAGCTGCCACCGATGTCGCCGGCGAAGCCACCCGGGTAATTGGCGGTGGGGCTGCCGCGCAAGGCGTCCCAGATATTGCCCGGGGTGGCGCCTTCCGGCGACTTGGCCTCGCGCTTGTGGTCGGCGTAGCGCGCGCCGAAATCGATCGAGCTCAGTACGCCCGCGTTGAAGTACTGGCTGAAATCGACGTTGGCCCACTTTTCCTTGTCGATCGCGGTGACCTGCTGGTTACCCCAGGTGCCGCCCCAGCTGGCGCCGGCAGGGCTGATGTCGCCCCCCACATTCCAGTCCACCGGCGAGCCGTTGCCGTGCGTGGTCCAGCTGGCGCCACCACCGTTTGCGGTCAGCAGCTCGGCGATGTACTGGCGCGGCGTTTCGCCAGTGCCCTTGGTGGTACCGGCCTGGAACTTGGCAGTCAGGTTTTCGCTGACCTGCCAGTCGGCATCCAGGGTGATGTAGTTGGTCTTGGCCGTCGACTCGCGGTAGATCATGTCGTACACCGCGTAGTTCGTGCCTGGCTTGCCGGCATAGCTGGCCTGGGTCAGCACGCCATCCTTCACCACGTAGCCCGGATCAGGGGCCTGCGACTTGCCGAAGCTGTTGCCGAACATCATGAAGTTGCGGTTGTAGTTGTTCGCTTCCAGCTTGGAGCTGAAGCCGCTGAGTACGAAGCTCAGATCGTCGGTCGGCTTGAACTGCAGCGAAACCAGGCCGCCGGTGCGCTTGCGGGTCTGTTCGAACAGGGTTGAGCCCAGCAGGCCCGGCACCTGCACGCCGACCAGATCCGGGTTGGTCTTGGCCACCGGATCGTTGGCTTCAATGGTGAAGAAGCCGCCCGGGATTTCCTGCGCTTCGCGACGCAGCTCGCGCTTCTGGCTGAAGGCCTGCAGCATCACGCCGAAGGTGCCTTCATCGTTCTTGTAGTTGAACAGGGCAGACAGCTGCGGGTCGTTCGACTTGGCCTGGTCCGAGCGCACCGCGCCGATCGAACCTTCCGCGGTGAACTGCTTGGAGAATTCCAGCGGCTTGCGGGTGATGATGTTGACGGTACCGGTGGTGCCGCCGTCCTGCAGCTTGGCCTGCGAGGACTTGTTCACTTCCACCGAGCTGACCAGTTCCGACGGCAGCAGCGAGTAGCTGACGCTGCGGCCGACGTTGTTGCCCTGGCTGAGCACGAACCAGTCGGCCGAGCCGACGGTGTGGCCGTTGATCAGGGTCTGGGTCAGGCTCGGGCTGGTACCGCGCAGGCTGACACGGTCGGCTTCGTCGAAGCCGCCTTCGTCGGCGCTGGAGGAGCTGATGTTCACGCCCGGCAGGCGCTGCAGGGTATCGGCGACGTTGTGCGCGGGCAGCTTGCCCACGTCTTCGGCGGTGACCACTTCCACGCGCGCATTGGCTTCGCGCTTGGTATCCAGCGACTTTTCCATCGAACCACGGATGCCGGTGACCTGCACGGTATCCAGGTCGGTGGCGGTTTGGGCGGCCTGCTGCGCGTGCGCACTGAAGGCGATGCAGCTGACGATGGCGGCCGAAAGCAGGGTCTTGCGGGTGTTCATGATGTCTCTCCTCATCACTCGATTGGATGCCGGCGGCGGTGTTCGGTTACGGTTGCGATGACATGCGCGGGGTGGCGGCGAAGTCCCGTGCGTTGGCGTGCCACGTACTGCGTGCTGCGATTGCGTTGAAGCCTGTTGCGGTGTCAGGCGGCCGACTGCTGCTGCAGGTACCAGCTTGCAGCGCCGACCACGCCCAGCTGGCCGTGTTCGACGACCTTCACCGGGATGCGTGCCAGTGCTTCGCCCATCGGCCCCTTCTGCAGGTAGCGTTCGACGAAGGTGCTGGCGTGCAGGTATTCGCGGATCTGCGGCAGGATGCCGCCGGCCAGGTAGACGCCACCGTGGGCACCGTAGAACAGGGCCATGTCGCCGATGGTGCTGCCGAGCAGGCCGCAGAACACATCCAGCGCCTGGCGCGCGCGTGCATCGGTATCGGCCATGGCGGCGGCGGTGACCGCATCGGGGCTGGCCAGCGTCGGTGCCTGCCCCTGCAGCGCACACACCGCGCGGTACAGGTTCATCAGGCCCGGGCCGGAGATCGCATGTTCGATCGATACATGGGCGCGGTCGCGCTGCATGTGGCGGACGATGGCCATTTCCAGTTCGGTGCTGGCGGCCAGGGTCGGCTGGCCGGCTTCGGTGGGAAGCACCACCGGGCCGTGCGCGGTGGGAATCCACAGTGCTGCACCGAGGCCGGTACCGGGGCCGACCACCAGGGTCGGACCGCGCGTGGCGGTGTCCGGCCCGCACAGGTGCAGCACGCCGCTGGCGTCCACCTGCGCGGCGGCATAGGCCACCGCTTCGAAGTCGTTGACGATGTAGACCCGCTGCAGGCCGACATCGGCCTCCACCTGGCGTGCCGACAGCGGCCACGGCAGGTTGGCGGTGATCACCGTGCCGTCCTCGCGGGCGTAGCCGGCGCTGGCGACCACGCAATGCGTGGGCCGCGGGCCTTCGCCGAGGAAGTCGGACAGGATCGCGCTGAGGCCGGCATGGTCGGCATTGCGGTACTTGCGGTACTCCAGCACCTGCACCGGATGGGCGGCGTCACCGCTGGCCTGGACCCGGGCCACGCGCACATGGGTGCCACCGACGTCGGCGGCCAGGAACGAGGGCGCGACTCGGGACAGGACATGGGCCGGGGCGGGGTGGCTGGCGGTCACGCGGGCTCCTGCTGCAGGTGGGGCCGGCCCCGGGATCGGGGGCGGCGATTGGGGCGGAGTCTGTAACCCCGCTGACAACGATGTCAACGAGTTCGTGACACTTTCGTTGCTGCATCGCAACGAATGCGACATGCAGTAAACGTTTACATGGCGTGAGTGCGGGTTTCACGTTGGAACCGTTGCCGCACATGGGCCAAGGTCTCCGGCGCATTCAGCACGATGCGTTGCGATCAGGTTGCGCAGTGCAGCACGAGGTTCACAGGGCTGCGTGTGGAAGTTGACAAACCGCAGCTGTCCATCGAAAGAATGTGACAACGTTGTTCCCAGCCACTCTCCGACGCCGCGTTCTGCGGCCGTCGCCGCAGGAGCCCTCCTGATGTCCGCCGTCCCCGCTGCAAGCGCGCGCCCGAACGTGGCCACCTCCATCGCCATCGTTGGCGTGTTGTTCTTCCTGATCGGCTTCTTCACCTGGCTCAACGGCCCGCTGATCACCTTCGTCAAGTTGGCCTTCGAACTCAGCGAGGTCGGCGCCTTCCTGGTGCTGATGGTGTTCTACCTGTCCTACTTCTTCCTGGCCCTGCCGGCGTCATGGATCCTGCGCCGCACCGGCATGAAGAAGGGCCTCAGCCTGAGCCTGCTGGTGATGGCCGGCGGCGCGGCACTCTTCGGTGAATTCGCGACGCAGCGCTGGTACCCCGGCGCGCTGGGCGGGCTGTTCGTGATCGGCAGCGGGCTGGCCCTGCTGCAGACGGCGATCAATCCCTACATCTCCATCCTCGGCCCGATTGAAACTGCGGCACGCCGCATCGCGCTGATGGGCATCTGCAACAAGATCGCCGGCATGCTCGCACCGGTGCTGATCGGCACCCTGGTGCTGCATGGCATCGGCGACCTGGACAAGCAGGTGCAGGCCGCCGACGCGGTCACCAAGGTCGCGCTGCTCAACGAATTCGCCGCCAAGATCCATGCGCCGTACCTGGCGATGGCCGCGCTGCTGGTGGTGCTGGCGGTGGCCGTGCTGTTCTCGCCGCTGCCGGAGATCAAGTCCTCCGAAGCCAATGCAACGCCGTCAGGGGCACCGGGAACGGCCGAGCGCCGCAGCATCTTCCAGTTCCCGCATCTGTGGCTGGGCGTGCTGTGCCTGTTCGTGTACGTAGGCGTGGAAGTGATGGCCGGTGATGCGATCGGCACCTACGGCCACGGTTTCGGCTTGCCGCTGGACCAGACCAAGATGTTCACCTCGCTGACGCTGGGTGCGATGTTGGCCGGCTACGTGGTCGGCCTGCTGGCGATCCCTGGCCTGGTCTCGCAGTCGCGCTACCTGACCATTTCGGCAGTGATGGGCGTGGTGTTCTGCCTGGGCGCCTGGGCTACGCACGGCTACGTCTCGGTGGCCTTCGTGGCGCTGCTGGGCTTTGCCAACGCCATGATGTGGCCGGCCATCTTCCCGCTGGCGATCCGCGGCCTGGGCCGCTTCACCGAGACCGGCTCGGCCCTGCTGGTGATGGGCATCGCCGGCGGCGCGATCATTCCGCAGCTGTTCGCCGTGCTCAAGCAGCACATCGACTTCCAGCTGGTGTTCGTGCTGCTGATGGTGCCGTGCTACCTGTACATCCTGTTCTACTCGGTGATCGGCCATCGTGCCGGCCTGCCGCAGGACAAGGCCTGATCGGCGATGATGGACGGCAGCCAACCCCAGGGAAAACCCATGCGCAGAGCGACCATCAAGGACGTTGCGGAGAAGGCCAAGGTCTCGCTGAAGACGGTCTCGCGGGTGATCAACAACGAGCCCTCGGTGATGCAGGCCACCCGTGCGCGGGTGCTGCGTGCCATTGCTGAACTCGATTACGAGCCCGATCCGTCGGCGCGCAACCTGCGCAGCGGCACCACCTTCGTGATCGGGCTGGTCTACGACAACCCGAACCCGTACCACATCATCGGCGTGCAGAACGGCGTGCTGGCCGCCTGCCGCGAGACCGGTTTCGGCCTCCAGATCCACCCCTGCGATTCCAGCTCGCCGCTATTGGCCGATGAGCTGGCCGACTGGGTGCAGCGTTCGCGGCTGGCCGGGCTGGTGCTGACCGCGCCGATGTCCGAGCGCCGCGACCTGATCCAGGCGCTGACTGCGCGCGGCATCAAGCTGGTGCGGATCATCGCCGCCACCGCAGACCCCGCCGACGGTGCCTGCGTGTTCGTCGACGACCGCGAGGCGGCCTACGAAATCACCGAGCACCTGATCCAGCTGGGCCACCAGCGCATCGGCTTCCTCTGGGGCGGCATCTCGCACCGCTCCTCGGGCGAACGCTATGCCGGTTACGAAGCCGCGCTGAAGGACTACGGCATGACCGTGGACAAGCATCTGGTGGTGCAGGGCGACTACACCTTCGACGATGGTTTCCGCGGCGCGCGCCGCCTGCTGGCGCTGCGCGAGCCGCCCACCGCCATCTTCGGTTCCAACGACGAAATCGCTGCCGGCGTGCTGGCCGCCGCCAAGTCGGCCGGCATGAACGTGCCCTACGACCTGTCCATTGCCGGCTTCGAGGACAGCCCGTTCTCGCGCCAGTCGTGGCCGCCGCTGACCACCGCCAAGCAGGCCACCGAGGACATCGCCCGCCATGCCGCGCGCCTGCTGATCGCGCAGCTGCGCAGCGACGCCTACGACGATGCGCCGGCACCGCTGCACAACCAGGGCTTCGTGCCGCAGCTGGTGGTGCGCGGTTCGACCGCGCCGATGCGCCCGGCCGGCGCACGCCCCCTTCCTTCCGATCCTGCCTGAGCCTGCCATGTCGCTGTCAGACCCCACGTCCACCCTGATGTTCGCCGAGGCCGCTGAAGCGGCTGACGTGGTTGCCCGCCAGTTCTCGCGCAACCACGCCACCCTGGAATCCCTGGCCGCCAGCCTGCGTGCTGCGCCGCCCCCGTTCGTGGTCACCTGCGCACGCGGCAGTTCCGATCATGCCGCCACCTATGGCAAGTACCTGCTGGAAACCCAGCTGGGCCTGGTGGTCGCATCGGCCTCTCCGTCGGTGGGGTCGGTCTATGCCGCACCCCTCCAGCTGCGCGGCGCACTGTTCATCGTCATCTCGCAGTCGGGCAAGAGCCCGGACCTGCTGCGCAACGCCGAGGCCGCCAAGGCCGCCGGTGCGCGCGTGATCGCGCTGGTCAACGTCGAGGATTCGCCGCTGGCGCTGCTGGCCGATACGGTCATTCCGCTGCATGCCGGTGCCGAAAAGAGCGTGGCGGCGACCAAGAGCTACCTGGCGTCGCTGGCCGCACTGCTGCAGCTGGCTGCGTACTGGAAGCAGGACAGCAGTCTTCGCGCCGCACTGGACCTGCTGCCGGACGCGATGCGCGAGGCCTGGCAGTGCGACTGGAGTGCGGTGACCGAAGGCCTGGTCGAGGCGACCAACCTGTTCGTGCTCGGCCGTGGCCTGGGCCTGGGCGCGGCCCAGGAGGCTGCACTGAAGTTCAAGGAAACCTGCAGCCTGCATGCCGAAGCCTACAGCTCGGCTGAAGTGAAGCATGGCCCGATGGCGCTGGTTGACCGTGGTTTCCCGGTGCTGGCCTTTGCCCAACCCGACGAGACCGGCGCCGGTACCCGTGCTGTCGTCGAAGAATTCACCGCGCGCGGTGCACAGGTGTGGATGGCCGGTGCCGGTGGCAACCTGCCGGTGGCGGCCGCACCGCATCCGCTGTGTGCCCCGCTGCTGACCGTGCAGAGCTTCTATCGCGCGATCAACGCGCTGGCGCTGCGCCGTGGTTTCAACCCGGATCTGCCGCCGCATCTGAACAAGGTTACGGAGACGGTGTGATGGCCACGGTCCTGCGCAACGCCCGCATCCTGGCAGGCGAGGAGTTCCGCGACGATCTGGCGGTGGTGATCGAGGACGGTCGCATCAGCGCGCTGCTGCCTGACGCTGCACCGCAGCTGGGCCAGGCGGCCGAGCAGATCGATCTGGACGGCGGCTGGCTGCTGCCCGGCTTCATCGATGTGCAGGTCAATGGCGGCGGCGGCGCGCTGTTCAACAACACGCCCGATGTCGCCTCGCTGCGCACCATCGCGCGTGCGCACCGGCGCTTCGGCACCACCGCGATGCTGCCGACGCTGATCAGCGACGATGTGGACGTGATGCGCGAAGCAATCGCTGCGATGCGCGAAGCAATCGCTCAGGGCGTGCCCGGCGTGATCGGCATCCACCTGGAAGGCCCGTACATCGCGCCGGCGCGCAAGGGCACCCACGATGCCAGCAAGTTCCGTGTGCCGGACGAAGAAGAAATCGCGCTGGCCGCCTCGCTGGACAACGGCGTGACCCTGCTGACACTGGCACCGGAACGCGTGCCGCTGGAGACCATCCGTGCGCTGGTCGAACGTGGCGTGATCGTTGCTGCTGGCCACACTGCTGGCACGTACGAAGAGATTCGTGCCGGACTGGATGCTGGGGTGCGTGGCTTCACCCATCTGTACAACGCGATGTCGCCGCTGCAGGGCCGTGAGCCCGGTGCGGTGGGCGCTGCGCTGGAAGACCGCGACAGCTGGATCGGCATCATTGTCGATGGCGTGCATGTGCATCCGGCCAGCCTGCGCGTGGCGCTGGCGGCCAAGCCGCGCCGCCGCCTGCTGCTGGTGACCGATGCGATGCCGCCGGTTGGCGCCGACGATCCCAGTTACGTGCTGTATGGCGAAACCATCACCGCCCTCGACGGCGTGGTGCGCAATGCCGCCGGTTCGCTGGCCGGCTCGGCGCTGGACATGGCCACCGCCGTGCGCAACACCGTGCAGCTGCTCGGCCAGCCGTTGGCCGAAGCCGCGCGCATGGCCTCGACTTATCCGGCACAGTTCCTCAACGTCGACGACCGCCTGGGGCACATCGCCGAGGGCTACCAGGCCGACCTGGTGCTGCTGGATGATGCCCTGCAGGTGCGTGGCACCTGGATTGCCGGACAGTACGAGGCCGCCTGATGAACGCGACGCCGCCACGCCGGCTGGGCTCGATCGACGCCCTGCGTGGCATCACCGTGGCGGCGATGCTGCTGGTCAACAACCCGGGCGACTGGAGTGCGGTGTTCGCACCGCTGCGCCATTCGGAATGGCATGGCTGCACGCCCACCGATCTGGTGTTCCCGTTCTTCCTGTTCCTGGTGGGCGTGTCGATGGCGTTCAGCGTAGCGCCGCGCGCGCTGGACGTGTCGGCACGACCTGCACTGGCGCGCGGCGTGCTGGAGCGCGCGCTGCGCATCCTGCTGGCAGGTGCGCTGCTGCACCTGCTGATCTGGTGGGCGTTGGATACCCATCACTTCCGCATCTGGGGCGTGCTGCAACGCATCGCGGTGTGTGCGGCGTTGGTGGGCGTGCTGGCGGTCTACGCGCGGCCGCGCGTGCAGGTGGGCGCTCTGGTCGCGCTGCTGGTGGGGTACACCGTGTTGCTGCTGGGCATCGGTGACCTGGCGCCATGGACCAACCCGGCCAGCCGCCTGGATACCGCGTTGTTCGCGCCGTGGATCTATCAATGGCACGCCGATGCCGGGCTGGGCCATGACCCGGAAGGATTGCTGAGCACGCTGGGCGCGCTGGCCAGTACCGTGCTCGGGCTGTTGGCCGGAGGCCTGCTGCGCAGCGGACGTGCCGCGGCGCTGGCCGGGCTGGGTGTGGCGACTGCGGTATTGGGCCTGCTGCTGGCGGTAGTGCTGCCGTTGAACAAACAGCTGTGGACGCCCAGCTACGTGCTGTGGACCGGTGGCCTGGCGGCGCTGGCGCTGTGGCTGGGCCACCTGTTGATCGACCAGAAGGGCTGGCCGGCGCTGGGCCGGCGCTTCGGCGTCAATGCGATCACGGCGTATCTGGGCGCATCGGTGATGTCGGTGGTGCTGATGGCTACCGGGGTTTGGGGGTGGGTCTGGCAGCAGCTGGCCACCGCAATGCCGCAGGCGCTGGAGCTGGCATCCATGCTGCAGGCGCTGGTGTTTGTCGCGCTGTGGTGGGGCGTGGCATGGTGGCTGGACCGGCGGAAGATCTATCTGAAGATCTGACCTTTCCCTGGAGGGCACCTCATCCACGCATGGCGTGGATCTACCAGGTGGGGCAGTAGATCCACGCCATGGGTGGATGCTCTCAGCGTGGCCTGTGACCGCCGCAAAGATGAACGATTTCAGCCACGTAGAGGTGGGGTGATGCCCGATCAAGTTCGCAACTGAACTGTGATGGCCGTCACGCAATTTCACCTATCGAAACCGTTCACCACACGGCAGACTGCCTGCGCAGTACCGCATATCCGCAGTTCCTGATCCCTTGTCCAGGAGTGCTGTATGTCCCGTGCCGTTCCGCGCGCTTTCCGTCCGCGCCGCCTCACCGTTTCCGTGCTGCAGGCCCTGGCTGTCCCGTCCGTCATGCTGCTGAGTGCCAGCGTCGCCTGGGCCGGCTGTAACAGCGCCGCCCCCGTCGCCGGCCAGACGGTCACCTGCGATGCCAATGCGCCGAACCCGCAGACTGTTCCCATCACGGCCAATGGCGCGGCCGGCATCACCATCAATATCGCCAACACGGCACAACTGCAGCAGAGCGGTGGCAGCAGCGCGATTTCGCTTGTTGGTGCCGGTGGGCACCTGTTGTCCAACCTGGGCACGATCAGTTCGGTGGGCGGTGTGGCGGTCCAGCTCGGTGGCGGCAGCCGTGTCGAAAATGCGGGCAGCATCAGCACCGGCAACAACACCGCCCTGCAGTTCGTCGGTGCGGGCGACAGCGTGCTGGTCAACCGCGGAACGATCAGCGGCCGCACGGGTGTGCAGTTCGGTGCGGGCAACGACCGCCTGGAGATGCAGGCAGGTAGCATCTCCGGTGGCGTCCAGCAGGGCGATGGCAATGATGTGCTGCTGTTGAGCGATGGCACGATCGACAGCGTCGACCAGGGCAGTGGCGATGACCAGATGACCGTCACCGGCGGCACCGTCACCGGCCTGGTAGCGCAGGGCAGTGGCCGCGATGATTTCGTCATGAGTGGCGGCACGGTCGGCGCGCTGCAGCAGGGCGACAACATCGATACCTTCCGCATGAGCGGTGGCCGCATCATCGGCGCGTTCGAGGATGGCGACCAGGCCTGGATGACCGGTGGCCGCATCGGCCGCGTCAACATGAAGCTGGACAAGAACCTGTGGGACCAGTCCGGCGGCACCGTGGATGGCAATGTGGTGACCGGTTTCGACACCGATACCATCATCATCTCGGGTACCGCCTACATCGGCGGCAACATCAGCGTCAGCGGCGGCAACGACAGCGTGACCATCACCGACGGCACCGTGCGCGGGCAGGTACTGCTCAGTACCGGCAATGACACCTTCAACTGGAATGGCGGTGGCATCGTCTACGGCGCGATCGACATGGGCCCGGACAACGACGTGGCCAACCTCAGCAACCTCAACCAGGGCAACCTCGGTGCGGTGCCGCTGTTCGACGGTGGCGGTGGCATCGACCAGCTCAACCTGAGCAACGTCAAGACCACGGGCGTGGGCCGCTTCCAGAACTGGGAGGCGATCAGCCTGGCCAACAGCACCGAGCTGAGCTTCGATGGCGATCTGGTGCTGGGCGACAGCGGTAGCGGCACCGGCACGCTTACGGTGGATGACACCAGTACCGTCTACGCGGGCAGTGGGGGGCATGCCATCCGCCCATTCAACAGTGGTGCACTGGTGGAGATGGTCAATGCCGGGCGCATCGACCTGACAGGTACCGGCGCTGGCGACGTGTTCACCGTGCGTGGCAACTACCGCGGAGACGGTGGTGGCCTGTACCTGCGTACCGTGCTGGGCGCGGACAACTCCACCAGCGACCGTCTGGTGATCGACGGCGGTACTGCCACCGGGACCACCGGCATCGGCGTGCTCAATGCCGGCGGCAGCGGCGCCGCCACGCTGGCCGATGGCATCCTGGTGGTGCAGGCCTTGAATGGCGGCCGCACCGCGCCGGGTGCGTTTTCGCTGTTCGCACCGGTTGCGGCCGGTGCCTACGAGTACTACCTGTTCAAGGGCGGTGTCAGTGCCGGTACCGCCGAGAACTGGTACCTGCGTTCGACGCTGGTGACCGGGCCGACGCCAGCACCCAACGGTGGCGGCAGCGCGACACCGCCACCGCTGACGCCTCCAGTGGCCCCACCGCCGCCGATCACCCCGGCACCGCCGCCGCCGCCCGAAGGCGCCACCGATCCGGACCTGACCACAGGCGAGACCGCGCCGCCACCACCGCCACCGGAACCCGCGCCGGTGGCGCCACCCAGCGATCCGGCCGTGCCGGACGTGCCAGTGGCCGGCGGTGCGCTGCCCGGAACCGGTGCGCCGCCGACGCCGGGTGCACGCCCCGCCGAGGGCGCAGTGGTGCCGCTGTACCGCGTGGAGGCTGCCACCTATGCCGTGGTGCCGCCGCTCCTGCGCGAGACCTCGCTGGCCAGCCTCGGCACCTTCCACGAGCGGCAGGGCGAGCAGCGCCTGCTGTACAACCAGGGCGCATTCCGCACCGCCTGGGGCCGCTTGGTGGGACAGAGCAGCGAGATCCACTGGAAGGGCGATGCGCAGCCCGGCTTCGATGGCGATGTGATGGGCCTGCAGGCCGGTCTCGACGTGTGGGCCACTGCCTCCGACAACCATCGCAACCAGATCGGCGTGTTCGTCGGCCGCACCCGCGCGCAGGGCAAGACCACCGGCCTGGCATTGGGCTGGGAGAACGTGCAGGTGGGCCAGAACCGCCTGGACGACAAGCACGTGGGCTTGTACTGGACCTTCACCGACAGCAGCGGTGGCTACATCGACGCCGTGGCGATGCAGAGCCGTTACGACGGCCGCGTGCGTTCTTCGCGCGGGCTTGGCTTCGGCTTGAGCGGTGATGGCACCAGCGTGTCTGTGGAGGCCGGCAAGCCGCTGCTGCGGTTTGGGCAGTCCGCATGGTGGCTGGAACCGCAGCTACAGGTGATCTGGCAACGCACGTCGCTGGACGACCGCCGCGATGAGGTGTCGAGCGTGCGTTTCGACAACGACAACGCCTGGACCGGCCGCATCGGCCTGCGCCTGGCCGGCGATTACCAGCTGGCCGACAACGGCTGGCAGCCGTATTTCAAGCTCAATTACTGGCATGGCCGCTCCGGTGAAGACCGCATCCGCTTCGACGACGACGTGATCGTCAATTCGCAGCGCTCGCGCGCGCTGGAGGCCGGTGTCGGCGTGGTAGGGCGCTTCAATCGCACCATCAGCGCGTACGCCGTGGCCGACTACACGCGCGAGCTGGGCGGTGACCGCAACGAGAAGCGCCGCATCATCGAAGGCAACATCGGCCTGCGCGCGGACTGGTAGCGCGCGGTACGGATGTCATGACTCGTTCTGGTGGGTGTCGACCTTGGTCGACACGTCCTGAAATGTCGTTCGCTTTGGGCGATCGGGAATTGCTATGAATTGATGAATCCGTAGATGAGATTACCTTTCTCGAAATGGACATGAAGAACGGCTTCGCTGGGCTCGCCGTCCTCGAGGAGATAGCACTCAACTGCACTGTCACCATCTCCACGGTCATATGTGGTCATCAACGGTATCAAGTCGTCTGCTGCGTCGTGCGCAGGTGGAGGGATGGAAATGGCGGCACCTTCTAGGAAGTAAACCGGCAGAAGTTCGTAGATTTCCAGAATCATGACTGAGGTCAGGCCAAAGTCTTCCTGCAGTGTGGTGCTATCCCGATCTGATATCGCCTGCACGAATCTCCGAAGTAATTCATATCTCTTGTCGTCCATGGCTTGATCTGATGGCTTTCTCATGGGTCGATTTCTCCAGCAGGATTGCAACATCTAGCAGCATTCGTTGGCTCGTATCGGCAGCAGCTCGGGCGCGACCAACGCCCCGGCATGATCGGCCAACACCACCACTGCATGCAGCAGGCCTTCCTCCATCTGCGGCGGACACTGTGCCGCCGCGTCCTCCATCTCGCGCGCCGATTGTGCGGCCAGCAACACACCGCCGCAGGCGGACAATGCGGCAAGACAGCGCGTCGCCTCGGCCAGTTCCCGACCGCGCGCCTCGCTGAGTTGCCGCTCGCGCCACGCCTGGCCGTCGGCTCCGTGGCTGTGAGCGACGCCGTGCAACCGCGCGAAGAATGCGGAGGGCGGCGCCTGTTCGTGGACTTCGGTGAGCGCATCCTCCAACGCTTCGGCTGCGGTGTTGGACAGCTGCAGGCCGGGCAGTGCAGCGCCGAGCAGCGCCTGCAGGCGTGGATAGGCGGGGTAGGGCGTGTTCATGGCGGCAACCTCACGAGGCAAGGCCACCTGCGAAGCGCAAGGTGGCGGGCGGTGCGGGTTGGCGTGCCGGTCAAAATCAAAGCGAAAAAAGCCGACGGATCACGAGGATCCCCACGCACCGCCCGCCATGGGCAAGCCGGTGCATTGTCGCGATTGCCGTTGATGCGGCAAATCGATCGCTTCGATATTTGATTCAGGACGCCAATCCCGGCCAGCGCAAAGTACGTTGGCGCAGCCACCTTCGCGCTTTCACTCGAGCAACGACATGAGCAAAGTTGTAAATCATGCCCCGCATGGGGAGTGCCAAAGCCGACACACAACGGCGGCGGCAAGCGCGTATGCTGCGGTACCTGCTCACGACGAAGGAACGTCGAATGTCTATTGATCTCCGCGTGATGGCCACTGCACTCGGCGCCCTGTTCTGCACCACCGCACAGGCCGTGGCACCAGACGCCATCGACCTGCCGACAGCACAGGCACAGGCCCAGTTGCTGGACATGCTGGAGAAGGAATCGCTGTACCGCGACCGCGTGGACTGGCGGGCCATCCGCACGCGCCTGAAGGCGGCGCAGAACGACCCGGCTGAGGCCCGCGCGGTGCTCCGGCAGGCCATCGGCCGCAGTTCCGGCGGGCACGGGGCTTGGATCAGCGCAAAGCAGCTGCAGGCGAAGGCAGAACGCCTGGCGCGCGCCAATGGCACAGCGACAGTGGCCCAGAAAGAAACGACGGCCCCGGCCGAAGCACTGGACCCGCGCATCGGCCGGGTGGAGATCGAGGGCTACAGTGTCATGCAGGGCCTCACGGCGCACCAGCAGATGAAGGAGCGTGCCAAGCGCTGGCAGGCGATCATCGATGACCAGGACAACGGCAGCCGCTGCGGCTGGATTGTCGATCTGCGCGGCAACACCGGTGGCAACATGTGGCCGATGCTGCTGGGCGTGGCCCCGCTGTTGCGCGTCACGCCCAGCGCCGACGAGAACGTGGGTTCCTTCGCTGCCGCAGAGGGTCCGTCGCTCTGGCAGCTGACCTCGTCCAGTGTGCGTCTTGGCGATCGCGTGCGGATCGATCTTGGTGGGCCCGGCTATCTGCTCAAACATCCGGGCGCGCCCGTCGCCGTGCTGGCCGGGCCGCGCACTGCCAGCTCCGGAGAGGCCACTGTACTTTCCTTCCGCGGTCGGCCGCAGACGCGCAGTTTCGGCCAGCCCACCTCGGGGCTGTCCACCGCCAACGTGATGCGGCCGCTGGCTGATGGCAGCGCGCTGCTGCTGACCACCAGCGTGATGCGGGACCGCACCGGCCGCGGCGACGGGCTGAAGATATCGCCCGACCAGCGAACGGACGGCGATGCAGCCACCCTTGCTGCCGCACAGGCATGGCTGCTGGCCCAGCCGGCGTGCGCTGGGCACTGATGCCGTTCGCCGCTATGCTGCGGCGCTGGACACTGACAAGGATGCGTCAATGAACTCTCGACTTCCCGCACGCGCGATCCTGGGCGCAGCATTGCTGCTGGCCTTTGGCGGCCCGGCATTGGCAGCACCCGCTGCGGCCGTGGAACTGCCATCTGCCGAAGCACTTGAACAGATGCTGCATCTGCTGGAGACCCAATCGCTGTACCGCGATCGCGTCGATTGGAGTGATGCCCGCGCGCGGCTGGCCGCCGCAGGCGATGATCGTGCAGAGCAGCGCCGCGTGCTGGATGAGGCGGCCGCGCGTAGCAGTGGTGAGCATGGCCGATGGATATCGCCCAGCCAGCAGCGCGATCGCTCCGGTCGCGCCCAGCGTGTGAATGCTGGGCAGGGCGCTGCGTTGGCAGAATCCCCGAAGGTCGATGCCCGCATTGGCGTGCTGAAGGTCGGCCCCTTCGTGGAGGATCTGCAGCGCAGTGAACAGGAACGCTATGAGGCGCGCAAGGCCTACGCGCTGGCCCTGCAGCAACGCGTCGTAGACCTGGATGACGGCACGCGCTGTGCCTGGGTGGTCGACGTGAGCAGTAATGGCGGCGGCAACATGTGGCCGATGCTGCTTGGGCTCTTGCCCTTGCTGCACGGCACGCCGGATCCACAGGGGGCGCTGATCGGCGCCTTCCGCAGTGCCGATGGTCTGCAGTGGTGGCGGCAAGGAGAAGGAGAGGTCAGGCAGGACGGCACGCAGGGGCTGCGCTCACGACAGGCCGCCTATCACTTGCGTGCGGGTAGCGCACCGGTCGCGGTGCTGATGGGTGCGCGCACCGCGAGTTCGGGTGAAGCCGTCGCGTTGGCATTCCGCGGGCAGGCGGGCAGCCGCAGTTTCGGCCAACCCAGCGCAGGTTTCTCAACTGGCAATCGGCCCGTCAAGCTGGTGGACGGCACCACCCTGCTGTTGACCCACAACGTGATGGCCGACCGCAACGGGCAGGGCGACGGTACCAGGTTGCAGCCGGACGAGGCCGCCGCCAGCGGACCGGCCACCCTTGCCGCCGCCCAAGCCTGGCTGCTGGCCCAACCCGCCTGCCAGGGCAGCTGACCCATGCTGCTGATCGGCCAGCAGGAACGGGTGCTGATCGTCGGCCCGACCGAAGCCCATCACTGCCTGCGCTGCCAGACGGAAACCGAGTTCGCACCGCAGTTGCGTTACAAAATGGCGCGTATCGACCTGCTGTTCGGGTTCACCTACCACCGCCGTTATGAGCTGGCCTGCACCCGGTGCGGGCACGGCTGGGTGCTGGACACCGACACCATGGACCAGCAGCTGGGTGGGGTGCCGATCCCGTGGCGGCACCGCTTCGGCCTGCCACTGATGCTGGTGGTGGTGGCCGGTCTGGCGGCGTTGGGCTGGCTGTGGCGGCACGGATTCCTCGGTTGAGGACCGGGCCTGTTAAAGTCTGCCCTGCAATCACGTACCGGAACCGACCATGGACCACGACACCCCGTTCGACCCCCTCAACGACCTCGAGGTGCGCCTGTTGCAGGCACAGGACGGCACGCTGACTGCGTCGCAGTTCCTCGACGGCCTGCTGACCTCGACGGCGTTCGTGCTGCTGGACAAGGCCATTGGCGAAGATGGCGCCTGGGACGAGAGCATCTCGCCGCTGGTGCTGACCAGCGAAAGCGGCGAACCGATGTTCGCGGTGTTCACTGCGCCCGAGCGCGCCGGCCTGTGGCACGAGCAGCTGCCGCAGTTTGCGCATGCCATGCCGATCGCGGTGCACGCGCTGCTGGCCGGTATCGGCGACGGCGTCGGCCTGGTGCTGAACCCGGGCCTGGACGTGGGCATGGAGATGATTCCCGATGCGGTGGCGCAGCTGAAGCAGCGGGCTGCGGCGATCACCCGTGGGATGGCGCACTGATCCCGCGAGTGTCTGGTTGCCGGCCAGCGGCCGGCACTACCCGTAGTGCCGGACGGCGGCGATGGCTTGCAAGTGCGTCCTGTTCAATGGAGAGGAGCATCGTGGGCAGGCGTTCTAACCGATCGCTGTGGGTCTATGAGGTCGGCCTTGTTGCGGGTTTGGCACTGGTAGCTGCGTTCATCACCCGGTTCAATCCGGTGGAGACACTCCGGCTGGGTGGATGGCTGTTCCTCTTGATGCAACCCATCTTGTTGGGTGCTCATGCTGTCGACCACTTCTCGCGTAAGCGTCGTCGATAGACGGGCGATCGGTGCCGGCCAGCAGCCGGCATCACCAGGTGCTTCAGCGGGCGGCGGCGATGGCTTTCACCCGAGCCTTGGCCAGCGCTTCGCCGATGGCCGGCCCCTTCAGGTGTGTCGTATCCAGATCCCGTGCCTGCACTGACAGCGCCGCCTGGTGCAGGCGCTTGAGTGTTTCGCCCTGCGGGTAGTCGGCGTCCTCGAAGCCGAGCCGGCCGCGCTTGTCGGCCTCGCAGCACAGTGCGATGCGGGCCACGCGCTCCGGCCGACGCAACGCATCACAGCGGCCCAGTAGTTCCAGCACGGTGGCATCGCGCAGTTCGTCGATGCGGTGCACGTTCAAGTGCTCGCGGCACACCGCTTCGGCCAGCTGCTGGTGTTCGGTGGGAATCTTCAACCGCGCACACAGTGCCTTCAACGGCTTGATGCCGCGCTGCTCGTGCATGATGTGGCGCGGCCATTCCTCCGGCGGGGTCAGGCCCTTGCCGAGATCGTGGGTGAGGGCAGCGAAGCCGACCAGGTCATCGCCGGGGGCGAGCTTCGCGGCCATGTCGCTGACCATTTCCTGGTGGATGCCGGTGTCGACTTCCGGGTGGAATTCAGCACGCTGCGGTACGCCGTACAGTGCTTCCAGTTCGGGCAGGATCGGGCCCAGTGCCTGCGCATCGTGCAGCGTGCGCAGGAAGGCGGAGGGCCGTTCACTGACCAGCGCCTTGCGCAGTTCCTGCCAGACGCGTTCCGGCACCAGCGCGTCCAGTTCACCGCTGGCGGCGACCTCGCGCATCAGTGCCATGGTCTCTTCGGCGACGCTGAAGCCCAGTGGTGCAAAACGGGCCATGAAGCGCGCCGCGCGCAGCACGCGCAGCGGATCCTCGACGAAGGCCGGCCCGACATGGCGCAGCACGCGCTGTTCCAGGTCGCGGACACCGCCATAGGGATCGACCAGCGTGCCGGTGTCTTCGTCGCAGGCAATCGCATTGATGGTGAAGTCGCGGCGCTGCAGGTCTTCTTCCAGCGTCACCGCCGGATCGGCATCGACCACGAAGCCGCGATAGCCGCGGCCGGATTTGCGCTCGGTGCGCGCCAGCGCGTATTCCTCACCGGTCTTCGGATGCAGGAACACCGGGAAATCGCGGCCGACTGCGGTGTAGCCCTGCGCTTCCATCTGCGCAGGCGTGGCGCCGACCACCACCCAGTCGCGGTCGCCGGCAGAGCGCTGCAGCAGGCGGTCGCGCACGGCGCCGCCGACAAGATAGATCTTCATGGGGGGATGATCGCATGGCCGGCGCAGATGTTCCGGCACGACCGATGCTGAGGCCTCACGGCAGGCCGCGCCACTCCGGCACGAACAGGCCGGCCAGGAACCATAGGCTGTAGACGATCCACAGGCAGAGGACGTACAGCTTGATCTGGGCTTCGTCCCACAGGCTGCCCCAGCTGTCGACGAAGGCCAGCGACTTCCAGTCTTCCATCCAGGCCGCGCCACTCCAGCGCAGTACCCAGGTGGCGAACAGGCTCCAGGCGGCGAATATCCCGATCCAGGCCAACAGGCTCCTTGCGTTCCCCTCCCCGGGAAATGGCTACCAGGTCGTGCCAGCCAGAAGCCGGCACGACCGCAGTGCGATCAATCGCCGCCCTGGTCGGCGTTGGCCGCGCAGCTGAAGCTCTTGCGCTTGTCCACCAGACGGCCCATCAGGCGGTCGCTCAGCGGCAGCGCATCACCATTGAGGCGCCAGTCATAGATCACGCTGAAGGCCAGCACGCGGGCCACGTACTCGCGGGTTTCCTTGTAGCTGATGGTCTCGATCCACAGGTCCGGATCAAAGCCCGGGCGCTGGCCCTGCCATCGTGCGGTCGGGGTCGGGCCGGCGTTGTAGGCGGCGATGGTCACGTACGGCAGGCCGTCGTACTTGTTCATCAGCTGGCGCAGGTAGGCGGTGCCGATGGCAATGTTGGTGTCCGGGTCGTACAGGCTGTCGGCGCCGCCGTAGCCGGTCAGGCCGATCGACTTGGCCACACCGGCACCGGTGGCCGGCAGCACCTGCATCAGGCCCATGGCGTTGGCAGGCGAGCGCGCACGCGGAGTGAAGGTGCTTTCGGCTCGGATCTCCGCAGCCACCCAGGCCGGGTCGATGGCATTGCGTGCCGACTCGCGGCGGATGGTGGCGTCGTGGTGCAGCGGGAAACGCAGGTCGTACAGGCGCTGTTCCTGCGGCTGCTTGCCGAGCGCGAACACGGCGCGGTCGAACCAGCCGTTGTCCTGCGCCACGCGTACCGCCAGGCGGCGCTGGGTGTCATCGAAGCGCGACAGCGCGCTGTTCCATTCGGCCACGGCCCAGCCGGCACGGTCGATCTGGTACAGCGCCATCGCGCGCTGGATGGCCGGATCGCGCGCGACTACTGCCTGTGCCTGCGCGCTGTCATTCGGCTTCCACGGGCACAGCGTGTAGCCCTGCTGCAGCTTGTCGGCGGCCAGGAAACCGTGGAAGGTCGGTGCGCGTGCGGCCTCGCGGAACAACGGCTGCGCCTGCTGGGCCTGGCCGGTCTTCTCCAGCATGCGGCCTTCGAAGTAGCGCCAGCGCGGGTCGCTGCGCTGCTTGCTGGCCATCTTGCGGATCGCTGTCAGTGCCGCTGGCCAATCGCCGCGCGACATCGCTTCGCGCACGCGCCATTCGTGCAGGCGTTCGTCATAGGCCGATTCGGGTACCGCATTGAGGCGGCGCGCCGAATCCGGAAGATAGGACGCCACTGTCCACAATGCGATCTGGTACAGCACCTGGCCCTGCTGCTCGGCACTCAGGCCCAGCGCCTGGGCATACTGCGGCAGCTGCTGTTCGGTGGCGGCCGGGTCGGCCTTGGCCAGCTTGGCCAGGCCATCGGTGGCGATGCGTCGGCTGCGTTCGTTGCGCGGCCAGTTCAACGCGCTGGCATTGGGCTTGTCGACAAAGGCAGCGTAATTGTTCGCCAGCGCCAGGTCGGTGGCAGGCAGGCCACGTGCGGCGCTGCGCATCACGGCCGGCTGCTGGGCGTCGGCGGCGGCATCGATACGTTCCCAGCGCAGGGCGTCGCTCAGGCCACCCTGCGCCTGCAGCACGGCGAAAACGGCATCACAGCCGTCCGGCAGCGACTTGCCGTTCTTGCGCCACAGGTCCTGCGCCTCGCTGATCCACTGCGGATCGACCTTGCCCGTCACCTGGCGCGCGGTCAGCTGCGCACAGCGCAGGCCGGCGTTGTCGGTGGGCACCCAGTTGGCGAGCAGGGTGGGCCAGTCCTGGCGGCGTGCGACCGAGGGCAGCCACACGCTGCGGAACGTGTTGGCCACGGCCTGGCCGTCATAGCGCTTGAGGAAGGCCTGTGCCTGCGCGGTATCGACGGTGTCGATGTTGCGGCGCAGGTTGGCGTACTCCAGCCATCCGTAAGCCGGATGGCGGCTGAGTGCAGCGGCCTGGCCGGGATCGAACTGGCCGCGTTCGGCGGCAGCGATCGCAGCCTTCAGCTGCGCGTTCTGGGCGTCGAGGGACTGGGCGTTGGCGCAGCCGATCAGCAGCGTGGTGGCCAAGGGCAGCAGGGACAGGGCAGTTGAAGTGCGTCGGGTCATGGCGACCAGCATAGCGGGCGATGGCTGAATTCAGTTTCGCATTGCGTGCACGCCGAGCGTCGGCAACGACAGCTGAATGACCCCGCGCAGGCCACTGCCGCAGCGGATGGGAGGCGTCGTAACGTCGGCCTTGGGCGAACGGCCCGGCTGCAGGGAGCGGCACATGGCGTTCAGTAGCGCAGGAAGAAGCGGCCCGCTGGCGGACATCAATGTCACGCCACTGGTGGATGTGATGCTGGTGCTGTTGATCATCTTCATCGTGACCGCGCCGATCGTGGCCCGGCCGATTGCCGTGCAATTGCCGCAGGCCACCGATCGGGTGGTCGACCGTCCCGAACCGCCACCGCCGATCGAGCTGCGCCTGGACGCTGCCAACCAGCTCAGCTGGAATGGCCAGCCGATGGCGATCGGCGAACTGCAGGCGCGCCTGCAGGCACAGGCGGGCGAACATGCCGGCAACCTGCCGGAGCTGCGCATCGCCACCGATCCGGCGGCCGAGTACGAAGGCATGGCGCGGATATTGGCTGCGGCCGAAGCCACTGGCATGGAGCGCATTGCTTTCGTGCGATAGCGTATCTAAACCGCCGCTCATGGGGAGATTGCGACATGAGCGGCGGATGAGGGTGTCAGTATTGCTGGCAGTAGACTGTGCGACCATCCCAACTGCACGAGATGCGGCTGCTGCTTCCGCGCTGGACGGGGACTCCATACATCTGTGCGGATCTGACCCAGTTGTCCAGGTCGCCATGCTGGCCGAAATAGTATTGTCCGGCGTACGAAGGGGCGGAGATCGGGTCGGCGATGGATTCGTCAGGAACCTTGTTGCCTGTGCTGTCGCGACTTTCGCCCTTCTGATACTTCGCTTCGGCAACGTTGTCCGGTGTTACTCGATAAAGCGTCTTCGATCCGTCACGCCATGTGATCATTATTGTTATGGATCCGCCACCTTTGAGGCCTGCCCAGTTCAGGGCCGCTTGTTGAATCGAGAGCGCAATACTGTTCCAGGTTGGGCTTCCCGTATTGGCTCCTGCCAGTTCTGTGGCTAGATACTGGCCAAGTCGGGTTCGCAGTGTGGCTGAGGCGACGATGTCAAAGGTATTGGAGGACTTGTAAGACTCGGGGAACCTCACTCCATTGGAGTTTCCGGGGTTGTCTGGATGCAGCACGACCACTGATCCGCCTCCTGCCATCGCGTGGGCCCCTTCAGGTGGCCCTCGAAAGGCTGACGTCGCATCCAGAATCCGTAGGAAGGCCATTTGAATCTGTGCGGGAACCGGTGTCGAAAGTGCGCGCCACTTTCTGATCTCGCGATCATATTCAACTTCGAAGGCGCTCAGTCGGGCTTTTTCGAAGTCCATTACAACCGCCAACCCGGAGCCTGACATCAGGGCTGCATCTTTGGGAGAGGCACAGTTGTTGCATTCAATCAGGCCCCCGCTCTCGATTCGCTTGTAGGGAACAGAAGCAATGCCGTGACAACCGCGACATGGATCATGACGGTGATTGTTTTCACAATTGAGCCTCATGAGAATGACTGGGGCTCTCAGTCTCACCTTGGTTGGCCCCGGAAATTCGTTTGACGGGCAGTTTTCAAACTATTCCTAAGTGTTGTCTGAATTTGCTTCGTAGATTCAAGCTAGTCGATGCATGTGGCTCTGTCATCGAGATGGCAGCAGCCAAAAGAGCAGCCATTGAGTGCCTCAGGTTCGCACGGTGATCCCGGCGATCTGCAGTCCGTCATTGCAAGGGCTCCTGCCTATGGATTACTCGCCATCTTGGTATGAGTTCCAGCTCAAATGCGATCTGTTCGACGCCGTCAACCGACGGCAACGGCGATGATCATGCTGCCGATGGCACCGGCGCATTGTCGTTGGACGGATCGGCAAGAGCACTTGCCCAATTGCGGGAAAGCCGGGAAGCCGCTGTCGCAGCCAGCATCAAGGCTGCCTGCGGTGAACAGTATCGTCCGGTCATAACCTGCAGCTATCTGACGCAATCGGCCTGCAATTACGTCAATTCCGCGTGAAAGAGTGTCGATCATCACGCCGCGATTTTTACCACTTGTTTACAAAGGAGACGGCGCCGCCATGCAGGGAGGGAGTGCGGCGGCCCATGTCCCGACATTCCTTTGGAGAGAGAGCGAATGAATCACCTGCACCACCGCCCTTTGGCGGTTGCCGTCGCGCTGTGCGTGATGACCCTGGCACCGTTGGGTGCCGCTGCACAATCCACCACCAACCTGGATGCGGTGGAAGTCACCGGTACCCGCATCAAGCGCGCTGAGGTGGAGGGCCAGGTGCCGATCCAGACGCTGACGCGCGGCGATATCGAACGCACCGGCCTGACCTCGATCGGCGAAGTGCTGCAGCAGCTCACCGGTTCCGGTTCGGCGCTCAACGCCAAGTTCAACTCGTCCGGCAACTTCGGCTTCCCGCCCGATGGCAGTGGTGTAGGTGCCGGTTCGGCGCAGGTGGACCTGCGCCACCTGGGCGCCAAGCGCGTGCTGGTGCTGGTCGACGGCATCCGCTGGGTCAATGAGTCATCCGCATCCGGCGTCGGCTCGGCCACCGATCTCAATACCATTCCGCTGGCCATCGTCGAGCGCATCGAAGTGCTGGAAGATGGCGCGTCGTCGCTGTACGGTTCCGACGCCATTGCCGGCGTGGTCAACATCATCACCCGCCGTGACTTCGATGGCGGCCAGGTGACCCTGAACTATGGCGAGTACAGCAAGGGCGATGGCACGCAGAAGGGCGTGGACCTGGCCTGGGGCAAGAGCGGCGACCGCTTCAGCCTGTTCCTGGGCGCCAGCTGGACCAAGCAGGATCCGGTGTTTGCCAAGGACCGCGAGCAGTCGCGCTTCCCGATTCCCGGCACCGGGCTGGCGTTCGGCAGCGGTGGCATTCCGCAGGGTCGTTTCATGTTCACCGACCCGAACACCGGCGCGGTGCAGAACATCGTGCCCAATACCGGCGTGAGCAACCCGCGCTACGACGGCAGCGCCGGCTGCGCGCGCACCGATGACTATCACTGCTTCACCAGCGCCGACCGGTTCAATTTCGCCGAGTACAACATGGTGCTGACGCCCTCGGAGCGCAAGGGCCTGTTCGGTCAGTTCCGCTTCGACATCACCGACAACGTGCAGTGGTACGTCAAGGCACTGGGCAACCGTCGTGAGTCGACCAACCAGGCCGGCCCGGAGCCGCTGTTCTTCGGCCCCGATGGCGCCACCGGCAATCCGCTGGCCGACAACATCACCGTGTCCGCGCTCAATCCGTACAACCCGTTCGGCTTCGACCTGGTCTCGGGTGACAACCTGAGCCTGATCGGCCGCCGCCCGGTGGAAGGCGGCGCGCGCGTGTTCAAGCAGGAAGTGGACACCACGTATTTCGCCACCGGCTTCGTCGGCAACTTCCAGGCGGCTGACCGCAGCTGGTACTGGGACGTCAACGGCATGTACAGCAAGAACAAGGCCGAACAGACCAACTACGGCAGCTACAACATCTACAACGTCAACATGGCGCTGGGCGATCCGTCGGTCTGTGCGGCGACGCCGGGCTGCGTGCCGCTGAACATTTTCGGCGGTGTCGGTTCGATCACCCCGGACATGCTGAAGTGGATCCAGCCGGTGGTGCGTGACCGCAGCCAGAACGAACTGAGCCTGTTCACCGCCAACCTGTCCAGCGACCTGTTCACGCTGCCGGCCGGCCCGGTGTCGTTCGCTACCGGCTTCGAGTATCGCAAGTACGAGGGTTCATACCAGCCCGATCCGCTGACGGTGGCCGGCCACTACAACGGCGTGCCGTCGCAGCCGACCTCGGGCTCCTATGACGTCAACGAGGCGTATCTGGAGTTGAGCGTGCCGATCTTCGCCGATTCGACCTTCGGCAAGAAGCTGGACCTGAGCCTGGCCGGGCGCTACTCGGACTACTCCACCTTCGGTGGTGAATTCACGCCCAAGTACGGCCTGCGCTGGCAGGTGACCGATGACTTCGTGCTGCGCACGACCTATGCCGAAGGCTTCCGTGCACCATCGATCGGTGAGCTGTACGGCTCGGCCGCGCGTGCCGACCTGCAGCTGTTCGATCCGTGCTCGGTGGGCCTGGGCGGTACGCCGCCGCGTGGCAGCGCGGCCAACTGTGCTGCGCTGGGCGTACCGGCCGGGTTCCAGCAGGCCAACTCGCAGATCTCGGTGACCACTGGCGGCAACCGCGAGCTGGATCCGGAACGCTCGCGCAGCTTCAGCGCAGGCTTCGTGTGGAGCCCATGGTTTGGCAGCAACAGTTCGTGGTCGGAGCGCTTCGATGTGGAAGTGACCTTCTACCGCCATGCCATCGACGGCGCGATCCAGGCAATCAACGCGCAGACCCAGCTGGACCTGTGCGTGGACACGCTGGACCCGATCTACTGCAACGGCATCACCCGTGCCAGCACCGGCGCGGTCAGCAGCTTCAACAACCGCCTGACCAATCTGGGTTCGATCAAGACCGATGGCTGGGATGTGGATCTGTTCTGGACGTTGCCGCAGAGCTCGATCGGTCAGTTCAAGCTGGGCTGGAAGAACACCTTCGTGGGTCGCTACGAAGCCACCGGTGCGGCGGGCCAGAAGCAGCCGCAGAAGCCGGGCGTGGAAGTGGCCGACAGCTCGATTCCGGAATGGACCAGCAATGCCAGCATCGGCTGGACGCTGGATCGCTGGAGCGCCAACTGGACCGTGCGTCATATCTCCGAACTGACCGAAAACTGCGGTGACGCTTCCGTGTTTCCGGTCTGCAGCAACCAGGCTGCGGGCACCAATACGCTGTCGGCCACCACCTTCCATGACATGCAGGTGGGCTACAAGATCGACTGGATGAAGGGGCTGCAGCTGACGGCCGGCCTGAACAACGTGTTCGACAAGGATCCGCCGATCTGCCTGTCGTGCTCGTTGAACGGTTACGATGCTTCGACCTATGACATCCCGCGTGGCCGCTACTGGTACCTGCGCGCGGACCTGCGCTTCTGATGTAACGGTGGCAGTGCCGGTCAGTTCCGGCGCTGCCTTGCTGGTGTAGAGCCGAGCCCACGCTCGGCTCAGAGAATCAGCCGAGCGTGGGCTCGGCTCTACAGGTGCGGGGCGATCGTGCCCCGCGCCTGATCAGAACGCCCAGGTGAACGTCAGCGAGCCATTCCGGCCATCGCCGTACGCACCGTAGCCGGTGATCTGCGAGTAGTACTTCTTGTCCAGCAGGTTGTTGAGGTTGGCCTGCACGCTGAACTCCGGCGAGATGCGGTAGCGCACGAAGGCACTGACCAGCGCATACCCTTCCTGTTCGAAGCGGCCCACCACCGGTGCGGCGTAGTAGATGCGGTTCTGCCAGTTGGCACCGCCGCCGACGGTCAATTCCTGCAGCGATTGCGGGGTGTAGCTGGTGAACAGCTTCAGCGCGGTCTGCGGCAGGTTGGTGTTGATGTCGGCACCGTTGATGTCCTTGGCCACGTAGCGCGAAGCACCGAAGGTCGCATTCCAGCCCGGGGCCAGTTCGCCGTTCACTTCGAACTCGAAGCCACGGCTCACGGTGCCGCGCGCAGCGATCGAGGCGAACTCGCCCGGGCGGCCGATGATCGGTTCGCTGGTGACCTGGGCGACGTTGTCCTGCTCGATGCGGAACACCGCCAACGAGGCGTTCAGACGGTTGTCGAACCAGGCGCCCTTGACGCCCACCTCGTAGCTCTTGCCGTCTACCGGATCGAGATAACGGTCGTTGCGGTCGCGCGCGGTCTGCGGCTGGAAGATCTCGGTGTAGCTGGCGTACGCGGAGTAGGTGTCGTTGATGTCATACACCAGGCCGGCGTACGGGGTGGTCACCTTGTGCTCGCGGTCGTCGTTCTCGCCTTCGCTCTTCCATTGGGTGTAGCGCGCACCGAGGATCAGCTTCAGCGGATCAGCCAGCGACAGGCGCGCGGCGGCATAGCCGGCCTTCTGGGTGATGGCGCCCTGGCTGGCCAGCGCCAGCGGGTTCCAGTTCGGCTGGGCGATGTTGCCGGTCCAGTCGAGATAGGAGCTGAAGGGATTCCAGCCGGTGCCGGGACCGCCCATCTGGAAGTCACCGTAGTTGGCGAATTCGCGCTTGTTGTAGCTCAGGCCGGCCATGAACTGGTGTTCGCGGCCCAACAGCTGGAACGGACCGTCGATGTAGCCATCAATGCCGTCGACCTTGCGCTCGGTGTTGTAGAAGCCGGCCATCGGCGTGATGCCGGCGCCCGTAGTCTTGTTGAATGCGGTATAGGCCGGATAGAACAGCTTGTCGTCGGCCTTGGTGCGGTCGTGGGTGGCGCCGATCCTGAACTTCCAGCCATTGCTGAAGGCGTGCTGCAGGGTGGCGAACGCACGCTTGCTGGTGGTATCCCAGTAGGTCCAGTCCGGCGACGGATTGAACGAGGTCGGATAGTTCGTCGGGCTGCCATCGGCGTACCACATCGGGAAGCCGCCCCAGGTCGCGCCATTGGCGCGCTTCTGCTGGTAGTCGTAGCCCACGCTCAGCTGCGTGTCCGGAGTCAGGTCGGCGTCGATGACGGCGTAGCCCAGCGTCTTGCGCTGGTTGTAGCGGTCCATCTGGCCGTCGGTGTCCAGGTAGCTGCCGATTACGCGGCCGCGCACCGTGCCACTGGCGTTGAGCGCGCTGCCCACGTCCACGGTGGTGCGGGTGCGGCCCCAGCTGCCGACGTTCACCGAGACGCTGCCGGTCAGTTCGGCGCTGTCGGCATGCTTGCGGATCAGGTTCACCGACGCCGACGGATTGCCGGCGCCGCTGAGCAGGCCGGTGGCACCGCGCACCACTTCCACGCGGTCATACAGCGCCAGGTCCAGGCCGGAATCGCCGTAGCTCCAGTTCTGCACCATCTGCGTCGGCAGGCCATCGAACTGGTAGGCATCGATGTAGAAGCCGCGCGCATAGAACTCGGTGCGCTCGCTGTCGGACTGGGTGCTGGTGACGCCGGTGGTGTTGGCCAGTACGTCGATGATGTCGTCCAGCTTCTGATCTTCGATGCGCTGGTGGCTGATGATGCTGACCGACTGCGGGATCTCGCGCGGCGCCAGGTCGAAGCGGGTACCGGCCGAGGTGCGGCGCACCGAGTAGCCTTCGGCGCGTTCGCCCTTGACGACGACCTTGTCCAGCGTGGTCGGGTCGGCGGCGGTGTCGGCGAAGGCGGCCGGGGCCACGGCGCAGAGAACGGCAAACACGGCAACGGACAGCCGCTGCGGCGGCGGGGTACGGAAGGCGGAACGGTTCATGGGGGGCCTGGGCGAGCACGCGCGATCGGCCGGCATCCAGGAGGCGAGGCGCTACGGGTAGGGAGAGGACGGGCAGGCCGTCCTGGCACCACCGGAAACGAAATAAATGGTAATACGAATTATTCCTATTTACAAATCATGAACAGATCGATGCGCGGGTGCGCAATGGCGGTCAGCGCAGCAGTGGCAGCGGGTCGCGGGCGCCGTCGGCGCCGTAGATGCCCCAGTGCAGATGCGGCGGCGTGCCCTTGGCGTTGCCGCTGTCGCCCACATGGCCGAGCAGGTCGCCGGGCTGGACCACCTGGCCTCGCGCCAGGCCATCGGCCCAGCTTTCCAGGTGCGCGTAGTAGTAGCGCTCGCGTCCGGGCCCGATCACCCACACCTGGCGCCCGCCGAGCCCACGTTCGCTGACATCCGCGATGACACCGGCCGTGGCGCTGCGCACTGGCGTACCACGGCTGGCGAAGATGTCGATGCCGGCGTGCGAGCGGTCACGGCCTCGCGGCGCACCGAAGGTATCGGCAATCTGGCGTGGCCGCACGCCGTCCACTGGCACCGGCAGTTGCGTGGCCGGCGGCATCCGCGCGAGTGTCCACAGCATCTTCGGTGCGGCGGCCCAGGGACTGTTCCACAACGCCATCATCGCAACGACGGCAATGGCCAGCCACAGGCCGCGCAGCAACCAGCGGCGCAGGCGGTGGGCGTGGGAGGGCGATGTGCTCATGGTTTCGGAGTGTAGAGTCGAGCCATGCTCGAATGCTGCAGTTTTGCGGTCAAAAGGCAGTCGAGCATGGCTCGACGCTACAGGACCGGCAGCAGCGGAACCTCGAAACTCCGCTTCAGCGTGCCCAGTGCTACCGAGGTGCGGAAGCGCTCGATGTTGTCATCGCCACCGAACAGGCGCTCGGTGATCGCTTCGTACTCCTCCATCGACGCCGCCGAAAGCAGCAGCAGGAAATCGCCATCGCCGGTGATCGAGTAGCACTGCTGCACGGCGGGGTCCTCCTGCACGCGGCGCTTGAACGGCGCCACGCGTTCGCGCTGCTCGCTGACCACGCGCACCTCGACGATGATGGTCAGCGGTCGCCCGACCTTGGCTGCGGCGACCACCGCCACGTTGGCGGCGATCACGCCACTGTCCTGCAGGCGCTTGATGCGGCGTTGCACGGCCGGGGTGGACAGGTGCACGGCCTCGGCGATTTCGCGCTGCGGCAGGGTGTTATTCCGCTGCAGGAGGTCGAGGATGGCGCGGTCGAAGCTGTCGAGCACGGGGGCGGTGGCCATGGCGAGCAGAAGTTGCACGAACAGGCTGTCAATTGAGCCAAGTGCTCGGCGCCGGCGCAATAGACTTTGCGCATGCAGACCTCACGACTCGCGCCGATGTTGCCGGCGCTGGCGGTACTCGGCTCGGTCACCTCGCTGGCCATCGGCACCTCCTACGCAAAACACCTGTTCCCGCTGATCGGCGCCCAGGGCACCAGCGCGCTGCGTGTGGGCTTCTCGGCACTGTTGCTGCTGATGTTCTGGCGGCCATGGCGCTGGAAGACCAGCCGCGTGGACGCGATCACCATCCTGCGCTACGGGCTCACCCTGGGCCTGATGAACCTGCTGTTCTACATGGCCCTGCGCACGATTCCCTTCGGCATCGCGGTGGCCATCGAGTTCACCGGGCCGCTGACGGTGGCGATGCTGTCGTCACGACGCCCCATCGACTTCGTCTGGGTGGGCTGCGCGGTGGTGGGTTTGTTGCTGCTGCTGCCGCTGGGCGGTGGCCCGGCGCTGGATCCGGCTGGCGTGCTGTATGCGATGGGCGCAGCGGCGTGCTGGGGCCTGTACATCGTGTTCGGCAAGCGTGCCGGTCATCTGCACGCTGGGCACTCGGTCTCGCTGGGGCTGCTGGCCGCGTCGCTGGTGGTGGTGCCGGTGGGCGTGGTGCATGCCGGCGCCGCGCTGCTCGAGCCGAAGATCCTGGCGGCCGGCCTGCTGGTGGCGCTGGTCTCCAGTGCGATTCCGATGTCGCTGGAAATGATGGCGCTCAAGCGCCTGCCGAAGGAAACGTTCGGCATCCTGATCAGCATGGAACCGGCGGTGGCCGCGTTGTGGGCGATGCTGCTGCTGCACGAGCACCTGCATGGATTGCAGTGGCTGGCGATCGGCTGCACGGTGCTGGCCTCGGTGGGCAGCACGATGACCGCGCGGCGGTTGAAGGTGCCGGTGGTGCAGGCCGGGTAGCGGCGGAGAGCGTGCGGACCAACGGTCCGCACCCACCAGAGCGGCGTGCCAACCAAGGTTGGCACCTGCCAGGAGCGTTCAGCGCAGGGCGTCAGCCGGGACGTCGATTGCCATCGCCAGGGCGAGGTGATCGGAGAATGCGGCCGGTACGGCTTCCACGGTGCGGGTCTGCAGGCCACTGCTGACCAGGATGTGGTCGATGGCGCGGTCGGGGCGCCAGCTGGGGAAGGTCGGCACGATGCAGCCCGGGGGCTGCAGCCGGGTCTTCTGGTACAGCACCTGCATTTCCGGGCGCTCGGCCAGGCAGTTGAAGTCACCCATCAACACGGCGTTCGGGTGGTCGGACAACAGCTCGGCGATGAAGCCCAGCTGTGACATCCGCGAGCCTGCACCCAGCGACAGATGGGCCACCGCCACCGCCAGGCCGTCGGCGCCATCGCCGAACTTGGCCAGCAGCACGCCGCGCCCGCCGATACGGCCGGGCAGGGCGTGGTCCTGCACTTCCACCGGTTCCAGCTTGCTCAGCAGGCCGTTTGCGCTGGAGGCGACCCCACCCATGCGCCGGTTCGGCTGGTGGCTCCAGTAGTTGAAGCCGGCACGCTGGGCCAGGTAGTGGGTCTGGTTGGTGAAGCCCGAGCGCAGGCTGCCCGGGTCGGCCTCCTGCAGGCCGACGATGTCATGTTCGCGCGCCAGGGTGGCGATCGCGTCCAGGCTGCTGCGCTTGCGACCCGCCGGCAGCGCATGTGACCAGCTGCGGGTCACATAGTCGCTGTAGCGGCGGGTACTTGAGCCGGCCTGGATGTTGGCCGTCAGCAAGCGCAGGGTCCGTGTACGGGGGGAATTCACGGCCGGGAAACGCTTCTCTTGGATCAGTGAGCCTGGGCCGCACCGCGTTCGCGGGCGATCAGGTGGTCGGCGATGCGCAGCATGTCCGGGAAGCTCTTGCCCTTCACCAGGTACTTGCCGTTGACGATGATCGACGGGGTGCCGCTGATCTGGCTGCGCTGGGCGAACTGCTTGGCCGAGTTGGTCTTGGCATTTACTGCGAAGCTGCCCATGGTGGCGGCGAACTGCTTCGGATCCACGCCGTAGGCACCGTAGAACTTGGCGATGTCGTCAACCGAATCGGTGCCGCGCTCACCCTTCAGGGTCTTCTGCGAATGGATGGCAGCGTACAGGGCTTCGTGGGTCTTCTCCTGCACACCCAGGGTCTGCGCGGCGTAGAAGGCACGGGCGTAGTTGTCCCAGGTGCCGCCGAACATGGCCGGCACGTAGACGAAGTTCACATCGCTCGGCAGGCCGGCCTTCCACGGGCCGACCAGCGGCTGGAACGCGGCGCAGGCCGGGCAGACGTAGCCGAAGATCTCGGTCACTTCGATCTTGCCGGCGGCCGGCTGGAACGGCTGGCCGTTCGGGATCACCTGGTAGTCGGCGCCTTCCACCGGGGCCGGGCCGGTCAGCGCGGCGGTGGTCGGGGCTGGTGCAGCGGCCGGGGCGGCTTCAGCCGCGGCCTTCTCGCCTTCGGCAGCGGCCGGTGCGGCGCCTTCGGTACCCGCGGCCGGCGCAGCCGGTTCGGTGGTCGCCGGAGCTGCAGCCGGTTCGGCCGGGGCCGCGGTGGTGTTGGTGCTGCCGTCGTCGGCCTTGCAGGCAGCCAGGATTGGCAGCAGCGCTGCGAGGGCGAGGGCGTAACGGATCTTCATGGAAACGTCTCCAGCATCTGGAAAGGTGGGGCCGGCGTCATGCGCCGGCCAGGGGGAAATGATGACACGCGGCGGCGACAGCGCCGTGTCGGTGGTGGGTGTTGGTTCAGCGGCCGCGGGCGGCGCGGGCCTGGGCGATCAGCGCCGAGGCGATGCGCAGCTGGTCATCGAAGCTGTCGCCACGCACCAGGTACTGGCCGTTGATGATCAGCGCCGGGGTCCCCGGGATCCTGGTGCGCTGGGCGAACGCGCGGGCGGCATCGACCTTCTTCTGTACGGCATCGCCGCGCAGGGCCTGCAGGTAACGGTCCGGGGTCACGCCGTAGGCCTTGTAGAAGGTGGCGAGCTCATCGGCCGAAACGTTCTGCATCGGCAGCGAGCCGTCCTGGTGCAGGGCCTTGAACACGGCGCCGTGGCTGCGCTTGGCCACGCCGACTTCGTCGGCGGCGTAGTAGGCCAGGGCCCAGGCGTCCCAGGCGCCGCCGAAGGCCGCCGGAACCGGGGTGAAGCGTACGTCGGCCGGCAGCTTGGCTGCCCAGGCTTCCAGCTGCGGCTCGAAACGGGCGCAGTGCGGGCAGGTGTAGCCGAAGACTTCGACCACCTCGATCTTGCCGGCCAGCGGCTGGAACGGGCCCGGCTGGGCGATGCGCTCGTAGTCTTTGCCCTCGACCAGCGGGGCATTGGCAGGGGTTGCGGCGCAGGCCACCAGCGGCAGCAGCACCAGCACAGACAACAGCAGGCGGGAAATCAACCTCATCGACACGCATCTCCGTTGAAAAAAGCAACGCCGGCGCGGTCGCCGGCGTGAAGGAAACATACCGCAGGCGAGGGCCGCGGTGGCGGCCCCGGCCGACCAATGGTGGTCAGGGGGCGGCAGCCGGTTGTGCCGGCGTGGTGGCAACGGCCACGTCGTCGGCCTTGTTGTGCAGACCCTGCAGGTAGCTCGACAGTGCCTGCACCTCCTGCTCGCTCAGCTTCTGCGCGACCGTGGCCATGATCTGGAAGTGCGCCTTGTCGGTTTCGTTGGTCTGGCCGGCCTGGTATTCCTGCAGGCGGCGCGCGACATAGCTGGCGTGCTGGCCACCAATGTGCGGATAGGCCGGGCCGGGATTACCGGCGCCGCTGGGGCCGTGGCAGGCCATGCAGGCCGGCAGGCCGCGCTTGGCGTCGCCGCCGCGGTACAGCTGCTGGCCGATCTCGTAGAACTTCATGCCCTTGTAGGGGCCGTCGGTGACCGCCGTGTCATCGGCGATGCCGGCGGTGGCCTTCTGGGTGGCGAAGAACGCGCCGATGTCGCGCATGTCCTGCGGGGTGAGGTTCTGCACGAACGGCACCATCGCCACCGCCGCACCGGAGCTGCGCTGGCCGTTGGCGATCAGGGCCATCTGCTGGGCGACGTAGCGTTCGCTCTGGCCGGCGATGGACGGGTACATCTCCACTGTGGAATTGCCGTCGGCGCCGTGGCAGGCCGCGCAGGCCGAGGCCTTGGTCTGGCCGGCCTTGGCGTCGCCCCAGGTGGTCTTGCTGAAATCCACTTCCAGCGAGGCGGTGCGGATCGGCCCGTTGTCGGGCAGCGGGGTCAACGTGGTCTGCGCGAACGCAGCAGCGGCAACGACTACAGCAGTGGCAAGGGCGGATACGGCAAGAACGCGAGCGTGGCGCATGCTGAAGCTCCGTATGGACCGGGCCGGGCGGTGGCCGCCGGCGTCGCCCGGATTATCAACGCCGTTTCCTCGCACGGTCAACGCAGCACTGCAGCAAAATGCCCGCAACGGCCGCCGGCACGGGCGCGCGGCGCCGCAACATGCGATCCTAGGCACATGTCATTGCTCATCGAACGCGCCCGTTACCACCTTTCGGCCCACAACGTGCGGCAGCTGCCGCCCGACGAAGGGGCCGAAGTGGCCTTCGCCGGCCGCTCCAACGCCGGCAAGTCCAGTGCGCTCAACGCGCTGACCCGCCAGAACGCCCTGGCCCGTGTCTCCAAGACCCCCGGCCGTACCCAGCAGCTGGTGTTCTTCCAGGTCACCCCGGAAGCGCATCTGGTCGACCTGCCCGGTTACGGCTACGCCAAGGTGCCGCTGGACCTGCAGGCGCACTGGCAGGCCTTCATCGACAGGTATTTCCGCACCCGCGAAGCCTTGAAGGGCCTGGTGGTGGTGATGGATATCCGCCATCCGCTGAAGGACTACGACCGGCAGATGCTGTCCTATGCCGTGCAGCGTGGCCTGCCGGCGCACGCGCTGCTGACCAAGGCCGACAAGCTCAGCCGCAGCCAGCAGATGCAGTCCCTGCAGAAGGTGCGCAAGGAGCTGCAATCGGCCCATGGCGACAGCGTGAGCGTGCAGGTGTTCTCCGGCGAAGACCGTACCGGTGTGGACGAAGCCCGCGGCGTGATCGGCGGCTGGTTGGGGCTGGAGTAAGGCATCCCCTGCCTTCCTGTAGAGCCGAGCCTACGCTCGGCTGCCGCGCGCAGCGCGGCCAGGCCCAGGTTGCCGAGCATGGGCTCGGCTCTACAAGGGCTCATCGGCTCATTTCAACGGCGAATACTCCGCCGGCACCCACGCATAGGCCTTGCCCTCGCCACGCACGTGGCCCAGGCCGGGGAACGGCAGGTGCGCACCGGCCACCCACCAACCGTTGGCGGTGGCCTGCTGCAGCAGCCCGCGACGGCTGGCGATGGCCGCCTTGCGGTCCGAATCGGCCTCGAATGCCGCCTCCGGGTGCGCGAACTGCACCGCATGGAAGTGCAGCACATCGCCCCATACCAGCAGTGACTCGCCCTGGCTGTCGAACCGGTAGGAGACATGGCCGGGCGTATGGCCATGGGTGTCCATCGCCACCGCGCCACCGGGCAGGGCATCGCCGGGGCTGAAGGTGCGCAGGTGGCCGCTGGCCTGGTACGGCGCGACCGCGTTGCGCGCCAACGGGAAGGCGAAGCGCACGCCCTTCGGTGCGGTGGCCTCGCTGGCCGGGTTGAGCCAGTAATCGGCATCGGCCTTGGACAGCCACACCGTGGCATTGGGATAGGCCGGCTTGCCCTGCGCGTCGAGCACCCCGCACAGATGGTCCGGATGGGCGTGGGTCAGCAGCACCTCGTCCACCTCGGCCGGGTCCACGCCGGAGGCGCGCAGATTGCCCAGCACCTGGCCCAGGCCGGGGCCAAAGCACTGCGCGGTGCCGGTATCGACCAGGGTCAGGTGGTTGCCTTGGCGGATCAGGAACGCGTTGATCGCTGTCTGCAGGCCTTTCTTGTCCTCAGGTACGTAGCGGCCTTCCAGCAGGCGGCTGACCAGCGTCGGCGGCACGTCCACTACTTCCTGCCGGCCCAGCGCGACCACTCCGTCGAACAGGGCGGTGACCTGCAGTGCGCCGACGCGCTGGTGATAGACGCCAGGCACCTGCTGGGTGGGGGCGGGTGAAGTAGCCTCGGCCAGCGCGGCCAGCGGCAGGGACGACAGGGCCAGCAGCAGGGCGGAGCGCAGGGGCAGGTGGCGCAGGGTCATGGTGGTTCTCGGTGGATGACGGGTGGTTCCGTTGGCCTAGCGTGCCGTGGCTGGCGTGTGCGCGGCGCTCAAACCACTACGTGGAATGCTCAGGGAAGGGGGGGGGCTGCAGGGCTGCGCCCTGCACCCGCAGAGGCAACGGC
>NZ_LLXT01000089.1 GCF_001431625.1 Stenotrophomonas geniculata ATCC 19374 = JCM 13324
ACCCCGGTCTTGCCGTGTGCGTAGGACAGCGTACACGAGCAAGCGGCTGCCAAGCCCCCAGGGACGGGTTTACGGCGTCCCCGCACTCCGACACCGCCCCGCCATCTCACGGAATGCCCGCTGTTGCAGTTGCTGTCGCTTCGGCCTCTGCGGGTGCAGGGCTGCAAGCCCTGCCGAACACCCCCTACTTCCGCGGCAGGTAAGTCACCAGGGACAGATCGTGCCGGCTCTCCGGCACCAGCGCCACGTACTGCAGGTCCAGCAACCCGCGCGTGGGATGGTTCAACTTCTTCGCACCTTCATCGAACCGCCGCACGTCGTGCTCCGGCCACCACTGACGGAATTCCTCGCTGTGCGCGGCAATGTCCTCCACCAACGCCAGGAACGGCGCCTTGTCCGGCGCCTGCGCCATCGCCGCACGGAAACCTGCCAGCAGGCCGCGGGTCATTTCTTCCCAGTTGAGAATCAGCGTACGGTACGGCGAGTACAGGAACATCAGCCGCAGCGTGTTGCGTTCATGCGGCGCCAGCTGGCTGTAGTCCACGAACAGCTCAGCGATGGCCGGGTTCCAGGCCAGGATGTCGAAGCGGGTATTGCGCACATACGCAGGGATCGGCTGCATCGCCTCCACCAGCTGGCGCAGGCCATCGGTCACGCTTTCGTCCGGTGATTCCAGTGGCACGCCATAGCCGGACAACGCGAACGCATAGGCGCGTTCGTCGTCGCTCATGCGCAGCACCTGCGCCAGGCGCTCAAGCACCTCGGGCGAGGCACGCACTTCGCGGCCCTGCTCGATCCAGGTGTACCAGCTGACGCTTACGCCGATGGCCAGCGCCACTTCCTCGCGCTTCAGGCCCGGGGTGCGCCGGCGCCCGGCCGGAAGGCCGAGCGTGGCGGGATCGACACGGGCGCGGCAGGCCTTGAGGAAGCCGCCGAGTTCCTTGCGTTCACTTTCGCTGCGCATCATCGCTACCGCCGTGCCCGTTGTAGCGTCGAGCCATGCTCGACGCATCTGCTACCCCGCGAAAAGCAGCTGAGCATGGCTCAGCTCTACAGGACGCGTGATCGACCACCCTCGGCGTTGCGCACGAGGGTGACGATATCCGCGCAGGCGCGCCGATCAGGCATCGACGCGCTTGGAGCCCACAGCCAGGCCGGCCTTCAGGCTGGCCTCGACGAACTCGTCCAGGTCGCCATCCAGCACCTTCTGCGTATCTGAACGCTCGATGCCGGTGCGCAGGTCCTTGATGCGGCTCTGGTCCAGCACGTAGTTGCGGATCTGGCTGCCCCAGCCGATGTCGGACTTGGTGGCTTCCACCGCGTCCTTCTCGGCGTTGCGCTTCTGGATCTCCAGCTCGTACAGCTTGGCGGCCAGCATCTTCATCGCGTTGTCGCGGTTCTGGTGCTGGCTGCGGCCGGTCTGGCAGGCCACAACGATGTTGGTCGGGATGTGGGTGATACGCACTGCCGACTCGGTCTTGTTCACGTGCTGGCCACCAGCACCGGACGAACGGTACACGTCGGTCCGCAGGTCGGCCGGGTTGATGGTGATGTCGATGTTGTCATCGATTTCCGGCGACACGAACACCGAGGTGAAGCTGGTGTGGCGGCGGTTGTCCGAGTCGAACGGCGACTTGCGCACCAGGCGGTGCACGCCGGTCTCGGTCTTCAGCCAGCCATAGGCGTAGTCGCCTTCCACGCGCAGGGTGGCCGACTTGATGCCGGCGACGTCGCCACCGGAGACTTCCATCAGCTCGGTCTTCCAGCCGCGCGATTCACACCAGCGCAGGTACATGCGCAGGAGGATCTCGGCCCAGTCCTGGGCTTCGGTGCCACCGGCACCGGCCTGGATGTCGACGAACGCGGCCGCATTGTCCATCTCGCCGGAGAACATGCGCTGGAATTCCAGCTTCTCGACGTGCGACTGGTGCTTGTCCAGGTCGGCGACCACGGCCAGCGCGGTGTCCTCGTCCTGCTCGGACTCGGCCAGCTCAAGCAGTTCGGTGGCATCAGCCAGGCCGTCGAGCACCGAGGCGATGCCGCCCACGGTCTTTTCCAGGCTGGAGCGCTCGCGGCCCAGATTCTGGGCGTACTCGGCGTTGTTCCAGACGTCGGGGCTTTCCAGCTCCCGCGTTACTTCTTCAAGACGCTCTTTCTTGGCGTCGTAGTCAAAGATACCCCCGAAGCGACAGCACGCGATCGGTCAGATCGGTGATGCGCTGGCGGACAGGATTCAGTTCGATCATGTCGGCGGTTATGCATTCAAAAGATGACTGGTAATGATACCGCAGGCCGGGGATGCCCGGAATGAGGGCCTTACCCTGCCCCCAGCGCCTGCCGCAGCAACGGCAGCTGGCGCCGGCTGCAGGGCACCTTCGCCCCGTCGGCCATATGCAGCAGGGCCTCGCCCCCCTCCAGCGGCTCGATCGAGCGCAGCTGGCCCCGGTTGATCAGCCAGCTGCGGTGCGGGCGCAGGAACTCGCTCGGGTCCAGCCGCTGCTCCAGCACCGCCATGGTGATCCGCAGCGGGTAGTCGTGCCCGCGTACCCGCAGGTTCACGTAGTTCCCCGCGGCCTGGGCGTACTCCACGTCGGCGGTGGCGACCAGGAACTCCTTGCCCAGCTTGCGCACCAGGAAGTGCTGCGGGCGCTCGACCGGTTCCACCGGCGGGCCGACGTCAGGCTCGGCCAGCAGGCTCGCCTCACCCTGCCTGCGCCGCCCGAACCAGCTGGCGAAGTGCTCCAGTGCCACGAACATCGCGAAGGTGCGCACATCCTTCAGGTATTCGTAGGCAAAACGCTCCAGCCAGCCGGCATCGTCCTGGTACCGATAGCCCAGCGCTCCATAGGCCAGATGCCGAAGCACCATCATCCCCACCACGTGCAGCAGCGACCAGCCTACGCTGGCCAGCAGATACACCGGCAACCGCTGCTTCCAGGTATCGGCATGCAGCGGCCAGCGCTCGCAGCCCCACCACAGCAACGGCAGGGTCATCAGGACCAGGCAAAGGCTGCTGAACTCCCAGATCATCGGCTCCCACAGGCCGAGATCGGCGCCGCGGCGACTGGCGTCCATCACTTCCACCAGCGCATTGGTCACTGCTGAAGCCGACAGGATGGTCGCCCATACCAGCAGGCGCGTTGAAGTACGCCAGCGCGATGGTCGGCCCTGGGTCATTGCTGCATCCATGTTGTTGCGGTGCTCCAGCCTGCCTCAAGGGACCAAAGGTAGCCGCTCCATTGGTCCCGCCACCCCCGCCATTGGTCACTGCGCGGGTTCCGGCAGCCCCTTGGCAGTGGCTGCACAGGCCGGACGGCGTCACGTTGGCTCGACCTTCCGGCACACCTCCACCATGACCCGACGCCACGACATCGACGCCCTGCGCGTGTTCGCCTTCGCCCTGCTGATCCTCTACCACACCGCCATGGCCTATGTGGACGACTGGGGCTTCCACCTCAAGAGCGTGCATACCGCCGAATGGCTGCAGTGGCCGATGCTGTTCGTCAACCGCTGGCGGATGTCGCTGCTGTTCCTGATTTCAGGCATCGCCATCACGCTGATGCGGCCGGAAGGCAGGCTGCTGCGCTTTGCCGGCCTGCGCACGTGGCAGCTGCTGCTGCCCCTGCTGTTCGGCATGTTCGTGATCGTGCCGATCCAGCCCTACTGCGAGGGCGTGGCCAACGGTCATGTTGCGCCCGGCTTCGGGCATTTCCTTCTGCGCTACTGGCAGGTGCGGCCGTGGCCGGAAGGCAGTTTCGCCGGCTGGCAATACGGCATCACCTGGAACCACCTGTGGTACCTGGCCTATCTGTGGAACTACACGCTGGCCCTGGCCCTGCTGATGCCATTGCTGGGAACGGCCGTGGTGCGTCATGCGATCGCGTTCTGCGCCGCCTCGCCGATACTGCTGATCGGAATTCCGTCTGCGCTGCTGCTGGCCTGGGTGATCTGGCTGGAGCCGGTCTATCCGTCCACCAATACCCTGCTTGGCGACTGGTACCAGCACGCGAAGTACGCGACAGTGTTCCTGGCCGGCTACCTGCTCGGTCGCGAGCCGGTGTTCTGGCAGCGCGTGGTCTCCCTGCGCCGCACCACGCTGTGGCTGGCGCTGGCGGCGGTCGGCTGGTATCTGGGGTTGCGCATCCTCGGCCAGGTGCTGCCGGCTGACTCCTCGCTGCGGCAATGGCCTGAAACGTTCTGGGACCTGCAGGGCAGGACCAGCCAGTCGGTGTATGTCTGGACCGCGCTGCTGGCCATCCTCGGCTGGGGCAAGGTCTTCCTCGACCGCCCGTTCGGCTGGCTGCCGTACTGCACCGAGGCAATCTATCCCTGGTACATGCTGCACCAGAGCCTGATCATCGTGCTGTTGTTCTGGCTCAAGCCATTGCAACTGGGTCCTTGGCTGGAGCCGTCGCTACTGCTGGGCGGCACCGTCGGCGGCTGCCTGCTGATCCACGAACTGCTGATCCGACGCTCCCGCTGGCTGCGGCCCCTGTTCGGCCTGAAGGCCGATCCGCTATCGTCACCGGCGGTACGCGCCGCCACGGCGCAATGAGGACAACGGATGTTCCAGACCCACTGGCACCTGTGGCTGCAGCAGACCTTCGACGGCGGCTGGATGCTGGCGCTGATGCAGTTCATCAGCCTGCTCGGCTACGAAATGGCCTACACAGCGCTGATCCTGCTCTGCGCGTTCGGCGCACGAATGCGCGCCGGCCTGTGCGTGATGCTGGCGGTACTGCTGATGGCCTGCGCCACCCATGCGATCAAACAGGGTGCCGCCCTGCCCCGTCCATCGGATGTGGATGCACGCGTGCTGGACAAAGGCGTGCCGTCGCACCCGTTCGTGGTCGACGGCGGAGGGCACACGTTCTGGTCCCTGCCTGATGCCCGGGCCACCGCGATGCTGCGCGCGCAGCCCGATGCCGACTATGGCTTCAACAGTGGCCACGTCGGCGTAGCCACCGCCGCCTGCGTGGGCCTGCTGCTGGCCTTCGGCATCCGCCGCCGCTGGCTGCGCTGGGCATTGGCGTTCGGTTGGCCACTGCTGATGGCGGTGTCACGGATGTACCTGGGCCGGCATTTCCTGGCCGACGTGCTGGCCGGCTGGCTGGTCGGCATCGGTGTTGCGCTGCTGGCGTGGCAGTTGATGCCAGGCATGCGCTCAAACCAGCGTTGGCAGCTGCCGGTCCTGCTGGGGCTGGGCGTGCTGATGGCATGGGCGGCAGCGACCACCCGCTTCGTTCCAGTGGGTGAAGCCGGTCGACTGCTCGCACTGGGCCTGCTGGTGGCGTGGCTGCAATGGCGTGGCTGGCCGAAGGACCCGCAGGGTATCGTGCAGCGGATATTGCGCGTGTTGGGCGTGGTGCTGATCTACCTGCTGGCGCGGCCGTTGATCGACTGGCTTGCCGGAACTGCGAGGCTGCCCGACGTGCCGGCTACCGAGCTGCTGTGGCAGACCGTCGGCACGCTGTTGGTCCTTGGCGGCGGCGTGGCGCTGACGCGGTGGATTCCGCGCCAGCGCCTTCCGGCAGTCGAAGACGTGCGGTAGATCCGCGCCATGCACGGACAGGCCCTTCCCCGGCTGTGCAGCCGCCGGGCATGGCCCGGCACTACCGCACCTCGAACTCGCCCACCAGCACGGTTTCGGCGCGATCCTTCAACCGCATCGTGACCATCTGGTCCTTCTGCTTCGACGTGCCCCAGTGGGTGGTCAGGCGCAGCATCAGCGTCGTCGCCCCGGTCACCAGCTGCTGGCGGCTGCCGAAGTAGTTCGCTTCCACCTTGTACTTGCCCGGCTTGGCGTTGCGTAGCGAGAACTGCTCGGGACCATAGCCGCCGGTGAAGTCCTGCGACATCTGCCCGCCCTGGTAGGTCAGGCGGTTGCCGTAGTAGGCGCGCTCGCCGTTCGGGTCGGTCACCCACAGGTCCATGTCGCTGTTGTCGGCATCCCACGACAGCACCACCCGCAGGTCCAGCGGCATCGCCTGCAGCAGGCGCGGGTCGATGCTGGTGGTATCCAGCCGGGGCGTGCTGCGGGCCACCAGGTTGGTCAGTTCATCCAATGCGATCAGGGCGATGCCATCGAAGCGGCTGTCCCACGGCCGCACCACCACCTGGTACAGTGGCGCCAGCGCCTGCTGCGGCTTGCCGGCCGCCGCCAGTGCCAGGCCGAGGTCGCGGAAGCTCTGCGGTTCCTCCTGGCCCATCGCCAGCACCTGCTCGAACACCGGCACCGCCAGCGCGGGAGCATCGGCCTGCATCAGTCGGTAACCGAGCACGCGCAGTAGGTGGCGGTTGTCCAGGTCCATCTCGGCCAGGTTCGACAACACGCGCAGTGCCAGGTCGCGCTGACCCTGCGCCAGCAGCAGGTCGGCCACGTCGAGGAAGAATGCGCTGCTGTCGGCATGGGCATCGCGCTCGGCCAGGTAGCGGTCATACAGTTGCGACGCCGGGCCCTGGCGCAGGCGCCGGGCGATGGTCGAGTCCGGCTGCCAGGCCGCCAGCTGGATGCCGAGCTCGCCCTCGTTGGCGGCAGCGGGCGCAGCGACACGGCCACCCGTGACCGTGATTGAATCCAGGGCCTTGTTGGATGCAGGCGCCGAGCGACGTGCACGCGCGCTGCTGGCTTCCATGCGCTGCTCGGCGGCGGCCATCGGTGCCGGGGCGGGCGGTGCCGCAGGGGCAGGCGCGGCGAGCATCGCCACCGGCGCCGATTCCATCGCGTAGTCCGCGGAGGCCACTTCCAGTGCCCCGCCCTTCGGCTGCTGCGGCATTCCCTTCGGCCAGCTGCGGTTCCACCATTGCTGGCGCTCCCTCCAGCGTGCAGCCACTTCATCCAGACGCTGGCGATCTGCAGCGGCGCGATCGCTCACCTGCCTCGCGAAGCGGGCATCGTACTCGGCGCGCAGTTTGCCGGACGGGCGGATCGCGTAGCGCAGGTAGTCATCCAGGGTTTCCAGCACGATCAGCGAGGTATCCGGCCCCACCAGCCCAAACTGCTGGGACAGGCGCTGCATGGCCTCACGGTTGCTGCGGCGGTCGACGGCCAGTTGCTGCAGGCGCGCCTGCGCCCACAGGCCGGCCAGCAGTTCGCCGTCATCGCTTTTCTGCGTGGGTGGCAGCGCCTGCCATTCGCCGCCACCCACGCGCACCCGCATCGGCACGCCGTCGGCGGCCAGTCGTGCGTGCAGCCACAGCCAGCCCTGGGCTTCACTGCGACGATCGATCACCACGTCCTGCACGCCGCGCCCCGCATCGACCTGCACATCCAACGGCGACGACAGCAGCGCGCTGGCAGCTGCCCCCACATCCTTGCCCAGCGCGACGAAGCGACCGCCATGGGATTCGCTCCAGCCGCGCAGGCGCGTGCTGTCGGTGCGGGCACCGGCGCTGCTGATCGCGAACAGGCGCTGATCCGGTGCCAGCGTCGGCAATTGCTCCGGCCCATAGGTCAGCAGGCCATCACTGACCAGCAGGTATTCCTTCACACTCGGCTGCGGCTGCCACTGGGCCAGCGCGCTGGCACCGTCCGGGCGCACCGCCTGCAGTGCCGCGCGCAGCTCGCTCCAGTTGCCTGCGCGGATACGGAAGCGCCGTAGCGGTTCGGCGCGGTCGCGCAGCACGGTCAGTGCCACCGTGCCGTCACCCATTGCGGCGAAGTACCGATCCAGCAGGGCGAACTCACGCGTGCGGTCGCGCTGGCCCGCTGAGCCGGAGCCATCCCACAGCAACCCGACCTCGCTGGGCATCGCGCGTGGCGTGGGGCTGACCGGCACGGGCAGCTGCGCCAGCAGGTAGTGGCCGTCCTGCCAGGGCGCCACCTGGACTTGTGCCTGACGTGCTGCGGGCAGGCTCCACTGCAGCTGCGCCGGTAGCTGCGCGCCCTTGCCCTGCCAGTGCAGCTGGCCCGTGCTGATGCGGAACGGAGCCGCACCTGCACTGGTCGTGGCAGGCGCCTGCAGCTTCAGTTCAACCGAGGCCGCACCGGCGGCGAACTGCAGCGGCAGCGTCCACTGCCAACCGTGGCCGTCGAAGGCCAACGGCTCACGCATCACCAGCTGCACGCGCCGACTGCCGCCGGCAGGTAGCGGGTAGATGCGCAGGCGGAACTGGTTGCCAGCGGTCTGTTCCAGCAGGCCCGGGTCGACGCCGCGGCGGGCAATCTCCTCGAATACCTGACGACCGCGGTCCTTGGGCACCGGCACCGCGTCACGCATCTCGCCGTTGATATCCAGCGCGAAGCCGCTGATCTGCTGACCGTCGCCCAGCGGGAACTGCAGCTCACCTTCCAGCACGCGCCGGTTCGGGTTATGGAATTCCAGGGTGATCCGGGTCTGGGCGATGCCCGCCTGGACTTCGCCCTCGATGCGTGCGCGCTGCAGCTGCACCGGTTGTTCGGCGGCCGGCGCGATCAGCAGCGGCGTGGCGGCCTGCGGCCGGGAGATCGGCGGCGACTGCGCGCCAGCGGGCCAGGCCACAAGGGCCAGCAACAACACAGTGCAGCATCGGGCGAAGACCATGACCGGACTCCAGTGGGATCTTAGACCGTTGAACGCACGAGCTGCCGGAACGGGGTTGGCGGGGTCCCAAAAAAGGGGACGGAGGGGATCAAGTCGCAATGGCAAACAAGGCAAAAACGACTTGATCCCCTCCGTCCCTTTTTCTTCAAGCGGGGAGGCTGTGCTCCACAATCAGCTGGATGGCGCTGCCGCCGCGATAGTCATCGCAGGCGAGCCGGTAAGCGAGATGCACGTGGCGGCCCGGTGCGTTGCCGTGCCAGCCGCCGAAATGGATCGCGTTGATCGTGCCGGGTACGCCCGGCAGGCGCAGCTCCAGCTTGAGGTGGCGCTCCTTCAGCACGCGCCAGTTGGCCACTTCGAAGTAGCCGTCGAACAACGGTTCGGGGAAGCCCTGGCCCCACGGTCCGGCCAGGCGCAACGCGACGGCGTGGCGATGATCGAGCTCGTCGGCGGCCAGTTCGCCGTCGCTGAGAACCTGCTGCTGCAGTGCCGCCGGATCGAGCATTTCCAGCACCACGGCCACAAAGGTGGCCTTGAAGTCATCGACGTGATCCAGGCGCATGCTCAGTCCAGCCGCCATGGCATGCCCACCGAAGCGTTCGATCAGACCCGGATGGCGCGCATCGACCAGCGCCAGTGCGTCACGGATGTGCAGGCCGGGGATCGAGCGCGCCGAGCCACGCAGGGTGTCGGCGCCCGGTTCGGCCGGCGCGAAGGCGATCACCGGGCGATGCAGGCGATCCTTCATCTTCGATGCAACCAGACCGACCACGCCCGGATGCCAGTCCGCGTCGAACAGGCAGGCAGCCACCGGGCGCTGGCCTGCCATGTCCAGCACCACGCGGGTCAACGCCTGCTCGGCGTCGTCGGTCATCGACTGCTGCACGGCGCGCCGTTCCGCATTGATCTGCTCCAGCGTCTGCGCGATCTCGCGCGCCTGCCGTGGGTCTTCGGTCAGCAGCAGCGCGATGCCCAGCGCCATGTCTTCCAGCCGGCCCGCCGCGTTCAGGCGTGGGCCGAGTGCGAAGCCGATGTCGGAGGCCGTCAGTCGCGTGGCGTCACGGCCACTGGCTTCGATCAGCGCACGCAGGCCGACACAACCCTGCCCTGCGCGCAGACGGCGCAGGCCCGCACTGACCAGCGCACGGTTGTTCGGATCCAGCGCCACCAGGTCGGCGACGGTGCCGACCGCCACCAGGTCCAGCAGCGTGGTCAGGTCAGGTCCCTTGCCATCGGCAAAGACGCCGGCCTCGCGCATCTGCCGGCGCAACGCCATCAGCACGTAGAAGATCACGCCGACACCGGCCAGCGATTTACTGGGGAAGGCGTCGCCGTCCAGATTCGGATCGACGATGACGTCGGCCGGCGGCAGCTGCGGGCCCGGCAGATGGTGGTCGGTGACCAGTACCTGCCAGCCACGTGCCTTGGCCGCAGTCACGCCGGCATGGCAGGCAATGCCGTGGTCGACTGTGACCAGCAGGTCCGGCTGCAGCGCGGCCAGCTCCTCCACCAGCGACGGCGACAGGCCATAGCCATGCACCATGCGGTTCGGCACCGCGTGGAAGACGTGTTGCGCGCCGAGCATGCGCAGGCCGCGCACACCGACCGCACAGGCGGTGGCGCCATCGCAGTCGAAATCGCCGACCACGAGGATGCGCTTGTCATTGGCGATGGCCTCGACCAGCAGGCCCACTGCATCGTCGATGCCGGTCAGCAGCTCGGGGGCGTGCAGATTGCCCAGCTTCGGCTGCGCCAACTCCGGTGTACCTGCACCGCGACTGGCGTAGAGCCGCGCCAGCAACGGCAGCGTGCCCTCCGGCCAGAGGCCGGGCACGACCGCATCGCGGCGGCGGATCATCGGCGTATCAGAGGACGGCTGCACAGCATCGGCGGCAAGGGACATCGGCATCGCCGGGTGACGGAAGACCCGGGCATGATACCCCGCCCGGCTTGCCGGGCTCTTCCCGGGCTTGGCGCAGAGGTGGCGATCGCCCATGCTTGTTCGCTTCTGAAACGGAATTCGCCATGTATCGCCCGTTGTCCGCACTGATTGTCGGCCTGCTGCTGCCGCTCGCCCCCGATGCCGGAAACACGACGGCCACACCCGGTATCGAGTTCGTGCACCACGACTGGTTCCTGGCCTGCGACAACACCGGCACCTGCCGTGCCGCGGGTTATGGCCCGGAGAGCGCCGACAGCCACCTGGGACTGATGCTGGAACGTGCCGGCGGACCCGGCACGCCGGTGAAGGCGCGGCTGCGGGTGGGCGAGGATGGCGAAAGCGCAATGCCTGAAGGAGCGATGCGCCTGCTGGTGAACGACCGTGATCTGGGCCCGGTGCAGGACACCGGCGCCGACGAGGCCGTGACGCTGCGTCCCGCGCAGGTTGAAGCACTGCTCGCCGCTCTGCCCGGCCGGGCCCGCATCGAGGTCATCGACAACAACGGCACACGCTGGCCGATTTCCGACCGTGGGGCTGCCGCCGTACTACTGAAAATGGACGAGACACAGGGAAGGATCGGTACACCCGGCGCCCTGGTGCGGCGTGGCACGCGCGCCGAAACCAGAGTGCCGGCTGCATACGCCAAGCCGGTGATCGTGAGCGCGGCGCTGGTGGCGCCACGTTCCGGAGACAGCGAACTGGGAAGCAGCGAAGCGCTGCGCGATGCCGTGATCGCCACGCTCGGCGACAGTGACGACTGTCCGCGCCTGATCGAGTACACGGGCACCCCGGAAATGGTGATCGAGCGGCTGGACGAGCACCATGTACTGGTGCAGGCGCTGTGCCAGATGGGGGCGTACAACTACAGCAATGGCTTCTGGATCGCGCGTGATGAGCCGCCGTTCGCCCCGCAGACGATCACGCTGGAGGCAGAGGGCTTCTCGCGCGCCGAACGCACGCTCTACGCACGCTACAAGGGCCGTGGCATTGGCGACTGTGTTTCCGGCTCGGACTGGGTATGGGACGGCCGCAGATTCCAGCCCAGCAGCGCTTTCAGTACGGGCCTGTGTCGCGGCATACCGGGCGGACACTGGATGCTGCCAACCCTGATCAGCGAGGTGCGTTGAATGCACGCATCTTCACTGTTACGCACGCCACTCCTGTTGGCGTTGCTGACACTGGCATCGACGGCAACGGCCACAGAGCCGGTTGGCATATCGTTCGTGGAAGGCGACGGCGTGATGGCCTGCGACAACACCCGCACCTGCCGGCTGGCAGCCTACGGTCCATTGGCGCCGCTGATGCTGAGCGCGCTGATCGGGCGCAGCGGCGGGCCGCGCGCGGCGGTCACCGCCCGGCTGTCCATGGCCGACGGCGGAGAGGACGCGCCTGCGACCCCTGCGGCGGTGGCCCCCGAAGGAACGTTGCACCTGCACGTGGACGGAGAGGACCTCGGTGCCATCGGCCACAGCGAAGCACTCGACTCTGGCCTGGAGCTGCCCACGCACTACGTGACCGCCATGATCGAGGCCCTGCTGGCGGGCAAGCGCGTCGAGATGAGTGACGCTACGGGCAACGCGTGGCCGCTGTCCGACCGGGGCATCTACACGCTGTTGCTGAAGATGGACGAAGTACAGGGTCGGCTGGATACGCCTGGCGCGCTGGTGCGCAAGGGCTCACAGCCGGAATCGAAGGTCCCGGCTGCGGTTACCGCGCCACCCCTGAAGGCACCGCCGCTTCTGGTCGAAGCACAGGAAGGCGACGCGCAGCTGGCCGAGCGGTCGGATCTGCTGCAGCAGCTGCAACCGGTGGCCGCTGCGGGAAATGCGTGCGACCGGATGTCGTCGCGCCAACTCCGTATCGAACGGGTAGATACCAACCATGTCCTGGCGCTGTTGAATTGCGCAACCGACCGCTACATCGTGTCCGCAGGTGCATGGCTGATCCGCGACCGCCCACCGTTTTCGCCCACGCTGATCACCGCGAGCACGCTGTTTCCGCTCTATCCGTATGCCATATTCCTTGAAGAAGGTTCTGTGACCGACACCGATCCCTGCGGCACGAACCGGCACTGGGCCTGGGATGGCTCGCGCCTTGTCCTGAGCGCGACGTATCTGGGTGAATACTGCTCAACCCGGAGCCGCAGGCACTGGTCATTGCCGACCTACGTTACAGAAGTCCAGTAATGATGAAGCCGAGCATGGGCTCGGCGCTACAGGGGGAATCAGCAGCACCCGTGGCTGTGCGGCAGCGCGCAGCGTCGGCTTCAATCGTGCAGCTGGCGCGGCTTCTTCCAGAACTGCCAGCGCTGTCCACGGTCCAGCTGGAACTGCAGGCCGTCTTCGAAATCCAGCACCAGCCGCTGCAGCTCACCACGCTTGAGCGCGGCCAGCAGCGGACGGATCGCTTCATTGCCGAGCTGCTGCAGGGAACGCAGCTGGCGCAGATCCACCAATGCATCCACCGCCTGCTCGCCGTCCACGGCGACGCCAGCCGCCAGGGCCAGGCCCTGCAACAGGGCATCGCGGCTACGCACCTGTGCGTGCGGCGTGCTGACCGACACCGGCATCACGCCACCGCCCCAGAACCACAGCGAATTGATCGGCTGTTGTCCCTGCGCGGCGCGCTGCTGGTTCCAGGAATGGTTGTGCAGCAGCACCTGCGCTTCGGTCATCAGCGCCCGCCAACGACGGCCGCCCTCGCCTTCGGGCAGGTGAGAGAACAGGTCATCGCCCAGCACCTCGTCCGGACTGTCGAAGTCCGGCAGGGCCAGGTCGATCGGAAGCCGCAGGTACCAGCGCGAAGGATCCGGTGCGTCGAGCACGAATCCGGCATCGGCAAACAGCGGCTGCAGCACCGGCAACAGGGCCAGGCAGTCCGCCAAGGTCGGCCGCAGCGTCTCGCCGTAGGCCATCATCCGCGCGCCGTGCATGTCCGGCACCATGCAGGCCGGGTCGGCACGCAGCCAGCAGGCGCCGGCTGCATCGCCGACGTCGCGCTGGCGGGTCAACGCGGCCACCGGCCAGTGCGGCGCGGCAACCGTGAAATGGCGCGTCAGTTGTGCGCGTTCGCCCGGTGCGACCTGCACCGTCGTGGCACGGCCGAGCGCACGCGCCACATCGTCCGGCAGCGCAGCCGCGGCAAAGCGGCTGCGTGCAGGCAACAGCAGGGTCGCCGTCGCCACGTGGTCAGTCCACGTAGCTGACGCTGACGATCTCGTACTCGCGCTGGCCGGCCGGGGCGTCGATCACGATCGAATCGCCTTCCAGCTTGCCGATCATCGCGCGCGCCACCGGCGAGGAAATCGCGATCAGGCCCAGCTTGATGTCCGCTTCCAGGTCACCAACGATCTGGTACTTCTTCTCTTCGTCGGTTTCCACGTCGGCCAGCGTCACGCTGGCGCCGAACACCACCTTGGAGCCGGCATTGAGCTTGCTCACGTCGATGATTTCGGCGTGCGACAGCTCACCTTCCAGCTGCTTGATGCGGCCTTCGATGAAGCCCTGTTCCTCGCGCGCGGCATGGTACTCGGCGTTCTCCTTCAGGTCACCGTGCTCACGCGCCTCGGCGATCGCGGCGATCACCTTCGGCCGCTTGACCGACTTCAGGTGATCCAGTTCGTCGCGCAGCTTCTGCGCGCCCTTCATCGTGATGGGGGCTCTCATGCATTCAACTCCTTGTGCAGCTCCTGCAGCGACCAGACGGGGCCGGTGCCGCGGAATTCCAGTGAATCCACCAGCGCCTTGGCGCCGGCAATGGTGGTCGAGTAGGTGACGCGATGCTGCAGTGCCTCGCGACGGATCGAGAACGAGTCGTTGATCGCCGAACGACCTTCGGTCGTGTTGACGATGTAGACGATCTCGCCGTTCTTGATCGAGTCGACGATGTGAGGACGGCCTTCGACCACCTTGTTGATGATCTCGCAGTCCATGCCATGCTGCTGCAGCCACGCGGCGGTGCCACGGGTGGCGACCAGGCTGTAGCCACGCGCCAGCAGCGCCTTGGCCACCGGCAGCACGCGCTTCTTGTCCGGATCACGCACCGAAACGAAGGCCTTGCCGACCGGCGGCGCCTTGATGCCACCGGCTTCCTGCGCACGCGCGAAGGCGGCGTTGAAGGTGCGGCCTACGCCCATCACTTCACCGGTGGAGCGCATCTCCGGCCCGAGGATCGGATCGACGCCCTGGAACTTGGCGAACGGGAAGATCGCTTCCTTCACCGAGTAATAGTCCGGCACGATTTCCTTGGTTGCACCCTGCTCGGCCAGGCTCTTGCCAGCCATGCAACGGGCGGCGATCTTGGCCAGAGGCATGCCGGTGGCCTTGGACACGAACGGCACGGTGCGCGAGGCACGCGGGTTCACTTCCAGCAGGTAGATGGTGTCGGCACCTTCGTCGCTGGTCTGGATCGCGAACTGGGTGTTCATCAGGCCGACCACGTTCAGGGCCTTGGCCAGCTCCACCACCTGGCGGCGCAGTTCGGCCTGGGTTTCAGCCGACAGCGAGTACGGCGGCAGCGAGCAGGAGGAATCGCCCGAGTGCACGCCAGCTTCTTCGATGTGCTCCATCACGCCACCGATCAGGACGTTGCCATCCTTGTCGGCGATGATGTCGACGTCGCACTCGACGGCGTTGTCGAGGAAGCGGTCCAGCAGCACCGGCGAATCGTTGGACACCTTCACCGCGTCGCGCACGTAGCGGGCAAGGTCGGCTTCGCCGTAGACGATCTCCATCGCACGGCCGCCCAGCACGTAGCTCGGGCGCACCACCAGCGGGTAGCCGATCTCGCGGGCCAGCAGCAGGGCTTCCTGGTCGTTGCGGGCGATGCGGTTCGGCGGCTGCTTCAGGCCCAGCTTGTCGACCAGCTGCTGGAAGCGCTCACGGTCTTCGGCCAGGTCGATCGAGTCCGGGCTGGTGCCGATCACCGGCACGCCGTTGGCTTCCAGCGCGCGCGCCAGCTTCAGCGGGGTCTGGCCGCCGTACTGCACGATCACGCCCTTCGGCTGTTCCAGCTCGACGATTTCCAGCACGTCTTCCAGGGTCAGTGGTTCGAAGTACAGGCGGTCGGAGGTGTCGTAGTCGGTCGACACGGTTTCCGGGTTGCAGTTGACCATGATGGTTTCATAGCCATCCTCGCGCAGCGCCAGTGCCGCGTGCACGCAGCAGTAGTCGAACTCGATGCCCTGGCCGATGCGGTTCGGGCCACCGCCCAGGATCATGATCTTGTCGCGGTTGCTCGGCGCGGCCTCGCACTCGTCCTCGTAGGTCGAGTACAGGTAGGCGGTACCGGTGGAGAACTCACCGGCACAGGAGTCCACGCGCTTGTAGACCGGGCGTACCTTGTGCGCACGACGCAGCGCGCGGATGGCGGCTTCGTTGGTACCGGTCAGCTGCGCCAGGCGCGCGTCGGAGAAGCCAGCGCGCTTCAGCTTGCGCAGGCGTGCAGCGTCCAGCGCATCGATGCCACCGGCAGTGACTTCAGCTTCCGCCGCGATGATTTCCTCGATCTGGTCCAGGAACCAGTGATCGATGAACGACAGTGCGTAGATCTCTTCCACGCTCATGCCGGCGCGGAACGCATCGGCGACGAAGAACAGGCGCTCCGGGCCCGGCGCCTTCAGCTCGCGGCGCAGGGTCTGCAGGTCTTCTTCGTTGGCCAGGTCCAGGCCGGTCGGGTCGAAGCCGACCTTGCCGGTTTCCAGGCCACGCAGGGCCTTCTGCACCGACTCCTGGAAAGTGCGGCCCATCGCCATCACCTCGCCCACCGACTTCATCTGGGTGGTCAGGCGGGCGTCGGCGGCCGGGAACTTCTCGAAGGCGAAACGCGGGATCTTGGTGACGACGTAGTCGATGGACGGCTCGAACGAGGCCGGGGTCAGGCCGCCGGTGATCTCGTTCTTCAGTTCGTCCAGGGTGTAGCCCACGGCCAGCTTCGCGGCGACCTTGGCGATCGGGAAGCCGGTGGCCTTGGAAGCCAGCGCCGAGGAACGCGACACACGCGGATTCATCTCGATGACGACCACACGGCCGGTCTTCGGGTTGATACCGAACTGCACGTTCGAGCCACCGGTATCGACGCCGATCTTGCGCAGCACGGCGATGGAGGCATCGCGCAGGCGCTGGTATTCCTTGTCGGTCAGGGTCTGCGCCGGCGCCACAGTGATCGAGTCACCGGTGTGCACGCCCATCGGGTCCAGGTTTTCGATCGAGCAGACGATGATGCAGTTGTCCGCAGTATCGCGGACCACTTCCATCTCGAATTCCTTCCAGCCCAGCACCGACTCTTCCACCAGCACTTCGGTGGTCGGCGACAGTTCCAGGCCGCGGCTGACGATCTCGACCAGCTCTTCGCGGTTGTAGGCAATGCCGCCACCGCTGCCGCCCAGGGTGAAGCTGGGGCGGATGATGGTCGGGTAGCCGACGCGGGTCTGGATCTCCAGCGCTTCGTCCAGGGTGTGGGCGACGGCGGCGGTCGGGCATTCCAGGCCGATCTCACCCATGGCCACGCGGAACAGCTCGCGGTCTTCGGCCATGCGGATCGCTTCGCGCTTGGCGCCGATCAGTTCGACGTTGTACTTCTCCAGCACGCCGTTGTCGGCCAGGTCCAGCGCGCAGTTCAGCGCGGTCTGGCCACCCATGGTCGGCAGCAGCGCGTCGGGCTTTTCCTTGGCGATGATCTTCTCGACCGTCTGCCAGTTGATCGGCTCGATGTAGACGGCGTCGGCCATCTCCGGGTCGGTCATGATCGTGGCCGGGTTGCTGTTGACCAGCACCACGCGGTAACCCTCGTCACGCAGGGCCTTGCAGGCCTGGGCGCCGGAGTAGTCGAACTCGCAGGCCTGGCCGATGACGATCGGGCCAGCACCGATGATGAGGATGGTCTTGAGGTCAGTGCGCTTGGGCATTTTCTTCTCTAAGTCAGTACAGCGTGACAAGGGGGGTGATCGCACGCTGTCGATCAGGAATCTTGATCCGCAGCGCCGCGCCGGGGGCAGCAGCGATGCGGGGTTTACGGTCCATCGCGACGCCACCGGGGGGCCGGCGGCGTACTGATCACGCCTTGGCCTGCTCCATCAGCACCACGAAGCGGTCGAACAACGGACCGACGTCGGTCGGGCCCGGCGACGCTTCCGGGTGGCCCTGGAACGAGAACGCCGGCACGTCGGTGCGGGCCACGCCCTGGTTGGTGCCGTCGAACAGCGAACGGTGGGTCACGCGCAGGGTCGGCGGCAGGGTCGCTTCATCGATCGCGAAGCCGTGGTTCTGCGAGGTGATCATCACCCGGCCGCTGTCCAGGTCCTGCACCGGGTGGTTGGCACCGTGGTGGCCGTGGCCCATCTTCATGGTCTGCGCGCCCGAGGCCAGGCCCAGCAACTGGTGGCCCAGGCAGATGCCGAAGGTCGGGATCTTCACGTCGATGAAGGTCTTGATCGCTTCGATGGCGTAGTCGCACGGTTCCGGGTCACCCGGGCCATTGGACAGGAACACGCCGTCCGGCTTCAGTGCCAGCACTTCAGCGGCCGGGGTCTGGGCCGGCACCACGGTCACTTCGCAGCCACGCTCGGCCAGCATGCGCAGGATGTTGGTCTTCACGCCGAAGTCGTAAGCCACGACCTTGAACCGGGACGGCACGCTGACGAAGGCGTTGGCATCCAGGTCGAGCTGGCCCTCGGTCCAGGTGTAGGTCTTCTCGGTAGTGACAACCTTGGCCAGATCCATGCCCTTCAGCCCCGGGAACTTGCGGGCGGCTTCCAGTGCCTTTTCCACGTCGATGTCGCCGGCCATCAGCGCACCGTTCTGCGCGCCCTTCTCGCGCAGGATGCGGGTCAGCTTGCGGGTGTCGATGCCGGCGATGGCGACCACGCCGCGCTGGATCAGCCAGTCCTGCAGCGACACCTGGCTGCGCCAGTTGCTGGGACGGCGCGGAACGTCGCGCACGATCAGGCCGGCCGACCACACCTTGGACGCTTCATTGTCCTGGTCGGTCATGCCGGTGTTACCGATATGCGGATAGGTCAGCGTGACCATCTGCCGGGCGTAGGACGGGTCGGTCAGCACTTCCTGGTAGCCGGTCATGGCGGTGTTGAACACCACCTCACCGACGGACAGGCCGGGCGCGCCTACGGATTCGCCCTCGAATACGGTGCCGTCTTCGAGGACGAGGATTGCGGCTTGGGTCACGGGAATCTCACTTTGGCTACCGAGGGGGCTGCCGAAGTCACGCCTGCGCTTCACGGAAATCCGGTTGCAAAAAAGCGCGGACGTACGGTCTGGGACCGGTCCGGCTTTCGTGATTCGGCGAGTGCGAATTGTAGCGCTGCCGGGGCGCTCGCGCCAGCGGTTATCGCGCTTGATGAACAGGCGATTGCGTATTCATTTCAATCCGGCGGCGTATGCGGCGCCCGCTGGTAGCGCCGGGCCATGCCCGGCGGAACCGACACCGACGCCGGGCACGGCCCGGCGCTACCGGTTAACGCGGCCCGTCCAGCAGATCGCGCACCCGGTAGCTGCCCGGCGCGCGGCCGTGCAGCTGGCGGGCGGCGAACAGGGCGCCGCGGGCGAAGATGTCGCGGTTGGTGGCCCGGTGCACCAGCTCGATGCGCTCGCCCAGCCCGGTGAACTGCACCAGATGCTCGCCGACGATGTCACCGGCGCGCAGGCTGGCGTAGTGCGGTTCCGCCCCACCCCGCTGCGCGGCCGCGCCCAAGGTCAGCGCGGTGCCCGACGGCGCATCCTTCTTCTGGGTGTGGTGCGACTCGACGATGTCACAGTCCCAGCCGGCCAACGCCTGCGCCGCGCGCTCTACCAACTCGTCCAGCACCGCCACGCCCAGGCTGAAGTTGGAGGCCCAGACCAGCGGGATCTTCGCAGCCGCCGCGTCCAGCGCCTGGCGCTGCGTGCTGGAGATCCCGGTGGTGCCCGACACCAGCCCGGCACCCCGCTCCACGCACAACGCCAGCATCGGGTCGAAACCCTCCGGCAGGCTGAAGTCGATCGCCACGTCGAACACCGGCGCGCCGGGCAGTTCGCTGGCACCGAAGAACGGCACGCCGTCGACCACGCGCTGCGCCGGCGCACGGCCGGTCACCGCGGCCACGATCTGCAGGGTTTCGGGATGTTCGGCGGCCAGCCGCAGCAGGGCCTGGCCCATGCGCCCGGAGGCGCCGTGAATGAGCAATCGCAGGGGAGTCTGGTTCATGCCTGCAGGCTAGCGGCAGCACGCCCGCTCCGGCAAGCGCCATCGCTGCTACGCTGCATGCCCTTTCATGCAATGGATGGCAGCTCCCTCATGCAGATCAGCGAACAGCTGGTGCTGGTCACCGGTGGCGGACGCGGACTTGGCCAGCACATCGCCCGCGCCTTCGCCGCACAGGGCGCGCGCGTCATCGTCAATTACCACCGCAGCGAAGGCGCCGCACGTGCCCTGGCTGCCGAGCTGAGCGGACAGGCGATCGCACTGCCGGCCGACGTCACCGACCGCGGCCAGGTCGATGCGATGCTGCAGCAGGCAATGGCCCACTTCGGGCAAGGCGTGACAACCGTGGTCAACAACGCGCTGGCGGCGTTCTCGTTCAATGGCGATGCCCGCGACGGCGCCGCAGATATCGGCTGGCCGGCCTTTCAGGCGCAGTTCGAGGGCAGCGTGCGCGGCGCGCTGAACACCGTGCAGGCGGCCCTGCCCGGCATGCAGGCCCGTCGCTTCGGCCGGGTGATCAACATCGGCACCAACCTGTTCCAGAACCCGGTCGTGCCCTACCACGACTACACCGCCGCCAAGGCCGCACTGCTGTCGCTGACCCGCACCCTGGCCGGCGACCTCGGCCCGCATGGCATCACCGTGAACATGCTGTCCGGTGGCCTGCTGCGCACCACCGATGCCAGCGCCGCCACGCCCGAAGCGGTGTTCGACTACATCGCCGCCAACACGCCACTGCGCAGCGTCACCACACCGGCCGAATTCGCCGATGCCGCGCTGTTCTTCGCCAGCCCGTGGTCGCGCGCGGTGACCGGCCAGAACCTGGTGGTCGATGGCGGACTGGTGCGGAACTGAACCGATGCGCATCTCCGAGGTCAGCCGCCTGACCGGTGCCAGCGCCAAGGCCATCCGCCTGTACGAGGCGCGTGGCCTGTTGCCGCCGGTGCCACGACTGAACCGCTATCGCGACTACAGCGAACAGGACGTGGCCTGGGTGCAGCTGATCCGCCAGGCACTGGCGCTGGGTATCACCCTGGCCGCGATCTCGCGCCTGCAGCGCCGCGACGGACGGCTCGACTGGCCTGCGGTGCTGGCCTTGCTGGAACAGCAGCGCACACGCATTGCCAGCGAACGGGCGCGGCTGGCGCAGGTCGAGCTCGCCCTGCAGCAGGTCACCGACGAACTGCAGCAGTGGCTGCACTCCGGCAGCGGCGACTGCATCCTGGATCCCAGCGGCTGCACCACCCCGGTTTGACTCTGCCCCTGGGGCAGACCCCAACCTCGCGCACTTTCCATTGCCCGAGGTTGCCGTGTCCCGTTCCGTCCTGATCCTGCTCGGCCATCCCGAGCGCGACAGCCTGTGCGGCGCGCTCGCCCAGCGCTATGCCACCGCCGCTGAAAACGCCGGCCACCGGGTACGCCTGATCGCACTGGGCGATCTTGAATTCGACCCGGTGCTGCGCCACGGCTACCGCCAGATCCAGCCGCTGGAAACGGATCTGCAGGACGCCGCCGAGGCGATCGAAGCCTGCGATCATCTGGTGCTGGTCTACCCCACCTGGTGGGGTGCAATGCCGGCCCTGCTGAAGGGCTTCTTCGATCGCGTGCTGCTGCCGGGGTACGCCTTCCGCTACCGGCGCGATTCGGTGTGGTGGGACCGGCTGCTGGCCGGACGCAGCGCACGGGTGATCACCACCCTGGACACGCCGCCCTGGTATTACCGCTGGATCTACCGCGACCCGGGCATCAGCCAGATCCGCGCCACCATCCTGCAGTTCTGCGGCATCCGCCCGGTGCGTGTCAGCCGCCTCGGTGCGGTACGCAGCAGCTCGCCGGAGCAACGCAATCGGTGGCTGGCGCTGGCAGCAGAGCTGGGCTCACGCGCCCGGTAGATCCACGCCATGCGTGGATGAAATGCTGGCCAGTGTTCCGGATGTCGCGTTTGCCAATTGACCGTCGGGCACTGCGCCTCAAGGCTGTGGCCCGTCTTCCGGCCCAGGCAGAACCCATGAAATCCTCGACCGTCTTCAGCAAGTGCGCCAGGAAGACCGGCTTTGCCGGAACGTCTACGACCCGCTACCGCTTGCTGGATGCCGCCCTGCTTGTCGTGAATCACCAACGCGCCAACGAAAACCGGGGCTTCTATGTGAATGCTGGACTCTACTTTCCAGAGCTGCTCGAGTATCCGCTCGCGCCTGACGATCTTGAAACGGCCTTCAGGTACCGCTCCAGCATTCCCACGCCCCATGTCGACTGGCGGATCGAAGAGACGCCAGGCCTGCGCCGGACCTTCATCCAGCAGGATCTTGAAGATCTGCTGCAGGCCGGCAACCGCGACGCGCTGAAAGGCCTGCTGCTCTTTGCCCTTGCCGACGTGGCCGGCTTCGCGGCCAGCCATGGAAACCGGGAATCGGTGCGGCGATTGAATCAGGATGGTCGCTTCCGGGCGATCATCCGGAGAGAGGTTTGAATCCGGAGAGCGTGCGAACCAAGGTTCGCACCCACAGGGGGAGGGCCCGCACCCACCGGCAGAAGGTTCGCAGCCACCAGCGCAGGAAAAGCAGCGTCAGTGCTGCTTCGGTGGAGTTGGCCCGCAGCTGTCACAACCACCACAGGCACCACCACCTCCAGTCGCCGGCGGCGCGATCTTCCGCCCCAGCGCCTGCATCCAGCCGGGGCGACCCGGCTTCAGCAGGGCCAGCGCCAAGGCCCCGCGCAGCGTGCGCACGGTGCCCGGGAACTGCTTCTTCAGCACCACCCAGGCACTGACCAGCACGGCCACCGCGATGATCAGGTACTGGATCAGCAGGCCGGTATCCATCAGCCGCCTCCCAGCGCCTTGGTCACCTGGTAGGTGATCAGCGCAGCCACATAGGCCGCGGCGAACAGGTAGAACGCGGCGAAGCCCATCTGCTTCCACGAATTGGTCTCACGCTTGATGGTGGCCAGCGTCGAGATGCACATCGGGGCGTAGATGTACCAGACCAGCAGCGACAGCGCGGTCGCCAGCGACCAGCCGTCGCTGATCAGTGGGGTCAGCGCCTGGCTGGCGGCATCGTCATCGGCCGCGGACAGCGCGTAGACCGTGGCCAGCGACGATACCGCCACTTCGCGCGCGGCCAGGCCCGGGATCAGTGCGATGCAGATCTGCCAGTTGAAGCCCAGCGGCGCGAAGAACACGGCCATCGCATGGCCGATCTGGCCGGCGTAGCTGTAGTCGATGGCCGGCATCGTGGCGCCAGCGGGAGCCGCCGGGAACGACAGCAGCACCCACAGCAGGATGGTCAGCGCCAGGATGATGCCACCGACGCGCTTGAGGAAGATCATGCCACGCTCGTACAGGCCCACGGCCAGGTCACGCGCATGCGGCAGGCGGTAAGACGGCAGCTCCAGCATCAGTGGATGCTCACTCTTGTCGCGACGCCACTTCTTCATGATCCACGACATCGCCAGCGCGCTGAGGATACCGGCGGCGTACAGGCCGAACAGGACCAGCCCCTGCTGGTTGAACACGCCCCACACCGTCTTCTGCGGAATGAACGCACCAATCAGCAGCGCGTACACCGGCAAGCGTGCGGAACAGGTCATCAACGGCGCCACCAGGATCGTGGCCAGGCGGTCACGTGGGTCCTGGATGCTGCGCGTGGACATGATGCCCGGCACTGCGCAGGCAAAGCTGGACAGCAGCGGGATGAACGAGCGGCCGGACAACCCGGCGGCGGCCATCATGCGGTCGAGCAGGAACGCCGCGCGCGGCAGGTAACCGGACTCCTCCAGCACGAGGATGAAGAAGAACAGGATCAGGATCTGCGGCAGGAACACCACCACGCCACCGACACCAGCGATGATGCCGTCGGTCAGCAGGCTGGCCAGCGGACCTTCCGGCAGCACGCTGCCGACAAACTCGCCCAGCCAGGCAAAGCCGGCTTCGATGCCGTCCATCAACGGCGTCGCCCAGGCGTACACCGCCTGGAAGATCAGGAACATCACCACCGCCAGGCTGACCAGGCCGAACACCGGGTGCAGCAGCCAGCGGTCCAGCGCGTCGTCGATCTTCGCGGTCCGCGCTGGCATCCGCACGGCGACCGACAGGATCTCGCGCACCTTGGCATGGTAGTCGATGCCACCTTCCGGGCCCGGCACCGGTGCATCCAGGTGCGGCACCATCGCATCGAGGCGCTCGACCAGGGCCTTGGCGCCTTGCTTGCGCACCGCCACGGTCTCCACCACCGGCACGCCCAGCTCGCGCTCCAGCGCGGCCACGTCCACCTGGATGCCGCGGCGCTGGGCCGCATCGACCATGTTCAGCGCCACCACCATCGGCTTGCCCAGCTCGCGCAGTTCCAGAGCGAAACGCAGGTGCAGGCGCAGGTTGGTGGCGTCGATCACGCACAGCAGCACATCCGGCGCGGCTTCGCCCGGATAGAAACCCCGGCACAGGTCACGGGTGATCGCCTCGTCCAGGCTGGCCGGATGCAGGCTGTAGGCACCCGGAAGGTCGAGTACCGCGAACTCGCGGCCGGACGGCGCACGCAGGCGGCCTTCCTTGCGCTCGACGGTGACGCCGGTGTAGTTGGCAACCTTCTGCCGGCTGCCGGTCAGCTGGTTGAACAGAGCGGTCTTGCCGCTGTTGGGGTTACCGACCAGCGCAACGCGCAGGGGGGCGGTAGTGGCAGTAGCAGTCATGCGCGTCGTTCCTGGCTGGCGGCGTCCACCACGACCCGCTTGGCTTCACTGATCCGCAGCGCGAAACGGGTGAACCCGACCTGCACCAGCAGCGGCTCTCCCCCCACCGGGCCCTTGGCCACCAGGCGTACTTCCTCGCCCTTCACGAAACCCAGCTCGCGCAGGCGACGGGCGATGGCATCGTTCGCATGCAGGTCCTGCACGGACTCGACCACGGCCGAGGTGTGCAGCGGCAGTTCGGACAGCGTCATCTAGCGTGTTCTCTGCTGGATGTAAATGGTTCTCGATTCTAACATTCCCGCGTCGCGTCATGGCCCATGACCAATGGCCCGCTATGATCCATACAGGTATGGAGTGACCCTGGAATCCCATGAACGATGCTTTGCAGATCGAGCGCAGCGGCGCCGCCCTCACCCTCTGGCTGAACCGGCCGGAGCTGCACAACGCCTTTGACGCCGGGCTGATCGCCCGGCTGACCGCCGCACTGGAGGCCGCCGGCCACGATGCTTCGGTGCGCGCGGTGGTGCTGGCCGGCCACGGCGCCTCCTTCTCGGCAGGTGCCGACATGCAGTGGATGCGCGGCATGGCGGCGGCCAGCGAAGCCGATAACCGCGAGGACTCGCTGGCCCTGGCCCGGCTGATGCGCACCCTGGACGAGCTGCCCAAACCGACCCTGGCCCGGGTCCATGGCGCGGCCTTCGGCGGCGGCGTCGGCCTGGTCGCCTGCTGCGACATCGCCATCGCCAGCACCTCGGCCCGCTTCGGCTTGACCGAAAGCCGCCTCGGCCTGCTGCCGGCGGTGATCTCGCCCTATGTGATCGAAGCCATCGGCCCGCGCCAGGCCCGCCGCTGGTTCGCCACCGGCGAGCATTTCGACGCCGACACCGCGCTGCGCATCGGCCTGGTCCACCAGCTGGTCGAGCCCGAACGCCTGGACGAGGCCGTGCAACGCCAGCTGGCCCTGCTCGACAAGGCCGGCCCGATCGCCTCGTCCACCGCCAAGCAACTGGTCCGCCAGGTCCGCGACAGCCATGACCGCGACACCCTGGATCGCGATAATGCCGCCCTGATCGCGCGCCTGCGGGTGTCCGCCGAAGGCCAGGAAGGCCTGGGCGCCTTCCTCGACAAGCGCGCCCCCCACTGGGTCACGGAAGCCTGAACATGCTCGATCATCTTGGTTTGACCAGCGCCGACCTGGCGCGCAGCAAGGCCTTCTTCCTGCAGGCACTGGCGCCGTTGCAGATCGGCGTGGTGATGGAAGTGACCGCCGAACAGACCGGCGCCCACGACCACATCGGCTTCGGCAACGACGGCAAGCCGTTCTTCTGGCTTGGCAATGGCGGCACTGCCAGCCACGGCGTGCACGTGGCTTTTGCCTGCGCCAGCCGCGCCCAGGTGGACGCCTTCCATGCCGCCGCGCTCGCCGCCGGCGGCCGCGACAACGGCGCCCCGGGCCTGCGCCCGTGGTACCACCCCGACTACTACGGTGCCTTCGTACTCGACCCGGATGGCAACAACATCGAGGCGGTCTGCCACCGCCCTGCCGATGGGGCAACCGCATGAGCGACTACGTCCGCATCGTCGAGGTCGGCCCGCGTGACGGCCTGCAGAACGAAAAGCAGTCGGTCTCCACCGCCGACAAGATCGAACTGATCAACCGCCTGTCGGCCACCGGCCTGCGCAGCATCGAGGCGACCAGCTTCGTCAGCCCGAAGTGGATCCCGCAGCTGGCCGACGCCGCCGAGGTCTATGCCGGCATCCAGCGCCGGCCGGGCATCCACTACCCGGTACTGGTGCCGAACGAACAGGGCTACGACCGTGCCCGTGCGGTCGGCGTGGAGGAAGTGGCAGTGTTCACCGCCGCGTCCGAGGCGTTCAACCGCACCAACACCAATGCCGGCATCGATGAATCGCTGGCCCGGTTCGAGCCGATCCTGCGCCGCGCCGCCGCCGATGGCGTGCGCGTGCGTGGCTACGTCTCCACCGTGCTCGGCTGCCCCTACCAGGGCGAGGTGCCGCTGGCCGACGTGGTGCGGGTGGCGCGCGCCCTGCACCAGATGGGCTGTTACGAAATCTCACTGGGCGACACCATCGGCGTCGGCACCCCGCGCAAGGCACGGGCGATGCTGCAGGCGGTCGCCGCCGAGATCCCGATGGCGGCGCTGGCCGTGCATTTCCACGACACCTACGGCCAGGCCATCGCCAACATCGCCACCTGCCTTGAAGAAGGCGTGCGCGTGGTCGACAGCGCGGTGTCCGGCGCCGGTGGCTGCCCGTATGCGAAGGGCGCCAGCGGCAATGTGGCCAGCGAAGACGTGGTCTACCTGCTGCAGGGCCTGGGCCTGGACAGCGGCGTGGACCTGCCGGCCCTGGCCGAAACCGGCCGCTGGCTGGCCGGCCTGCTCGGCCGCGCCACCGCCAGCCGCACCGGCCAGGCGCTGGCCGCGGCCGGTTGACCACCGCACTGCGCCGCCCCGCAAAGGCGGCGCAGTGCACAACAGCGGCGGTCGCGGCTTCCGTTAGAATCGGCGGTTCTCGAACCTGCAGGACCGTTCAATGCAGCTGTCTTCCGTACGTGCCGTGATCACTGGCGGCGTTTCCGGCCTCGGCCTGGCCGTGGCCCAGCACCTCGTCGCCCAGGGCGGCAAGGTGGCCCTGTTCGACCTCAACGACGACAAGGGTGCAACCGCCGTTGCCGGGCTGGGTACCGACAAGGCCCGCTATTTCAACGTCAACGTCAGCGATGAGGCAGCCGTGGCTGCGGCCATCGACCAGGCCCACGATTTCCTCGGCGGCCTGAACGTGGCGATGAACTGTGCCGGCATCCTCGGCGCCGGCCGCGTGCTGGGCAAGGAAGGCCCGATGCCGCTGGCTGGCTTCCAGGGCACGGTGATGGTCAACCTGGTCGGCAGCTTCAACGTCGCCAAGGCCGCGGCCAATCGCATGCAGCACAACGAAGCCGGTACCGACGGCGAGCGCGGCGTGATCATCAACACCGCCAGCATCGCTGCCTATGAAGGCCAGATCGGCCAGGCCGCGTATGCCGCCAGCAAGGGCGGCGTGGTCTCGATGACGCTGCCGATGGCGCGCGAACTGTCGCGCTTTGGCATCCGCGTCAACACCATCGCCCCGGGCGTGTTCTGGACGCCGATGGTCGATGGCATGCCCGAGGCCGTGCAGCAGTCGCTGGCCGCCTCGATCCCGTTCCCGTCGCGTCTGGGCAAGCCGGAAGACTTCGCCAGCCTGGTCGGCTTCATCCTTGGCAACACCTACCTCAACGGCGAGACCATCCGCCTGGACGGCGCTACCCGCCTCGCTCCGAAGTGATTCCCCCGGGCGCCGGGACGGCGCCCTCCCCCAACGACCTAGATCACCATGAAAGCCAACGACATCAAGAAGGGCAACGTCGTCGAGTACAACAACGGCGTGTACCAGATCCGCGACATCGAGCGCAGCTCGCCGCAGGGTCGCGGCGGCAACGTCCGCTTCCGCTTCATCATGTACAGCGTGCCGGGCGGCAACAAGCTCGACGCCAGCTTCGATGCCGACGACAACCTGGTCGAGGTCGAACTGCTCCGCCGCCAGTCCACCTATTCGTACAAGGATGGCGATGCCTTCGTGTTCCTCGATGACGAGGACTACACCCCCTACACCCTGGACGCGGACGTGATCGGCGATGACGCCGGCTACATCACCGACGGCCTGACCGGCATCTACGTGCAGGTGATCGACGAGCAGCCGGTGGCGATCCAGCTGCCGGCCTCGGTGGTGCTGGAAGTGATCGAGACGCCGCCGGAGCTGAAGGGTGGCACCGCGACCAAGCGCCCGAAGCCGGCCAAGCTCAACACCGGCATCGAAATCATGGTGCCGGAGTACATCGTCAACGGCGAACGCGTGCTGGTGAACACCGCCACCGGCGAATTCGCTGGCCGTGCCGACTAAGCGCCTTGCGCTGATCGGCTGCCTGTCCCTGCCTGCGGCGTGTTCGCCGCAGGCAGCAAGCAGCGCATCGTTGATAGCAGTGGTGTAGAGCCGAGCCCACGCTCAGCTGCAGTGCCTGTGCAGAGCACAACGCAGCCGAGCGTGGGCTCGGCTCTACAGAGGGCTTACGGCTGCTTCGCGCCGAAATTGCCACAGCCGTGGTACTGGCGCGTGCCGACTGTCAGCATCACCTTGGCCTCGAACGCCTCGCCACTCATGTCGTCCTGGCAGGTGGTGCGCTGGAAGCTGAGCTTGACGTCGGTGCCATCGGATGCCTTGCCACTCCAGCCATCAGCACCTTTGGTGGGCTTGGCGACATCGAAGCGGCGCTCGCCATAGTCGACTTCCACCTGCAGGCCCGGCGTGTCGCCATCAACGACCGCAAGCCACCCCGGCTCGTTGCCGGTGGCACGGAACGCGGCGTTGCCGGCACTGCCATCGCCTTCAGTGGCTTCGACCGCATGGCACTCGCGATCGGCTTCGCCCTTCAGGCTCAACAGGCCGTCATCGCTGCCCTTGGTCCAGAAGCTGTTGCCCTGGCCATCGCCATACTTGGCGCCGGATGCCGCGCGTTCGGAGGTCATGGTGAAGGTGCGGTCGCCGATCACCACCGTGGCTGCATCCTCGCCATTGAAGGTCGCGCGCACGCTGAGATCACCACACTGGTAGGCGGTCTCGCTGCCACCTTCGGTGCTGGCGCCCGGCGGCGGCGTGGCAGGCGGGGCATCATTGCCGCCTGCGGCGGGCGGCGGGGCTGGCTGGCACGCGGCCAGCACCACCCCGAGGGAGGCTGCCAACAGACTGGGAACTACACGCATGGCTCGACTCCTTGTCGACACTACAGAGAGGCTCGACCCTACCACCTGCCGGTGAGCGGGGCCTGAAAGCGGCCTGACCGCACTCAGGCGGCCAGCACCGCCATCGACAGCAGCTGTGCGCCACTGCCGCCGGAACTGCAGGTCCAAACGCGCAACAGGCGCAGCTTCACTTCACGCTCCTGGTCCTGCTGCCACACTGACAACCGCACGTTGCTGGACAGCAGTGCCAGGCGACCACACAGCAGCGTTTCAACTGCGTGCAGCTGCAGGCTGCGCACCTGCAGTCCGCCGGCCAGCCAATCGCCCAGCCACGGCAGATCGAGCATGCGCCCGCCCTGTCCGTCCATCATGAACAAGGCCGGCGATACCAGCGCGGTCAGCGCATCGTGATCATTTTCCAGCAACGCTGCGCACAGGCGCTGCTCCAGCACCATCAACTGTTGTTCATGCAGATCTTCAACGATGTTCCGTTCCATCCACGGATCCCTCCGGCATCGGCCGGCGCTTGCGCAGGCGTTGCGCGATCCACTGCCGCGCGCCCTGCACTACTACATAGAAGACCGGTACGAAGAACACCGCCAGCACGGTCGCACTGACCATGCCGCCGAACACACCGGTTCCAATCGCCTGCTGGGTTTCCTTCGACGCGCCCTGCGCCAGCATCAGCGGCACCACGCCCAGCGCGAATGCCAGCGAGGTCATCACGATCGGCCGCAGGCGCAACCTGGCCGCTTCCAATGCCGCCTCGACCAGGCCGCGACCCTGCTGCTGCAGCTGGCGCGCGAACTCGACGATGAGGATCGCGTTCTTCGCCGACAGCCCGATCACGGTAATCATGCCGACCTTGAAGAACACGTCGTTGGGCATGCCCCGCAGCAGCACCGCGGCGACCGCACCGAGCAGGCCCAGCGGCACCACCAGCATCACCGCCAGCGGGATTGACCAGCTCTCATAGAGAGCCGCCAGCACCAGGAACACCACCAGCATCGACAACAACAGCAGCCACGGTGCCTGCGCCCCCGACTCCCGCTCCTGCAGCGACTGGCTGGTCCACTGCAGGGCAAAGCCGGACGGCAGCTTCTGCGCCAACCGCTCCATCTCCGCCATGGCCTGGCCGGTCGACACGCCGGAGGCCGGTGCGCCGGACAGGTTCAGCGCCGGGAAGCCGAGATAGCGCTGCAGCTGCAACGGCGCCTCGGTCCAGTGCGGCGTCACCAGTTCCGACAACGCCACCATGCCGCCTTCGCTGTTGCGAACGTACAGCTTCAGCACATCCTCCAGCTCCATCCGGTGCGGTGCATCGGCCTGCAGGATCACCTGCTGCAGCCGGCCCTTGTTGGGGAAGTCGTTGACGTACTGCGAGCCCATCGCCGCCGACAGCGTGCTGCTGATCTGCTCGAACCCCACGCCCATCGCCTCGGCCTTGGCACGGTCGATGTCCAGCCGCACGCTGGTGCCTGCTGGCAGGCCATCGGCATGCACCTCCGACAGCAGCGGACTGGCCTCGGCCAGCTTCAGCAGCTGCTGCAGGGCCGCGCGCAGCTCTGCCTGGCTCTGCCCGGTGCGCGCCTGCAGCGCCAGTGAGAAGCCGGAGGAGCGTCCCAGGCTGTCGATGGCCGGCGGCATCACGCTCATCACCTCGCCCTCGGCAATCGTCGCCATCGCCTTCTGCGCGGCCTCCACTTCGCCGGCCGCGGTGGCTCCTGCACGCTCGCCCCAGTCCTTCAGCATGGTGTAGGTCAGCGCCGCGCTCGGGCCGGACCCGGAGAAGCTGTAGCCGAGGATCGACTGGTTGGAGCCGATGCCCGGGCGTGACGCCACATGCCTTTCGTAGGCTTCGACCACGGCCAGCGTGCGCTCGGCCGTCGCTTCGGCCGGCAGCTGGATCGAGGTCATGAAGTAGCCCTGGTCCTCTTCCGGCAGGAATGCGCCCGGCAGCCAGTGCAGGCCCAGCAGCAACGCCGCCACCAGCGCGGCGAACACGCCCATGACCCGCCCGCTCCGCTGCAGCACCGACGCCACACTACGCTGGTAACGCCCGGTCATCCGCTCGAAGCCACGGTTGAAGGCGCCGAACAGCCCACCACGACCATGATGGCCATGGCTGTTCGGGCGCAACAGCGTCGCGCACAGCGCCGGCGTCAGGCTCAAGGCCAGCAGCGCCGAGAACAGGATCGACACCGCCATCGCCACGGTGAACTGGCGGTAGATCGCGCCCACCGAGCCGCTGGCCAACGCCATCGGGATGAACACCGCGGTCAACACCAGGGTGATGCCGATCACTGCGCCGGTCAGCTCACGCATCGCCTTGATGGTGGCCTCGCGCGGCGGCAGCCCTTCTTCGGCCATGATCCGTTCCACGCCCTCGACCACCACGATCGCGTCGTCGACGATGATGCCGATTGCCAGCACCATGCCGAACATGGTCAGCACGTTGATCGAGAAGCCCAGCGCCAGCATCACAGCGAAGGTGCCCAGCAGTGCGATCGGTGCCACCAGCGCCGGGATCAGCGTGTAGCGCCAGTTCTGCAGGAACAGGTACATCACCGCGAACACCAGCAGCATCGCCTCCTGCAGCGTCTGCACTACCTTCTGGATCGAGATCTTGACGAACGGCGCGGTATCGAACGGAATGCTCGCTTCCACGCCGCGCGGCAGCAGCGGTGCCAGCTCGGCCATGCGCTCACGCACCGCCGACGCGGTGCGCACCGCGTTCGCGCCAGGACGCAGCTGCACGCCGGCGGCGGTGGCCGGATGGCCGTCCTCGCGGGTGCCCCAGGCATAGCTCTGGGCGCCCAGCTCGACGCGGGCGACATCGCCCAGCAGCACCCGCGAGCCGTCGGCCCCGGCGCGCAGCACGATGGCAGCGAACTGTTCCGGCGTGGACAGTTGGCCGTCGGCACTCAACGGCACGGTAATGCGCTGGCCCGGCACACCCGGCGAATCGCCGATGCGTCCCGGCGAGATCTCCAGGTTCTGCTGCTCGATGGCGGCGGCGACGTCGCCCATGGTCAGGCCGTAGCCGGTCAACCGGGTCGGGTCCAGCCACACACGCATCGCCTGCTCGGCGCCGAACAGCTGCACGCGGCCGACGCCATCGATGCGGCGCAGCTCTTCGATGATGTTGCGCGCCATGAAGTCGCCCAGCGCCGCTTCGCTGACGCTGGCATCCGGCGAACGCAGGCCGACCAGCATCAGGAAGCCGGAATCGGCGGCCTCCACGAACAGGCCGTTCTGGCGAACGCTGCGCGGCAGGCGCGGTTCGATCGCCTTGATCCGGTTCTGCACGTCCACCTGCGCCAGCTCCGGGTTGGTACCCGGCTTGAAGGTCGCAGTGATCGAGGCTTCGCCGGAGGTGTCCACCGACGACTCGAAGTACAGCAGGTGCTTGACGCTGGACAGCTCGCGCTCGATCAGGCCGACCACCGCGTCATTCAGCGTCTGCGGGCTGGCACCGGGGTAGCTGGCATAGATGCTGACGCTGGGTGGCGCCACCGCCGGATAGCGCTCAACGGCCAGCCGTGGGATTGCCAGTACGCCAGCCAGGATGATGAAGATCGCCAGCACCCAGGCGAACACCGGGCGATCGATGAAGAAACGTGCCATGTTGGATTTCCCTGGAGGGACCAGCCCGGTAGAGGCTCAGCCCTTGCTGCCGGCCTGCACCGCGCCGGCGCTGGCGACCGGCATCTGCCAATCGCGCGCATCGACCACCACGCCTTCCTGCAGGCGTTCCTGGCCCTCGACCACTACCTTTTCGCCCGCCTTCAGGCCCGTGCGCACCAGCCACTGGCGATCAACGCTGCCGTCGACCTCCAGCGTGCGGATTACCGCCTTGCCATCGCCACCGATCACCCAGGCATAGGCCTGGCCACCGGCGCTGCGCAGCACGGCCTGCTGTGGCACGGTCAGTGCACTGGCCGGCGCACCACGCGGCACCCTCGCGCGCACGTACATGCCCGGCAGCAGCTGGCGCTGCGGGTTGTCGACCAGAATGCGGAGGATCACATCACCGGTACGCGCATCGACGTTGATGCCGGAGAACAGCATCTGGCCGCGCTCGGACAGCGGCTTGCCGGCCGCACCGATGATCGTCACCGGCAGCTCGCCGCCACCGGCAGCGCTGCGCTGCAGTGATTCCAGCTGGGCCGCCGGCTGGCGCACATCGACGTAGACCTGGTCGATCTGCTGCACCACCGCCATCGGCTCGGCATCGGCCACGCCCACCAGTGCGCCTTCGGTCACCAGCGCCTGGTCGATGCGGCCGGCAATCGGTGCACTGACCGTGGCATAGCGCAGGTCAAGCTGGCGACGGGCCAGGATCGCGCGCGCCTCGTTCACCGCGGCACGGGCCTGTTCGTACTCGGCACTGGCATCGTCGCGGTGCTGCTGGCTGACCGCCTGCGCGGCCGCCAGTGCATGCAGGCGCTGTGACTGCACGCGGCTGCGGCCCAGCGCCGCTTCGCTGCGCTGAAGTGCTGCCAGTGCCGAATCCACGTCTGCACGGAATGCTGCCGGATCGATCTGGAACAGCGCCTGGCCGGCGCTCACTTCTGCGCCCTGGTCGAACAGGCGGCGTTGCACGATGCCGCCCACCTGGGCACGGATCTGTGCGGTGCGCACGGCAGCCACGCGGCCGGGCAGTTCGTCATCGCGCTGTACCACCTGCGGGCCGACGGTGACCACGCTGACACGCGGTGTGGCTTCCGGCGTAGCTTCGGGGGTTGAGCAGGCCGTCATGGCCAGGGCGAGGGCCGCGATCAACGTGGCCGGAGTCCTGAAGGTTCTCATTGCTGTGCACAATGCCGCGCAGGCGGCTGATAGGTTCTGAAGCGTGAAGTGTGCGTGGCAATGATGGGGTTTCGATGGAGGAACTGTGGAGATACGATGGAGGCAAGCACCTTAAGGCCCCGCCCCTGCATGCATGCCGCCCCTGCCCTCGCCGCCCTCGTCCTGATCGTCGAGGATGAGGCCGAGATCGCCGATATTCTCACCGCCTATCTGGAACGCGAAGGACTGCGTACACTGCGCGCCGCCGACGGCCACAGCGCACTGGACCTGCACCGCAGCGCCCGCCCCGACCTGGTCCTGCTCGATGTGCAGCTGCCGCGCCTGGATGGCTGGAGCGTGCTGACGCAGCTGCGCCAGCGCGGCGAAACGCCGGTGATCATGCTGACCGCACTGGACCAGGACCTGGACAAGCTGACCGCACTGCGCATGGGCGCCGACGACTACGTGGTCAAGCCGTTCAATCCGGCCGAAGTGGCAGCACGCGTGCGCGCCGTGCTGCGGCGTACGTTGCGCGCCTCGCGCGTGGATGCACCGACCGCGCTGCGGGCGGGCCCGCTGCTGATCGACTCGGCCACCCATGCCGTGCATGTGGAGGGCGAAGGCTACAGCCACGAAGTGCTGCTCACGCTCACCGAGTTCAAGCTGCTGCACTGCATGGCGCTGGCGCCGACCCGCATCTTCAGCCGCAGCGAACTGATGCACGAATGCCTGCCGGAAAGCGAAGCGCTGGAACGCACCGTCGACAGCCATGTCAGCAAGCTGCGCCGCAAACTGGACGAAGTAGGCATGGTCAATGTTCCGGCCAGCGTGCGCGGTGTCGGCTACCGGCTGATGGCCGACCGCTGATGGCGCACCTGCGCCGCTCCGGGCTCAGCCGACACATCATCGTCTCGATGTCGTTGATGGTGATCGGCGTCATTGTGATGATGATCCTGTCGTCATGGCTGCTGTACGCGGTGCTGGTCGAGTTCTTCCCCGGCAGTGCCGAGGAACCGGAAAGCTGGCTGCCGACCGGCCCGGAGCTGGCATGGATGGTCGGGGTGATCCTGACCGGCCTGGCACTGGCCATCGCCGCCTCGTTCCGACTGGCGCATCGCATCCTGTCGCCCTTGAATTCGCTGGTCGACAGCGTGCGCGCGCTCGCCGGCGGCGACCTCGGTGCGCGCGCCAGCGTCGAGGAAAACTCACCGGGCGAAGTGGCAACCCTGGTCGAGGATTTCAATGCGATGGCGCGCCGCCTGCAGCACATGGAGAGCGAGCGCGCGATGTGGCATGCGGCTATTGCCCATGAATTGCGGACCCCGGTGACAATCCTGCGTGGCCGCCTGCAGGGGCTGGCCGAGGGCGTGTTCCAGCCGGACGAGTCGCAGTTCCGCAGCCTGCTTGCCCAGGTCGAAGGGCTGTCCCGCCTGATTGAAGATCTGCGCGTGCTGAGCCTGTCCGACAATGCGCGGCTGGACGTGCGTCGCGCGCGCACCGACGTGGTGGCCGAGGTGCATTCGGTGATGACCCTGGTCGATCCGCAGTTCCGCGCTGCAGGCTTCGTGCTGGAGCTGGAAACCAGCCGCGAGGAACACAACGCGCACTGTGATCCCACGCGCCTGCGCCAGGCGCTGCTGGCACTGCTGGAAAACGCGCGCCGCTATGCCAGCCCGGGCAAGGTACGGATTGCCGTGCATGACACACCAGGCCATGTACAGGTAGCAATCGAGGATGAGGGCCCGGGCATCGATCCGGAGCTGCACGCCGACATCTTCAGCCCGTTCATGCGTGCCGACGGTTCGCGTTCACGCCAGGGCGGCGGCAGTGGCCTCGGCCTGGCGGTGGTCAAGGCCATCGCCGACGCGCACGGCGGCCGCGTCTACTGCACGGCGGGCAACGCCGGTGGCAGCCGTTTCGTCATCGAACTGCCGCGCCAGTAGCGGGTGCGGCCGCCTGTTCCCGCAGGCGCGCGCCGAGTGCGGCGAGGTTGGCATCGATCGCATCCATCTCGTTGCGCTGGCCTGCCGGCAACTGCTGGCGCAGCTGCACGCGCAGCGCCTGCCAGGCCGGCACCGCCTGTGCGCTGGCGGTGGCAACCGCTTTGGCCAGCACCGCCTGCTCATCGACCAGCGGCAACCCATAGCCACCGTCCGCCAGCAGCGTACCTGGGCGCAACCATTGCCCACCCTGCTCCAGCAGCTGGCGCAGGCCGCGCGTCTCGGCACTGTCCGGTGCGGCCAGCAAGCGTCGTTTCAGCACATCGCGCGCACGCAGCTCGGCGCGGCGTTGCGCCGCCTGCTCCAGCAGCAGCAGCCCGGCGCTGGCACGCAGGTCACCCTGCAGCAGCCACGGCGCACGCTGCGGTGCGGGCAACTTCAGCCAGCCGCGCACATCGCGCACCGGCAGCCCCAGCTGTGAGCTCGCCACCGCGAACAACTGCTGGTAGTGGTCGCGCGCCGAAGCAAAGTAGTACCCCTGCGCCTGCGCTGCATTGCGGTCCGTCAGCACCCCCTCGTCGAGTACGTCCAGCCGCACCAGTCGCCGCTTCAGTCCGCGCGGGCTCAGCTGGGCCAGCCCGGCCTCGCCCAGCCGCGGCACGCCCGCCTGTAGCAGCTTGGCGGTTTCCACCGCGCAGTTGTTGCTGATGAAGTAATAGCGCCCGTCATAGTTCCAGTGCACCTGTGCAGTGCGCTCGAGCAGGCTGGCGATCTCGCCGGGCGACAACTGCAACGGCAGCGACTGCAACCCACGCAGTTCCACCTTGGTGTACTCGTCCACCACCTGCTGCAGCGGCAGCACGAACAGGCGCGACGGGTAGCCGCCGGTCAGGCCACGCCAGTTGGAAATCTGCACATCGCCGACGAATGCGCGGAACGACAGCACGCGGTGGTATTCCAGGTCCAAGCGACAGTCCGGCCCCGGCGCACGGCCTGGCCGGCAGATCACCAGCCGCAGCATGCTGTGGCCCCAGCGGCTCATCGGCTGCGCACTGCCTTCGGCGAACAGGTAATCCACCGCATGGACACGCGCGGGGTCGAGCTGCAGCAGCGATGCCGCACCCTCCTCCGATTCGGCCTGCAGCAATGGCAACGCGGTCGCGCAGTGCGACTGCGGCAGCGATGGCGGGGTTCCGAAATGGACCTGGTACCACTGCGCCAGCGCCGGACGCCGGCAGGCGAACTCAGCGTCCAGCAGGAAATGCTCGGCGTTCACCGCCAGGTACTCGGCCGGGTCCTTCAGTTCATACGCATCGGGACTGCGGTCACGGAAGTCGTTGTCGCCACGGCCGAGATGCCAGGGCTTGCGCTGCCATCCGGCCAGATCACGCCAGCGCACACTGCGCGACCAGTTCGCCCCCGTAGTACGGTCGGCGACATGGGCCAGTTCGTGTACCAGCGCGCTGCGGCGTGCGCGACGCGCGCCGGGCACGGCATCATCCAGCAGCTCGCGACGCAGGGCGATGCGCCCGGCGAAGGCCCGGCCGTGCACATCGGCCGGCAGGTCATCACGCCAACGCACCTGGACCTGTGACGGCAATGCACGCAGCAGGCCATCGGGCAGCAGGGACTGCACGTCGGCCAGGGTCTGGCTGGCGAGCTGCTGCTGCGCCGGGTCGAGACCGGACGGATCAAGCAGCAGGCGATCAGCCGCGTGCGCGGAAGGGATGAGCAGCCACGCCAATGCGGCGATCCACCCGCACCGCCCGCTGTGCCTCTGTAGAGCCGAGCCATGCTCGGCTGAATGCCCGGCGCATGCGGATCGCAACAGCAGCCGAGCATGGCTCGGCTCTACAGAAGGCGATGACGCCGAGGTCATGCAGCCTGGATCAACGTGCCAGCAGCGCGCGGGCCAGTTCCAGATCGCTCTGCTGCTGTGCCGCGGCGCTCTGCTCACGCAGGTGGACCAGTGCGGCCTGCAGGCGGGCGCCACGAATCTCGCCATCGCTGGCGACGAATGCAGCCGCATCGTCGCGTGCAGCCAGCACCACCTTGTCATCACCCGAGCTGCTGCCCGAGGAACCGGAGGACGCACCCGTGGCCGAACCGGCCGACGTACCGGCGAAGCTGGAAGCGAAGCCGGCCAGCGGCAGGGACAGCAGGGCGAGCAGCAGAAGCGGACGGGTCATCGGTTCGAAGCCGGTTGTGAGGAAGCGTGGAGCGTAACGGGTGCGTGAAGGATTTGTCCGGCTCAAACGTCGAACAGCTTGCCGGGATTCAGCCGCGCTTGGGGATCGAACGCGCGTTTGACCGCCTTCATCAGCGCGATCTCGGCCGGGCCGCGGGTGCTGTCCAGGTAGCCCTTCTTGACCAGGCCGATGCCGTGTTCAGCCGAAATGCTGCCGTCGAAGCGCGCCAGTACCTGCGCCAACAGCTTGGTCACCTGCTCGCACTGCGCCACGAAATCGGCGTCGCTGGTGTCATCCGGCTTGAGCACGTTGATGTGCAGGTTGCCGTCACCGATATGGCCGAACCACACCACGTCGAAGTGCGGGTATGCCTGCCCGATCAATGCCTGGGTTTCAGCCAGGAACGCCGGCATCGACGAGATCCGCACCGAGACATCATTCTTATAGGGCTTGTAGCGCGCCAGCGACTCGGTGATGCCTTCGCGCAGGCGCCACAGCTGGGCGGCCTGGGCGTCGCTGGCGCTGATCACCCCATCGCTGACCCAGCCGTTGCCCATGCAGTCCTCGAAGGCCGCCATCGCCGCCGCTTCCTGAGCGTCGTCGCCGGCGGCGAACTCGGTGACCACGTAGTACGGATGCACCTCGTCGAACGGCGCCTGCGCACCGTGCGCCAGCACGTGCTCCAACGCCCGGTCGGTGAAGAACTCGAAGGCCTGCAGCTGCAGGCGCGCGCGGAACGCAGCAAACACCTGCATCAGCACTTCGAAACTGGGCAGTGCCAGCAGCATCACGTTGCTGGCCGGCGGCGGGTCGGTCAGCTTCACCGTGGCTTCGACGATCACGCCCAGCGTGCCCTCCGAGCCGATCAGCAGCTGGCGGAAGTCATAGCCGCTGGAGTTCTTGATCAGGCCCTTGTTGAGCTCCAGCAACTCGCCGCTGGCGGTGACCACCTTCAGCCCGGCGATCCATTCGCGGGTGTTGCCGTAGCGGATCACACGGATGCCGCCGGCATTGGTGGCGATGTTGCCGCCGATCGTGCAGGACCCGCGCGCGGCGAAATCTACCGGGTAGATCAGGCCGTGGTCCAGCGCGGCATTGTGCACAGCTTCCAGTGGCATGCCGGCCTGCACCACCAGGGTGCGATCGACCGCGTCGTAGGCCAGTGCCTTGTTCATCCGTTCCAGGCTGAGCACCAGCTCGCCGTTGGCCGCCACCGCGCCCCCGGAGAGGCCGGTGCGGCCGCCGGACGGCACCACGGCCACGCCCTCGCCTGCACTCCAGCGCATCACCGCCTGCACCTCCTCGACCGTGGCCGGCAGTGCGATCGCCAGCGGCGCCGGCGTCCAGCGCCGGGTCCAGTCGCGCCCGTAATGCTCCAGGTCGGCCGGGTCGGTCTTCAGCTTCAGGCCGGGACAGGCCTGCTGCAGCGAGGCAATGCGGGAATCGGTCATGACGGTCCAGCGCGGTGCGTGAAGAACGGGCAAGCGTGCCAGCGGCGCGCGCCAGCGTCCAGCCCCGCAGCCGCGCCGATCGCTACGGATGCAACCAATTGCGCACTGCACCATGGGGGCTTCGATCTGGCATAGTGGTCAGCCCCTGTCCCACTGGCCGTGTTGCCCCATGTCGCCGAAGAAGACCTCGTTCCCGAAGCAGGATATCCGCGTGCTGTTGCTGGAGGGGGTCAGCCAGACCGCCGTGGAGGTATTCAGCGCGGCCGGTTACAGCCAGATCGAAGCGCACACCAAGGCGCTGCCCGAGGACGAACTGAAGGCACGCATCGCCGAGGCGCACATCGTCGGCATCCGCTCGCGCACCCAGCTCAGTGCCGAGGTGCTGGCCGAGGCCAAGCGCCTGATCGCGGTGGGCTGTTTCTGCATCGGCACCAACCAGGTCGACCTGGACGCGGCCGAGCTGGCCGGTATCCCGGTGTTCAACGCGCCCTACTCCAATACCCGCAGCGTGGCCGAGCTGGTGATCGCCGAGGCCATCATGCTGACCCGCGGCATTCCGCAGAAGAACGCCGAATGCCATCGCGGCGGCTGGTCGAAGTCGGCCAGTGGCAGCCATGAAGTGCGCGGCAAGACGCTGGGCATCATTGGTTACGGCCACATCGGCACCCAGGTCGGCGTGCTGGCCGAATCGCTGGGCATGCAGGTGATCTTCCACGACGTGGAAACCAAGCTGGCGCTGGGCAATGCCCGTGCTGCCGCCAGCCTGGACGACCTGCTGGCGCGCGCCGACATCGTCACCCTGCACGTGCCGGAAACCCCGTCCACGCAGTGGATGATCGGCAGCACGGAGCTGGCCAAGATGCGCAAGGGCGCGCACCTGATCAACGCCGCGCGCGGCACCGTGGTCGACATCGATGCACTGGATGCCGCACTGGCCAGCGGTCACGTCGGCGGCGCTGCACTGGACGTGTTCCCGGTCGAGCCGAAGGGCAACGGCGATATCTTCGAATCGCCGCTGACCCGCCACGACAACGTGATCCTGACCCCGCACGTAGGCGGCAGCACGCTGGAAGCGCAGGACAACATCGGCGTGGAAGTGGCGGCCAAACTGGTGCGCTACAGCGACAACGGCAGCACCCTGTCGGCGGTCAACTTCCCGGAAGTGACCCTGCCCGAACACGAAGACAGCCTGCGCCTGCTGCACATCCACCAGAACGTGCCGGGCGTGCTGTCCAGGGTCAACGAGATCTTCTCGCGCCACAACGTCAACATCGACGGCCAGTTCCTGCGCACCGACCCGAAGGTGGGCTACGTGGTGATCGACATCACCGCCAGCGAGGCGCAGGCCGCCGCCGTGCGCGACGAGCTGGCCGCGATTCCGGGCACGCTGCGGACGCGCATCCTGTATTGACGCGCGTCCCGCCTTGCACGTGTAGAGCCGAGCCCATGCTCGGCTGCGGTTCCGGCCCGCATCGAGCCGAGCATCGGCTCGCCTCTACAGGTTGCTAGCGCGCCAACCACCGGCGCGCCATGCGCTGCATCGACTCATCCGATTCCGGATCGGCGGCGACTTCGGTCACCGGCCGCCACGCCAGCTCCAGCGACTCCTCGCTGAGCACGAAGGCCTCGCCACCCAGCGCCCGGATCACGAAACGCACGTCGTAGTGCCAGTGTCCCGGCACGTCCTTGCGCTCCGGAATCCAGTGCTTGTCGATGTCGAAGATGGCCGGGTCTTCCAGCACCAGGCCGCTCAGGCCGGATTCCTCCTCGGCCTCCTTCAGCGCCACCCGGGCCAGGTCGCGGTCGCCATCGGCGTGGCCGCCCAGCTGCAGCCAGCGCTGCAGCTTGCGGTGATGGGTCAGCAGCAGGCGCTGGCCATCGGCACTGACCAGCCAGCAGCTGGCGGTGAAGTGGCCGGCCAGGCGCTCGCGGCGGAACGGATCTTCCGGATCGTCCAGCAATGTGCCGAATTCGGCAGCCAGTGCGTCGTGGGCAGGCTCGCGGCGGGCATAGTCCCGCAGCAGGCCACGCAGGCGATCGTCAAGCACGGCAAGGGTTTCGGCGGTCTGGCTCATGAATGGGCGGCGTTTGGAAAAATACTGCTCATTATCGCCGTTCATTGTTGCGATTGCGCTTGTGCGTTGGCTTCAGCTTTGGCTAAGGTACAGCGGGCCGTTCGCGCGGCCTTCACCATTCCAGGGTTGCCGGCAACGTATCGGCGGCCCACCCCATCCGATCACTAGGAAGTACTGCATGCTGAAAGCTCTGTTGAGGGTCAAGCCGGTTGAACCGGCCGGGCACGTCGATGCCGGCGAACCCATCGAAGGCAGCCTGGACGGCGAAGCCACGTTGAAACGGACCCTCACGGCTAAACACCTCATCCTGCTTGGCGTGGGTGCGGTGATCGGCGCAGGTATCTTCGTGCTGACCGGCCAGGCCGCGGCCAACCACGCCGGCCCGGCCGTCATGCTGTCGTTCGTGATCGCCGGTTTCGCCTGCGCCCTGGCGGGCCTGTGCTACGCCGAGTTCGCGGCGATGATGCCGGTCTCCGGCAGCGCCTACTCCTACTCCTACGCCACTCTCGGCGAAGGCATGGCCTGGTTCATCGGCTGGTGCCTGGTGCTGGAATACCTGTTCGCTTCGGCCTCGGTCGCGGTGGGCTGGTCGGCCTACCTGATCAGCTTCATCACCACCACGCTGCACATGCCGTTCCCGGATGCACTCAGTGCCGCGCCCATCGCCTGGACAGGCAGCGAGTTCATCGCCTCCGGCAAGCTGTTCAACCTGCCAGCGGTGCTGATCGTGGCGGCGGTGTCCGGCCTGCTGTACGTGGGCGTGACCCAGTCGGCCTTCGTCAACGCGATCATCGTGGCGATCAAGGTCTCTGTCATCTGCCTGTTCATCGGCATCGGTGCGGCCCACATCGACCCGGCCAACTGGCAGCCGTTCATCCCGGAAAACACCGGCGTGCCGGGTGAGTTCGGCTGGAGCGGCGTGTTCCGCGCGGCCACCATCGTGTTCTTCGCCTACATCGGCTTCGATGCGGTCTCCACCGCCGCCGGTGAAACCAAGGATCCGCAGCGCAACATGCCGATCGGCCTGCTCGGCTCGCTGGCCGTGTGCACCCTCGTCTACATCATCGTCTGTGCGGTGCTGACCGGCATGATGCCGTACCACCTGCTGGGCACCGACAAGCCGGTGGCGACCGCGCTGGAGCCCTACCCGACCCTGTCCTGGCTGAAGACGTTCGTTGAGATCGGCGCCATCGCCGGCCTGTCCTCGGTGGTGCTGGTGATGATGATGGGCCAGACCCGCATCGCCTACACGATCTCCCGCGACGGCCTGCTGCCGAAGTTCTTCGGCAAGGTCCACGCCCGTTTCCGCACCCCGTACGTCGCCACCATCGTGGTCGGCGTGATCGCCGCCGCACTGGCTGGCCTGGTGCCGCTGAACGTGCTGGGTGAACTGGTGTCGATGGGGACCCTGCTTGCCTTCGCCACGGTCTGCATCGGCGTGCTCGTGCTGCGCTATTCCAAGCCGGAGATCCATCGCCCGTTCCGCGTGCCGATGGTGTGGATCATCTGCCCGCTGGGCGCGGCCACCTGCCTGTTCCTGTTCTGGCAGGCGTTCGTGGTGCACTGGCACCTGTTCGTGGGCTGGACGCTGCTCGGCCTGCTGATCTACCTGGGCTACGGCATCCGCAACAGCAAGCTGGCCAAATCGCCCTGATCCGCCTACGGGCCGGCCTCGCGCCGGCCCGTCCGTTTTCCCCGCGCGCCGGTCATGGCGCGCTTCGACAAGACCACCACACATGTTCAAGCAACTGTGGGCCACCAAGCACCCGCATGCCGCCCATGAAGACGCCAACGGCCTGAGCCTGCGCCGCCACCTCGGCCCCTGGGGCCTGACCGCCCTGGGTATCGGCGCGGTGATCGGCGGCGGCATCTTCGTCATCACCGGCCAGGCCGCCGCCAACCACGCCGGCCCGGCCATCATGCTGTCCTTCGTGCTGGCCGCCATCTGCTGCGCTTTCTGCGCGCTGGCCTATGCCGAGTTCGCCTCGATGGTGCCGGTCTCCGGCAGCGCCTACACCTACACCTACGCCACCTTCGGCGAGCTCTCGGCCTGGTTCATCGGCTGGATGCTGGTGCTCGAATACGGCGTCTCCGCCTCGGCGGTCGCGGTCAGCTGGACCGGCTATTTCCTCAGCCTGCTCAGCCAGTTCGACATCCATCTACCGGCGGCGCTGGTCAGTGCCCCGCTCGACGCACAGCTGCGCCCGACCGGCGCGATCGCCAACCTGCCGGCCGCCGCACTGGTGCTGCTGCTGACCTGGCTGTGCTACGTCGGCATCAGCAAGTCCTCGGCGATGAACATGGCAATGGTCGTGCTCAAGACCGGCCTCATCCTGCTGGTCATCGTGGTCGGCTGGAAGTACGTGGACACCAGCAACTGGACCCCGTTCATCCCCGCCAACGAAGGCCCCGGCAAGTACGGCATGGAAGGCGTGCTGCGTGGCGCGGCGATGGTGTTCTTCGCCTACATCGGCTTCGAGGCGGTGTCGGTGGCGGCGCAGGAATCGAAGAATCCGCAGCGCGACATGCCGTTCGGCATGATGCTGTCGCTGGTGATCTGCACCGTGCTGTACATCGCGATGGCCGCGGTGATGACCGGGCTGGTGCCGTTCCAGCTGCTCGGCACCGACGAGCCGGTGGTGACTGCCGTGGCCGCGCATCCGCAGCTGGGCTGGCTGCGCTGGGTGGTCGAGGTCGGCGCGCTGGTCGGCCTGTCCTCGGTGGTGCTGGTGATGATCATCGGCCAGCCGCGCATCTTCATGATCATGGGCCGCGACGGCCTGCTGCCGCCGGTGTTCACCAAGATCCATCCGAAGTACCGCACCCCGCACATCAACACCGTGATCACCGGCATCGGCATCGCGCTGCTGGCGGCGCTGTTCCCGCTGGACATCCTCGGTGAGCTGACCTCGATGGGTACACTGATCGCGTTCGCCGCCGTGTGTGCCGGCGTGCTGATCCTGCGCCGCACCCAGCCGGACCTGCCGCGCCCGTTCCGCATGCCGATGGCCTGGCTGATCTGCAGCCTGGGCGTGCTGAGCTGCCTGGCGCTGCTGTCGGCGATGACGATGCACAACTGGATGCTGATGGGCGTGTGGACGTTCGTCGGTTTCGTGATCTATTTCTGCTACGGGTTCAGGCACAGCCGCCTGCGGGGTAAGTAAGGTTTTCTGAATTGCAGGGCCTGCGGCCCTGCA
>NZ_LLXT01000090.1 GCF_001431625.1 Stenotrophomonas geniculata ATCC 19374 = JCM 13324
GCATGGGCTCGGCTCTACAGTAGATCCACGCCATGCGTGGATGTTTATGCGCTGGCGGGCTCTTCCACCTTCGGGCCATCCCACAGCGCGTGGCCAGCCTTCTTGCGCAGCCGCTCCAGTCGCGCGGCATGCGCTTCCAGTTCCGACGGCGTGGCCACCACGCGCGGGCGCGGCAGCAGCTTGCTGGTGTCGAAGGCCTGCAGCGCCGCACCGGCACCACCGCCATCGTCATCGCCCAGGCCGAAGCCGATTTCCTCCTGGCCCGAGGTCAGCGCGATGTAGACGTCGCCCAGGATCTGCGCATCGAGCAGGCCGCCGTGCAGTGCACGGTGCGAGTTGTCCACGCCCAGCCGCTTGCACAGCGCATCCAGCGAATTGCGCTGGCCCGGGAAGCGCTCGCGCGCCATCACCAGGGTATCGATCACGGTGCAGCGGTCGGTGATCTTCCCGTACTGCGGCCCCAGCAGCGACAGCTCGTTGTCGAGGAAGCCGAGGTCGAACGCGGCGTTATGGATGATCAGTTCGGCGCCATCGATGAAGGCCAGGAACTCGTCGGCGATCTGCGCGAAGTCCGGCTTGTCATCGAGGAACTCCAGGGTCAGGCCGGTGACTTCCTGCGCGCCCTGTTCGAACTCACAGTCCGGCTTGATGTACTGGTGGTAGTTGTTGCCGGTCGGGCGGCGCTTGAACAGCTCCACGCAGCCGATTTCGACAATGCGGTTGCCCTTCTTCCACTCCAGGCCGGTAGTTTCGGTATCGAGGATGATCTGACGCATGGGCTCAGTTTACCGGGCTGGCGTCGCGGATCTGGATCGCCGCGTTGCGGGCCAGGGTATCCACCCGCTCATTGTCGGGGTCGCCGGAGTGCCCCTTCACCCACCGCCAGTCGATCTGATGCCGCAGCGTGGCCGCCTGCAGGCGCTCCCACAGCTCGCGGTTTTTCACCGGATCGCCACCGGCGGTCTTCCAGTTCTTGCGGATCCAGCCCGGCATCCACTGGGTCAGGCCCTGCCTCACGTACTGCGAATCGGTATAGAGCACGATGCTGCACGGCTCGGTCAGCGACTCCAGCCCGGAAATGGCCGCCATCAGCTCCATCCGGTTGTTGGTGGTGTGCGCCTCGCCACCGCTCAGCTCACGCTCGTGGCCCTTGTAGCGCAGCAGCGCAGCCCAGCCGCCGGGGCCGGGATTGCCAAGGCAGGAACCGTCGGTGTGGATTTCGATGGTTTTCAATACAACTCCAGAATCAGGTAGCTACGGTGCCGTGCCAGCGCACCGGCAGCGGTTTCGGCCCGGGCAGGGCCAGCGTGCGTTTTTCCGCATGGAACAGGCAGGCCGCACGCAGCGGTGCCCAACCTCCGGGACGACGGCTGCCCGCACCGCGCCAGAGCGGGCCCAGGTAACGCATATCGTCGCACTCCAGCCCATGACGGCCGAGCAGCAGGCGGATCCGCTGCGGCGTGCGCACCACCAGCCCATGCTGGCGCCAGCGCGTGCGGTACGGGCTGAACGGATTGAGGCTGCTCAGCCACAGGTGGCCGCCCGGCATCAGCACGCGCTCGCACTCGTCGAGCAGCCGATCAGCATCGGCCGCGGTGACATGCTGCAGCACGATCGCACTGACGCTTTCATTGGCCAGCGGCAACGGCAGCGCGCAGCGGGTGTCGCCGGCATAGCCCGGCCCCTGTCGATACAGGCGCAGGCCGCGCCCACCCAGCTGCGCATCCTCCAGCCAGGCCGCACTCGGCGCGATCCACAGCCAGGGCTGCGCCGGCAGCACCGACAGCTGCGGCAGCAGCAACTGTCGCTCCAGCACGCGCAAGGCCTCCGCCGGTTCACTGTCGAACCACGGGGTCTGGCTCGCTTGACGGGTACTCTGCAGCGCGGGCATGGTCCAATTCTATGCGACTGACTGCCCTGCCCGCATTTGCGGATAACTACATCTGGACGCTGATCGACGACGAGGGTGCTGCCGTGGTCGTCGACCCCGGTGATGCCGCGCCCGTGCTCGCGCTGGCCGATCAGGGCATGCGCGTGGACACGATCCTGCTCACCCATCACCACGACGATCACATCGGTGGCGTGCCGGCATTGCAGGCGCGATTCCCCGGCGTGCGGGTCGTCGCGCCGGCCGAGGAGCGCATTCCCACGGCGACCGAGCGGGTCGGTGAAGGTGAACGCGTTCAGGCATTGGGCCGGACGTTCCACGTACTATCCGTGCCCGGGCATACCCGCAGCCACATCGCGTTTCACACTGCTGAACATCTTTTCAGCGGAGATTCGTTGTTCAGCCTGGGCTGTGGACGCCTGTTCGAAGGTACGCCGTCCCAGCTGCTGGCGTCGATGCGCAAGCTGGGTGCCCTGCCCGCGCAACTGCTGCTTTGTTGCGCTCATGAGTACACCGTGTCAAATGCCGTCTTCGCGCGGCATGTCGACCCCGCCAACGCTGCCTTGTGGCAGCGCCAAGAGGAGGCTTTGGCCATGCGCCGCGATGACCGTTCCACCCTGCCGGTAACCCTGGCCAACGAATTCGACTGCAATCCCTTCCTGCGTGTGCACGCTGCACCGATCCGTGCGTCGGTATCGGCACACCTGGGCCGTGACGTCGTGGACGACGTCGACGTGATGGCCGGTCTCCGGCACTGGAAAGACGGCTTCCGCGCATGATGCGCCGAAGTCTGCCGCTGGCCCTGGGCCTTGCCCTGGGGCTGGCCGGAACCGCGGGCGCACAGTCGCTGGGTGCCGGCATCAGCCAGAACCTGACCGCTGCCGCGGCCCTGCCGCTGGACGCTTCAGCGCTGCCCGCCGCTTCGGTGCGCAACGGCCAGGAGATCTTCACCAGCTTCCGCGACGGCCTGGCCGAGCCCAGCTGCGATGCCGAGGCCACCAGCCCGCGCTGGCAGAAGCAGTTCGCCCACGCCCCCTCGCGCCTGGCCAACCAGGATGACGATGCGCTGGTGCTGTTCGGCTATGTGGTCGAAGAGCTGCGCAAGGCCAACCTGCCCACCGAATTCGCGCTGATTCCGTTCGTGGAAAGCGGCTATCGGCCCAATGCCCGCAACGGCAGCGGCCCGACCGGCCTGTGGCAGTTCATCGCCACCACCGCACGCAACCACCGCGTGCCGATGGCCAACGGCTATGACGGCCGCCTGTCGGCGGTGGATTCCACCCAGGCCGCGGTGCGCTACCTGAAGACCCTGCACGGCATGTTCGGCGGCGACTGGCGCCTGGCCACCATGGCCTACAACGCCGGCGAGTACCGGGTACTGCAGTCCATGCGCAAGGCTGGCATGAACGCGCAGAACGCCAAGCCGGCAGCCCTGCCGGGCCTGTCGCCGGTCACCCATGCCTATGTCGAGAAGCTGCATGCCCTGGCCTGCGTGCTGGAAGACGTGGAAGACCAGCCGGGCGTGATGGCCTCGCTGGACCGCACCGTGCCGGTGCTGAAGGACCACACCCTGCCGGCCGGCACCAGCGTCCAGCAGTGGGCCGCACAGCGCGCGCTGGACCCTGCCAGGATCGCCCGCCTTAACCCGGCCCTGGCCGCCGGCAACCGCGCCTCTGGAACCACCCGGGTGCTGGCCCCGGTCTCGGCTGCCAATGCGACTGTGACGGAAACCGCGACCACACTGGTGGCCAGCACCGCACCGGTTGCCACGACCACGCCGACGCCGCAGGTGGCCAAGACCGTCGCCGCGATCGCCGACCGCCCGCGCAGCCGCCGCCACACCGTGCGTGATGGCGAGTCGGCATGGACCATCGCCCGTCGCTACGGCATGCCGGTGAAGGCACTGCTGTCACTGAACGGCCTGAGCGGCAGCAGCGTGCTGAAGCCGGGCGCGGTACTGCGCGTCGAGGATTGAAGCAGGCGCGGTTCCGGCCGCGCCCTGCCCTGCTTCCTGTAGAGCCGAGCCCATGCTCGGCTTTTTCATGTTCGCGCCCTGCCGGGGTTCATGACAGGCCGAGCATGGGCTCGGCTCTACAGTTCAATTTCCAGCATCGCTCCCAATAAAAAAGGCCCGGCATTGCCGGGCCTTTCTCGTCCTGCCCGCCGCGAGGCTTACAGGTTCTCTTCGGTGGTCTGGATCACGAACTTCTTGCGCATCGCCTCGACGTAGGCCTTGGCTGCGGCCATGCCATCGATCTGGCTGAGCTGGTCCTTGAGCTGCTTCTGCTGCTCGGCAGTCACTTCCTTGATGTCGCCCGGGTTGACCTTGTTCACCGCGAACAGCAGCGCGTGGCCGTTGACATCCACCTTGCCATAGCTCGGCTTGCCCTCGGCCGGCACCGGCGCGCTGAAGATCGCGCGGTTGATTTCCGGAGTCGGCACCGGCTGGCTGCGCGGCAGGCCTGGCATCGGGCTCAGCTGCAGCTTCTCGCTGGCAGCCAGCGACTGCAGGGTGGCACCGGCCTTCAGCTTGGCCAGCACGGCGTCGGCGGCCTTGTCGCTGGCCTGACGCTGGCGGTCGGCGCGGATCGCGGCGATCACCTGTTCGCGCGCCTTGTCCAGCGGCATGGCCTGTTCCGGAGTGTGCGCGGCCACGCGGATGACCACACTGTGGTTGGTCGCGCCGCCCAGGGCGATCGGGTCGCTGGCGGTCCCGTCCTGCACCAGCACGTCGGAGAACGCGGCACGCAGCACGGCCGGGTCAGCGGCGATGCCACTGGCAGTGGCACGGGTGATCGGGCCCAGGGTCTGCAGCGGCAGGTTCACTTCCTTGGCCGCAGCAGCCAGATCGCTCGGGCTCTTGTTGATGGCGTCGACCAGCTTGCCGGCCAGTTCGTTGAAGCCGCGCTCGCCGTCGGCCTTCAACTGCTCGGCAGCCAGCGTGTCACGCACTTCCTCGAAGGACTTGCCTTCGCCACCGCGCACCGCGGCGACCTTGATGATGTGGTAGCCGAAGTCGGTCTTGACCGGACCGATCACGTCACCCGCCTTGGCAGCGAACAGTGCATCTTCGAACGGCTTGACCATCGCACCGCGCTCGACCCAACCCAGGTCACCGCCCTGGTCCTTTGAACCCGGGTCTTCCGAATTGGCCTTGGCCAGTGCAGCGAAGTCGGCACCGGCCGCCTTGGCTTCGGCAGCGATCTTGTTCGCCTTGGCTTCGGCGCCGTCACCGGTGATCAGGATATGGGCAGCCTGGCGCTGTTCCGGCGAGGTGAACTTCGCCTTCTCGTCTTCATAGCGCTTGCGAAGGGTCGCTTCGTCAGCCGCGGTCGGTGCCGGCAGGTTCGCGCCGTTGATCTCGACGTATTCCAGCGACACGCTTTCGGCCTGGCGGAAATCCTTGCCGTGGCTGTCATACCACTGCTTGATCTGTTCGTCGGTGACCGGCGCGGTATCGGCCGGCACTTCCGGCAGCGCGGCCAGCTCGACGTCGCGGGTTTCACCCAGCAGCTTCAGCAGGCGCTCGGTCTCGGCCTGGGTGACGAAGCCCGAATTCTGCAGGCCCGACGGAATCACCGACTGCTGCAGGCTCTCGCGCACCAGCTCCTGGAACTGCGTGGGCGTACGCGGCGGATTGCCACCGGCCAGGGCCAGGCGATAGTTGTTCTCGTTGAACTTGCCGTTCGAATCGAGGAAGGCCGGGATGGTGGCGATGTACTCGCGCACCGCACCGTCGCCCACCACGACACCGGCCTGCTCGCCCACCAGGCGCACGACCTGCTCGTCGATCAGCTGATCGAGCACGGCCATCTTGTTTTCAGTGCTTTCGAACGCGCGCGGGTCGAAGTTCTCACCCTGCTGCTGGCGCTCGCGCATGCGCTCCTGCTCGAAGCGGGTGCGGAAATCCTGCGCACTGATCTCGTGGTGCTGCCACAGCATGCGCACCGGCCACCACGACGGCGCCGAACGCCACCAGGTCGGCGGCGCGGAAACCTTGGCCACGTTCTGTGCGCCAACGCCACCGAGGTAGCTGTTGTCGATCACGAACAGGAACGGAATCATCAGCAGCCCCAGGATCACGGTGACGATCCAGCCTGAGGTCTTGTCGCGGAGTTTCTGCAGCATGGTGAGAATCACAAGGCCTGATTGGCGAGCCCGGCAGTGTAACCCGCTTCGCCGCAGGGACCAAAAGCAGCGCCGGCGCGGCCTGCGCCGATCTTCGTGGACCTGCACCATCAGCACATCGGCAGGCCTGCGGCACGGCCCAAAGAAAAAGCCCCCGGCTTGCGCCGAGGGCTTTTAAAGTTGGCGGAGCGGACGGGACTCGAACCCGCGACCTCCGGCGTGACAGGCCAGCATTCTAACCAGCTGAACTACCGCTCCGCGCTGAAACTTTGCAGGCGCCCAGTATATCCGAAGACTCCCTGGAAACCCAGCCCGATGAACACTTTTTTCAAAGTTTTTTCACAGGGACTTAAGAATTCTGCAATGGCGGAGCGGACGGGACTCGAACCCGCGACCTCCGGCGTGACAGGCCAGCATTCTAACCAGCTGAACTACCGCTCCGTTCTTGCAAAAACCTTTTCGCCTTCTTCCCGAACCTGTCGGTGAGAAGACAAGGCCCCCGGCTTCAGGCCGGGGGCCTCGATGTAGTGGCGGAGCGGACGGGACTCGAACCCGCGACCTCCGGCGTGACAGGCCAGCATTCTAACCAGCTGAACTACCGCTCCGCATTGTTGCTTTTTTGTTTTCCCACTGGCCTGGACCGGGGAGAAAACAAAGCCTCCAGCTTTTGGCCGGAGGCCTCGTTGAATGGCGGAGCGGACGGGACTCGAACCCGCGACCTCCGGCGTGACAGGCCAGCATTCTAACCAGCTGAACTACCGCTCCACACTCAAACTTTTACCGCGGTGCTGTGGTGGGTGCTGAGGGTTTCGAACCCCCGACCCTCTCCGTGTAAAGGAGACGCTCTACCGCTGAGCTAAGCACCCCAGCGAGCCGCTTAGTTTACAGCATCCTTCAGGGCCTTACCAGCCTTGAACGACGGATTCTTCGAAGCAGCGATCTTGATGGTGTCGCCGGTCTTCGGGTTGCGGCCGGTGCGTGCAGCACGGTCGCGGACCTGGAAGGTACCGAAGCCAACCAGGGTGACCGCATCGCCGTCCTTCAGCGCCTTGGTGACGGCAGCAACGACGGCATCGACAGCGCGGCTGGACTCGGCCTTGGTCAGGTCGGCAGCTTCAGCAACGGCATCGATCAATTCGGTCTTGTTCATTCTCTACAACTCCTTTGGCGGTGGGTTCCGCTTATTCGACAGGGAAGCAACCGCATGCCTTCTGCATGCGGCCGCCATGTGGAAACGGTTCGCCGATTCAGTCATCGCTGACAGCGATCACTCATTCGCGAGTGCTGCTTTTATACCAGTGGCCCTACCCCCACGCAAGCTGGAAAGCCAGCAACGACGCGGGTTTCGGGCCATTGGACAGCGCGCGTCAATGCTTGACGCGCGCGCTTCCACTCGGTTTGGCCTTGCTGCGCACCGTGACACGTTGCGCACTCTTGCGCGCCTTCTTCGGTGCCAGCGGACGCTCCAGCGCCAGGTCCAGGACTTCTTCGATGTACTTCACCGGCACGATCTCCAGATCGCGGGTGACGTTGGCCGGAATGTCGGCCAGGTCCTTGCGGTTCTCTTCCGGGATGATGACGGTGCGGATGCCGCCACGCAGTGCGGCCAGCAGCTTCTCCTTCAACCCACCGATGGCAGTGACGCGACCCCGCAGGGTGATCTCGCCGGTCATCGCCACGTCGGCACGCACCGGCACCTTGGTCAGCATCGACACCAGCGAGGTGACCATCGCCGCGCCGGCGCTCGGGCCGTCCTTCGGCGTGGCGCCATCGGGCACGTGCAGGTGCACGTCGTGCTTCTGCAGGAAGTCGCTGTCGATGCCGAAGCCGACCGCGCGCGAACGCACCACCGACAACGCCGCCGACGCCGATTCCTTCATCACGTTGCCAAGCTGGCCGGTCAGGATCAGCTGGCCCTTGCCCGGCACGAGCGTCGATTCGATCTGCAGCAGATCGCCACCGACTTCGGTCCAGGCCAGGCCGGTGACCAGGCCGATCTCGTTTTCTTCCTCGGCACGGCCGAAGTCGAAGCGACGTACGCCCAGGTACTTGTCCAGGTTCTTGCTGGACACGCTCACCAGCGCCTTGGACTTCTTCGTGCCCTTCTTCGCCTTCACCGCCGGCTGCGGGCCGGCCAGTGCTATCTCCTTCACTACCTTGCGGCAGATCTTGGCGATCTCGCGTTCCAGGTTGCGCACGCCCGATTCGCGCGTGTAGTAGCGCACGATGTCCTGGATGGCATCACTGCCGATCTCCAGCTCTTCCGGCTGCAGGCCGTTGGCCTTGATCTGCTTGGGCACCAGGTAGCGGGTGGCGATGTTGAGCTTCTCATCCTCGGTGTAGCCGGGGATGCGGATCACTTCCATGCGGTCCAGCAACGGGCCCGGAATATTGAGCGAGTTCGAGGTGGCCACGAACATCACTTCGGACAGGTCCAGGTCCACTTCCAGATAGTGGTCGTTGAACGCGTTGTTCTGCTCCGGGTCGAGCACTTCCAGCAGCGCCGAAGACGGATCGCCACGGAAGTCCATCGACATCTTGTCGATCTCGTCGAGCACGAACAGCGGGTTCTTGCTGCCGACCTTGTTGAGGTTCTGCACGATGCGGCCCGGCATCGAACCGACGTAGGTACGACGGTGGCCACGGATCTCGGCCTCGTCACGCACGCCGCCCAGCGACATGCGCACGAACTTGCGGTTGGTGGCCTTGGCGATGGACTGGCCCAGCGAGGTCTTGCCCACGCCCGGCGGCCCGACCAGGCACAGGATCGGGCCCTTCATCTGCTTCACGCGCGACTGCACCGCCAGGTACTCAAGGATGCGCTCCTTGACCTTCTCCAGGCCGTAGTGATCGGCATCGAGGGTATCCTGCGCCACCTTCAGGTCCTTGCGCACCTTGCTGCGCTTCTTCCACGGCACGCCCAGCAGCCACTCCAGGTAGTTGCGCACGACCGCGGCTTCGGCCGACATCGGCGACATCTGCTTGAGCTTGTTCAGTTCGTTGCGTGCCTTGGCTTCAACGGCCTTCGGCATGCCGGCTTCGGCGATCTTGCGGGCCAGCTCTTCCAGCTCGCCCGGCGCGTCATCCAGGTCACCCAGTTCCTTCTGGATGGCCTTCATCTGTTCGTTGAGGTAGTACTCGCGCTGGCTCTTCTCCATCTGCGACTTCACGCGGCCGCGGATGCGCTTTTCCATCTGCTGCACGTCGATCTCGCCATCGACCAGGCCGACCAGCATCTCCAGGCGATCGCCGACGGCCAGCGTTTCCAGCAGGCGCTGCTTGTCGGCCAGGCGCACGCTGATGTGCGCGGCGATGGTGTCGGCCAGGCGCGCCGGCTCATCGATGCCCGACAGCGTCTGCAGCAGTTCCGGCGGCAGCTTGCGGTTGGTCTTGACGTACTGCTCGAACAGCGACATCAGCGAGCGGGCAATCGCCTCGACCTCGCGCGCTTCGCGCTCGTCGGTGGCGTCGATTTCCACCGCCTGCCCATGCAGCGAGCCGTTGCGCTCGTCGACGTGGGTGACCTGCACGCGCGACAGGCCTTCGACCAGCACCTTGATGGTGCCGTCGGGCAGCTTCAGCAGTTGCAGCACCTGCGCCAGCGTACCGACCTGGTAGAGATCGGCCGCATGCGGGTCATCGGTCTCGGCCGACTTCTGCGCCAGCAGCAGGATGCGCTTGTCCGCCTCCATTGCCTGTTCGAGCGCGTGCATGGACTTGTCACGGCCGACGAACAGCGGGATGACCATGTGCGGGAACACCACTACGTCGCGCAGCGGCAGGACCGGCAGGTCGAGGGTTTCACTTGGGGAACGGGCCATGGGGGCTCCAGGGAAGGGGAAAACCGCCTCCGGGAGGGCATCTTCCGGAGACAAAAAAAGCCGATGGCCCCGTTATGGGGCCATCGGCTTTCAGATGCAAGGCATTCCTTGAAAATCCTTTCCAATCAACAACCTGGAAGGATCACTCAGCGCCTGCGGCCTTCTGTTCAGGGGCCGCCGGGGTCTGGTAGATCAGGTACGGCTCGGACTTGTGCTCGATCACCGATTCGTCCACCACCACCTTGCTGACGTTTTCCTGCGACGGCAGGTCGTACATGGTGTCCAGCAGGACCGATTCGACGATGGTGCGCAGGCCACGGGCGCCGGTCTTGCGCTTGAGCGCCTTGCGGGCGATGGCCGACAACGCGTCCGGACGGAACTCCAGTTCGACGTTCTCCATCTCGAACAGCTTCTTGAACTGCTTGGTGATGGCGTTCTTCGGCTCGGTCAGGATCCTGATCAGGGCCGGCTCGTCCAGCTCCTCCAGGGTCGCCACCACCGGCAGGCGGCCGACGAACTCGGGGATCAGGCCGAACTTGATCAGGTCTTCCGGCTCGACTTCGGCCAGCACCTTGCCCACTTCCTGCTTGCGCTCGCTGCTCTTCACCTTGGCGCCGAAGCCGATGCTGCCGACGTCGGTGGAACGGGCCTGGATCACCTTGTCCAGCCCGGCGAACGCGCCGCCGCAGATGAACAGGATGTTCTTGGTGTCCACCTGCAGGAATTCCTGCTGCGGATGCTTGCGGCCGCCCTGCGGCGGAACGCTGGCCACGGTACCTTCGATCAGCTTCAGCAGGGCCTGCTGCACGCCTTCGCCGGACACATCGCGGGTGATCGACGGGTTCTCGCTCTTGCGCGAGATCTTGTCGATTTCATCGATGTAGACGATGCCCTGCTGCGCCTTCTCGACGTCGTAGTCGCACTTCTGCAGCAGCTTCTGGATGATGTTCTCCACGTCCTCGCCCACGTAACCGGCTTCGGTCAGCGTGGTGGCGTCGGCCATGGTGAACGGCACGTTGAGCAGGCGGGCCAGGGTCTCGGCCAGCAGCGTCTTGCCCGAACCGGTCGGGCCGACCAGCAGGATGTTCGACTTCGCCAGTTCGACGTCGTCGTTCTTCTGCCGGCTCTCGATGCGCTTGTAGTGGTTGTACACGGCCACGGCCAGGGTGCGCTTGGCGCGGTTCTGGCCGATCACGTACTGGTCGAGCACCTCGAGGATCTCGCGCGGCTTCGGCAGCGAACTGCGCGCCGACTGCGCCTTTTCCTCAAGTTCCTCGCGGATGATGTCGTTGCACAGCTCCACGCATTCATCACAGATGAACACGCTCGGACCCGCAATCAGCTTGCGCACTTCATGCTGGCTCTTGCCGCAGAAAGAGCAGTAGAGGATCTTGCCGGTGTCCGTGGAACGACCTTGGCGGTCTTCGCTCATGCTTCGCTTACCCAGTTACCCCACCCGCTGAACGGGGGTTCGATTCGAGAATAGCACAGGGCCGAGGGGACACCAGTCCCGCCCGACCCTGCAGGAACGGGGCCTCCATGGCCCCGTGAAGGCCGGTCAGCCGGCCTGGATCGACTCATCCGGACGACGCTCCAGGACCTGGTCGACCAGACCGTAGGCCTGCGCCTCGAAGGCGCTCTTGAAGTTGTCGCGCTCGGTGTCACGCGCGATCGTCTCCAGCGACTGGCCGGTGTGCTTGGCCAGCACCTCGTTCAGGCGCGAACGCAGGGTCAGGATCTCACGTGCGTGGATGTCGATGTCGGTGGCCTGGCCCTGGTAGCCGCCCAACGGCTGGTGGATCATCACACGCGAGTTCGGCAGCGCATAGCGCTTGCCGGCTTCGCCTGCGGCCAGCAGCAGGGCGCCCATCGAGGCAGCCTGGCCGATGCAGGTGGTGCTCACATTCGGCTTGATGTACTGCATGGTGTCGTAGATCGCCATGCCGGCGGTGACCACGCCACCCGGCGAGTTGATGTAGATGTTGATGTCCTTTTCCGGGTTCTCCGATTCCAGGAACAGCAACTGCGCCACCACCACGTTGGCCATGTGATCGTCGATCGGGCCCACGAGGAAGATCAGGCGCTCCTTCAACAGGCGCGAATAGATGTCGTAGGCACGCTCGCCGCGGCTGGTCTGCTCGACCACCATCGGAACCAGGTTCAGGGCTTTGGTTCGGTTGTCCATTACGTGAGGTACCTATCTTGGGGGGCAACAACCCCGCGCCGGCAAAGGCGCGGGGCATCCGGTGATCCGCCCGGGCTTACTGGCGGATCGCGTCCTGGAACGACAGCTTCTCTTCGGTGTGCTGGGCACGCTCGGCGATCCAGTCGATCACCTGCTCTTCCATCACACGGTTCTGCAGGCCAGACATCAGCTGGGGGTCATTGCGGTACATCTCAATGACCTGCTCCGGCTCTTCGTAGGTCGAAGCGATCAGACGCATCGTTTCGTTCAGGCGCTTGGCTTCCAGGCGCAGGTCGTTGATGCGGGCCACTTCACCGACCAGCAGGCCGACCAGCACGCGCTTGGCGGCCGCTTCCTTGAAGCCTTCGTGGGCATCGGCCGGGATCTCGCCAACGTTCTGGCCGTTGCGGCGGATCTGCTCGACCTGCTGGGCCAGCATGGCGCGGGCTTCGTTCTCGACCAGGCGCGGCGGCATTTCCACCGAGGAATAGGCGGCGATCAGCTGCTCGCCGACCTCGCGGCGCAGGCGGTTCATCAGGGCACCCTTCAGCTCGCGCTCCAGGTTGGCGCGGATGTCGCTGCGGAACTGCTCCACGTCGCCGCCCTTCACGCCGAAGCTCTTGATGAAGGCTTCGTCGACCGCCGGCACGACCGGCTCGGAGACTTCGGCAACCTTGACGGTGACCTGCACGGTCTTGCCGGCCAGCACCGGCACGCGCCAGTCAGCCGGGAACTCGACGTCCAGGGTCTTCTCTTCACCCTTGGCCAGGCCGACCAGGCCCTTTTCGATGGTCTCGAACATCATGCCCTGGCCGAGCACGATCGAACCCTTCTCGGTGCCTTCGGCCGGCAGGCGCTCTTCGCCGGCCTGCGACCAGGTTTCCACCGCGACCAGGTCACCGTCCTGCGCGCCACGGCTGACCGGGGCCCAGGTACGACGCTGGTTCTGCAGGTTCTCGATCATCTGGTCGATGTCGGCGTCGGTGATCTCGGCGGTATGGCGCACGACGGTCAGCTTGCTGACGTCGATGTCGCCGAAGTCCGGCACCACTTCCACGGTGGCCACAAAGGAGAACTCACCCTCGTCGCCCTTGTCGATGCGCGGGCTGCCGACGATGCGCAGGTCGTGCTCGCGCACGGCCGCGTCGAAGGTTTCGCGCAGCAGGCCGTCCAGCGCCTCACCACGGACCTGCGCGCCGAAGCGCTGCTCGATCACCTTGGCCGGCACCTTGCCCGGACGGAAACCCTTGATGCGGGTGGTACGGGCGATTTCGCCCAGGCGGCCGACGATGTGGCTCTGCAGACGCTCTTCCGGCAGCGAGAAGCTCAGGCGGCGTTCCAGGTTGCCGGTGGATTCGATCGAAGCTTGCATGTTGACTCCTGCCACCGGTGGCCCACGCCCCCGGCTCGATGATTGGGATGAAACGGTTGTAAGGACACGACGTCTGGGACGCGCCTGCTTGCCGCAGCCCTTTAGTTTCGCCCAATTCGGCCTGCACTGCCAGCGCGTGCCGGTCAAGTGGGCGTCGATGGCCCGATCAGGGCGGGGACAGGCCGGCACTGGTGCGAAAGGGGGGACTCGAACCCCCACGCCTTGCGGCACTGGAACCTAAATCCAGGGCGTCTACCAATTCCGCCACTTTCGCGTGGCCGGCTCAGGCATTCATTGTCGCAGGCGACGGCGGGAATCGGAAGGCCTGCACAAAACTGAACATGATAGCCCTGTGCTCATTGCCCGCGCCAAAGGCCGCCCCGAAGGTCGTGCGACCGTTCGGGACGGCGGCGACTCAGTGCTTCGCCTCGGCAGGGGACGCAGGTGCGTCAGCGCCCTGCCCGGCCGCCACATCCACCTTGCGGATGTCCACGCCACCCTTGTCGGTGCGACGCAGCCCCATCGCCTCCGGCGCAGCCTCACCCTCCACCGGCTGCGCCGGCTGCATCTGCATGGTGTCACCGACCGGGCGCGCCGGAACCGCCCCTGTACCTGCATCGCGCTCCACGGTCTGCGCCGGATCACGTTCCGGCGCGCAGGCCACCAACACCAGCAACGCAAATGAAACCCACAGCCCCCGGCGCAGTCGTTTCATATCGGCCATCAGGATCTTCCTTCGTACATGCATGCGCTCTCGGCGCGGAAGATCCATTGGGTGCGATGAAGGGCGCAGCGCGGTGAGAAGCAGCGCACAGCATTGAAAACACTGATGACGCGTATGCCCCTGATTTCAGCATCGCTTCAGTAGATCCACGCCATGCGCGGATGAAACGCCACCCGGCGAACAGGCAAGAAAAAAGCCACTTGGCGAACCAAGGGGAAGCTGCTGCGCATTCGCGCCGCAGCCCCACTTCACCAGCCCCCACATCCCCGCGGCTTCGCCGCGCCCCCTTGACTCAAGGGGGCTCCACTCCAGCCAGCACCGCTGGTATCTGCAGACGCCACCCAGCGAACAGGCAAGAAAAAAGCCACTTGGCGAACCAAGTGGCTTTCGTCTGGTGGGCTGTCAAGGATTCGAACCTTGGACCTATTGATTAAGAGTCAACTGCTCTACCAACTGAGCTAACAGCCCGAAATCGGGGCGCGAATTATGACCCGATCCGCTCGGTGGGTGCAAGCACTTTTTTCAACATGGTTGAAACCAGCACTGCGGTCCCGCTGCTGCTGCAGATCCGCGCCGAGCGGGTTCTGCAACGCGTGCCCCATCGAAACGATGGGAGTCACACCTATAAGAAAAAAGCCACCTGGGGTACCAGGTGGCTTCTGTCTTGGTGGGCCGTCAAGGATTCGAACCTTGGACCTATTGATTAAGAGTCAACTGCTCTACCAACTGAGCTAACGGCCCGTGAAACTCAGACGCACATTGTAGCGTGCTTTCTGTTTATTGCAATACCGTTTCGGCTGCGCCGATGCGGTTGAATCAGTGGGGTGGCTGAGGGGATTCGAACCCCCGACCACCGGAATCACAATCCGGTACTCTAACCAACTGAGCTACAGCCACCACTGAAACTTTCGCTCCACCGCCGATGAGGCTGACGTTGGAACTTGATGCTTTGCTACGGGCGGAACCAGAAGTCCGTCCCCCGAAGCGAGTCCGGCATTTTCCGGGAGTCGCGAAGGAATTGCAAGCACTTCTTCACATTGATGTGCAGGGGCCGGAACAGGAGATCAGAGCTGCTCCGCCGAGATCACACGCACGGCGTCCCCATGCTCGTCCAGGAATGACAGCGTGGCCTCCCCCTTCGGCGTGACCTGCAACTGCTGGCGCGGCTGGCCCGCTCCGTCGAGCAGCTGAAACATCGCATTGTGCGACTGCGTCCTGCCAGGAAACACACGACGGGTAATGGCTTGCACACCTGCGCGTGCAAGCGCTCATCTTCGGCCGAGAACATCGGCCGCCGCTGTCCATCGGCAACATCGTTTCGATCACGTCGATCGACGCACTGCGTTGGTCCGTCGCCCCCGTCAGCAGGCCAGTCAACGCCAGCGAGGTGACACCGCCGCAGTACAGGGCAAGCCGCCGTTGGCAACTGCGCAGACGATGCACTTCGGCCAGCACCTGCTCTACCTCTCCCGCGCCTTTCCAAACTGCATCTCATGCCGAGCGCCAGAAGGTGCGTGCCGCCTGCGCCGAAGGTCAGGCGCAGGCAAACAGCTCGCCATGGTCGGACGCACTCCCGACGACGTGAACGATTGGTGAACGAATCGTGAATGAATCTCAAACGGGAATGGGGGAGATCCATTCATACAACGTTAGCTGCAGGACATGGAACACGAGGCGCACGTTTGCAACCATGCCGGTTCCTGCAATGAAGGTGAGATCAATAGATGAGCAAGCGGCTAATCGGATTCGTCACGCTGGCAGCGGTGCTGGCAGTGGCAGCCGTTGCAATGTACGGCTACCGGCAGCAGCCAGCTGCCGATGCCACGGCAGAGGAATCCGGGAACAGTGGCAGCCTTGATGAAAGGCCCGACCAGGGAAGGCAGCTTCCGGCGTCAGGTACGGCGGCCGCGCAGAGGCTGGAGCGGGACAACAAGATCCCGCCGGGCTCGTACAAGGCAGTGGGCCCCAAAGCCTACGAGATCGTAAGAGGCAATGAGTTCCGGCCTCCCGGTGACGCGCTCGCCCACGTCAAGCAACTGATGCTGCGCTCCGAATCCGGAGATGCCACGGCAACCTACGAAATCTATCGAACCATCGAGCAGTGCCAGACCTTCATCTCGGATCGCGCTGACAAGCTGGCGGATTCAGCCACCACGGTCGGGTCCGGCAACTGGTTCCTGGAGCGATCGGAACGAATCCTCAAAGAGTGCGAGTCGTTGGCTCTGGATCAGGACATCTATCACGCCGATTGGCTTTCGAAGGCCGCCGCCATGGGCTCGCAGGAAGCGATGCGCGCTTACTCGCGATCGCCGGAGAAAGTCATCGGTTCGCTTGATGACGCAATCCGTGATCCCGCGGCGCTCGAGGCGTGGAAGGACACCGCCACCGGATATCTGCGCGAACTGGAATCACAAGGGAACGTCAATGTCATCAGCGACATGGCGATGGCCTACACGTATGGCGGCATCGTTCCTGCGGATCCCGTTGCCGCCCTGGCGTATACCCGCGTCCTCAACCGGCTGGACCCACGTTTTGCCACCACCACTGACATTGCCAACCATGAGAAAAACCTGAGCAGCCAAGAGAAAGAGAAAGCCCGCATTTCATCGAACGAAATCTTCAAGAACTGTTGCATCCCACGATAAGGACCTATTGTGAAAGCTAGACTGATTGGGATTATCCCTTCGCTTGGTAGAAACTCCATTCCCGCCATTGCAGGCGTGCTGCTGTTCATGGCAGCCGGGAGCCTTCAAGCGAAAAAGCTTCCTGGCGTCATCAACTGCACCGCCGGATGCACGCTGACAACCCCGTATCCCGATCCGGTGACCAACCAGCAGCTTTCCCAAGAGGTCCAGAAGCTCAATGACGGCCGGACCACTGTCTGGACAGCCCAGACGCGAGTCCAGACCGGCGATGTCCTGACCGTCTGCAACGGTATTTCCTGCGTCAACTACACGTGGCGAGGTGCAGGCTTCGACTCCGGCGAAGTGATTTCGACCGTCCTCCCGCC
>NZ_LLXT01000091.1 GCF_001431625.1 Stenotrophomonas geniculata ATCC 19374 = JCM 13324
AAGAAGACGCAATACGAGATTCGCTTTGTTCTCGGGGGCTCTGAGTGGGGTAAAGGAGACAGGTCCTCCTGAGGGGTGGCCGGGTGGGTCCGGTTGCGGGGGACGCCGTAAACCCGTCCTTGGGGGCTTGGCCGCGGCATCCATGCCGCGGACACCCCCGCAACCGGACCCACCCCGCCTTCGACAGTTTCCCGCTGCTGTCGGAATGGCATGAGCTGCTCTTGGTGGGTGTCGACCTTGGTCGACACGATGAACATGGCAACGACCGAAACCGGTTTTTGTAGAGTCGAGCCATGCTCGACTGCTTTGCTCGACTGCGTTGTTTGAACACGCTGGACGCCAGCGCCGACAACGGCGAGGATGGAGGCTGGTTCTTCTGGCTGGCCCTGCATGGCGCAACGCATCCTTGAACCCGGTGAGATCGAGACACTGGCCTCGCGCGATGTTCCGCGCATCATCCTGCCCGATGTCGCTTCCCTGTTCGCCGAGCGCGCGACGCGCCTGCGCAGCCTGGCTGCGCACAGTGCCATCGGCGGTTACCTGCAGCTGCTGGCGGCGTTGGCAGATGCACAGCAGGCACTGCTGGACGAACTGACACCACAGCAACGCGAAGCGCTGCAATCGCAGGCACGTGCGCAGCAGTCGAGTGCGGCGGCCGGTGCCGGCATGCCGTTGCGGCCGGCCAACACGCTTCACCTGGATGGACGCTGGCGCGACTGGCTGCGCACGCTGTGCCAGCACTGTGCCGACGAGGCCGGGCTGCCGGCGGAAACCCGCCAGGAGTTGCAGCGCGTCGCCGCGGCCGACGATGCCTGGCTGGAGGCGCAGGCCCATGCCGTGCTGGAGCGTGATGATGCGCCATCGGTGGACGCGGTCGCGGCGCTGCTGGTGATGAACGCACTGCAGGTCTACTGGGCGGTGCTGGCGGACAGCTTCCGCTCCACCGACCTGAAACCGCTGGCCGATGCACCCGGCCTGTGCCCGTTGTGCGGCTCGCTACCGGTGGTCAGCGTGGTGCAGGCACGCCCACCCTATGCGTCCTACCGTTACCTGTCGTGCTCGCTGTGCGCGTGCCAGTGGCACTACGTGCGCGTGCAGTGCAGCCAGTGTGGCACCGCCGGCAAGGACATCGCCTACCGCGCCCTGGCCGATGTGGATGGCGACAGCGGCGAGGCCGTGCGCGAGAGCGCGGTCCGTGCCGAGACCTGCGACCACTGCCACAGCTACCGCAAGATCCTGTACCTGGAAAAGGATCCCTCACTGGAACCGGTCGCCGATGACCTCGGCACGTTGGCGCTGGACCTGCTGCTGGGCGAAGAAGGTTATGCGCGCGCCAGCCAGAATCCGCTGCTGTGGCAATCCGACGGCGAGTGAGGCGATGACAGCCACGCCCTCCACCCCGGCATCGGTTTCCGCCCTGCCCTCGCTGGACCGGTTGCTGCGCCTGCCTGCCCTGGCAGCACTGATCGAGGGCCACGGCCATAGTCGTATCACCCGGCTGCTGCGTTCGCACCTGCAGGTGCTGCGCGACCGTATCAGCGCCGGCCAGCTTTCGGCCGCGCAGCTGCAGGAAGCGGTTGGCGGTCCGGCGCTGGTCGCGGCGATCGAGTCCGCACTGGCGGCCGATGCACGGCTGGATCTGCAGCCGATGTTCAATCTGACCGGCACCGTACTGCACACCAATCTCGGGCGCGCATTGCTCCCCGATGCCGCCGTGCACGCGGTCAGCCGCGCGATGACCGCACCGGTGGATCTGGAGTTCGACGTCATCCGTGGTCGTCGCGGCGACCGCGATGCACGGGTGCAGGCATTGATCTGCGAACTGACCGGCGCTGAAGCCGCCACCGTGGTCAACAACAATGCGGCGGCGGTCCTGCTGCTGCTCAACAGCCTGGCCAACCGCCGCGACGTGGTGGTGTCGCGCGGCGAACTGGTGGAGATCGGTGGCGCCTTCCGCATTCCCGACGTGATGCGCAGCGCCGGTGCGCGACTGCTGGAAGTGGGCACCACCAACCGCACCCATCCGGCTGACTTCGCCAACGCCATCGGCACCCGCACCGCACTGCTGATGGAGGTGCACGCCAGCAACTACGCGATCACCGGCTTCACCGCCAAGGTCGACACCGCGGCGATGGCGGCAATCGCGCACGAACATGGCCTGCCGCTGGTGGTGGACCTGGGCAGTGGCAGCCTGTGCGATCTGGCCACGTTCGGCCTACCGCACGAGCCCACTGTGCAGGAAACGCTGGCAGCCGGCGCCGATCTGGTTTCGTTCAGTGGCGACAAGCTGCTGGGTGGGCCTCAGGCCGGCATCATCGCCGGCCGCGCCGACCTGATCGCGCGGATCAACCGCAACCCGCTCAAGCGCGCGCTGCGCATGGACAAGATGGGCCTGGCTGCGCTGGAAGCGGTGCTGGCCCTGTACCGCGAACCGGAGATGCTGGCACAGCGCCTGCCGACCCTGCGCACGCTGTCGCGCACGCAGGACGACATCGATGCGCAGGCCCAGCGCCTGCTGCAGCCGATGCGTGCCTCGCTGGCGACGGACTACACCCTCGAGCCTGCTTCGATGCACAGCCAGATCGGCAGCGGCGCGCAGCCACAGGCGCAGCTTGCCAGCGCCGGACTGCGCATTGCCAGCGCACGCCGTGGCGGACTGGATCGCCTGGCCAAGCGCTTGCGTCAGCTGCCGCGCCCGGTGCTGGGCCGCATTGCCGATGACGCGTTGTGGCTGGACCTGCGCTGCCTGGAACCCGGGGACGAAGCGGCCTTCCTCGCCCAATGGAGCGCGCTGCAGGCATGATCGTCGGCACCGCCGGGCATATCGACCATGGCAAAACAAGCCTGGTACGCGCACTGACCGGCATCGAAACCGATCGCCTGCAGGAAGAGCGTACGCGCGGCATATCGATCGAACTGGGCTACGCCTATGTCCCGGTGGAAAGCAGGGACGTCGAAGGCTCGGCCGCGACGCTGGGCTTCGTCGACGTTCCGGGCCATGAGCGCTTCGTGCACACGATGGTGGCCGGCGCCACGGGTATCGATGTCGCCCTGCTGGTGATCGCTGCCGACGACGGCGTGATGCCACAGACCCGCGAGCATCTGGCCATCCTGCAACTGCTGGGCGTCGACCGCGGTGCGGTGGCGCTGACCAAGATCGACCGTGTGGATGTAGCGCGCATCGCCCGGGTCGAGATCGAGATCGCTGCGCTGCTGGCCGGAACGCCGCTACAGGATTCCCCTGTATTCGCCTGCAACAGCACCTCAGCCGATGATGCCGGCATCAGTGCACTGCGTACCCAGCTGCACGCGTGGGCGGCGGACGACGCCAGCGCGCGCCAGGCCGCACTGCGCAGCGAACTGTTCCGCATGCCGGTGGACCGCGTGTTCTCGCTGGCCGGCCACGGCACGCTGGTGACCGGCGCGGTACATGGCGGCATCGCCTTGGTGGGTGAGCATCTGCAGCTGATGCCGGCCGCCACTGAAGTGCGCATACGCAGCATCCACGCGCAGAACCAGGCCAGCGACCACGCGATGGCCGGGCAGCGCTGCGCGTTGAACCTGGCAGCCATCGCTCGTGACGACATCCGCCGTGGCGACTGGATCGCCGACCCGCGCGCACTGCTGCCCACCACCCGCGTTGATGTGCGCCTGCGGCTGTCCGCGTTGGCCGCGCCATTGCGCGACTGGGCGCCGCTGCATATCCACTGGGGCACGATGCACCGGCAGGCCCATGTGGTGCTGCTGGAGGACGACGATTACGGCAATGGGCAGTTGGTGCAACTGGTGTTCGATGCGCCGGTCTGTGCGATGTGTGGCGATCGCTTCATTGCCCGCGACTCGGCGGCAACCCGTACGCTGGGCGGCGGTGTCGTACTCGATCCGGATCCGCCACAGCGGCGGCGGCGCAGCCCTGCACGCCTGGCGTGGCTGGTGGCGCTGGAACAGCTGGCCACCAGCGCAGATGTTGGCCCGCTGCTTCAGCAGGCGGCCACCGGAATTCCATTGGCCGCACTGCAGCGCTACTGCCGGCGCGCCGCCGACCGGATCGATCTTCCTGCAGGCGCACAGCGCATCGCCACCCGCGACGACACGGTGGTCATCCTCGCTGCGCACTGGCAGGTGCTACGCGAACAGGTAATCGCCTCACTGCGTGGCTGGCATGAACGACGCCCTGACGAACCCGGTGTCGACAGCGGGCGCCTGCAACGCAGTACCCTGCCTGCACTGGCAACGAGCCTGTGGAACGCGCTTCTCCAGGACCTGCTGGACGACGGCAGCGTGCAGCGCGTGGGCGCCTGGTGGCGCCTGCCCGGCCATGACCATGCGCCACCGGAACGCGAGCGTCTGCTGCTGGAACGCGTGCTGCCGCAACTGCACGCCGGTGGCTTCGATCCGCCGTGGGTGCGCACCCTGGCCGCCGACATCGGCCTGGCCGAAGACGAGGTCCGCGCCATTCTGCGCCGCGCCACCACACGTGGCGAACTGTTCCAGGTGGTACCGGATCTGTTCTATGCACCGGCCCGCATTGCCGAGCTGGCCGCGATCGTCGCGCAGCTGTCGCAGGCCAGCGGCGCGGTGGATGCGGCCGCTTTCCGCGATGCCATCGGCCTGGGCCGCAAGCGCAGCATCCAGATCTTGGAGTTCTTCAATCGCGTTGGCTACACTCGACGCGTCGGTGACCAGCATCGGCCGCGTGGCGACCTGCAGTGGAACGCAGCCCGCGACTGAGCCCACCGCTACCGCCGTACTTTCGGAAGGCATGCGCATCCGGGCATGCGGCTGGGCTTCAAACCCAGTAGGGGGCGTCGATCGTTCCCTGGTAGGTTCGACTCCTGCTGCCTTCCGCCATTCGTGTTTCCGCAGGAGATGTCGGCATGGCCACGCACGCGCAGTCCCCCGCCCCTTCAACGGCCGATGCCCCGCAACGACTGACCTCGCTGGCGCATGGCGGCGGCTGCGGCTGCAAGATCGCGCCGGGCGTGCTGACCGAACTGCTGCGCGGCGTGCCGGCGCTTCCGGCACCGGCTGAGCTGCTGGTTGGTCGCGAGACCAGCGACGACGCGGCGGTATACCGCCTTGATGACCGCCAGGCGATCGTCGCCACCACCGATTTCTTCATGCCGATTGTCGACGACCCGTTCGACTTCGGCCGCATCGCCGCCACCAATGCGCTGTCCGACCTGTATGCAATGGGCGCACGGCCATTGTTCGCGCTGGCCATCGTCGGCATGCCGATCAACAGCCTGCCGCAGGACACCATCCGCGGCATCCTGCAGGGCGGCGAACGTGCCTGCGCCGATGCCGGCATCGTGGTGGCCGGTGGCCACAGCATCGATTCGGTGGAACCCATCTATGGCCTGGCCGCGATCGGCGTGCTCGACCCGCAGCGGCTCAAGCGCAATGCCGATGCCAGCGCCGGCGATGTGCTGGTGCTGGGCAAGCCGCTGGGCGTGGGCGTGTATTCGTCAGCACTGAAAAAAGAAGTGCTGGACGCCGACGGCTACCGGCAGATGATCGAATCGACCACCCGCCTGAACAGCGTGGGCGTATCGCTGGCCGCGCTGGACGGCGTGCACGCGATGACCGACGTGACCGGTTTCGGCCTGCTCGGCCACCTGCTGGAAGTGTGCCGCGCCAGTGGCGTGGCCGCCGAGGTGGACAGTGCACAGGTGCCGCTGCTGCCACAGGCGCTGGAGCTGCTGCAGCGTGGCTGCGTGACCGGCGCCTCCCACCGCAACTGGGCCTCCTATGGCGCCGAGGTGCGCTTCGCCGAGGGGTTGCCAGCATATTGGCAGCCGCTGCTGACCGACCCGCAGACCAGCGGTGGCCTGCTGGTGTCCTGTGCCCCGGAAGCGGTGGATGCGGTGCTGGCCTGTTTCCACGACGCAGGGTTCGGCCAGGCAGCCGTGATCGGCCGCTTGAGCGCTGGAACACCGGGCGTCAGCGTGCGCTGATGCGCGGAAACGACAAGGGCGCCCGAAGGCGCCCTTGTCGTTTCGCCGGGTGCAACATCACTCGATGTTCTGCACCTGTTCGCGGATCTGGTCGATCAGCACCTTCAGCTCCACCGCGGCATTGGACGTGCGGCTGTCCACCGACTTCGAGCCCAGCGTGTTGGCTTCGCGGTTGAACTCCTGCAGCAGGAAGTCCAGGCGGCGGCCGACCGGCTCACGCTGCTTGAGCACGCGGCGGATCTCGACGATGTGGCTGCCAAGACGGTCCAGCTCTTCATCCACGTCCAGCTTCTGCAGCCACAGCACCAGTTCCTGCTCGGCGCGGCCGGGATCGACCGGGTGCGGCAGGTCGGCCAGGCGTGCGGCCAGCTTGGCACGCTGGCCGTCGCGAATGGCCGGAATCAGCACGCGGACTTCGGTGGCGATGCGTTCGATGCCGTCCACGCGCTCGCTGATGGCGGCCGACAACTTGCCGCCTTCGCGCTCACGGGCCTCGACGAAGCCGTCCAGCACCTGGTCCAGCAGGGCCAGTGCCTCGACCTGCAGGGCGGCGGCATCGGTGGCCTCGCCACGGGTCACGCCCGGCAGCTGCAGCAGGTCGGTGAAGCTGACCTGCAGGTTGGGGAAATCGGAGGTCAGGCGGTGTGCCAGGCGGCCCAGCTGGCCCAGTAGGGCCTCGTCCACCTGCAGGTTGGCCGCCGCTTCCGGCGCGCGCAGGCGCATCACCAGATCCAGCTTGCCACGGCTCAGGCGTGCGGCGATGCGCTCGCGCAGCTGCGGTTCGAGCGCCCGCAGTTCCTCGGGCAGGCGGGTGCCGACCTCCAGGAAGCGGTGGTTGACCGAGCGCAGCTCGCAGCCCAGCGTGCCCCACGGGGTGACCCGCTCGCCGCCGGCATAGGCGGTCATGCTTCGAATCATGGATTGTGTCCGGTGCGTGCAAAGGGGGAATGGTACCCTAGCGCCCTCACCAGAGCCCCCTTGCCCGCCCCGTGAAGGCCGCGGGCGTGGCGGCGTACTCCCTCGCCATTACGGAACCCGCACCATGTCCGATTCCCGCCCCAGCGGCCGCCAGCCCGACCAGCTCCGCCCGGTCGTCATCCAACGCGGCTTCACCCGCCACGCCGAAGGTTCGGTCCTGGTGTGCTTCGGTGAAACCCGCGTGCTGTGCACCGCCAGCGTCGAGAACCGCGTGCCGGGCTTCCTGCGCGGCAAGGGCGAAGGCTGGGTCACCGCCGAGTACGGCATGCTGCCGCGCGCCACCCACACCCGTAGTGACCGTGAAGCGGCCCGCGGCAAGCAGGGCGGCCGCACGCTGGAGATCCAGCGCCTGATCGGCCGCAGCCTGCGCGCGTGCGTGGACCGCAACGCGCTGGGCGAGCGCACCATCACCCTCGACTGCGACGTGCTGCAGGCCGACGGTGGCACCCGCACCGCCGCCATCACCGGCGCCTACGTGGCCCTGGTCGATGCAGTGAACGTGCTGATGAAGCGCGGCGACATCAAGCGCAACCCGATCCTGGGCGCAGTGGCCGCCGTGTCGGTGGGCGTCTACCGCGGCACCCCGGTGCTGGACCTGGACTACGCCGAAGACAGCGACTGCGACACCGACATGAACGTGGTGATGAACGACGGTGGCGGCTTCATCGAGCTGCAGGGCACCGCCGAAGGCCATGCCTTCCGTCGCGACGAGCTGGACGCGCTGCTGGGCCTGGCCGAAAAGGGCGTGCGCGAGCTGCTGGCCGCGCAGCAGGCAGCGCTGTCGGCATGAGCCGGCGCCTTGCCCTGACCACCCTGGTGGTGGCCGATTACGACGAAGCCATCGCCTGGTACACCGGCAAGCTCGGCTTCGCACTGTTGGAGGACATCGACCAGGGCCACAAGCGCTGGGTGGTGGTCGGCCCGACCGACGGCAGCGCCGCCGCGCTGCTGCTGGCCCGTGCCAGCAATGAGGAGCAGCGCAGCCGCATCGGCAATCAGACCGGTGGCCGGGTCGCCTTCTTCCTCAACACCGATGACTTCCACCGCGACCACGCGGCGATGCTGGCCGCCGGCGTCGAGTTCCTGGAAGCGCCGCGCGAAGAACCCTATGCAACGGTTGCGGTGTTCCGCGATCTGTATGGCAACACCTGGGACCTGCTGGAGCCCCGTCAATGAAGAAACTGGTACTGGCCAGCCACAACGCCGGCAAGCTGGTGGAGATGCAGGAGATCCTCGCCGACCTGCCGCTGCAGATCACCTCGGCCGCCGAACTCGGCCTGGGTGACGTGGAAGAGACCGGCCTGACCTTCGTCGAGAACGCGCTGCTGAAGGCGCGCGCCGCCTGCGAAGCGACCGGCCTGCCGGCGCTGGCCGATGATTCGGGCCTGATCGTCGACGCCCTCGGCGGTGCGCCGGGCCTGTACAGCGCGCGCTATGCCGGTCACCCGACCAACGCGGCGGCCAACAACGCCAAGCTGCTGGACGCGATGGCCGATGTTCCCGACGGCCAGCGCAGCGCCCGGTTCTATGCGGTGATCGTGCTGCTGCGCCACGCCACCGACCCGCAGCCGCTGATCTGCGAAGGCCGTTGGGAGGGCCAGATCATCCGCGAGCTGCGCGGCACGAATGGTTTCGGCTACAACCCGGTGTTCCTGGACACCACCCACGGCCTGACCGCCGCGGAAATGGAGCCGGCGCTGAAGAACGCCATCAGCCACCGCGCCATTGCCCTGCAGCAGCTCAAGCAACAGCTGGCGACGCTGTACTGACGCCACCCGATCGAACCAGGGAAGCCGGCCAGCGGCCGGCATTACCGAAGAAGCCCATGCCGCACGCCCACGACCACTGCAACCACCTGCCCGGCGAAGCCTGCTCCGCTGACCACGACACGCCGCCGCGGCTGGTGCCGCCACCGCTGTCGCTGTACGTGCACCTGCCGTGGTGCGTGCGCAAATGCCCGTACTGCGATTTCAATTCGCACCAGGCCAAGGGCGACCTGCCGTTCGATGCCTACATCGACGCGCTGCTGCGTGACCTGGACCAGGACCTGCCACTGGTCTGGGGCCGGGTGGTGCACAGCGTGTTCTTCGGTGGTGGTACGCCCAGCCTGTTCCCGCCGGAAGCGATTGACCGCTTCCTGCAGCAGGCCAGCGCGCGCCTGCGCTTTGCCCCCAACGCCGAAATCACCCTGGAGACCAACCCGGGCACCGCCGAGCATGGTCGTTTCGACCGCTACCGCGCGGCCGGCGTGAACCGCCTCAGCTTCGGCATCCAGAGTTTTGACGACGCGATGCTCAAGCGCCTAGGCCGTATCCACGACAGTGGCGAAGCCGAGCGCGCGGTGAAAATGGCGCAGGACGCGGGCTACGACAACTTCAACATCGACCTGATGTACGCGCTGCCGGAACAGACCCTGGCCGGCGCCGAGGCCGATCTGGAACGCGCGTTCGCACTGCAGCCGGCGCACATCTCGCACTACCAGCTGACCCTGGAACCGAACACGGTGTTCTTCGCGCGGCCGCCGCAGGGCATTCCCGATGAAGACAACGCCTGGGACATGCAGGAACACTGCCAGGCACTGCTCGCGCAGGCCGGTTTCGGCCAGTACGAAGTCAGCGCCTATGCGCGCCCCGGCCGGCAGAGCGCACACAACCTGAACTACTGGCGCTTCGGCGATTACCTGGGCATCGGTGCCGGTGCGCACGGCAAGATCAGTTCAGGCGCCGAAGAACACGTGCTGCGCCGCTGGAAGCTGAAGCATCCGCAGGCCTACCTGGACAGCGCGGGTACCCCGGCCTCATTCGGTGGTGACGATGTGATCGCGCCCGAGCGCCTGCCGTTCGAGTACATGCTGAATCTGCTGCGCCTGCACGAAGGTTTCGGCCTGCGCGATTTCGAGTCGCGCACCGGCCTGCCGCGCAGCGTACTGGACGCACCGCTGGCCGAGGCCGTGCAGCGCGGCTGGCTGGACGTGACGGATGGCCATGTGCAGCCGACCGAGCTGGGCCGCCGCTTCACCAACGATGTGGTGAGCCTGTTCCTGGAAGATTGATCTCGCGTGACAGAGGGCCATGCCTGGCGAACGGAAGGCACATCCACCCTAAAGTAGCGCCGACAGCGGCCGACACGGTAGATTCACCAGATCGATCCGCGGGAATCCGGGTACCGCCTACCGATGTCAGCCGTCTTTTCCATCACTCCTGCCGACAAGAACCGACTGGCCGCCAGCGACCTGCCACCGCGGGTACGTGAGCTGTTGGGCGCGCTGATCGGCCTGTGCCGGCAGACGCTGGCCGCGCCCCTGATCCTGACGGTGGAGGCGCTGGAGCAGAATCTGCTTCACGACGCCGACCGCGCACGCAATCCGCAGCAGCAGGCCGAGCTGATGGCCCAGCGCGGGCAGCTGCATGCGTTCTCCGGCCACTTCGCCGACCGTATGCTCGACGCCGTGGCCGATGCCCTCGCACGGCTGCGCGAACCGGCCAGCGGTGTCAGCACCAGTGCTACGCCGCCAGCGCTGCCGGGCATGCTCGGGCTGTCGCTGGTCGATGAGCATGAAGTGGATCGCGACCTGCTGCTGACCGAGATGGTGCGGCGCGAGACGCTGCGTTCAACCAACACACTGAACCTGCTGGGCCAACGCCTGGGCGTACTGGCGGCGGCGCCGGCCTTCGAGGCCGACACCCTGCCACTGGCACCGCAGGCACTGTGCGCGATGGTGCGCCGGATTGCCGAACAGGACGCGCTGAGCGTCGAGGTACAGCTGGCGCTGTATCGCAGTTTCGAACGGCAGGTGCTGGAACGGCTGGGCGATATCCTTGACCGTGCCAATGCCCTGCTGGCCCAGTCCGGAGTACTGCCGGGGCTGGTCTACACCCCCTACCTGGCACGCTCGTCGAGCACGCGGCGGATCATCACCCAGTCGGTGGGTGGCGGCCGCACCACGCAGCCGGCCAAGCGCGCCGCAGCCCCGCTGACCGGCTGGAACGGTTCGGCACCGGCCGGCTCCTGGTCCAGCCTGGTACAGGACGCCTTCCATGGGGGCGGCGCAGCCAGCCCCGCCACGCCGGGCGTAACCACGTCCACCGGCGGTGCATTGCATGAACTGCTGCAGCAGGCACGGCATGCCAGCCCTGCCCCGGCGGACAGCGGCGCGGTGCCCAGCGCGGCAGTCGACGCGGTCCTCGCGCGCCTGCAGGCCCAGTCCAGTGCCGCAACCGGAGTGGCCGACCTGCAGGCTGCCGTGGTCGCGCAGCTGCGCAGCGAGCATGGTGCGCAGGCCCAGCTGGGCAGTCACGACCGTGACAACCTCGACCTGCTGCGCATGCTGATGCAGCAGGTGCAACAGCAGCAGCGTCCCGATCCGGTGCCGGCCGCCCTGCTGGCGCGCCTGCAGGTGCCCCTGGCACGCGCGGCCATGGCCGACCCGGGCTTCTTCGTGCGCGACGAACACCCCGCGCGTGAGCTGCTCAACCAGATCGCCGAAGTCGGCGCCAACTGGCTGGGCGATGACGATGTGGACCCACAGCTGCTGCAGCGCATGGCGCAAAGCGTGCAGGGCCTGCTGGGGCAGGATGCACGTGCGCCGGAGGCCTTTGCCGCCGCCAACGAAGACGTGCAGCAGCACCAGCGCGCGGCGGCCCATCGTGCCGAACTGGCCGAGCGCCGCCATGTGGAAGCCGCGCGCGGCAAGGAACGATTGGAACTGGCCCGTCGCCAGGCCACCGCGCAGATCGACCAGTGCTGCGACACGCAGTCGCCGCCGCGCTTCGTGCAGACCCTGCTGCGCCAGGCCTGGGCCGATGCACTGACCCTCACCCGCCTGCGCCATGGCGACGATTCGCCACAGTGGCAGGAGCGCCTGCAACAGACCGAGCGCATCGCTGCCATCACCGCACAGGCCATCGACGCCCCTGGCGGCACCGATACCACGCTGGCAGCGGAGGTGGAAGCCGCACTGCTGCAGGTCGGCTACCACGCCGAGGAAGCCGCCGCCGTCGCGCGCAGGCTGGCCACGCCCGGCGGCGAGGATGAAAGCACCTCGCGTACCGAGCTCAGCGCACGCCTGAAGGCACGTGCGCGCCTGGGCGAGCACGCCGGCACGAACAGTGGCACCGCACCTGCCACACCGCGCAGCAGTACTGAAGAAGCGGCCTACCAGCAGCTGTCCACGCTGCCGTTCGGCAGCTGGTTCGACATCGACACGGGCGATGGCACGCTGCGCCGCCAGCGCCTGTCCTGGTACAGCCTGCTGACCGGCCATGCGTTGTTCGTCAATGCGCGCGGGCAGAAGATCACCGATACCGACCTGGATACGCTGGCGCGGCAGATCAGTGCCGGGCGCGCGCAGCTGGTCACCGAAGACAAGGGCCGGCTGGTCGACCGTGCCTGGGAAGCCAGCCTCGGTGCGCTGCGTGCACTGGCCACGGGCCGCGCACAGGAGACCCCCGCATGAAAGCCGTACCGCCGCAGGACACCCGCCGCGCGCCGCGCCGCCAGGTCTCGGACCTGGTGCCGGTCACCGACCAGATGCGCGAGTGCGTGGTCGGGCGCCTCGGCAATGTCTCCGAAACCGGCATGCTGATGCTGGCCAGCGTGCCGCTGCGCGAGGATGCGCTGTACCAGCTGCGCTTCCCGTTGCCACTGGGTGATGGCCGCCAGCAGGCCATCGACGTGGGCGTGCATCTGCTATGGAGCGAGCCCGCGCACGTACCCGGGCAAAGCTGGACCGGCTTCCGCTTCCTCACCCTGTCACGCGAGCATCGGCAGCTGCTGCGGCAGTGGGTGGGCGAGGACAGCGACGAGGGACCGGTTTCGACGGCCTGAGTGCCGGTTCCGGCACAGCGGTTTTTCGCGGTATGCGGCAGAATCTAGGGCCGTTTTCCGTGTCGAGCCACCGCAATGATCCAGCAAGACCCCGGCGCCCTGTATTCCGACCACCTGGCCGTGCTGTGCCGATGTGCCGAACAGGCGCTGGCCCGCGGTGGCTTCGATCACCTGGTGGTGCCCAGCGGCACCCTGCACTACCAGGTGTTCGACGACCGCGACTACCCGTATGCGGTCAATCCGCAGTTCAAGGCCTGGCTGCCGCTGACCCGCGTGCCCAACAGCTGGATCGTGTTCACCCCGGGCAAGCGCCCGGCCGTGATCTTCCACCAGCCCTTCGACTACTGGCACGTGGTGCCGGACGCGCCCAGCGGCTGGTGGGTGGAGCACTTCGACATCCACATCATCCGCAAGCCCGAAGAGGCGCTGGCCCTGCTGCCGGCCGACCCGGCGCGCTGCGCGATCCTCGGCGAACCGCAGAGCGCGCTGGGCAATTACGTGCCGAACAACCCGGCGCCGGTGGTGAATTACCTGGAATGGCACCGCGGCAGCAAGACGCCGTATGAGATCGCGCTGATGCGTCAGGCGCAGGTGCTGGGCGTGCGTGGCCACCGTGCCGCCGAAGCCGCGTTCCGCAACGGCGCCGACGAGTTCAGCATCCACATGGCCTATTGCCAGGCCGTCGGCCAGGACGCCAACGAGCTGCCGTACGGCAACATCGTGGCGCTGAACGAGCACGCTGCGGTGCTGCACTACACCGAGCTGGGCCGCAAGGCGCCGCAGCCGCTGCGCAGCTTCCTGATCGATGCCGGTGCCAGCGCCTACGGCTACGCCAGCGACATCACCCGCACCTACGCTGCGCAGGGCCACGACGAGTTTGCTGCGATGATCGCCGCCGTCGACGCCGCCCAGCAGCAGATGTGCGCGGCGGTGCGCCCGGGCTTCGACTACAAGCAGCTGCACGTGGACGCGCATCTTTCGCTGATGGGCGTGCTGAAGGACTTCGGCGTGATCAAGGTATCGCCGCAGACCGCGCTGGAGACCGGCGTCAGCGCCGCGTTCTTCCCGCACGGCATCGGCCACCTGATCGGCCTGCAGGTGCACGACGTGGCGGGTTTCGCGGCCAGCGACGAAGGCGGCCGCATCGAGCGCCCGGCCGGCCACCCTTACCTGCGCCTGACCCGCGTGCTGGAACCGGGCATGGTGGTGACCATCGAACCGGGCCTGTACTTCATCGACATGCTGTTGAACGAAGTGAAGGACGCCAGCCATGGCGACGCGATCAACTGGGAGCGCGTGGACTTCTTCCGCCCGTATGGCGGCATCCGCATCGAAGACGAAGTGCTGTGCACTGATGGCGAGGCGGACAACCTGACGCGGCCGGAGTTTGCGGCGGCCAACGGCTGAGCCCCTCGTGGTTGCCCGTTGAATCAAAAGCCGCGCTTGGCCGGGCGGGGTGGGTTTGCAGGACACGCCGTAAACCCATCCATGGGGGCTCGATGGCGCCATCCATGGCGCCAACGGTCCTGCAAACCCACCCCGCCCAGCCTTTGACAGTTTCCTGCCGCGTCCAACCACGGAAAAGAAAAAAGAAAAGCAGAAGCGGGTCGCTCGCTGCGCTCGCTCTGTGTCGACCAGGGTCGACACCTACCAATCGTCGTTCGTTCCAACAACCGCAATTGCCAGTAGATCCACGCCATGCGTGGATGATTCATTCGATGTCTGATAGATGTGCCGACCAACGGTCGGCACCCACCAACAGCCCCGTGAATCTGTCGAAGGCGGGGTACTGTGGGTTTGCGGGGTGTGAGCCGCATGGATGCGGCGACCAAGCCTCCACGGACGGATTCACGGCGTCCCCGCAAACCCACAGTGCCCCGCCATCCCACGGATAGCCCGCTGTTGCTGTTGCTCCAGCTGTTGCGTCTGCGGGTGCAGGGCTGCAAGCCCTGCAGAGCCCCCCCTTTACCCCGCCATCACCGCTTCGATCTCGTCGGCGCTGCGCGCCAGGCCTTCGGTCAGCACACGATGTCCGTCATCGGTAATGAGCACGTCGTCCTCGGTACGGATGCCGATGCCGCGCCAGCGCGGCTCCACCGTCGTGTCGTCCACGCCGATGTACAGCCCCGGCTCGATGGTGAACGCCATGCCCGGCTCCAGCAGGCGTGAATCACCGGCGAGGCGGTAATCGCCTACATCGTGCACGTCCAATCCGATCCAGTGCCCGGTCTTGTGCCGGTAGAAACGCTGGTACAGGCCCTCGGACAGGTTCTTTTCCAGCGTGCCCTTCAACAGGCCCAGCCGCAGCAGGCCTTCGGTCAGGGTCTGTACCGCCGCCAGGTGGCCAGCCTCATACGGCACGCCCGGCTTGGCCTGGGCCAACGCAGCGGCCTGTGCATCGCCGACCAGGTCGTGCAGTGCACGCTGCTCGGCACTGAAGCGGCCATTCACCGGGAAGGTGCGGGTGATGTCGCTGGCGTAGCCGCGGTATTCGGCACCGGCATCGATCAGCACCAGCTCACCATCGCGCGAACGCGCGTTGTTGTCGCGGTAATGCAGGATGCAGCCGTTGCGGCCGGCGCCGACGATGCTGCAGTACGCCGGCACGGCATCGTTGGCGCGGAACACACGCTCCAGCTCGGCCTGCAGTTCGTATTCGTGGATACCCGCCTTGGCCACCTGCATCGCAGCCAGATGCGCACGCACGCTGATCTGCGCGGCGTGGTGCATCAACGCGACTTCCGCACCCGACTTGAACAGGCGCTGCTCGTGCAGCAGGTGGCCCAGCTCCAGAAACTCATGCGGTGGCTGCGCGCCGTGGCGCACCTGCGAACGCACGCGGTTGACCCAGCCGATCAGCTTCAGGTCGAAGTCGGCATCGCGGCCGAAGTGGTAGTAGACGCGCGAGCGCCCTTCCAGCAGGCCCGGCAGGATGTCGTCCAGATCGTCGATCGGGTAGGCATCGTCCATGCCGTACTGCGCCACCGCGCCTTCCTGGCCGGCGCGGCTGCCGTCCCAGGCCTCGCGCTCGGCATCACGCTCGCGGCAGAACAGGATGGCCTCGCCGTGGCGGCGGCCCGGAATCAGCACCAGCACCGCTTCCGGCTCCGGGAAGCCGCTCAGGTACTGGAAGTCCGAATCCTGGCGGAACGGATAATGGGTATCGAGGCTGCGCACCTTCTCGGCTGCGGCCGGCAGTACCAGGATCGCGTCCTCGCCGGCCATGTCCATCAGCTGGCGGCGGCGACGCTTGTATTCGCCGGCCGCGATGCCGGTGCGCTGCTTGATGTCCATCAGTTCAGGCGCTGCCGATGGCGCGAGGCCAGCACCACGTCACCGTGCAGCAGCAGCACCGCCACGCGGATGAATTCCTCGATCTCCGACAGGGCTTCGTCGTCATCATCGCCGCCGGCCTCGAAATCCTCGCTGGAGGCGCGGGCCAGGCTGGCCATGTCGGTCAGCGCTTCCTCGCCCTCTTCGGACAGGGCTGGCCGGTTGCCACCACTGCCCAGACCGAAGCCGCCCAGGAACGAGCGGGTCCAGCTGAACATGGCATCGGCCTGCGCGGACACGTCATCGTTGTCGGTCAGCAGCAGTTCGAAGGCGAAGTCACGGTCTTCCAGCTGCTTGATGGTGGCCTGCAGCAGCTGCCCCAACACGCTGTCGGCGGCCACCGGCGCCAGGTTGTCGTCGGCCAGCACGCGCGCCGGCCAGTCGTTGCCGGGGGCGCCGCCGGCGGCCAGCCAGCCACACAGCGCGCCGTGCAGCTCGGCAGCGGTGGCGCCCAGGCCCAGCTCCTGGCTGGCGCGGGTAACGTCGTCGACGGAGGGAAGTTCGGTCATCGTGCGGCTCGTTCGGAAAGGAAACCCGGGGCGCGCACGCGCGCGCCCGTGAGACCCCGTAGTGTAGCAACCCGACGGCATCCTCTCCGCACCCGTCCAGCCTTGCTGCGACAACGCTTGACCGCCCTTACCCGGCTTGCCTATCGTGCCCGTATGGAACCCGCTGATCCCCTTGCCCAGCTGCAGGACTTCGCCGCCCGCGTGGAAGCGTTGCTTGAACGCAACCAGCGCCTGGCCGAGGAGAACCGCAGCCTGCGCCACCAGCAGGAACAGCTTGTGGCCGAGCGCTCGACGCTGCTGGCCAAGAATGAGCAGGCACGTTCGCGGGTGGAAGCAATGATCAGCCGGCTCAAATCCCTGGAGCAGCACACATGAGCGCCGAACCGGTCAGTGTCCGCATCCTCGATCGTGAATACACCGTGGGCGTCGGCGGCGATGAACGCGACAGCCTGATGGCCGCCGCGCGCCTGCTGGATGCGCGCATGCGCGAGATCCGCGGCAGCAACCGCATGGCCGCGGTCGATCGCGTCGCCGTGCTGGCCGCGTTGAACCTGGCCCACGAACTGCAGCTGCTGCGCGACGAAAACGCCCGCCAGGCGGTGGCCCTGCAGCAGACGCTGGCCGACCTGAACCGGCGTCTGGACCGCGCCATCGACGGCAACGCCTGAAGGTCGTGCACAACGCGTCTTCTCATATCTGAATTGGCACGGACTGTTGCCGACGAACGGCCTATCCAGATCCTGCGTGCTGGCTATAATGGCCACGCGTTCTCTGCGGTACTCGACGGCATGTGCAAACATTCGCCTTGTCCCTTAAGAACGACACCGGGAGCGCGACAGCGCCGGGAGTGCAGGTCCGCCTTGTAGCGGGAAGCCCGATGGTTCTCCAGCGTTCCCACTTGAGCCCCCGGGTTCAAGGTCGTTTCGCATGCATCGACATTGCGGAGAATGCAATATTCCAGCAAGGGCGGCGTCTTCGGGCGTCGCCCTTGTTCTTTGCGGCACAATGACGGCTGATCCTTGCCGCACGCTGCCATGACCGACCCGCGCCAGGCCCTGCGCCACGACCTGCGGCAACGCCGCCGTGACCTTTCCGCCGCTGAGCGCATCGCCGCCGCCGAATCCCTTGCCGATGCCCTGCTGGCGCTGCCGTTCGCCCCGCGCGAAGGCGCCGTGGCTGGCTACTGGGCGCTGGATGGCGAAATCGCCCTGCACCGCTGGCAGCTGCAACTGCCCGAAGGCCTCACCTACTGCCTGCCGGTGCTGGCCGGTGAGGTGCTGCGCTTCGCACCGTGGCGGCCGGGGCAGCCGCTGACCAGCAACCGCTACGGCATTCCCGAACCGGACGTGGCGGTGGAAGACACCCTGGAACCGGCGCAGATGGCGCTGGTAGTGACCCCGCTGGTGGGTTTCGACGCGCAGTGCCGGCGGCTGGGCATGGGGGGCGGCTGGTATGATCGCAGCTTCGCCTTCCGCCACGATCGGCCGGCGCCGCCCTGGCTGGTCGGTGCTGCGTTTGCGGTGCAGCAGGTCGAGTCCTTGCCGGTGGCGTCGTGGGACGTGCCGGTGGATGCGATCTGCACCGAAGACGGCACCCTGTTCCCCTCCGCTGCCCCCGTGAACGCATGACCGCCCGCAAGCGCTACTGGCTGATGAAGTCCGAACCGGACGCCTTCTCCATCGATGACCTGGCCAAGGTCAAGGTCGAACCCTGGAACGGGGTGCGCAACTACCAGGCGCGCAACTTCATGCGCGATGGCATGCAGGTGGGCGACGGCATCCTGTTCTACCACTCCAATACCAAGGTGCCGGGCATCGTCGGCCTGGCCACGGTGGCCAGCACGGCCTACCCGGACGACACCCAGTTCGATCCGAAATCCGACTACCACGACCCCAAGAGCACGCGCGAGAACCCGCGCTGGATGCTGGTGGACGTGGCCTTCGACCGCAAGCTCAAGCAGGTGATCGCGCTGGACGAGATCAAGCTGCACGCTGATGAGCTCGGCGAAGGCTTCCCGCTGGTTGCCAAGGGCAACCGCCTGTCGGTGTTCCCGGTGACGGCCGCGCAGTGGAAGCTGCTGCTGTCGCTGGAAAAGAAATCCTGATTCCCTGCCTGAGAGTTCTCCCATGTCCGAAGCCAAGCGCCTGGCCGCCGAGAAAGCCATCGAGTACGTAGAAGACGGCATGATCGTCGGTGTCGGCACCGGTTCCACCGTGGCCTATTTCATCGATGCCCTGGCCCGCATCCAGCACCGCATCAAGGGCGCCGTATCCAGCTCCGAGCAGAGCACCGCGCGCCTGAAGCAGCACGGCATCGAGGTGATCGAGCTGAACCATAGCGGCAACCTGTCGCTGTACGTGGACGGCGCCGATGAGTGCGACGCCAACAAGTGCCTGATCAAGGGCGGCGGTGCCGCGCTGACCCGCGAGAAGATCATCGCCGAGGCCAGCGAGCGCTTCATCTGCATCGTCGACCCGAGCAAGCAGGTGCCGGTGCTGGGCAAATTCCCGCTGCCGGTGGAAGTGATCCCGATGGCGCGCAGCCTGGTCGCCCGCCAGATCCGCGACATGACCGGCGGCCAGCCGACCTGGCGCGAAGGCGTGGTCACCGACAACGGCAACCAGATCCTGGACATCCACAACCTGCAGATCACCGATCCGGAAAAGCTGGAGCGCGAACTCAACCAGCTGCCGGGCGTGGTCTGCGTCGGCCTGTTCGCACGCCGCCGCGCCGATGTGGTGATCGTCGGCGGCGAGCCGCCGGTCGTGCTCTGACCCTTTCGAAGGATCCTGACGATGTCGCTGTTGCGTTCGCTGCTGATGCTTCCGCTGCTGGCCCTGGCCGGCTGCGCCACCGATGCGGCCCGCCATTGGGTCGAGCTGGATGGCGCCCGCTACCAGGTCGAGCTGGCCACCAACGATGAAACCCGCGCGCGCGGGTTGATGTTCCGCGACCAGATGGCCGCCGACCACGGCATGCTGTTCATCCACGACCGCGAGGAAATGCAGGCGTACTGGATGAAGAACACGAAGATCGCGCTGGACATCCTGTACTTCGACAGCGAGCGCAGGCTGGTCAGCCAGCAGCGCGACGTTCCGCCGTGCTCGGCCGGCGACATGTGCCCGCCGTATCCCAGCGGTGGCCCGGCCCGGTACGTGCTGGAGCTCAATGCGGGCCAGGCCGAGAAGCTGAAGCTGAAGGACGGCACCGCGCTGACCTTCGGCCCGGGCATCGAGTAGATCCTCGCCCTGCGTTGAGGAGGAGCGGTAGGCGCCGACCTTGGTCGGCACTGACTTGCCGCGCGCTGGCTGGCTGTGGTGTGGACCAAGGTCCACACCCACCGGAAACCCATCGCCCCAGGCCGTGACTTTTTCACGCGGCACCGCTTGAAACCGCCTGCAAATGTCGCCAGTCTGTGGTCATGCAGGACCGGATCTCTCTCCCCGACTGGGATGCACTGGCCGACCTCGAAGACGAGGCGCTGCCACTGTTGCCGACCGCACTGCTGATCGCGCGCGATGAATACCCCGATCTGCAGCCGTCCACCTACGACGCGTTGATCCAGAGCCATGTCGACCACCTCCGCTCGGAAGTGGACAGCATCGACAACAGCCCGCTGAAGATGGCAGCGATCAACCGCCACCTGTTCGACGAGCTGGGCTACAGCGGCGACCACGACGAGTACTACGACCCGCGCAACAGCTACCTCAACCAGGTATTCGAGCGGCGCCTGGGCAACCCGATCTCACTGGCGCTGGTGCAGATGGAAGTCGCGCGCCGGCTGGGCATTCCGCTCGATGGCGTGTCCTTCCCCGGCCACTTCCTGGTGCGCCTGCCGGTGGACGACGGCGTGCTGGTGATGGACCCGTTCAACGGTGGCCGCCCGTTGGACGTGGACGAACTGCGCGAGCGGGCCAAATCACACTTGGGTGGGCAGATGCCGGACGACCAGGTGCTGGCGCAGATCCTTGACCCGGCGCCGGCGCGCGCGATCCTGATGCGCATGCTGCGTAACCTGCATGGCGTGTACGCCGAGGCCGGCGAGTGGGACCGCGCTGCACGCAGTGCCGATCGCCTGCTGAAGCTGGCCCCGGAGCAGGACGACGCGCTGCGGGATCGCGGCCTGGCCTATCTGCAGCTGGAATATCTGGCCGGTGCCCGCCACGACCTGGGGCAGTACCTGAAGCGCAATCCCGAGGCCAGCGATGCGCAGTGGCTGCGTGAGAAGCTGATCGACCTGGGCGGGCCGGTGCCGCGGCTGCATTGAGGGAGTCGGCGTGTGGACCAACGGTCCACACCCACCCCAACGGTCCGCACCCACAGAAGGGCCTGCAGGCCCTACCGGTCAATCGACTTCAACCATCTCGAAATCGGCCTTGGTCACCCCGCAATCGGGGCAGGTCCAGGTCTCGGGGATGTCCTCCCAGCGCGTCCCCGGCGCGATGCCCTCCTCCGGCAAGCCTTCCGCTTCGCTGTAAAGGAAGCCGCAGACCACGCACATCCAGGTGCGCAAGGTGGTGGGGGTGGCATCGCTCATCGGATAATCAGGGCTGGATTCACGGGCCGCCATTGTCCCATCGCGGCCCACGCACCGGTAGCCATCGATGACTTCTGCTTCCCCGGCGCCCCGCGGCGTCTACCTGATCACCCCGGACGAGCCCGATACCGCGCGCCTGCTGGCCCGTACCGCGCCGCTGCTGGCCGCTGGCGCCACCTGGCTGCAGTACCGCAACAAGACCGCCAACGACGCGCTGCGGCAGGAACAGGCCACCGCCCTGCAGGCGCTGTGCGCGGAGCGCGGCGTGCCGCTGATCATCAACGACGACCCGGCGCTGGCCAAGGCCGTGGGCGCGGCCGGCGTGCACCTGGGCGGCACCGACGGTGACATCCCCAGCGCGCGCGCCCTGCTCGGCCCCGACGCCATCATCGGCGCCTCCTGCTACGACCAGTTGGCCAATGCCGAGAAGGCCGTGGCTGCCGGCGCCAGCTACGTGGCCTTCGGCGCGTTCTTCCCGACCACCACCAAGATCACCACCAGCCGCGCCCATACCGACCTGCTGCGGCAAAGCGCCGCACTGGGCGTGCCGCGGGTGGCGATCGGCGGGCTGACGCCGGACAATGTCGGTCCCATCATCGACGCCGGCGCCGACCTGGTGGCCGTGGTCAGCGGCATTTACGCCGCGCAGGACCCGGTCGCGACCCAGCGCGCCTACCTCGCCCAGTTCGCGTAACGCCCAGGAAAGCCCCATGAACCACGACCAGTCCCACGCCCTGTTCTCCCGCGCCCAGCAGCTGCTGCCGGGCGGCGTCAATTCGCCGGTGCGCGCGTTCAAGTCGGTCGGCGGCGAGCCGTTCTTCGTCGAACGCGCCGACGGCGCCTACCTGTACGACGTCGACGGCAACCGCTACATCGACTACGTCGGTTCCTGGGGCCCGATGATCGTCGGCCACAACCACCCGGCGGTGCGCCAGGCGGTGAAGAAGGCGATCGACAACGGGCTGTCGTTCGGTGCGCCGTGCGCGGCCGAAGTGACCATGGCCGAAACCATCACCCGGCTGGTGCCGTCGTGCGAGATGGTGCGCATGGTCAACTCCGGCACCGAGGCCACGCTGTCGGCGATCCGGCTGGCGCGTGGCGCCACCGGCCGCAACCGCATCGTCAAGTTCGAAGGCTGCTACCACGGCCACGGCGACTCGTTCCTGGTCAAGGCCGGCAGTGGCATGTTGACCCTGGGCGTGCCGACCTCGCCGGGCGTCCCGGCCGGCCTGAGCGAGCTGACCCTGACCCTGCCCTACAACGATTTCGAAGCCGCCACCGCGCTGTTCGAACAGCAAGGTCACGACATCGCCGGCCTGATCATCGAACCGGTGGTCGGCAACGCCAACTGCATCCCGCCGCGCGAGGGGTACCTGCAGCACCTGCGCGAACTGTGCACGAAGCATGGCGCGCTGCTGATCTTCGATGAAGTGATGACCGGCTTCCGCGTCGCCCTCGGCGGTGCGCAGGCGCACTACGGCATCACCCCGGACCTGACCACCTTCGGCAAGATCATCGGCGGCGGCATGCCGGTGGGCGCCTACGGCGGTCGTCGCGAGCTGATGCAGCAGATCGCCCCGGCCGGCCCGATCTACCAGGCCGGTACGCTGAGCGGCAATCCGGTGGCAATGGCCGCTGGCCTGGCGATGCTGGAGCTGATCCAGCAGCCGGGTTTCCACGCCGACCTGGCCGAGCGCACGGCGCGCCTGTGCGCCGGTCTGGAAGCCGCCGCCGCCGAAGCCGGCGTGGCCGTGACCACCACCCGCGTGGGCGCGATGTTCGGGCTGTTCTTCACCAACGAGAAGGTGGAGACCTATGCACAGGCCACCGCCTGTGACATTCCGGCGTTCAACCGCTTCTTCCACGCAATGCTGGACCAGGGCGTGTTCCTGGCACCGTCTGCGTACGAGGCCGGCTTCCTGTCCAGCGCGCACGACGATGCCGTGATCGAAGCAACGCTGGCCGCTGCACGCGTGGCGTTCAAGGCCGCCAAGGGCTGAGCCCTGCTCTGGTAGGTGCCAAGCTTGGTTGGCACTGCCGCATCTGGTGGGTGCCAACCTTGGTTGGCACTGCCGCATCTGGTGGGTGCCAACCTTGGTTGGCACTGCCGCATCTGGTGGGTGCCAACCTTGGTTGGCACAGAGCAGTCGAGCATGGCTCGACTCTACAAACGGCATCAACCGAAGACGAACTTGCCCTTCATCATCGCGAAGTGGCCGGGGAACGAGCAGAAGAAGGTGTAGTCACCGCCCTTCTGCAGGCCCTGGGTAGAGAAACGCACACGCGTGGTCTCACCACCGCCGATCACCTTGGTGTGCGCCAGCACGCGCTTGTCGGCCTTCGGCAGGTAGCTGTCGGCCAGGGTCATGCGCATGCCCGCCATCGCCACCGGCTGATAGTCGGCGGTGCGGGTCAGCACCCAGTTGTGGCCCATCGCGGTAGTGGCCAGCTTGCCGGTGTGGCGCAGGGTCAGGTCCACGGCGGTGCAGTCGGCGGCGACCTTGATCTCGCGGCTGCTGAAGCTCATCTGGTCGGTGCTGTCGATGCTCACCGCACACACCCGCGCCATCGCCGACGGCGCCAGCATCAGCGCGCCCACTCCCACTGCCACCCTCCAAGCCTTCATCGTTGCATCTCCTGCGGATTCAAGCGCCATTCTAGGCAGGCCCCTGTGGCCGCGTCTGCGACCGTCTGTCGCATGGCTGCTCCAGGGTTTCCCGAGTGTTCACTGCAATGGCATGCTCGGCCGATGCGTATCGATCTGTTGCTGTTGGATGTGGATGGCGTGCTGGTGCAGTACCAGCGCGCGCAACGCGTGCTGCACCTGGCCCAGGCGCTGCAGGTTCCGGCGCAGGCCGTGCAGGCCGCGCTGTATGACAGCGGACTGGAAGCGGCGCATGACAATGGCACGCTGGATGGCCCGGCCTATCTGGCGCAGCTGGGGGAGCGTCTGGGCACGACTGTCGATGTGGCTGCATGGACCGCGGCGCGGCGGGCCGCCAGCCATCCGCAGGCTGCCGTGCTGCAGCGGCTGCAGGCCCTGCAGCTGCCGATGGCGGTGCTGACCAACAACGGCGCGCTGATGCAGCAGGCCTTGCCCACCCTGCTGCCGGAACTGTTCCCGGCCCTGCGGGAACGCGTGTTCTGCAGCGCCGGTTTCGGCCTGCGCAAACCCGCACCGGAAGTCTTCCTGCGCACGCTTGAGGTACTCGGCGTGGCGCCTTCGCACACGCTGTTCATTGATGACCTGTTCGCCAATGTGCGCGGCGCACGCGCTGCCGGCCTGCACGCGGAAACCGTGCGCGATGGCCGGGGATTGGGCAAGGTGTTGAAGCGCTATCGGATCGCGTGACGCGCTGTAGAGCCGAGCCCATGCTCGGCTCCTGTTGCCTGACATCGCGATGAGCCGAGCGTAGGCTCGGCTCTACAGATGCCTCTGCAGGCTTCAGCGCGCGGCGATGAACGCAGCAATCGCTGCGCGCAGGCGCTTGAGGCCTTCGGCCACTTCTTCGTCGGTGATGTTCAGCGACGGCACGAAGCGCAGCACGTCCGGGCCGGCCTGCAGGGTCAGCAGGCCCTGCTCGGCGGCGTGGTCGAGGATCGCACCGGCCTGGCCGGCAAAGTCCTTGCTCAGCACCGCGCCCAGCATCAGGCCACGGCCACGCACGTCGCTGAACACGCCGAATTCTTCGTTGATTCGCGCAAAGCCATCGCGCAGCGCCTTCGACTGGCGGCTGACATTGGCGGCGATCTCCGCCGAGGCCAGCTTGCGCAGCGCAACGCGTGCGACCGCAGCGGCCAGAGGGTTGCCACCGAAGGTGGTGCCGTGCGCACCGAACTGCATGGTTTCGGCCACCTTCGGGCCGGCCAGCATCGCACCGATCGGGAAGCCGCCACCCAGCGCCTTGGCCAGGGTGACCATGTCCGGCACCACGTCGTCCTGCCAGTGCGCGAACAGCGTGCCGGTGCGGCCCATGCCGGCCTGGATCTCATCCAGCACCAGCAGCGCGTTGTGCTGGTCGCACAGCTCGCGCACGCGCTTGAGGAAACCGGACTTGGCCGGCATCACGCCGCCCTCGCCCTGGATCGGCTCCAGCATCACCGCTGCCACGTCACCGGCGGCCATCGCAGTTTCCAGCTGCACCTCATCGTTGAAATCGATGTAGCGGAAGCCACCGGGCAGCGGCTCGTAGCCTTCCTGGTACTTCGGCTGGGCAGTCGCGGTCACTGCGCCCATGGTGCGACCGTGGAAGCTGCCGCGGAAGGTGATGATCACCCGCTTGTCGGCCGGGCGGCCCTGGCTGGAGGCCCACTTGCGGACCATCTTGATCGCCACTTCATTGGCTTCGGCGCCGGAATTGCACAGGAACACGCGCTCGGCGAAGCGGCTGGCCTTCACCAGCTCCTCGGCCAGGTGCAGCGGCGGCGCGCTGTAGAACACGTTGCTGGTATGCCAAAGCTTGCCGGCCTGTTCGACCAGCGCGGCCACCAGGTCCGGGTCGTTGTGGCCCAGGCCGCACACGGCGATGCCGGCGGCCAGGTCGATGAACTCACGGCCCTGGCTGTCCCACACGCGGGCGCCCTGGCCTCGCTCCAGTACCACCTGGCGGGGCTTGTAGACCGGCAGGTAATAGTGCGAAAGGGAGATCAGCGGATCGGTAGCGGCGGTCATGGCAGTCGGCAGGATTCAGGAATCCCCATTCTCGCGCCGGAACCCCTGCGGCACAATGCGCCCATGCGACCGTTTTCCGCCCCCCAGCTGAACCCCGCCACCGAGACCGGCTGGCGCCGCCGGTGGTTCGACATCATCTACCGCCACGACACCCGCCCTTCGCGCAATTTCGACCTGATCCTGGTGGTGGCGATCGTCGCCAGCATCCTGGTGGTGATGATCGACAGCGTGCAGCACCTGCACGCCGAATGGTCCACCGGCCTGTACATCCTGGAATGGGGCTTCACGATCATCTTCACCGCCGAGTACCTGCTGCGGCTGGCGGTGGTCAAGCGCCCGCTGCGGTATGCGGTGAGCATCTGGGGCATCATCGACCTGCTGTCGATCCTGCCCGCCTACCTGTCGATGTTCATCCCCGGCGCGCAGAGCCTGCTGGTGGTGCGCGCACTGCGCATCCTGCGCGTGTTCCGCATCCTCAAGCTGACCCGCTACATCGAAGAAAGCGGCGTGTTGATGACGTCGCTGTGGCGCAGCCGGCGCAAGGTGCTGGTGTTCCTGTTCACGGTGATCACCATCACCATCATCGCCGGTGCGCTGATGTACGTGATCGAGGGCCCCGAACACGGCTTCACCAATATCCCGGCCAGCATGTACTGGGCGGTGGTGACCATGGCCACGGTCGGCTTCGGTGACATCGTGCCGCAGACCGTGCTCGGCCGCTTCGTCACCTCGGTGCTGATCCTGATCGGCTACAGCATCATCGCCGTGCCCACCGGCATCTACACCGCCGAACTGGCCAGCACCATGCGCGAGGCCGAACAGGCCGCGCGCCGCGATGCGCGTGGCTGCCCGGACTGCGGGCTGGAAGGCCATGAGCCGGATGCACTGCACTGCCGCAAGTGCGGTGGCAAGCTGCCGGCTGCGTTCAACCATTGAGGCACATGCCGGCCAGCGGCCGGCACTACCCCTTGGCGGTTACGCATGGATGCGTGCGCCGTTGCTCATCGCATGCGGTTGCTGGTGGTCACCAGATCGTTGTATGCGGCGAGGATCGTTGACTGCGCCCCTTCCGGGTCGGTGGTGAGCCAACTGCCCGACGCCTTCCGCTCTGCCGCCAGCGCTTCGGCGGTGATCGGCTTGTGCTGCTCCAGACGCTCGACGCCGCGTCCCGCGGTACGCACCAGCTTGTCCGCCGAACGCTGCACGTGGCCCCACATCGGGTCGTCCTTGCCGACACCGCCATTCTGGATTTCCGTCACCAGAGCCTGATAGTCAGCCAGCTGCGCGCGCAACGCTGCAACGTCCGGTGCGTCGTGCTGGAACGCGGTGGCCAGTTGCTTGCCATCGCCCAGCAGGCGAAGGTGGTAGTAGGCCAGCGAACGCCCTTCGCTTTCCTCGATCTGCTTCAGCTGCGCGGCACGGCGATCGTTCTCGTTCTTTTCCAGCGCCACATCCATCGCTTCGCTGGCCTTGAAGAAATCGGCGTAGGCCTGCATCAACGGGGCATGCTGGCTGCGCATCCCTTCACCGCCATCACGGCGATAGTCCTCGCGGGTGAAGTAGCCATCGGCACGCTCGACCAGGGTGTTCAATGCCTGGAATGCCTGCTGATAGTCACGCGCGGGGCCATCCATCGGCAGTGCCGGGGTCTTCGCCAGCGCGTCGGTCAGTGGCTGGCCGCAGTACTCGACGCGGTGCGACAGCACCTTTCCGGGCGAACGCGGCTGCGCTTCCTTGCCGGTCGGGCCGGCTTCGGGGTCCTTCATCCAGCTGGTGTAGGCCTGGAAGCCCTCGTGGATGGGCTGTTCAACGCCGTTGTAGCACTCGATGTAGGCGTTCACCTTCTCCAGGCCGGGGTCGGCCACCGGCAGCCCTGCCGATCTGTTGCAGCCGCTCAGGCCCGCCACAGCGCCGATCAGCAGCAGCGGCGCGATACGCAGACAGGACGTCGTCACGGTCTCTCGCATGAGTACTGGCGCGCCGGTCACTGGCGGTTGCTCTGGAAAACGAGCGAGTTGTATTCCTGCATCAGCTTGCTGGCCGAACCGCGCGGCGCCATCGACGGCGAATCAAGCATGCGTCGTTCGAAATCGGTGTAAGGCTTTTTCTCGCTGACGCGCTGCAGCCGCTCCTTGCCTTCGCGCCGGAAATTCTCGGCCCCACGTTCGAAGCCTTCCCAGTCCGACTTGCCCGGCTCCTGGTCGGCAACCTTGGCGTGCGCTTCATCGGAAATGCGGTTGAAGGCATCCAGGCGTTCGCGGGCCTTGGCCTGATCGAAATCATCCTGGCTCATCAGATCCATGATGGCCTTGGCCTCCAGCATCATCGCCAGGCGGTAGTACTCGCGCGTGCGACCCTCAGCCTGCTCCAGCGCCTTGAGCTGCTCGCGCTGGGCGGCGTCGTTCTGGCGCTCCAGCTCGGCATTGAACGTTTCGCTGGCAGCCACGAAATCCTTGAAGGCGGCCATCAAGGGCGCGTGCAGCTGCTTGCCCTTGGCAAACTGGTCGTCTTCGTAGTCCTGGCGATCGTAGTAGTCGTGCGCGTCCTTGCTGACCGGCACCAGCGCCTTCAGCGCCTGCTGGTAATGGCCTGCAGCAGCATCGAGTTCGGCCAGCGCCGGCTTGGCAGCGATCGCCCCGGTCACCGGAGCGTCGCACTGCTTCATGTCGTAATCGCTGATCTCGAACGGTCCGTACACGTGCGTCTCGCGCCCGGTCGGGCCAGCGTCGACGTCCTTGATCCAGCGCGTGTAGGACTGGATGCTGCCGTGGGTCTTCGAATCCAGCGCGTTGAAGCAGCCGATGTAGGCGTTGAGCTTGGCGGTCAACTGCTGCTGTGTGTCGGACGGCGCCGTGCTGGCGTCCGGCGTGCCGGAGGCAGCGGCGCCGCCCGCAGCTGCGGGGGCCTTGCCACCGCAGGCGGTCAGGATCAACGACAACGAAGCGGCCAGCGCCGCGACGGAAAGAGTGCGTGACATGTGTTCACATCCCTGTTGAAAACGATTACAGCCACGCATTCTAGCGCAGCAGGCCGAGGGTCGCAGCCCTCGGCCTCTTCCGGCGACGCGCGATCAATCCAGGAACAGATCCGGCAACAACGGACGCGACGGATCCACTGCATAGCCCGAAAGATCGGTAATACCGGCCTGCGCCAGCACTTCATCGTCGATCAGGAACCGGCCGTGGAAACCGGCCGCTTCGCGCACCAGTACCGCGTGTGCGGCATCGGCCATGATCTGTGGCGTGCGGCAGCCAGCCGCATCCACGCCCGGAATCATGTTGATCGCATCGGTGGCGATGACGGTGCGCGGCCACAACGCATTCACCGCCACGCCCTGCGGGCCGAATTCCGCGGCCAGGCCCAGGGTGACGAAGCTCATGCCCATCTTCGCCAGCGTGTAGCCGGTATGCGCGCCCCACCACTTCGGCTCCAGGCTCGGCGGCGGTGCCAGGGTCAGGATGTGCGGGTTCGGCGCCTGCAGCAGGTACGGCAGGCAGGCCTGCGCACACAGGAAACTGCCGCGCGAATTGACCTGCTGCATCAGGTCGAAACACTTCATCGGCGTATCCAGCGTGCCGCGCAACCAGATCGCGCTGGCGTTGTTGATCAGGATGTCGATGCCACCGAAGGTGTCGACCGTGGCCGCCACCGCCGCCTGCACCTGCTCTTCCTCGCGGATGTCGCACTTCAGCGCCAGGCCCTGCCCGCCTGCAGCCGTCACCGCTTCGGCGGCGGTGTGGATGGTGCCCGGCAGCTTCGGATTCGGCACCGACGACTTGGCCGCAATGGCCACATTGGCGCCGTCGCGCGCAGCGCGCAGTGCGATGGCCAGGCCGATGCCACGCGAGGCACCGGTGATGAAAAGCGTTTTGCCCTGCAGACTGCCCACGTTCCACACTCCAGCGTATGCAATGAGCCGCTAGTATGCCGCGCCGACGCGGAGTTCACCCGCCCTTGACGATACTCGGGCCTCCAGACAACGCACGAGGTCCACGCCATGCGCCGTTCCCGCCTGTTGCTGCCTGCCCTGGGGCTTGCCCTGCTGACCGCCTGCCAGGGCCGTTCGCCGGAACCCGGAAAGGAGCCGCCCGCCGGTGACGCGCCCAGTGCGGAGAAGGCCGCCGCCGACGGCAAGATGCGCTGGAGCGAGGCGGTGGTCTGGGATGGCGACCTCAACGCCTGCCGCCAGGGCGAGAACGCGGCCACCCGGGATTGCCTTCGCGACGCGATGCGCGCCGGTGGCGCCAGTGCCGAGGCCATCACCGCCGCCGAGCAGTTGTCCACCGGCGGTGAGTTGGCCTATGTGACCGCCTGGCACGAGAACGAAGGACTGGGCATTGCCACGGTCGAGTATCCGTTCCGCGCCAACACCAATGAAGGTACCCGCCTGGTCGATGCCAGCGGCAAGCGCATCGATGTGGATGCCGTGCAGTTGGACGACACCCTGCGTGCCGACCCCACTGTGCAGGAACTGCTGAAGGCCAACCCGCAAGCCACGCCGTTCGCACCGGCGCAGTCGGCCGGCGCCTCGCCATTGGATAACGGCGGCATCCGGCTGCTGTACCGCACACCGCTGCGCGACTGCCACGCCTGCCCGGACGTGGGACAGTTGCAGATCGCCTATGACTTCGACGCCAAGCGCAACTTCATCGGCCAGCAGGTGGTGCCGGCGACGCCGTAAGGCGTTGAGCGTCGCGATGCTGTGGTAGCGCCGGGCCTTGCCCGGCGACATCGACTGAGCGGACCATGGATATTGGCTTTCCCCTGACCAAAAGCCGAACGACGACCAGAGCGGCAGCGCCTCGCATTTCGCGACGGAGAGAATCAAAGGGATCGTCGATAGAATGATTCAGTCGCCAACCGGCTTCCAATTACCGATCTAACATAGGTAGCCCGCGCTTTGCCGGACTGTGAGTACTCGGCAAAAATCGCCATTGCTTCGGACCTCATCTCGGCACCACCGGTGGCCGTAAATATGAAGAATGAGGGCTCAAGATAACCAACAGTCTCCCGCATAAATCGCCTGCACTCATCAAGCGGAAAATCTATGGCGTAATCCGCCCAATCGATGTAGCGCCTCCAGAAAGCAGAAACCCCCCATTTCCCGTGCTTCTCATCAACGAAGAGCTTCAACTCAGAGAGCATATTGGCGCATGCATCTACAGTTTCGTCATCCAAATCCAGGGAAGCGACGCGACCGGGATCAACCGCCTGCCAACAAAAAACCATAAAGTCTGCAATAAAGCCCTCTTCACAGCCTTCGAAGAAATTGCTCTTGTACCAAGCAATAGTTTTGGTCACATCAGCCAATTCATCAGAATCAATCATCACCCCACCTTTCCGGCGGGATTAACGTCTGCGTTGACTATCCCACCGTTCCGCACATGAACCCAAACCTGCGCCCCTCCTCTCATCGTCTGGGTGTACGTACTGACGCCGGCAGTGTTGGCGTTGAATTTTCCAGCCCCCACCAGATCCATCTCGACGCTGAAGCGACGCCGCATCTGCACAGGCAGTGCGTTGTTGCCGGGAAGGCTGACATCGGTCACGGCAAATTCGGTCTTGCCGTTGTAGAGGCTGACCCTCTCACCAAAGAGATCGTCCTTCAGCGCGGTCAGATTCTGTGCGGACTCGATGAGCTTGCGATACTCCTGATACGGCTGGACCGCCGAGACCGTTCCCGCACCCACACACAGCGTCAGTACCGCAATCACGCGGTACTGCCAAGTAGAAAATCGACTCACAGCATTCCCCTCGCGTCCGCATGCGAGCCCGCGCCAAGGCGGCGCGACGACGCTTCCATGCGACTCTCTTGCTCTCGATTCTAAGTGAGTGCCACGGGCAGATGAAAGGTATTTTCAGCGCCAATTATCTGGCGCCTACGTGCAATCATCGAACTGCGAACAGCATCCACGCATGGCGTGGATCTACCGGTACGCCTGCACCTGCTTCTTCAGCAGATGCGGCACGATCAACCGATGCACCGGCGCAACCGGCAGCATGTACACGCGCCCGAACGCGTTGTGCGTATGCACCACGGTCGCCACTTCCAGCACGTCGCCCTGCCACTGCAGGGCCAGCTGCACACGCAAGTGGCGGTCGTTGTCCTCCAGCACGATGGCATCGTCATCCATCGACTGCAGGGTGAAGATGCCCAGCCGCTGGCCGGGTTGAGGATCTTCGACAACCTGCACCGCCCGCAACGAGCCCAGATGCTTCATGCCGAGCAGGCGCATGCCGTGGTTGCGCAGCGCCATCAGCCCATCGAACCAGCCGGGAATGGTCGCCGCCATGTCGCGGTAGGCCTGCAGTGCGGTACGCCCGTCGCGCCGGGTGGTGGCCTGACAGGCGTGCACGAAGTCGGCACCAGGCAACTGCGCACGCAACACATTGCCCGCGCTCGGCGGGCCGGTCACTACCCGCGAAGCCTTCACGGCTTGGGCCCCTGCCCTTCGTTGTCTTCCCAATGCAGGATACGGCGGGTGACGAAGCGGTAGACCGGCTTGCCGGTAGCAAACCACAGTTCACGCACCCACGAGGTGCGCTTGAGCACGCGCTTCTCCACCGGGGTGAGCGATTCACGGCAATACATGCGCTTGTGCTTGAGCAGGTGGCGCAGGTCCTCGCGCGCCAGCAGCCGCATCCAGCGCGAGCGAGGGTTGCCGATCACCGCCAGCTGGAAGTCGATCAGCGCCGGCCGTCCATCTTCAGTGACCAGCCAGTTGGCCTCCTTGGCCAGATCGTTGTGGGCCACGCCGTTGCGATGCAGCTGCTGCAGCAGCCGGCGCGCGGCGCGGAACCAGGCCAGGTCGCCGCGCGGTGGGCGCTGGTACATGGCGTCGCCGGCCATGAAGCTGCGATCCAGGTGATGGCCATTCCAGGCCAGCAGCTGCGGCACATCGGCCATGCCGTGAATGTGCTGCAGCGCGCGGGCCTCGCGGCGGGCCAGCCACCATGCAGGCAGCCGCAACCACAGAGGCGTGGCGCCCAGATCACGGCGCACGAAGGGGCCATCGGGCCCTTTCACAAGGAGGATCCGGCCGAAGCTGTCGGCCTTCAAAGCATGCGGTTGAGCGTCTGGCGTATGCGGCATGGGCCCATTCTAGGCGATGGCACTGGTTGCAAACGGTCACGAAGCGGCTGGGAACCAGTCACCTTCACGCCCCTATAATCGGGCAATGGACTCTTCATGGATCGACGCCACCCTCGCGTGGATTGCCGCTCATCCCGTGTTGGCGGGTGCGGTCATTTTTCTGATCGCCTTCTGCGATGCGGTCATCATTCTCGGCGCGATCGTGCCGGCGCTTCCGTTGCTGTTCGCGGTGGGCGTGTTCATCGGCCTGGGCCAGATCTCCGGGCCGTACGCGGTGGCGGCGGCAGCCCTGGGCGCGTTCGCCGGTGACGGCATCAGTTACTGGATCGGCCGCCGCTGGGGCGACCGGCTGCGTGGCGTGTGGCCGTTCAGCCGCTACCCGCAGCTGCTCGACCGCGGCGAGAACCTGTTCCGCCGCAACGCCTTCAAAAGCATCCTGATCGCACGCTACGTCGGCGCGATCCGCCCATTCGTGCCGGCCATCGCCGGCATGATGAAGATGCCGGCCAGCCGCTACGTGCAGGCCAGCGGCATCGCCAGCATCTCCTGGGCCGTACTGTTCCTGGCCCCGGGCTGGATCCTCGGTGAGGCGTATGACGCGGTGGCCGCCGTGGCCGGGCGACTGGTAGTGGTGGTCGGCCTGCTGGCGGTGATCCTCGGCCTGGTCTGGGCCATCGTGCTGTACGGCTACCGCTGGTCGGCCGCGCGCATGGACAACTGGCTGGCACGCCTGCTGGACTGGTCCAACCGCCACCCGACGCTGGGCCGCTATACCGTCGGCGTGCTTGATCCCAAGCGCCGTGAATCGGTGCCGCTGGCGATGCTGGCGTTGATGCTGCTGGTACTGGGCTGGGGCTGGTTCGCATTGTTGACCGTGGTGGTCGCGCACGGCGAGCCGCTGGCGATCGACCTGCTGGTGCACCAGGCCATGCTGGCGCTGCGCAATCCGCTGGCCGATTACCCGATGGCCGCGCTGGCATCGCTGGGCGCCTGGCAGGTACTGCTGCCGGCCACCGCTGCAGCGATGGGCTACCTGATCTGGCGCCGGCGCTGGATGGCGGCCGCACATTGGCTGGCCGCCCTCGCCTTCGGCCTGGCGCTGACCATGCTGCTGGGTGCCACCGTGGATGTGGTGCGCCCGGTCGACGCCAGCAGCGGCTTCGGCTTCCCTTCGGTGTCGGTGACCATGGCCACCATCACCTTCGGCTTCTTCGCAGTGCTGATCGCGCGTGAGATGCCCGGCCGCACCCGCGTCTGGCCGTACCTGGTGTCGGGCATCGTGGTCAGCCTGATCGGCTTCTCGCGCCTGTACCTGGGTGCGCATTGGCTGAGCGACGTGATCGGCGGCATGCTGTTCGGCACGTTCTGGCTGCTGGTGCTGGGCATCGCCTACCGCCGCCGCTTCAACCGCTCGTTCTGGGTGAAACCGGTGGCCTGGCTGTTCTATGGCGTCTTCGCCGTGGCGGCGATGTGGTACGCGCCGCGCCACATCCCGGTGAAGCTGGAACGCTTCGAGCCAACCCTGCCGGCACCGCAGGCGATGGACATGCAGGCCTGGTGGCAGCACGACTGGGTGCAGCTGCCGGCGCGTCGCAACGAGTTCGACGACGACCAGCGCTGGCCGCTGGACGTGCAGGTGGCCGGCCCGCTGGCCCCGCTGCAGGCGCAGCTGGAAGCACGCGGCTGGAAGCGGCAGGAACAGGCGGGCTGGCAACAGGCGCTGCTGATGCTGGACAAGAACACCGGCGCCGACGAACTACCGGTGCTGCCGGCCACGCTGGACACCCGCGTGGAAGCACTGCTGATGGTGCGCCAAGGCGCGCAGCCGGATGAGCGCTATGTGCTGCGCCTGTGGCCGGCGCCCGCGCAGTTGCAGCCGGGCAGCACGCCGCTGTGGCTGGGCAGCGCGCAGACCCTGCGCTACGAGCGCCACTTCGAATGGATCGGCATGTGGCACCCGCTGCGTGGCGTCGACCCGGCATTGAATGCCGTGAAGGACGCCGTGCAGGACCTGCCGCAGCGCGAGGATGTGCACAGCGAAACCGGGTTGCCGGTGCTGCGGTTGAAGACCACACCGTGATGGAGCCGCCGGGCATGGCCCGGCGCTACCGGAACACGGACGGGTAGCGCCGGGCCATGCCCGGCGGAGGTAGATCCACGCCATGCGTGGATGGCTTCTACGGCATCCAGCCCAGCAACTGCTGCAGTCGCTGGTGCGGGTCGTCCATCTGCAGCAGCTGCAACCGCTGCTGCTCGCTCAGCGGCAACAGCTCGGCCAGCCGCCAGCCGACCCAGCTGGCCTGGTCCAGCAACGCCGGGTTGGCCGGTGCATAGGCTTCACCCGCCTGTTCGATGATGTGCCCCAGCACCGTGGCCAGCAGCGCATGCTGCGGCCGCAGTTCGTCGTCGGGGTCTTCCTCGCACCAGCGCACATCGGCCACCACCAGCCCGTTGTCGCGCACGCGGGTGCGCTCGACATGGAAACGGCGGGTACCGCGCAGACGCAACTGCAGCACGCCGTCGGCGCCGACATCGAAGTCTTCGATGCGTACCTGCACGCCATACGCGGCCGGCGTTGCCGGGGCTCCCACTTCCTGGCCGTCGAGGATCAGGCAGACACCAAAGCCCTCACCACTGCGGCCGCTGTCGCGCACCAGATCCAGGTAGCGCCGTTCGAACACGCGCAGGCCCACCGCCGCACCTGGCACCAGCGTGGTGTGCAGCGGAAACAGCGGCAGCGAACCGTCGACGCTCATCGGGCCTGCAGCGCGGCAAGGAAGCGGCGCGGTGCGCCGTCGAAGCCACCGTTGGACATGAACACCACGTGGTCACCCCTGCGCGCGCTGGCCTGCAATTGCGCCAGCAGCGCGTCGGTATCGGGCACCGCGTGCGCTTCGCCACGCACTGCGGCGATCACCGCAGCAGCATCCCAGGCCAGTTCCGGGCGATGCAGGAACACCACTTCATCGGCCAGCGCCAGCGAGGGTGCCAGCGCCTGCGCGTGTGCGCCCAGCCGCATCGAATTGCTGCGCGGCTCCATCGCGACCACGATGCGCGCATCGCCCACCTTGGCGCGCAGCCCTTCCAGCGTGGTGGCGATTGCGGTCGGGTGGTGGGCGAAATCGTCGTAGACGGTGATGCCCTCGTGGCTGCCGATCACTTCCATGCGCCGCTTGACGCTGCGGAAGCGCGCCAGCGCCGGGATCACCTCGGCCGGCGCAACACCCACCGCATGTGCGGCTGCCAGCGCCGCCAGGCCGTTGAGGACGTTGTGGCGGCCCAGCAACGACCACTGCACATCACCCAGTGCCTGCCCGCGGTGGTGCACGCGGAACGCGCTGCCATCGGCAGCCAGCAGTTCCGCATGCCACTCCAGCGATGGATCGAAGCCGAAGCGCTCGACCGGGGTCCAGCAGCCCATCGCCAGCACTTCGGCCAGATGCTGATCCTCGCCATTGACGATCAGTCGGCCACGCGCCGGCACCGTGCGCACCAGGTGGTGGAACTGGCGCTGGATCGCGGCCACGTCCGGGAAGATGTCGGCGTGATCGTATTCAAGGTTGTTGAGGATGGCCACCAGCGGCCGGTAGTGCACGAACTTGCTGCGCTTGTCGAAGAAGGCGGTGTCGTACTCGTCGGCCTCGACCACGAACTCGCGGCCCTGGCCCAGGCGGGCGGAGACGCCGAAATCCTCGGCGACGCCGCCGATCAGGAAACCGGGAGAACGACCGGCGCTTTCCAGCAGCCAGGTGAGGATGGTGGTAGTGGTGGTCTTGCCATGGGTACCGGCCACGGCCAGCGTGTCGCGGCCCGGCAGCACCTGTTCGGACAGCCACTGGGCACCGGAAATGTAGCGCTGGCCGGCGTCGAGCACGGCCTCAACGGCGGCATTGCCGCGCGAGAGTGCGTTGCCGATCACCACCTCGTCGGTGCCCTGTGGCACGCTGTCGGCGCGGTAGCCCTGGTCCAGGGTGATACCCAGCTGCTCGAGCTGGGTCGACATCGGCGGATAGATGGCCTGGTCGCTGCCACTGACCGTATGGCCCAGTTCCCGCGCCAGGGCGGCCACGCCGCCCATGAAGGTGCCGGCGATTGCAAGGATATGTACGCTGCTCATGACCGAGGATTGTGACCGATGACGGCTGTATAGGGCCAATGTCCGATCCGGGGTAAGACAAGTCCTACACAGGATGTGAGAAAACTCCAATCTTCTGTCAGGGAAATCCCGATAGCGATGTTCTGTGAACCCGGACACAATTCGAACTGCCAGCCGCAGTACCCGAACCGGTCCTACTCCCCAAGAGGCCATCCCCAAGGGAGCTCATGCTGCGGGGCCCTGAGCAAGCCCTCTGCTGGCGCCTATCAAACGACACAGGCCTGGTCCTCGCGGACCAGGCCTGTGTTTTTTGCGCCCGAAGGGCCGGCAGTGCACCGGCCCTGCAGGATCAACCCTTGATCGCCGCCAGGATGCGGGCTTCGATCTCGTCCAGCTCGCCGACGCCATCGACGCGGGCCAGGGTGCCACGGCCGGCGTAGAAGTCCACCACGGGGGCAGTCTGGTCGTTGTAGACCTGCAGGCGCTGGCGCACCGCTTCCGGCGTGTCATCGGCGCGGCCCTGCTCCTTGGCGCGACCGGCGATGCGCTCGACCAGCAGCTCGGTGGCCACGTCCAGCTGCACCACGGCATCCAGCGGCTGGCCGATCTTGGCCAGCAGGCCGTCCATCGCATTGGCCTGGGCCACATTGCGCGGGTAACCATCGAGGATGAAGCCCTTGGCGACATCGGCCTGGGTCAGGCGCGACTCCAGCATGCCCAGCAGGATGTCGTCCGACACCAGATTGCCGGCATCCATCACCGTCTTGGCCTGCTTGCCCAGCTCCGTGCCGGCGGCGATTTCCGCGCGCAGCATGTCACCGGTCGAAATGTGGGCGATCCCCAGCTTTTCCTTCAGGCGCGTCGCCTGTGTCCCCTTGCCCGAACCGGGCGGTCCCAACAGAACCAATCGCATTGACCTGACTCCAACGTGTTGAAAACAAAGAAGGTTCGCGTCCCGGACGGGCCGGTATCGCTGCACCGCAATAGCGCCACTTTACCGCATCCGGGTAATGTCCCTGCAATGTCCCCTCCCCCGAGCAGGTAGAAGCATGCGCAACGGTACTCTCCTCTACGCCCAGTCCGGCGGCGTCACCGCGGTCATCAATGCCACGGCGGCAGCGGTGATCGAGCAGGCCCGGGCCAAGGGCATCAAGGTCCTTGCCGCCCGCAACGGCATCCTCGGCGCGCTGCGCGAGGAGCTGATCGACACCAGCAAGGAGAGCGCCGCCGCGATCCGCGCCCTGGCCCATACCCCGGGTGGCGCCTTCGGCTCGTGCCGGGTGAAGCTGAAATCGCTGGACGCCGACCGCGCCCGCTACGACCGCCTGCTGGAGGTGCTGCGCGCGCACGACGTGCGCTGGTTCCTCTACAACGGCGGCAACGACTCGGCCGATACCGCACTGAAGGTCTCGCAGCTGGCCAAGGCCTCCGGCTACGACCTGACCTGCATCGGCGTGCCCAAGACCATCGACAACGACCTGGCAGTGACCGACACCTGCCCCGGCTTCGGCTCGGCGGCCAAGTACACCGCCGTCTCGGTGCGCGAAGCGGCGCTGGACGTGGCGGCGATGGCCGAGACCTCCACCCGCGTTTTCATCTACGAGGCCATGGGCCGCCACGCGGGCTGGCTGGCTGCGGCCGCGGGCCTTGCCGGCAACGGCGATGACGAAGCGCCGCACATCATCCTGCTGCCCGAACGCGCCTATGACGAGACGGCGTTCCTGGCCAAGGTCAAGGCCGTGGTCGACCGCGTCGGCTACTGCGTGGTGGTGGCGTCGGAAGGCATCGCCACCGCCGATGGCCGCTTCGTCGCCGATGCCGGTGGCGGCAAGGACTCGTTCGGGCACTCGCAGCTGGGCGGCGTGGCCGCGCACCTGGCTGGCCGGGTCAAGGACCAGCTGGGCCTGAAGGTCCATTGGGCGCTGCCCGATTACCTGCAGCGCTCGGCCCGCCACCTGGCCAGCAGGACCGACTGGGAGCAGGCGCAGGCGGTCGGCAAGGCCGCGGTGCAGCTGGCGCTGAAGGGCCAGAACGGGGTGATGCCGGTGATCGTGCGCAGCAGCGACGCACCGTACCGCTGGAAGATCGAAGCGGCGCCGCTGTCGAAGATCGCCAACCATGAAAAGAAGATGCCCGCCGGCTTCATCCGCCGCGACGGCTTCGGTATCACCGCCAAGGCGCGCGCCTACCTGTCGCCGCTGATCAAGGGCGAAGCCCCGCTGCCCTACGGCGCCGACGGCCTGCCGAAGTACGTCACGCTGAAGAACGTGGCGGTGAAGCAGAAGCTGCCGCCGTTCGAGGGCTGACCCGAAAAAGGGGGCGGAGGAACACCATGGCACTGCGTGTTGTTCGATTGGGTACACCGCGTGCGCCCGGCGAGGGCCTGCGCATCGGCACCGTCAGGCGCCCACCGCGCGGCGTGCCGCGCAGCGAGTTCGCCCGGCAGGACTGGTACGACGTCTGGTTTCCGCCCCTGTCACCGAGCGCGGAGCTGGTGAAGCGGGCGCATGAAGCGAAGACCGCCGCCGACTGGACTGCCTTCTTCCGCGATTACAAGGCGGAGATGAAGGCGCCGGATGCGGCCCACGCGCTGGACCTGCTGGCCGCGATGTCACGGCACAGCGACATCAGCGTAGGGTGCTACTGCGAGGACGAAGCGCATTGCCATCGCAAGGCATTGCGCGAGTTGCTGGTAGCGCGGGGGGCGAAGCCGGCCGGAGAATGATGGCGCGCCGCAGTAGATCCACGCCATGCGTGGATGCGGCATCGGTGCCGACCAACGGTCGGCACCCATCTGTATCAATTACAGGCCTTGCCTTCCATCTGCAGCTGCGCGGCGAACATGGTCACCTGCGGAATCTGGCCGGCCGCGGCCTGCTTCTTGGCCTCTTCCAGATAGATGCGCGACTGGCCTTGACCGTCCAGCTCGACCTTGTTGCTCGACGGCAGTCGCCACACGCGCACCACCGCCTGCTGTGCCGGGCATGCTGCGCTGGGCACGCGGATCACATCATTGAGCTTCCAGCCCTTGTCGGCACTTGGCTGTGCCTTGGTGTAGTCGACGAAGCGCGCGCGCGGCTGGCACTGCTCGCTGGTCCGCACCGGCGCAAAGCGATACGGCTCGGCCGCCTGGCCGGTGAAGGCACCTTCCAGGCGCGCGCAGGCCTCGGGGATCTGCCGCAGGGTGTGCACTGCGCCCACTGCCTGGGGAGCGCCCACGGCGCGCTGCAGCTCCGGGGTTTCCGCGGCAAGTGCCGGTACGGCCGGGACCAGGGCGGCAAGCATCAACAGGGACAGGCGCATGGGGAATCTCCTACGGGACTGTGCGCAGGCTTGCAGAGGCTGGCTTAACGGGGTGCAAAGGCCTGCGGTTCTCGAATCACGCCCATGGACTGGCGGCATGCGCCGCAGCTCGCAGCAGCCAGTCGAGCACGGCTCGACTCTACAGTGCGCCGAACGCATACTGCGGGTACCAGGGAATGCTGAACACCGCCATACGTCGGACGACCACCAAGGTCGGTACGGGTTGGTTCCAGGCTGCAGCCCGTCGTCCCCCTCGTGGTGCCGTTCATCGCCACTGGATGCCTACATCCATTCTGCGGAGGGATCTAATGCTGGAACGTCACGGGCTTTCATTGGCGCTGGGCTGCGCCATTCTCGCGATCCTGTTCGGAATCGTCTCGGCGCGCTGGATCCTGCGCCAACCCACCGGCAATGAACGCATGATCGCGATCGCCACCGCGATCCAGGAAGGCGCGCGTGCCTACCTCAACCGCCAGTACCTGACCATCGGCGTGGCCGGCGTGGTGCTGTTCGTGCTGGTCGGTGTGTTCCTCAGCTGGTACACCGCGATCGGCTTCGCGGTCGGCGCGGTGCTGTCCGGCGCGGCCGGCTACATCGGCATGAACGTGTCGGTACGCGCCAACGTGCGCACCGCCGAGGCCGCACGCCATGGCATCAGTGCGGCGATGGACGTCGCCTTCCGCGGCGGTGCGATCACCGGCATGCTGGTGGTCGGCCTGGGCCTGCTGGGTGTGGCCGGCTATTACGCACTGCTGCTGCGGATGGGCCTGCCGATGGAACAGGCGCTGCACGCGCTGGTCGGTCTGGCGTTCGGTTCGTCGCTGATCTCGATCTTCGCGCGTCTGGGCGGTGGCATCTTCACCAAGGGCGCCGACGTCGGCGCCGATCTGGTCGGCAAGGTGGAAGCCGGCATTCCCGAGGATGACCCGCGCAACCCGGCGGTGATCGCCGACAACGTCGGCGACAACGTCGGCGACTGTGCCGGCATGGCCGCCGATCTGTTCGAGACCTATGCGGTCACCGTGATCGCCACCATGCTACTGGGCAGCCTGATGCTGGCCGAGGCAGGCGCCAATGCCGTGCTGTATCCGCTGGTGCTGGGCGGTGTGTCGATCATCGCCTCGATCATCGGTGCGCTGTTCGTCAAGGTGAAGCCTGGCGGCTCGATCATGGGCGCGTTGTACAAGGGCGTGATCGTCTCCGGCGTGCTGGCCGCCATCGCGTTCTACCCGATCACCACCGGGCTGATGGCCGACAACGTGCATGGTCCCATCGCGCTGTATGGATGCGCGCTGATCGGCCTGGTCCTGACCGGCCTGATCGTGTGGATCACCGAGTACTACACCAGCACCCAGTACAAGCCGGTGCAGCACGTGGCGCAGGCGTCGACCACCGGCCACGGCACCAACATCATCGCCGGCCTCGGCATCTCGATGAAGTCCACCGCGCTGCCGGTGGTGGCGGTGTGTGCAGCGATCTGGGGCGCGTTCGCGCTGGGCGGCCTGTACGGCATCGCCATCGCCGCCACCGCGATGCTGTCGATGGCCGGCATGATCGTCGCCCTCGATGCCTACGGGCCGATCACCGACAACGCTGGCGGCATCGCCGAGATGGCCGAGCTGCCCTCGGAGATCCGCGACATCACCGATCCACTGGATGCGGTGGGCAACACCACCAAGGCGGTGACCAAGGGCTATGCGATCGGCTCGGCGGCGCTGGCCGCACTGGTGCTGTTCGCCGACTACACGCACAACCTGCAGGCCGCGCATCCCGGCCAGGAGTTCCGCTTCGATCTCAGCGACCACACGGTGATCATCGGCCTGCTGATCGGTGGCCTGATCCCCTACCTGTTCGGTGCGATGGCGATGGAAGCGGTCGGCCGTGCGGCAGGTGCGGTGGTGGAGGAGGTACGCCGCCAGTTCCGCGAGATCCCCGGCATCATGCAGGGCACCGGCAAGCCGCAGTACGACAAAGCGGTGGACATGCTGACCCGCTCGGCGATCCGCGAAATGATCGTGCCCTCGCTGCTGCCGGTGGCGGTGCCGGTGGTGATCGGCCTGCTGCTCGGGCCGCGCGCACTGGGCGGCCTGTTGATCGGCACGATCGTGACCGGCCTGTTCGTGGCCATCTCGATGACCACCGGCGGCGGCGCCTGGGACAATGCCAAGAAGTACATCGAGGACGGCCACTTCGGTGGCAAGGGCAGCGAAGCGCACAAGGCCGCGGTGACCGGTGATACCGTCGGTGACCCGTACAAGGACACCGCCGGCCCGGCAATCAACCCGCTGATCAAGATCATCAACATCGTCGCGCTGCTGCTGGTACCGCTGTTGTAGATCCACGCCATGCGTGGATGGCGGCGCCGAATGGGGTCAGCGCCCTTTCCTGCGGAAAGGGATCCGACCCCATCGTCAATCACCGCCCGCGCAGGAAGAAGGACACCGGCACCATCACGTCCACCGGGTCGCCGGCTACCTCGGCCGGCGGCGCCGGTACCGGGCTGGCACGTCGCACGGTGTCCAGCGTCTCCTGGTCGAGCAACGCGAAGCCACTGCTGCGGCCCAGTGTCAGCCCCGAGACCGCGCCATCCCGGGCCACGGCAAAACGCACGTAGACCACGCCCTGCTGGCGCAGCCGCTCGGCCTGGCGCGGATAGCGCCGATGCTTCTGCAGATGCCCGAGCAGGCGCCCCTCCCAGGTGGCCTCGGCGCGACTGCGCTCGCCGGCGGTGGTCTGCGGTGCGGTGTAGCGTGCGGCCGCGTCGGCCGCCACCTGCGGCGGTGCGCTGGTCTGCGCGACATTGGCCTCGGCGGTGTCCGGCGAGGGCGTCGGCTCCGGCGTACGCGGCGGTGGCAGGTCACCCTGCGGCTGCACCGGTGCCTTGGGTTGCTCACGCAGGGCCGGTTTCGGCGCCTGTCGCTGCTGTTGCTGTTGCAGCGGCCCAGTGGCAACCTCGCGCGGCGGCACCGGAGGCGCCTGTGCCATCGGCGCCAGCTCCAGCATCAATGCAGCGGGCGGCGCTGCGGCGGCCACCGCCGGTGCGCGCGCCGCCCACCAGCAGGCCACGCTGACCAGCAACGCATGCACCAGCAGTACGATCGCCAGGCTGGTCGCCCAGCGCCGCAGTCCGCTCATCGCGCGCCCTGCTCCAGTCCAACCAGTGCCACCTTCAGGTAGCCCGCCGCACGCAGCGCATCCAGCGTTGCCATCAGTTCACCGTAAGGCACGCGGGTATCGGCACGCAGGAACAGGCGTTGCGAGGTGTCACCGTGGGTGGCTACCTGCAGCGCAGCGGCCAGCCCGTCGCGTGCTACCGCCTGCTCGCCGACACGCAGCGACAGATCGGCCTGCACGGTCACGTACACCGGCGCCTGTTCCGGCGGCGTGGCACTGGCACTGCTGGCCGGCAGCTGAACCGGTACCGACACGGTGGCCAGCGGTGCCGCCACCATGAAGATGATCAACAGCACCAGCATCACATCGATGAAGGGCGTGACGTTGATCTCGTGCGATTCTTCCGGCGTGTCGTCGCGGTCGGACCCGGTCCTGATGGCCATCGCCGCCTCTCAGTGCACCGCACGCAGCGACGCCGCTGCAGCGCGTGGAAGGGCGCGGTCGAGATCGCGCGAGACCAGCTGCTGCACGGCCGCCGACAGATCGCCGAGCAGGCCACGCAGACCGGCCAGCACGCGACTGAAGTGGTTGTAGACCAGTACCGCCGGGATCGCGGCGACCAGGCCGAGCGCGGTGGCCAGCAGCGCCTCGGCGATGCCGGGTGCGACCACCGCCAAGTGGGTGGTGTTGCTGTGGGCGATACCGATGAAGCTGTTCATGATGCCCCACACCGTGCCGAACAGGCCGACAAACGGCGCCACCGCGCCAATGCTGGCGAGCACGCCGATGCCGCGCCGCTGCACGCGTGCGGCTTCCAGTTCGATGCGGTCCAGGCGCGAGGCAATGCGTTCCTTGATGCCGTCGCGCCCTTCCAGATCCTGCGACAGGCGCAGTTCGGTGCGGGCCGCATCCAACATCGCCAGCGCAGTGCCCTGCTGCACACTGGCATCGGCGCTCTCGCCGGGCAGGCTCGGCGCCTGCAGCAACAGCGCGCGCGCCGCCCGCAGCTGCCGGGCCTGGCGGGCCAGCTCCCAGCCCTTGGCCAGCAGCACCGTCCAGGTGGCCAGCGACGCCAATGCCAGCGCGATCATCACGGCTTTCACCACCACGTCGGCGGCCAGGTACATGCCCCACGGGGTCAATGCGGGGGCGGCCACGGGAGCCAGGTCAGCAGGCAGCATCGTCTCGGTTTCCATCAGCATCAGGGGTCGCTGCGCGACGACGGGCCGCGCGCGGATCATGGGCGTCGTCCACTTCCACGACCGGATGGGGCTCCAGCCGCGGTGCGGGTCGACTGAGCACGTAGCCGGCGCTGACCGCGAAGAACAGGCCCACGCCCAGCAGCAGGCGCCAGGACGGCTGCGCGCCCCAGCAGAACATCGCGAAGCCGACCGCCATGCCGGCGCTGGCAAAGGCCTTGCCCTTGCGCGACACCGCGCCCTGCTCGCGCCACAGCCGCAGCGATGGGCCATAGCGCGGATGTGCCAGCAGGCGCTGCTCGAATTTCGGCGAGCTGCGTGCGAAGCAACCCACGGCCAGGATCAGGAAGATGGTGGTCGGCATCACCGGCAGCAACGCGCCGATCACCCCGAGGCCGACCATCAACCAGCCCAGCGCGAACCAGAGCCAGCGCATCAGCGTTGCGCCTGCGGGCGCGCGCCGTGCATCAGGCGAATTCCACTTCGACGTGGCCGTGCACGCTGCGGAACGCGGCATCGGCTGCGTCGATCACCTGCTGCTCCTGCTCGGCACTCAGCGGCACCGCGTCCAGCGCGGCGGTGAACTCACGCCAGTGGCGCGCCGCACCATCCGGGTGCGCGGCCAGGTGGCGGGCGCCGAAGTCACGGTCCAGCCCGAGCTTGGCGGCCATCTTGTAGAGAATGGTGCCGCCGAGGTTGGAACCTTCGGCTACGTACAGCCAGCCAAGGGCGGCCGGCAGCGCCAGGTCCGAGGGCAGCGCGTCGATGTCCGCGCCTGGCAGGGTCTGCTCCAGGTCCTGCAGGTCGCGCGCGATCTGGGTCAGGCGGCGGCGCTCACCGAGATCGGGCAGCAGTGCGTCCAGCGCAGGGTTGGCATACAGCGCATCGATGCTGCGGTGGAACCGATACTGCACGCGCAGGAAACGGGCGAAATTGCTGCGGTCGGCGAAGATGTCGCCGGCCATGATGCGCTTGTCCAGGGCACCGTGGCTGTCGCGGGTGGCGGCCTTGAGCCGCAGGCTGCGGCTGTCTTCGGGAGCGATGTGTGCGTTCATGGGGGATGCCAAGGGGGTCGTCGTGCTGTAGACGTTCGCCGCGGGGCTTTCCCCAAGGCCGTGTGCGCCGATAATGGACCATCCCTTCTTCCAGCAGGAACCGATGATGATCACCACCGAACCGCGCATGACCAACCTGTTCCTGCAGCTGGGCCTGGACGCCAGCGCCGAGGCCATCGCCCGTTTCATCCGCGAGCACCAGCTGGCCACCGACGTTGAAGTGGTCGAGGCACCCTACTGGAACGATGCCCAGCGCCAGTTCCTGTCCGAATCGCTGCAGGCCGATGCGGCATGGAGCACGGTGGTGGATGAGCTGAACGAGTCGCTGCACGAAGATGCAGTGAAGGCTGCGACCGGGCTGTAAACAGGCGCCGGGCATGGCCCGGCGCTGGCGATCACACGGCGGAAGCGGTGCGGGCCAAAGTCCGCACCCACCGAGGACGGTCGGGGCACGATGGGGTCAGAGCCCTCTCCGCAGGAAAGGGATCCGACCCCATCGCTCATCCACGATCGGTCAGTACTTCCAGGTCAACGCCAGGCGCGCGGTGCGGCCCGGGGCCGGCATCACGCCCAGAGCGAGCGGATCCAGGTAGTAGCGGTCGGTCAGGTTGTCCACGCCCGCTTCCACCGACAGCTGGTCGTTGAAGCTCCAGCTGGCAAACAGGTCCACCAGCGTCGTTGGCCGGTACAGCTGCTGGATCGCCGACAGGCCCACGTTCCAGTCCTTGTCCAGCTTGCTGATCGGGCCGGCGTTGTGGACCACGCGGGTGCCGAAGGTCAGGCGCTCGTCGAACAGGCGCGAGCCCAGCGTCAGATTGACCATGTAGCGCGGCGGATTCTGTGTATTGGTGTACGACCCCTCGAATCCGCCGTCCACGCAGTCCGGCGTGTTGGCCAGTTCATCGTTCTTGCGCTGTGCACCATAGGCGCGGCGCTCTGCGGCGATGTCCGGCGCGCAGGTCTTGGCCTTGAAGTAGTAGTGCGCGGAAAGATCGGCAAACACCTTGCCGCTGTCATAGCTGGACTGGAACTCCATGCCCGAGACCTTGAACTGGTCGACGTTGCGGATCAGGCCTGCCGACAGCGTGCGGTAGTCACGGGTGATCAGGTCGTCGATGCGGGTATCGAAGTACGCCAGCTTCAGCGCAAGGCGGTCGCCAGCGGTGAACAGGTCGTAGCGGATGGTGCTGGCACCGATTTCCCAGCTGCGCGCACGCTCCGGCTTCAGCTCGCCCACCGGCTTGGCGGCAGTGAACAGGCCCAGCGTGGTCTCGAACAGGCTCGGCAGCTTGGTGCCTTCGGCGTACTTCACGTAGACCATGGTGTCTTCGCTGAAGCGATAGGCCACGCTGGCGGTCGGCGAGAACGCGGTGTCACGACGGCGGATAGGCTGCGACCAGGTCCAGCTGACCGGCACTTCCAGGTCCTGCGCCTTGCCGGCGTCGTAGAAGTTCCAGCCACCGATGTCGCCCACCGTGCCCTTCTTGTACGGCGAAGCCAGCAGCGACTCCTGGGTGAAGTTGCCGTTGGCGTCCGGGTACCAGTTCAGCAGCGCGATGCGCTTGGCCCGCCACGACGGCAGCGCCGGGTTGCCATTGAGCAGTTCGGTGTAACGGTACTGGCCCTGTACCTCATAGGCGTCGGGCGTGGCCAGGCGGTTGCGGTCATGCACATCCACGCGGTTCCAGCGTCCGCCGGCCAGCAGTTCCCAATGCTCATCGGGCTGCCACTTCAGCGAGGCCACGGCACTGTATTCCTTGCGCTCGGCGTTGCGCAGGAAGCGGTTGTTGACCAGATCGTCGTGCATGACCGGCCCCGAACTGCCCGGCGCGATGTCTTCGTCGCTGTAGGACAGGCCGTAGTCGAGGGTGAACGCACCAGCACGAGTGTCGAACTTCGAGGTGTTGCTGGCATCCAGGCCGAAGCGCTTCTGTCGCAGCGGATTGCGGTAGGCATCCTTGTAGCCGGGGTCGCCGCTGAAGCTGGGCGCGTCATACCACTCGGTGCGGCGGTCGAAGTACCACGGGGTGATGCCGGTCAGGCTGTTGTACATCACGCTGTCGGTATCGGTGTATGTGGCGTTGACACGCAGGTCGACCAGATCGCTGTCCGGATTGAAGCGGTAGCGCAGGGTGTAGCTGTCCATGTCGACATGGCCCGGGTCCCACTGCGGAATGCGATCGCGGTCGACGCGGATGATCTGCGAGGCCATGATCTCGCCGGCGGTGCCTTCGTAGCGGCGGTAGCCCGCTTCCAGCGTCTGCGCATCGTCGATGCGCCAGGTGCCCTTGAGCAGCGCCGACTTCGAACGCGACGAGGTGTTGAACACTTCGGTACGCGGCGGATTCAGCGGTGCCAGCGTGCGACGGGTCTGCGGGAAGTCGTCGTAACCGTGTTTGCCGGAGAAATAGTTGCCGTTGTCGCGGTAAGCATAGGCGGCGACCAGATCGAAGCGGTCCCAGTGACCGGCTGCGGCCACGTTGAAGAACTGGCTGCCGGTGGCGCTGCGGTCGGAACGCGGCGCGGCGCTATAGGACGGCAGGTTGTTGGCGCTGGCGTTGGCCAGGCCGCCACGCACGCGTACGCCGAAGTCACGGCCTTCGCGCAGCACGTCACCGATCTTCAGCGTCTCCATCTCGACCACGCCACCGATGCCACCGGAGGCGTTGGCCTGCAGGCTCGGGCCCTTGGTGATGGTCAGGCTGGAGATCAGGTCCGGGTCGAGGTAGGTGCGCTGTGACTGGCCGGCATAGCCGCGGTAGGTATCCATGCTGGACTGGCCGCCATCGATGATCACCGGCACGCGGCCCTGGCCCTGGATACCACGGATGTTGACGTCGAACCCATTGCCCACGCGCGGGTCACCGGCGGTGACACCGGCCACGCCCTTGACGATGTCGCCGTTGGAAGTGCCGCGGAAACGTTCCAGGTGCGTGCGGCTGAGCGTGGTGGTGGAGCCCACACTGCGATAGCTGTCGAGCAGGCGCGCCTCGTCGCTGGTCGCGCCACTGTCGACGCGGTCGCCGGCCACGCTGAGCGTGTCGGTGACGATCACACCGCTGTCGGCCTGCACCAGCGTCGCCGCTTCCAGAGTGACTGCATCTGCGCTGACGCGGCGCACCGCCAGGCCACTGCCCTGCAACAGCTGCTGCAGCGCCTCGTTGGCCGGCAGGCTGCCATTGACCGCACGCGAGGTTACGCCCTGGGCCAGGGTGGCCGGATACACGACCTGCACGCCGGACTGGCGCATATAGCTGCGCAGCGCTTCATCCAGCGGCTGCGCTGAAATGTCGAAGCGCTGCACGGCAGCGTGGTTGCCGGTGGCGCTCTGTGCCAGCACGGACGGTGCGGCGCTGGCCAGGCCGGCGGCCAGCAGGGCGATGCACAGGCGGGACGGGCGCAGCGCGCGGCCCGGGCGGTGGGAGTCGAACATGGGGAACCTGTCAGGTAATCGGTGCCGCAGGCGCGGCGTCATCCGCAACACGGGCGGACACGGCGACGTACGTGGCGGCGGCGGGTACGTTCGCGTGGTAAGACGGTTGGGCGCGCGGCAACCCCAAGAGCGATTTGCGGTCGCGGCAGGTGCCGACCGGCCGGTGATCGTGGTGGGTGCCGACCGTTGGTCGGCACACTGGGACCTTCATCCACGCATGGCGTGGATCTACTGGTGAACGATGGCGACGCCGAGCGGCAGGCGGGTGACCTGCAGACCTGCTGTTGCGGCCAGTGCATCCAGCGCCTGCTCCGGGCGATCGATGCGCAATGCGGCACTCACTGCGGGTAGTCGCGACAGATCGCCGCGCACGAAGGTCGGGCCGGCGCGGTAACGCCCCACCCATTGCACGGCGTCGGCGACGCTGGCCTGCTCCAGCAGCAGCTCGCCCTGCCGCCACGCGCCGACGCTGTCGGCAGCCACATCCCGCAGACGCGTCACGCCGCTGTGCTCGCCATAGACCGCACGCTGGCCCACCTGCAGATAGGTCCAGCCACCGTCGGCCGGGCTGGCCACGCGCACCCTGCCCTGCCCGACCTGGGTTTCAACCTGGTCATCGCCGCGCGCGACGGTGAACGCGGTCGAGATGTCCTCGATCACGCCGTTGCCCGCACGCACGCTGAAACGTCGCTGCGCATCCGGGCTGACCTCGAACCAGGCACGCCCACGCAGCAGCTCGATCTCGCGTGCATGTGCATTGAAGCGCACGGCAATCGCACTGTCCGCATCCAGCACTGCGCGGCTGCCATCGGGCAATTGCACGTTCTGCACGACGTGCGTGCTGCGATGGTCGGCCTGCAGCCGCAACCAGGCCTCCGGCCATGCCACCAGCATCGCCAGCGCGGCTGCAGCGGCCATTGCCCAGCGCATTCGATGCGGCCGCGGGCGTTCGGCGGGCCGGACCTGCGGGCGTGGCCCGACACTGCGCCACAGCGCGCGCTCGTGTTCGAAGGCGCGTCGGTGCCCCGGTTGTGCCAGCCAGCGCTCGAACTCGTGCATGCGCCCTTCGCCGATGTCACCCGAGGCCAGCCACGCGATCCAGCCCCGGGCCTGTTCGGCCAGGGCATCGTCATTGGCGGCGGGCAGCGTGTTCGGCGGGCTCATCGGCTGGCGGACAGGCGCATTCAAGCGCGGGCGGAGGAACTAGACCGCATCCACGGTCCAGTGATCAAGACGTTTCAGCGAGGGCCAGCCCCAAGCCGGGGCCATCATCGGCCGCTGCGTGCCCAGGCCAGGCGCTGCAGGGCGGTGCGCACATGGTTTTCGACGGTCGTCACCGACACCCCGAGACGGCGGGCGATCTCGGCCTGGGTCAGGCCCTGCAGGCGGTTGAGCCGGAAGATGGTGCGGGTCGGCTCCGGCAGGTGCCCCGCCGCATCGAGCACCCGCTGCAGCTCGTCCTGTGCCATGGCCTGTTCCTCGGTCGAGATGACCTCGTCCGGCCCCCACAGGTAGTGGTCGGCCAGCAGGCGGTTGCGCCGGGTCGATTCGCGGCCGTGGTCGGTGGCCAGGTTGGCGGCCAGCCGGTACAGATAGGCCCGCGGGTTGTCGATGGCCTGGCTGTCGTCGACCCCACGGGCCTTGAACCATACGGCCTGGATCACGTCCTCGGCACCATTGTCTCCGCCGAGGATGCGCTGCACCCGGCGCAGCAGTGCCGGCCGCTCACGGATCAGCAGTTCGGTAAGGGAGGCGGCATTGGAGGACATGCGCGGAACCGGGACGACAGACGGAAGGCGCCGCGCATGCTACTCCGTTAATGCGAATCAGTCACGTTCGCATCAGTGGATGCAGCCGGTCAGCCCGTCATAGACGCTCTCCGACGTGCCGGGCAACGGATCATGCAGCGGATTACGGGCCGCCAGCGCCGCATGGAAGTCCTCAACCGGGGTGCCAGGCACCAGCGGCAGCCGGCATAGCCAGGTCGGTTGCCGGGCCACGATCGCACCGTCGTTCCGCGACACGGCCAGGTCACTGGCGGCAAATGCCCAGAGGCACTCACGCACCGTGCCGCGCACCGCATCCACTGAACACCGCAGGCGCAGCGCCCGGATGTCGCTGTACTCGCCCTCGCAGAAGGTGTCGCCGCAGATCCTGTCGAAGCCATGCTGCAACCGGCCTTCCAGGGCAAAGAAGCGGTCCCAGTTGGCTTCCTGGTGCGGATAGTCGATCAGGTCCACGTAGGGAAAGGCCTGGGCGGCGGGCGCGATCAGCAGCGCGCAGAACAGGCCGAGTGACAGGGCGGATGGTTTCATGCGGGAACTCCTCGGGTAGGTGCATCCAGCCTGCGCGCGCACGCCGCCCGGCCCCATCGGTCAACCCCGGCCCGCCGGGTCGGCGCCTTCCACGCCCTGCCGTCGGCCCCCTCCCCTGCACAGCGCCCGGCAAAGGCATAAAATGGGGGGCTATCCGTCTATATCCCCCACTTGGAGCACACCATGGGTCTGGAACTCGTCTCGCCCGGCAAGAACCCGCCGGAAGAAATCAACGTCATCATCGAGATCCCGAAGGACTCGGAGCCGGTGAAGTACGAAGTGGACAAGGAAACCGGCGCGATCTTCGTCGACCGCATCCTGTCCACCCCGATGCGCTACCCCTGCAACTACGGCTACGTGCCGAGCACCCTGTGCGGCGACGGCGATCCGGCCGACGTGCTGGTGGTGCTGCCGCTGCCGCTGGTGCCGGGCTCGGTCGTGCGCTGCCGTCCGGTCGGCGTGCTGAAGATGAGCGATGAGGCGGGCAGCGACGAGAAGATCCTGGCCGTGCCGGTGTCGAAGATCTTCAGTGGCTACGCCCACGTCGAAGACATCGCCCAGGTGTCCAGCCACTGGCTGGAGCGCATCGGCCACTTCTTCGAGCACTACAAGGACCTGGAGAAGGGCAAGTGGGTCAAGCTCGACGGTTGGGGCGGCGCCGCTGAGGCCAAGCAGATCCTGATCGAGGCGCACCAGCGCCATCTCGACAGCAAGGCCTGAGCCTGAACCGGATCGCTCCGGCGGCACCCCGCCGGAGCGATGCGGGTCACGTTTCATGACGACGGCACATCACTCTTGCCGCCGTATTAGGTAAATTGCGTCACTTCACACGTCGTCGACATCCATCGTCGAGACAGCCAGGGGAATGTGTCGTGCGTATTCTGCTTGTTGGGGATGCAGCCAGCCTGCCGGCTGAGCTGACCGAATTCATTGCCGATCTTGGGGAAGACTGGCAGCCGCTGACCGCCACCGATGGCCAGACCGCGATGACCGCGGTGGCCACGCAGGGCGTGGATGCGGTGATCGTCTGCCCGCAACTGCCGGATCTCAATGCCACCACGCTGCTGGGCCAGATCCGGACCTTGCGCCCGGAAACCATCCGCATTGCGCTGGTGGACGCCCAGCACGGCAACCGGCCGCCGCCGGCACGCCTGATCGGCGTGGCCCACCGCTTCCTGCCGTTGCCGCTGGCACCGGAAGTGTTGCTGGAAGCGCTGACCAGCCTGGAAGAGCTGCGTGAAGTGCTGGACAGCCCTCGCCTGCGCGACGCCATCGGCCGTATCGAGAAGCTGCCCTCGCCGCCGCACCTGTACCTGAGCCTGACCCAGGCACTGGAACATGACGACGACGCCGACAGCGCCGACGTCGCCAAGCTGGTGGCCGCTGATCCGGCGATCGCGGCCAAGGTGCTGCAGCTGTCGAACTCGGCGTTCTTCAGCCAGGGCCGCACCATCGCCGACCTGCGCACCGCCGTGACCCGCCTCGGCCTGTCGACGCTGCGCGATCTGGTACTGGCCAGCGAGGTGTTCTCGGCACCGACACTGTCCACGGCCGAGCGCAATTCACTACAGCAGCGCGCCCTGCTCGCCTCGCGGCTGGCGGCACGCCTGCTGCCCGAATCCAGCGCCGAACTGGGCGCGACCGCCGCGCTGCTGGCCGACATCGGCCTGCTGCTGCCCGGCGTGCGCAACGAGCGCAGCGAACCGTCGCTGGCCGGTGACACCCGCCCGGGCCACGCCGAAGCCGGTGCCTATCTGCTCGGCCTGTGGGGCCTGCCGATGCCGATCATCGAGGCGGTGGCGTTCCATCTGCAGCCGCAGCGTGCCAATACACGCAGCTTCTGGGTGACCGGCGCAGTGCACGTGGCACTGGCACTGGTCAATGGTGATCCGGTGGACGAGGACTACCTGCAGCGCGCAGGTGTTCTCAACAGGCTGCCGCAGTGGCGGGAGCATGCCAACAGCCTGATGGGACTGGTACCCAGCGAGATCTGAGCTGTCAACGCAGGAAGAACCTCGAAGGCGCGCCCAAAGGCGCGCCTTTTTTGCATCAGCGCGCGCCGCAGGCATCCTGCACGCAGTGGCGATACTGCAGATCGCACAGGACCTTCGACTTGCCTGCAGCCAGGCATTCCTGACGCAGCTCCTCGCAGTACAGCCCGCCCCCACAGACGCCACCGGTCTAGGCAAACACCGCACCCACCAATGTTGCATAGATCAGTGCAGCAGCAGACAGTTTGTGCAACAGCGTGCTCTTCATCGCTCTCTCCATGTGCAAGGGTCCGCAAGTGGACCCAGCAACTGTGTTGATTGCGACACGACAGGAACGTGACCTCCCTCACCTTCCAAGATATTTCGGAATTCCCCTACAAAGAAAGAGGGCGGACCTTGCGGTCCGCCCTCCCGGTACTGCTGTCGCACTTCGAACTATCAGAAGCGCTGGGTGTACTTCATGTACAGGAAGCGACCGACGTCGAAGCCACCGTAGTAGGCGAAGCTCGAGTTCGGCGCCGAGTACTGCAGCGCACCGCGGTGATCGAACACGTTGTTCGCACCCAGGGCGATGGTGGCATCCCACGGAGCCTTCCAGCTGACCTGCACATCGTGGAAGGTGTTGGAGCCGGTGTGGCGCAGCGGATCCGGCTCACCATTGGCGTAGTGGTTCGGAGCGTCGCACCATGCGTCGTCGATGCAGCTTTCCTTCATGCCCGAGTAGTAGCGGGCAGTCCAGTTGACGCCGAAGTCACCCAGCTCCCAGTTGACACCCAGGTTCGAACGGACGCGGAACAGGCCCGGCTCACCAACGCGACCGATGGTGATGTTCTCACCCTTCTTGTTCTGGCCGGCTTCGTCGTACTTGGCCAGGTAGCTGGTCTGCCAGTCGATGCTGAACTTGCCGATCGACAGTTCCGGCAGGCGGTACTTGACACCCAGATCGTAGCCTTCGGTCTCCATCGAGCCGAGGTTGGCCAGGCCGTAGGTCAGCGCCTCGATATGGCCATCAGCGGCACGGGTGACGCCTTCGCAGCGAGCTGCGTTGCCCAGCACGTAGCAGTCACGCAGGATGCGATCAACGCTGTCAGCGATGATCATGTTCTTCAGCTCGTAGCGGTACCAGTCGAGCGAGATGTCCAGGCCCTGCACCCAACGCGGGCTCCAGACCAGGCCAACCGTCTTGCTCTTGGAGGTTTCCGGCTTCAGAGCCGAATTCGAACCGCTGACGAACTGGTCCGGGGTCGCGCACGGGAAGGTGCTGCAAGGCGCGAAGCCCTGGCCGACCTGCACGTAGTTGGCCGGCACGCCAGCCGCGGCGCAGGCAGCATTGCCAGCGACGTTGCCCGGCGAGGTCGAACCGCACGGATCGGTATAACGCTCGAAGCTCGAGTTGGTGCCGCCGTACAGATCGTCAACGGTCGGTGCGCGGAAGCCTTCTGCGTAGGTACCGCGGACCAGCAGTTCGTCGATCGGGCGCCACACCAGGCCGAACTTCGAGTTGATCGTGTCACCGAAGTTGCTGTAGTCAGAGTAGCGGCTTGCGACGTTGAAGGTCAGTTCCTTGGCAAACGGCAGGTCCGACAGGATCGGCACGTTCAGTTCCAGGTAGAACTCATCCAGCGAGTAGTTGCCCGAGGTGGTGGTCGACGCCAGGCCGGTCGACTGGCCCGACTGACGGAAGGCGTCCGGCACGAAGCGGCCTTCTTCCTTGCGGTGCTCGTAGCCCATGGCCACACCCAGGTCACCGGCCGGCAGCTCGAACAGCGAACCGGACAGGTTGGCGGTGTAGCTGGTGGTCTTGGTCACACCAGTGTCGGTGTAGGTCGGGAACAGGAAGTTCTGCAGATCACGGTCGGCAAGCGAGCCCTGGCCGTTGACGCCGTAAGGCAGCAGCGGGTTCCACGGGCGACACTGGCTCAGCGGGATCGGATTGGCGGCGGTCCCGCACTGAGCAACGCCCTGGCCGTTGATGAACGACTTGCCAAGTGCCTGCTCGGAAGCGATCAGGCTCATGTCGCCGTAGCCGGTCTTGGTCAGCTCGTTGCGGTTCCACAGCGCGCCAACGTCCCAGTCCCAGGTCTTGCCGGCAAACTCGAAGAAGCCACTCAGGCTCGGCGCGAAGCGCAGGGTCTTGAGGTCGCTCTTGGTGGTACGCGGCACTTCCCACAGGCGGCGACGGAACTCAACGTCCTGGCCGATCGGGTTGAACGCGCTGTCCTTCGACAGCGGGGTACCGAACGACAGCGACTGGTACGGGTAACCCGCGATCTGCTGGTCGGTGGTGCGCTGGTTGTACAGCACGTCAGCATTGAAGGTGATCGAATCAGCCAGATCGTAGCTGCCGTTGACATACACGGACTTACGCTCGATGCCGGTCTGCACCATCATCTGCTGGTTGGCGTTGGAGTACTCGGCCGGAGTCAGCAGGTGGTAGTCGGCCGCATTCTTCGGGTCACCGCCCGGATTCAGGGTCTTCCACTCCGGCTGCGGCTGGCCTGCAGCGCGCGGCTTGCAGTCGCCCCACACGCGCGGGTCGCACCAGGTGCTGTTCTGGCTCAGCGGGCTCCAGTCGGCAGAGGTCGAATTCGGGCCCAGGCCGCCGTCGCGGCTGAACCAACGATCCTTCGCCCACACCGGATCCTGCTTGGAGTACTCGGCCGACAGGGTCACGCCGCCACGCTCGCCTTCAGAGCCGAGGGTGAACGAGTAGGTGTTGGTGTCGCCGTCGCCGCGGCCGTACTGGCCAACGTAGACGCTGGCTTCAGCACCATCGAAGCGCTTGCGGGTGATCACATTGACCACGCCAGCAATGGCGTCCGAACCGTAGATGGCGGAGGCGCCATCCTTCAGCACTTCGATGCGCTCGACGGCGGCCATCGGAATCTGGCTCAGATCCTGGTAGCCGGCAGTGGTCGCGCCCAGGCGCTTGCCGTTCATCAGCACCAGGGTGCGCTGCGCGCCAAGGTTGCGCAGGTCGACGTAGTAGCCGCCAACGTTTTCGCCGGAGGACAGCGAGTCCGCGCGGGAAATGGCCGGCGAACCTGCCGAGGTCAGGTTCTGCAGGACATCGGCGACGGTGGTGTAGCCCTGCTTTTCCAGGTTCTCACGGCTCAGCGTGAGGACCGGCTGCTGGGTCTCCATCGAGGCGCCGCGGATGCGCGAGCCCGTGATTTCGATGCGATCCAGGGTGGTCGCATCCTTTGCTTCCTGCGCAGAAGCAAAGGCGGGCGTCAGCGCCAACGCAATGCCAGCCGGCAGAAGGCCCAGCCGCACTGCGGGATTACGAACGTTCATCTATCTCTCCAAGGTACGTGTTAGCAGCGTGTTAAAACACCCCAGCACGTTACGATTGCGTTGCAGCGCTGTATTTGCGCGAGCCAACCGGAGACTTTGCAGATTGTGGCGGCAGCAAGCCGCCGTTTTCCCTGAAGCGCGATGCGGACTGGCCGTAGCGGGCGCGGAACGCACGCGCGAAGCTGCAGCAGTTGTCGAAGCCACTGGCCGCAGCGACCTCGCCAACCATCATGTCGGTGTCACGCAGCAGGTCGGCCGCCCTTTCCAGGCGCAAACGTGCTGAAAGCGACTGCGGGCTTTCCTCGTACAGGCTCTGGAAGGTCTTGGAGAGATACCAGCTGGAGAAGTTGGTCAGCTCGGCCAGTTCACCGATGCGCACCACGCGGTGGCTGTTGCCTTCCAGGTACAGGCGGGCGCGCTGCATGCGGCCGAATACCTGGCGCTTGCGGCTGCGCGAGCGACCCGGGCAACGCTGCACGTTGTCGGCCAGCCCACGCTGCAGGCCCGCCAGATGCAGCAGCAGCGGGCGCAGTGCCTGTGCCGGCTGGCCACTGGCCAGCGCATCGCGCCACAGGCGCAGCGCAACGCGGGCATCGCCACGGCTCATGCGGCCACGCCCGGCGTACAGGCCGCAGTCGGCCATCTCGGCCAGCACGCGCAGTGCTTCGACAGTCAGGTTCAGGCCAACGCACAAGCCGTTGCGGCCTGCCTGCACCAGCGGCCGCGACTCTTTCTCGAAGGCGATCCACTCGCCCTGGCGCAAGCGGAAGCGTCCTTCCTTGGCTTCCACCCAGGAGCTGCCGCGCACCTGCATCCACACAGTGAAGCTGCTGCCTGCGGTCTGCAGGCTGCCGAGCCGGGCCACGCCCAGGCAGGTCGGCGCAGCATCGTCGAGCGACCGGTCCAGAGAGACGGTTTGGCCGCGATCGGCCAGCGAGAGTTGACGCATGGGGACACCACGGTTTGCCTAGTACAGGCCTCCGTTTTGCCAAATCAGGCGGCACCACGTCAGGAAAGTCAGACGAGATCGCCACGAATTCGCGGCGAGGTCGCCACGAAGAAATTACGAAGGCCCATTTCCGTTGAACAACAACAACTTGGAGAACGCCGGAAGCAGCGTCGGCGAGCGCTCGGGCAAGCGCATCACGCCGATGTCGGCACCGTCGCTGACCGCCATTGCCACGAACAGCGTGTGCCCATCGGCGCCGGCACTCAGCCCGTTGCCGGCACTGAGGCGTTCCGCATCCAGGCAGCGTTCCGGTTCCTCGCGCCCGGCCTGGATCAGCACCAGTGTCGTGCCACAACGGGTGGACGTACCGAGGTAGCCGATCGCGTTGTTGCCGGCCACGGTCCAGGCCCGGTACCGCCACCGGCTGGGCCGGTCATCACTGATCTGCTGCACGCTTGCCGGTGCCAACGCCGCATCCACCGACCACAGGCCTCCTGCGGCCAGGCGGGTGAACAGCACACGCCCGCTGCTGCGATCGAACCGCGCCTGCGAAACACCGTCGATGCTGGCCAGGCGGCGCCAGGGCTGCACGCTTCGATCAAACAGGCTCAGCCGGGTCTGTTGCTGGTCATCGCGCTCGACCACCAGCAGCTGGTCCGGGCGTGCCCCGTACAGTGCCTGCAGCGGCTGCTCCGACGGGACAGGCAACGGCTGGACGCGTTCGTCACGTGGGGCGATCTCATAGACCACTGTGCGTCCGTGCTCGTCGCGCCCCACCACCAGCAACCGGCGGCTGTCGGCCGACCAGTCCGGTGCCTGACGTGCCTCGGGCCGCAAGCCTTCGATCGGCCGCAGCGAATCGGGGCGCTCCATGTCCGCCCACCACAGCGCGAAGCTGCCTGAACGATCGGACGTGAACACCAGTTGGCGTCCATCCGGCGCCGCCATCGGCTGCCCATCCCGGCCACTGGACGCAAACAAGCGCTGCGGCGGCGAGCCGCCCTCCATCGGCACCTTGAAGATGCCGAACTGCGCGCGCCGATGGACGAAGGCCAGCATGCCCGCGCGGCGTGCAGTGGCCGGCCACTGTGCGTCGTCGAGCCCGGCATCGCGCAGCGTGCGGCTCTCGACGTCCAGGTAGTACAGGCGCACTTCACTGTCGACACGGCGTCCAAACACGATCGTCCGGCCATCACGCAACCAGGCCCAGCCACGCAGTTCAGCGGCCTCGCTGGTCAGCTGCTCGGGCGTGCCACCCGCTGCCGGCATGCGCCACAGGTCGCCCAGCTGCGGATTGCGCACGAACACCAGCCACTTGCCATCAGGCGAGTAGCGCGGCGCATAGTCGAAGTCATCCTCGGCAACACCGTAGTCCAGCGCCTCCCATTGGCCACTGGCCAGATCGAGCTTGCGGATGCCCCGATGGGCATAGCGCCCCACCATGCTGCCGAACACCAGGCCACGGCCGTCCGGCGTCCAGTCGAAACTGAGCAGCTCGGTGCCATCGCACCGCGTGGCCTGGCGCAGGGCACCACCGGTCGCGCTGGCGATCAGCACCTGGCAGCCGCCGTTGTTGCTGAACCGCGCGAAGGCGATCTCGCGTCCATCCGGCGACCAGCTCGGGAAGCGGTCGACCGAGCCGGCCGGCGGAGCCAGCAGCTGCCGCGCTGGCGCGTTGCCGGAGGTCTGTACCTTGATCGCCCCACCCCCTTGCCCGTCTTCGTTGGCGCCTTCATAGGCCACCAACGAGCCATCGGGTGAAAGCGTGGGATAGGTTTCAAAACCGCTGGTTGCGGTGATCAACCGATAGGGACGCTGCGGGCTGCCGATCACGCGCGTGCCGTTCTCCACGGCCGCATCCACCGCTGAACTGCTGGCCGGTGCCCGCCGCAGCAGCAGCGCGGCCAGCACCACCACCGTGGCCAGCATCAGCACGCCCAGCACCAGCAGCACGCGCCGGCGGACATGGCGCCAGCGGCGGCGCGATGCCTGCACGTGTGCCGGCCTCTCCTCGGCGATGACCATCACCGGTTGCAGGTCCGCGATTCCGTCATCGGCTCCTGCGGACGGCGCCGGCTCGACATCGTCCAGTACCTGCACCGGCACCAGCAGGCGATAGCCGGTCTTGGCGATGGTCTCGATATAGGCCTGGCCGTTGTCGTCGTCGTTGCTGAACGCCTTGCGCAGCTGGGTGACGGCCTGGGTAAGCACATCATTGGTCGGCAGCGTGTCCGGCCAGACTTCCGCGAACAGTTCATCGCGGGTGACAACACGCCCTGGCTGGCGCAGCAGTACACGCAGCACGCCCAGCGCCTTCGGCGTCAGCCGACGCGGGCGACGCGCACCGACGACCTCGACTTCTCGCGAGGACAGAGTGACAGTGCACTCTCCGATCCGGATCCGATCGAATCCGGGGGGCTGGTTTTCACTGCTGTTCATTTTCCGCTACACAGTAGAGACAGGTCCGGGGCAGCGTTTGCCTTCGATACCCTCCCGTCCTGGGAACAGCAAAAAGCCAGACTCCGCACAAAGCATCGGCGCATACCGCAAAAACAATGAAGCGGGCGAATACTAGCCTATGCGGGTTACCTCGCCTATCGCGTGGTCGACATCCAGGCTCTCTCTCGCCGACGCATTCACATAATTTGCTGCACCATTCGCGCCCTGCGGGGCGCGGAATTTTTATCTGGCGTTCATTTTCACATGCGCCGCAGCATGGTCAATCCGACCAGTCGCGAAACCACCAAAGCCACGTACATCACGCCTGAAAACTGCTCCAGCATGACCAATGCACGCGCCTGCGGATGCAGTGGCACGACGTCGCTCAGGCCGACACCCGAGAGCAAACTGAAGCTCAGATAAAGCAGTTCCATCCAGGTGCGCTGTGCACCGCCACCGGTGCCCTGGAAACTGCCCGGATACCACTGCTGGCACACGGCGAAAGCAAACGCGAAGGCCCAGGCCAGCAACGTGAATGTCGCACCTGCCGCGAACAGTTCATCGCGGGTGACTTTATGGTCCTGGAGCATGTAGGCGATGAGTGCACCGGCCGTATAGAAGTACAGCAGGCTTTCCAGCAGCTGCGCGGTGGTCAGCAGCGCACTGCGATCCAGCAATGCACCGGCCAGCGAGAACACCACCGAAGGAATGGCCAGCAGCAGCGCCAGCCAGGTGCCCAGCGGGCTGCGCTGGACCACCCACAGCGCCAGGCCCAGTACCGCCATGCCGAACATGCCCAGCGCCGCGCGGCCCGCAGCGGTGTCATCCAGCGCGGGGTACAGCAGCACGGCGATCAACTGGGCCCCCAGCAGCCAGGCCGAAGGATGACGGCGGGCAATGGCCAGCCAGCGGGTGGTGATGGCAACGGGCATGGCGTCCTTTCCCCAGGGTGGTGGGCCGAGGATAGCCGGGAGCGGTGTGATGAGCGGTAGTGCCGGCCGCTGGCCGGCACCCCCGCTTCCGCATCACCCCTGGCGGTAGACCTCGGCACCGGCCGCGCGGAACTCCGCCGACTTCTCCTTCATGCCGGCCTCGGCGTAGTCGCGCACGTCCTGGGTGATCTTCATCGAACAGAAGTGCGGACCGCACATCGAGCAGAAGTGCGCCAGCTTGTGCGCATCCTTCGGCAGCGTCTCGTCATGGAATTCCTTGGCCTTCTCCGGATCCAGGCCAAGATGGAACTGGTCTTCCCAGCGGAACTCGAAGCGCGCCTTGCTCAGCGCGTTGTCGCGCACCTGCGCGCCCGGATGGCCCTTGGCCAGGTCGGCAGCATGCGCGGCGATGCGATAGGCCATGATGCCGTCACGCACGTCCTGGCGATTGGGCAGGCCGAGGTGTTCCTTCGGCGTCACGTAGCAGAGCATGGCGGTACCAAACCAGCCGATCATCGCCGCACCGATCGCGCTGGTGATGTGGTCGTAGCCCGGCGCGATGTCGGTGGTCAGCGGGCCCAGCGTATAGAACGGCGCCTCGCCGCACTCGCGCAGCTGCTTGTCCATGTTCTCCTTGATCAGCTGCATCGGCACATGGCCGGGGCCTTCGATCATGGTCTGCACATCATGCTTCCAGGCGATCTTCGTCAGCTCACCCAGCGTTTCCAGCTCACCGAACTGCGCGGCGTCGTTGGCATCGGCGATGCAGCCCGGGCGCAGGCCGTCACCCAGCGAGAAGGTCACGTCATAGGCCTTCATGATCTCGCAGATGTCTTCGAAATGCGTGTAGAGGAAATTCTCCTTGTGGTGCGCCAGGCACCACTTGGCCATGATCGAGCCACCACGGCTGACAATGCCGGTCACGCGCTTGGCGGTGAGTGGCACGTAGCGCAGCAGCACGCCAGCGTGGATGGTGAAGTAGTCCACGCCCTGCTCGGCCTGCTCGATCAGCGTGTCACGGAAGATTTCCCAGGTAAGTGCTTCGGCACGGCCGTCGACCTTCTCCAGCGCCTGGTAGATCGGCACGGTACCGATCGCCACCGGCGAGTTGCGGATGATCCACTCGCGGGTCTCATGGATGTGCTTGCCGGTGGACAGGTCCATCACCGTGTCACCGCCCCAGCGGATCGCCCACACCAGTTTCTCCACTTCCTCGGCAATGCCCGAGGACACCGCGCTGTTGCCGATATTGGCGTTGATCTTGGTCAGGAAGTTGCGGCCGATGATCATCGGCTCGCTTTCCGGGTGGTTGATGTTGTTGGGCAGCACCGCGCGGCCGCGTGCGATCTCATCGCGCACGAACTCCGGTGTGATGATCTTCTGGATCGAGGCACCAAATGCCTCGCCCGGGTGCTGCTGCAGCAGGCCGGCATCGCGGATCGCGTCCAGGCGCTGGTTCTCGCGGATGGCGACGAACTCCATCTCCGGCGTGATGATGCCACGGCGCGCGTAGTGCATCTGGGTGACGTTGGCACCTGCACGCGCACGGCGTGGCAGGCTGCGCGCGGGAAATCGCACCGCATCGAGCTTCGGGTCCTGCTCGCGATCGCGGCCGAACGAAGAACTCAGTCCTTCGAGCTGCTCGGTATCACCGCGCTCTTCCACCCAGCCGCGGCGCAGTTCCGGCAAACCGGCCGACAGATCGATGCGCACCTCCGGATCGGTGTACGGACCGGACGTGTCGTAGACCGTGACCGGTGCGTTCTCTTCGCCGCCGAACAACGTCGGCGTGCGGGTCAACGCGATCTCGCGCATCGGTACCTGCAGATCCGGACGTGAGCCGGGCACGTGGATCTTGCGCGAGCCGGGAATGGGCCGGGTCACGGATTCGGAGAGTTGCTGGGCCTGTTGCTGCAGGGCGGAGAGCTGTGCGTTCATCGGGCATCGTCCAGGAAGGTCAGGGACGAAGCGGCGGCGCACTGCTGCCGCTCCCGGACGGTCCTTGGGCGGAGTCCGGGCATGGCTGCACTGCAAAGCTTCCCTACGCCGGTATGAGCCGGATCAGGTTCCAAGGGACTGTCTCAACCGTGGCCACATGGCCGCGGTACCCCCGCTTCTTGGTGCGCATTAGACCATAGAACGCACCGCAGCTCCTGGCTGTTCCATCCACGCACGGCGTGGATCCGCTGTTTCTGTATTAACAGAACCGTGACATCGCATTCAGTAACGTGCACGCGCATCGTGCCGCTGCGGCCGGTGTTTCCTCGTCGCCTTCGCGGCCCCTGCCCGGTCTGTGCTGCATGTCGCCGGCCCCTCGCAGCAAGCTCTGCTCGCTCCCCTCAATCCCTTGATCGGAGAAGCCCCTTCATGGTGTTTCGCGTTTCCATTGCACTGGTTCTGCTGCTGGTGCTGCTCGCCGGTGTTGCACCCGGTCCCTTCAATACCGTGGTGCAGAGCATCCTCGGCGAACTCATCCGCGGCATCGGCTGGCTCTACCTGCTGGTCGTGTTCCTGGCCCTGGTATTCCTGATGTACCTGGCCTTCGGCCGCTTCGGCAACCTGCGCATCGGTGGCGAAGACGCCGAACCGGAATTTTCGCGGGCCAGCTGGATGTCGATGCTGTTCGCCGCCGGCATGGGCATCGGCCTGGTGTTCTGGGGCGCCGCCGAGCCCATTTCGCATTTCAGCAAACCACCGGAAGGGCTGGCACCTGAAAGCATGGACGCTGCGCGTGCTGCCATGCGCTACGTGTTCTTCCATTGGGGCCTGCACCCGTGGGCCATCTATGCGTTGATCGGCCTGGCAATGGCCTGGTTCCAGTTCAACCGCAACGGCCGTGGCCAGGTCAGTGACATGCTGCAACCGATCATCGGCCGTCACCATCGTGGCTGGATCGGGCGTGTGGTCAACATCTCCGCGGTCGTTGCCACTGCGATTGGCGTGGCTACAGCACTGGGCTTCGGCACGGTGCAGATCGCAGCCGGCGTGGAACGCGTATTCGGCGTGCAGGCGGGCGTTCCGCTGCAGTTGACGATCATTGCGATGGCCTTCGTTCTGTACATGGCGTCCACGCTCAGTGGCGTCGGCCGCGGCATGAAATGGCTGTCCAACTTCAACCTTGCACTGGCGGCGCTGCTGTTGGCACTGGTGCTGGTGCTCGGCCCGACTGGCGCGATCTTCAATACCTTCACCACCACGCTGGGCTCCTATCTCAATCAGCTGGTGACGATGAGCCTGCGCATGTCGCCGTTCTCGTCCAGCACCTGGGTGGCCGACTGGACGATCTTCTACTGGGCCTGGTGGATTTCCTGGGCACCGTTCGTGGGCTCGTTCATCGCGCGCATCTCGCGAGGCCGCAGTGTTCGGGAGTTCGTGATCGGCGTGGTGTTGGCGCCGACGCTGCTGGGCTTCTTCTGGTTCTCGGTGTTCGGCGGCACCGCCATCTGGATGCAGATCTTCGGCCAGGCCGACCTGCTGCAGGCGCTGGGCAACGGCTACGAGACAGTACTGTTCACCATGTTCGACAGCCTTCCGTTGCCTCTTCTTCTGTCGAGCATCGCGTTGGTGCTGCTGATGATCTTCTTCGTGACCTCGGCTGATTCTGCGGTACTGGTACTGGCCAGCATGTCCACGGACGACGCTGGCGAGCCATTGCGCAAGCACAAAGTGGCGTGGGGTGTCGGCATTGCGCTGGTGGCGGGTTCCTTGCTGTTGGCAGGCGGACTGGAGGCGCTGCAGGGCATGATCACCATCGCAGCGCTGCCGTTCGCGCTGCTGATGCTTCTTGTGATGGTGTCGCTGTACCGGGTGCTGGACCAGGAGTACACGCGGGAGCGGCGGCAGGCGCAGCGCCAGCGGCACATGATCGATGCGTGGATCGCACGCGAGATGGCGGCGCAGGAGGAGACCCAGGCGGAAGCAGCGCGCGCGCACGATCAGGATTGAGGGGGGTTTGCAGCCTGCGGCTGCACCGCTTCTTTCAAGCAACGGCAACAGCAAAAGCGGCTCTGGGACTCTGAGGGTCTGGCGGGGAGGGGGCCGATGGCGGGACACGCCGCAAGTACGTCCTTGTAGGCTCGGCCACGGCATCCATGCCGTGAACGGTCCCGCCATCGGCCCCCTCCCCGCCTCCGACAATTTCCCGGTGACCGCAGTAGATCCACGCCACGCGTGGATCAGGTGTGTCGGAAAACAAGAAGGGGTCGGATCCGTTTTCCTTCGGAAAA
>NZ_LLXT01000092.1 GCF_001431625.1 Stenotrophomonas geniculata ATCC 19374 = JCM 13324
CCTCGGGCCCATGCGGCTCACACCCCGCAAACCCACAGCGCCCCGCCTTCGACAGGTTCCCGCGATCTGCCGGGACTGCGTACTGCACTGCTGACTGCTGTTGGTGGGTGACGACCGTTGGCCGTCACCAGAGCGAGCGCAGCGAAGCGATCCGCTTTTGATTTTCTTTTTCTTTTCCGTGGCTGGACGCGCACGGAAACTGTCAGAGGCCGGTCGGGGTGGGCTGCGCAGGGGCGTGAGCCGCATGGATGCGGCGACCGAGCTTACATGGACGTACTTGCAGCGTCCCCTGCGCAGCCCACCCCGCCCGGCCAAGCAAGGCTTCTGCTCTCAAAACGTCCAGCCACGAGGGGCTCAGCCGTTCGCCGCCAACTCAACATCCAGCGCGCGCAGGCGATCCACGGTACCCACATCGGTCCAACGCCCGCGATGGTGCTGCCCCGTCATCAACCCCTGCGCCATGAAATGCTTCTGCAGCGGCACCACCGAGAACTTCGGCGGAACACGCTCGCTACCCGGCGCATCGCCGATCACCGTGCGCCAGTCGGCCACGATGGAGGGGCGATACACGCCGATGCCCGCGTAGGTCAGGCACGGCCCTTGGCGGTCGTGGTGCAGCAGGCCCTGCGCGTCCAGCCGGTAGTCGCCGTCCGGGTGCTGCGCGGGATTGTCGACCAGCACCAGGTGCGCCTGGCCCTGTGGTTCGCGCGGCAGCGTGGCGAAATCGAAATCAGTCCAGATGTCGCCGTTCACCACCAGGAACGGGGCGTCGCCCAGCACCGGCAGCCCGTTGAGGATGCCGCCGCCGGTTTCCAGCGGGGTCTGCCCTTCGTAAAGGAAATGCAGGCGCAGGCCCCATTGGCTGCCATCACCCAGCGTCGCTGGGAACTGCTCGGCCAGCCACGCGGTGTTGACCACTACCTCGCGCACACCGAGCGCCGCCAGGCGCTCCAGGTGCCAGACGATCAGTGGCTTGCCGGCTACTTCCAGCAGCGGCTTGGGCGTGTGCAGGGTCAGCGGGCGCATGCGCTCGCCGAGGCCGGCGGCAAAGACCAGCGCCTTCATCGGGCCACGCGCATCGGTGCGGCCAGTTCGGCAAGCGCCGGTTTGATGCGGTCGTCCAGCAGCTGCTGCAGCGGTGCCAGTTCGCGGTAACGCGGCAGCACTTCATCCAGGTAGTTGATGAAGCGCGGTGCGTCGTCCAGGTAATGGCCCTTGTTGTCGCGGTAGCGCAGGCGGCAGAACAGGCCGAGGATCTTCACGTGGCGCTGGATGCCCATCCAGTCGGCATCGCGCAGGAAGGTGGCGCGGTCGGGCACCGGCAGGCCGGCGTCGTGCGCGCGCTCGTGGTACTGCGCCAGCCACTCGTCCACGCGCTGCAGCGGCCAGCTCAGGAAGGCGTCCTTGAACAGGCTCACCGCGTCGTAGGCGATCGGGCCGCGCACCAGGTCCTGGAAATCCAGCACGGCGGGGCCGTCGTCGACCGGCATCAGGTTGCGCGGCATGTAGTCGCGATGGGTCATCAGCTGGGCCTGGCCCAGCGCGTTGTCCATCAGGCGGCGATGCACCAGCTGCAGGCCTTCGATCTCGCCGCAGTCCAGCTCCAGGTTCAGGTGGCGCTGCAGGAACCATTCGTCGAACAGGCCGGCATCACGCTGCAGCAGCGCTTCGCCGAACTGGCCGAAGTCGGCCGGCACCGGAATCGCCTGCAGGCGCAGCAGCTGTTCGATCGAACGGCCGAACCATTCATCGGCGTTGCGCTCGTCGAGGATCTTCGCCAGGGTCGGGCCGCCGAGATCTTCCAGCAGCAGGAAGCCGGCCTCCAGATCCTGTGCCAGCAGCGCGGGCACACGCAGGCCGTTGTCGTGCAGCAGGCCGCGCATGCGCAGCCACGGCCGCGGATCTTCCAGCCCCGGCGGGGCATCCATCACGATGTGGCTGCCACCGGTGCTGGTGGTGCGCCAGTAGCTGCGCATGCCGGCATCAACCGAGGCGCGTTCGACCACCGCGCTGGCATCATCGAGCTGGGTACGGGCCCACCGCAGGCGCTGCGCGCTGCGCTGGGGATCGGAGGCGGGTTCGGTCATGCAGGCATATCCGGGCGCGCCGGGCGCGCCAACGTCGGGAACAGGAAGGGAAGGGGATGCGGGCTCAGCGGCGGCCGCTGAACAGGCGCAGGACGGCCAGCACGGCCACCGCGCCCACCACCGCACCGAGGAAACCGGCCGGCTCACCGGGGGCGTACCAGCCCATGTACTGGCCAAACCAGCCGGCCAGCAGCGCACCGAGGATGCCCAGCACGATGGTCAGCAGGCAGCCCATGCGGTTGTTGCCGGGCATGAAGAAACGCCCGAGCAGGCCGACGAAGAAGCCGACCAGGATGATGTAGAGCCAGCTGCTGCTGCCGAACAGACCATTCATGCGCGCGATTTCCAGCAAGGGTGGACGCAGCCTAGCAAGGCCAGACTGCGTCCGTCACGGTGTGACGTAATCAGCAGCAGCCGTGGTCGCCGTGGCGGGTGCCACTGTCGGCAGCCACCGGCGAACCGCTGGTCTCGCCGCGCAGGCTGGCCGCGTAGTGCTCGCTGATCACCTTGGACACGCAGGCGGTGACCTTCTTGCCCATCGGGATGTGCAGGAACTCGTTCGGGCCGTGCGCGTTGGAGTGCGGGCCAAGCACGCCGGTGATCATGAACTGGGCGCCCGGGAACTTCTCACCCAGCATGCCCATGAACGGGATCGAGCCGCCTTCGCCCATGTACATCGCCGGCTTGCCGAAGAAGGCCTGGCTGGCGTCGTCGATGGCCTGGGTCAGCCACGGCGCCATGGCCGGGGCGTTCCAGCCGGTGGAGGCCTTTTCCAGATCCAGGGTGACCTGCGCGCCGTTCGGCGGATCGCGCAGCAGCGCTTCCTTCAGCAGCTCACCGCAGGTCTTGCCATCGGCGGTCGGCGGCAGGCGCAGCGACAGCTTCACCGAGGTCTGCGGGCGCAGCACGTTGCCGGCCGATTCCAATGCCGGCATGCCACCGACGCCGGTGACCGACAGCGCCGGGCGCCAGGTGCGGTTGAGCACCAGCTCGGTCAGGTCCTCGTTCATCGGACGCAGGCCGTCGACCATCGGGAACTTCTCGAAGATTTCGGTATCGACCACTTCGGCGGCGCGCTTGGCCTGTTCCTGGCGCTCGGCCGGAATTTCAACGTTCATGCCGTCGATCAGGATGCGGCCGGTGTCCTGGTCCTCGATGCGCGACAGCAGCTGGCGCAGCAGGCGGAAGCTGGACGGCACCACGCCGGAGGCATCGCCGGAATGCACGCCTTCGTTGAGCACCTTCACGGTGAAGTTGCCGCCGGTCAGGCCGCGCAGCGAGGTGGTGCACCACAGCTGGTCGTAGTTGGCGCAGCCCGAATCCAGGCAGACCACCAGCGACGGCTTGCCGATGCGGTCGGCCAGGTGGTCTACGTAGGCTGGCAGGTCGTAGCTGCCCGATTCTTCACAGGCTTCGATCAGCACCACGCAGCGGGCGTGCGGCAGGCCCTGGGCCTGCAGCGCCAGTACGGCGGCCAGCGAGCCGAAGATGGCGTAACCGTCGTCGGCGCCGCCGCGGCCATACAGCTTGTCGCCGCGCAGGACCGGGGTCCACGGGCCGAGGTCGTCGTCCCAGCCGGTCATTTCCGGCTGCTTGTCCAGGTGGCCGTAGAGCAGGATGGTGTCGTCGCCGGTTTCGGCGCCGGTAGCCGGAATTTCCAGGAAGATCAGCGGGGTACGGCCTTCCAGGCGCACCACTTCAACCTTCAGGCCGGGCAGCTGCTGGGCCTTGGCCCAGTTCTCCATCAGCGTGACCGCCTGTTCCATGTAGCCGTTCTGCACCCAATTGGCGTCGAACATCGGCGACTTGTTGGGAATGCGGATGTAGTCGACCAACTGCGGGACGATCTCGCTGTCCCACTTGTCATTGACGAATTGGCCGAGCTTGGCGCTGTCCATCTGAAACTCCGATTGCATGGGCTGTGATCGCGACATTCTACGCCTGTGCCGTGGGTAGGGTTTTTCCTACATCACGTCGGGTATTTGGCTGGCTTTTAGAAATCCAGGAAACCGATAGGCTGTGTGCATGTGGTGACGGACACTGTTCCTACCGACGGGATTGCCGGTCGGGACGGTCAGAACCACAAGGAGATACACGTCGTGCCTTGGAGTGTCGTGTTGAGGGCACTGGTGCTGGTCGTGTGGATCGCAGGGGCGCATGCCGCCGAACCGATCGACATCAACCGCGCCGATGCCCAGGCGCTGCAGCAGGGATTGACGATGGTCGGAGCCGCCAAGGCCGAGGCGATCGTCGAGCACCGGCGCAGACACGGCCCGTTTCATCGCGTCGAGGACCTGGCGCAGGTGAAGGGGATAGGGAAAGCAATCGTCGAACGGAATCGACAGCGGATCACCGTACGCAACAGGTTGTTGCCGGCGGATCCGGTACCCGGATCGGTACCGGTGCGAACCGTACCGAGGCGCTGACAGCAGGAATCGTCGGAACCGGCAGGAGGCTGGTTCACCGGTCACGGACAGGAAGGCCGTGACCACCGACCGCCGCAGGACGCGGCACCACTCACCAGGATGGTGGCATCACAGACCTGTGGAAGGGGCTGAGATACAAACAGGACAGACGCGGCCGCGTGCAGGATGCAACGCTACCCCCACAGCGCAGGATGCGAGGGGGCGGCAGCAGGCCGACAAGGACGTAACGATTGCCCGGTACGACACATGGCTGTGTCGCCGGGCAGTTTCATTTCCGGCGCCTGGTTTTGCCGCGGCCACCACGGGCCGATGGTGTACGGTGGCCGCTCTGCATGGAAAGGACCCCCGCTGGATGCTTCCGCACCGCCCCACGACCCTGATGCTCGCCCTTGCACTGGCCCTGCCGCTGCTGGCCCATGCCGCTGCGCCGACGCCGGCCGCCAAGCCTGCAGCTGCCGCTGTGGCCACCGCCGAGGTACGCGGACCGACCGACCTCAAGCCGGGCGAATACCTGTGGCATCCGGAAATCTCGCCGACCGGCCCGATCGTGCTGGTGGTCAGCCTTGATGAGCAGCGCGCCTATGTCTACCGCAACGGTATCGCCATCGGCCTGACCACGATCAGCTCGGGCAAGGCCGGGCACGAGACGCCGACCGGTGTGTTCACCATCCTGCAGAAGGACAAGGACCACAAGTCCAACCTCTACAACAGCGCGCCGATGCCGTACATGCAGCGGCTGACCTGGGACGGCATCGCCCTGCATGGCGGCAGCCTGCCCGGGCATCCGGCCTCGCACGGCTGCGTGCGCCTGCCGCAGGCCTTCGCGCAGAAGCTGTTCAGTGAAACCCAGCGCGGCGATACCGTGGTCGTGGCCGATGCCAAGAGCTCGCCGATGACCCTGGCCTATCCGTCGGTGCTGGCGCCGGTGAACGCGCGCGGCCAGGCCCTGCCGGAGACCGAGGGCGGAGCCCCGGCACAGGCCTGGTGGGACGACGCCGCGGCGCCGGCCGGGCAGGTCGGCATCCTGGTCAGCCTGCACGACCAGCGCCTGTACGTGCTGCGCGACGGCGTGATGATTGGCGAGTCGCCGCTGAAGGCCGACGCCTTGCCGGCCTTCCAGGGCACCACGCTGTTCGTGATGGGGCAGGGTTACAGCGACACCCCCAGCCCGCTGGACGTGAACCAGCGGCTGCACCAGTGGACGGCCTATCCGTTGCTGGGCCAGGACCGTGCCCAGGCCACGCCGGACCTGCTGGCCACGCCCTCGCTGCCGATGGCGCTGCCGACCGATTTCGCTCGCCAGCTGTACCAGGTGCTGGTGCCGGGCACGACCCTGCTGGTCACCTCGCTGCCGGCGGTCCGCCCAAGCCCGGCTGAATCCGGAATGCAGCCGGTCTTGGAATCCGAGCCGCCAGGGTCCACCCTCAAGGGCAACTGAGTCCCCTCGTTGTGCCCATGACTGCATCCCGCCTGTGCCGGCTGGCCGCGTTCGGCCTGCTGGCGACCTCGGCCAGCGCCCCGGCGCTGGCACAGACGCCCGCCCTCGCCACCTCTGCCGATGATCTGGCTGCCCTGCTGTCGCGCAGTGCGCCCAAGGCCGACCGCCACGTGCTGCAGCTGGCGGCGCACGCCATGCGCTGTGCGTTGCAGCGGCCGGAACTGGGCATCAAGGGTGATCGCCTCAGCGTGATCGATTACTCGCGCCCGTCCACCGAGCCGCGGCTGTGGGTGTTCGACCTGGCCCATCAGCGCCTGTTGTTCGAGGAATGGGTGGCGCATGGCCGCAACAGCGGCGAGAACCGCACCGAGCACTTCTCCAACCGCGACGGCAGTTTCATGTCCAGTCTCGGCGCGTTCACCGCGCAGGAGACCTACATGGGCGGCAATGGATATTCGCTGCGCCTGGCCGGCCTGGAACCGGGCTTCAATGACCGCGCGCGTGACCGAGCGATCGTCATCCATGGTGCGCCGTACGTGAACCCGGCTACCGCGCAGCTGCAGGGGCGGCTGGGACGCAGCCTGGGTTGCCCGGCGGTGCGGCTGTCGGTGGCCAAGCCGCTGATCGATGCGTTGCGTGGTGGCACGATGGTGTTTGCTTACTACCCCGACCAGGATTGGCTGAAGCACTCGCAGCTGCTGGCCGGCGGGTGCGGTGGCCAGGGCACGCTCGCCACGCGGTGATGCACGACGGCGCGCGGCATGATGCAATGCGCGGATGAACATCGACTCCCTGCTGCACACTCCGAGCCAGGTGATCTCCCGCCTGGACTACCGCCGCGAACGCTGGCGGAATGGACTTGGCTGGACCCGCGAGATCCTGCGCCTGCCTGCGCAGGGGGATGACTGGGCGCTGCGCCTGTCGGTGGCCGAGATCGAACAGGACGCCGCGTTCTCCGCCTTCCCCGGCGTGGAGCGCGAACTGGTACTGCTGCAGGGCAATGGCGTGCGCCTGCGCTTCGACGGTGGCCGCGTTGCCGAAGTCCTGCCGCCGCATGGACGGGTGCGCTTTGCCGGCGAGGAAACCCTGCACGGTGAACTGGTCGATGGCACCACCCACGACTTCAACCTGATGTGGAAGCGCGAGCTGCTGCAGGCCGAACTGCTGCACCGGCCGCTGGTGGGCGCGATGTTCTTCTTCTGCGAACCGGGCGTGGCCTGGGCGCTGCATCTGCTGTCCGGTCAGGCAGAGTTCGGTGCCGACAGCGGCCTGCCCGCGCTACGGGCCGGCGATACCGCGTGGTTGGCGGCCGGCGAACGTCAGCGGCACGCGTTGCAGGGCGGTGGCGAGTTGTTGGCGATACGGGTCAGTGCAGCAGCGGGATGATTCCTGGGCGCCGGTGGCTCAATCCACGCATGGCGTGGATCTACTGGGGTGTAGTTGCCATGCCTGGACACGCCGCGCAGTAGATCCACGCCATGCGTGGATGCGGCAACCTCAATACACATCGCGCCGGTAGCGACCGGCCAGCAACAGCGCTTCCTTGCCCGCAACACCCAGCACCTGCTCGATCACCGCATCCACCGCCGGGGCCATGCCCTGCAGGCTGCCGCAGACCAGGATCGTGGCGCCTTCATCCACCCACTGCCGCAGCGTTGCCGCTTCGGCCAGCAGCCGGTCCTGCACATAGCGATGCGCGCCGCCGTCGCGGCTGAACACGGCATCCAACCGCGCCAGTGAGCCGTCGGCCAGCATGGCCTGCAGTTCTTCACCGAAGTGGAAGTCGTGCGCGGCGGTGCGCTCACCGAACAGCAGCCAGGTCCGTCGTGCGCCACTGCGGATACGTTCGTGCAGATGCGCGCGCAGGCCGGCGATGCCGGTGCCGTTGCCGATCAGCAGCAGCGGTACATCGGCGGGCACGCCATGGAAATTGTCGTTGCGGCGCAGGCGCAGCTGCACCGGTTCGCCGATGGCCGCGTGGTCGCACAGCCAGCCGCTGCCGATGCCAGGCGTGCCGTCCGCGCGCAGCTGTCGGCGCAGCAGCAGCTCGACCGCACCGTCGGCCATCACCGAGGCAATCGAGTACTCGCGATGGGGCAGCGGTTGCAGGGTCGCCAGCAATGCGGGCAGATCACCCGGGGGAACCAATGAGGGCAGGTGCGAGCGCGCGACGCGTGCCAGCAACGTCTGCCCGTCATCCAGCACGGTATCCGCATCGAAGCGTTGTGCGTCCAGCCAGGCACGCACGGTGTGCGGTGCGTGCTGCGGGCCGATCTCGGCGATGTCACCGGCCTGCCACTGCGCATCTGCATCGGCCGGGGGCTGCAGGCGCAGCCAATACACGGGGCCGCCGGGGCTGCCCGGGTTCAGATGCTCACGTTGCAGCAGCGTCCACGGCTGGTACTCGGCCGGGCTCCAGTCGGGCAGTTCGCTGGCGCCGCCGCCGAGCTGGCCCAGCAACTGCTGCCAATGGCGCAGCGCGGCCGGATCGGCGTTGTCGACGTCGATCGCATCGAACAGCGGATGCGCACCGTGCTGGCGCAGCCACTGATCGAGCTGGTGGCCGAATCCGCAGAAGTGGCCGTAACTGCGGTCGCCCAGTGCGAGCACGCCGTACTGCAGGTGCTGCAGCGCAGGCGGTGAGGTCATCACGCCGCGCAGGAACGGCAGCGCATGATCGGGTGGGTCGCCTTCGCCAGTGGTGCTGGCGATGAACAATGCACGCTGGCTGTCGGCCAGTAGCGTGGCGTCGACCTCATGCAGGCCGCGCACACGCACCGGCACGCCGGCACCGCGCAATGCCTTGGCACTGCGTTCGGCCAGTTCGCGGGCAAAACCGGTCTGGCTGGACCAGACCATCAGGATCGGTGCGACGTCGCCACAGGCAGCATCGTCGCGCGGTCGCCCACGCCACCACAGTGCGGCGCAGGCCAGCGCATACAGCGCGGTGGCGATGATCGCAATCTGCGTTCGCCGTGCCGGCGGCGCGCCCTGCCACCAGGCTTCGCCGAGATGCAGTCGCAGCAACGCCCAGGCGATCAGCGCCAGCAGGAGCAGGGCCAGTGCGTTGCCGAGCCACGCGCGCGATGGACGTGCGCTCATGCGTCCTGCTCGTCGAGCAGGCGCTGGAAGGCGCTGCTGAGAAATTCCCGGGGGCCGTCTGCTGCACGCTGCAGGTAGCGTGCAGCCAGGCCTTCGCGTTCGGCCAGCGCCATGCCCTGTTCGTGGCCGAGCACGGTCAGTGCGGTGGCCCAGGCATCGGCGTGCATGGCGTCGTCCGCCACCACGGTGACCGCTGCGGCGACCTGCCGCACCGGTCTGCCAGAGCGCGGGTCCAGGCTGTGACTGTAAGCCTCGCCATCGGCCTGGTACTGGTGCCAGCGATCACCGGAGGTGGCCACCGCCTTGTCCTCCAGTGCCAGCACCCGCGGTGGTGTTTCGGTGTGCGCGTCTTCTTCCGGTGCGGACTCCACCAGCACGCGCCACGGCTGGCCGTCCGGTTTTCGGCCGTAGCCGGCCAGTTCGCCACCGACCTCGATCAGTGCAGCAGCGATGCCCTGATCGCGCAGCCAGGCGGCCACGTGATCGACGCCGAACCCCTTGGCGATCGCCGACAGATCCAGTTCCAGTCCGCCCGGTTGCAGCAGCGCATCGCTGCGCCATTGCAGGCGCTGCCAACCGCAGCGCTCGCGCGTGGCCCGCACGGTGGCGGCATCGGGTTGGCGGCGTTCGCCGGCATGTGCACCGAAACCCCACAGTGCCACCAACGGGCCGACGGTGGGATCGAATGCACCATCGCTGGCGGCGGCGATGGCCTGTGCGCAGGCCAGCACCTGGCGGGTCTCAGCCGGCAGCGCGCACCATTGGCCAGCGTTGGCGCGGTTGTAGCGGCTCAGGTCCGAGCCGGGCTCCCAGGTGCTCATCTGCGCGACCACCTCGTCCAGCCGCGCCTGGATGCCGACATGCAGCGGGTGCAGGTCGCGCTGGCGCGGCGCGACCAGCGACACGCTCCAGGTGGTGCCCATGGTGATGCCACCGAGGCGGGCGATGTCGAGCTGGGGATCGGTCATGGTGGTGTGCTGCAGATGCGATACCGGGGCTGCCCGGCATCGCGGTCCACGTCATTACTGCGGCAGCACTTCCAGCGTGGCCACGTAGCTCAGGCGGCGCTTGGCGGCCTGCTTCACCGAGGTCTTGTTGTCCTCGGTGCCGGTTTCCAGCCAGTACATGCCAGCTTCCGGCCAGGTCACCTTGATCTCGCCCTTGGCATCGCTGGTGACCTTCAGTTCGTCCTGCGCGTTGCGGTAGCGGGTGGCGCCACGCACGATCTCGAACTCCAGGCCGGCGGTCGGCTTGCCGTCGACCAGCACGCGGAAGGTGGCTTCCTCGCCGGCGAACAGGTCGTTCGGGTGGCCGACGGCGACCAGCTCGATGCCACGGTTGGTGGGCTTGAGCGCGGTGTCGTTCGGCGCACCGTTGGTGACGAAGGTCTCCACGCGGCCGACCGACTGGCTCACTTCCAGCTTCTTTGCGTCCTTGGGCAGTTCGCCGAAGGTGGCGACGCTGCCGCGCCAGCGCTTGCGCTCGCCGTTCTGCTCGTAGGTGGCGAACAGGCCGTCATTGACCGACGCGATGCGGTAGGTGCCCGGCTGCTTCAGTTCGATGTCGAACACGCTGCGGTACTTGCCGGTGGAGGCGTTCTGCGGCTGCACGGTGCTGCCGTCCGGCGCGGTGATCACCAGCGATTCCAGGCGCAGCGGCACGTGGTTGAAATAGAACAGGTCGTTGGAGACCGCACCGTCGACGGTGATCCACGGCGCGTTGCCGGCGATCACGGTCTGCGAGGGCAGCAGCCAGGCCTTGTGGGCCAGGGCGGAGAAGGGAAGGGCAGCGGCCAGGGCGGCGGCGAGGACGAGCGTGCGCTTCATGCGGAGGACTCCAGTGGATGCGGGTGATGCGGCAAGGAAGAGGGGGCTACGACTTGATCCCCTCCGTCCCCTCTCAGGGTTTGACGGCGAGGGTGACCTGGCCCAGTTCGGTGGCGCCCTGCGCCTTGCCGTTCTGTGCGGCGGTGGCCGGCCAGGTGAAGGGAATCTTCAGCAGTTCACGGCCGCCGACTTCGCGCACCGCTTCCACCACCAGGGTGTAGTTGCCCGGGGCCAGCTGCTTCAGTGCCGGCTGCTTGTCGTTGAACGACAGCGCGTGCTTGCCGGCCGGGCGGGTCGGGCCGGTCACGCCGTCCACCGGCACCTGCAGGGTGCGGCCGCTCTTGCGCCACCACTGGCGCAGGTCGGGCAGCCACTTGGTGCCATGGCCTTCGCTGTTGCTGGTCTGCTGGTACCAGACCGACAGGTTGGCCGCGACCTTCTGGTCGGCGCCTTCCAGCCACACCGCCACGTACGGGCGGTGGTACTCGGCCACGTTGAGCTTGGGCACTTCGACGTTGATGTCGAGCGTGGTGGCATAGGCCGGCGAAGTGGCCAGCAGGCCGCTGAGGGCGATGGTCAGGGTGACGCGCATGGGGCGGCTCCAGGAACGAAGGAAAGTCAGTGGATCAGCAGCAGGGCGATCAGCAGCGGGATCATCAGGCCGAGGCCGACCAGCGGCCAGGTCATGCGCCGCTGCCGCGCATGCAGGTGCAGCAGGAACAGGCCGGTGATGCAGAACACCAGGCAGGCCACGGCGAACAGGTCCAGGAACCAGCCCCACGCCGGGCCGGCATTGCGGCCCTTGTGCAGGTCGTTGAGGTAGGACACCGCGCCGCGCGAGGTTGATTCGTATTCCACCGCGCCGGTCTGGCGATCGATGCTCAGCCAGGCATCGCCACCGGGGCGCGGCAGCGACAGGTAGATCTCTTCGGCCGACCATTCGGCCGGGCGGCCGCCAATGGCGATGCCCAGCTGCGTATCCAGCCATTGCCGCGCCGGGCGCGGGATCGGCGCGTTGCCGTCTTCGCGGGTGCCCAGTTGGCCCAGCAGTTCGGCCGGCAGCTCCAGATGCTGGTTCTGCACCTCGGGCTTGGCCTCGATCTTCGCGGCATGGTTGAGGGTCAGGCCGGTCACCGCGAACAGCAGCATGCCGATCAGGCACACCGCCGAGCTGATCCAGTGCCACTGGTGCAGCGTCCGCAGCCAGAAGCCACGGTTCTGTTGCTGCTGCACGGTGGAAGAGGCAGGACGGCTCACGGCACGGTTCGGGGCGGACGGGGACTGCCCATTACATCATTGATGAGAATAGCTCGCAATTGCGTGTCGTTCTGTATCCCGGAGGGGGCTTTAGCGGTTGCCGGCCAGCGGCCGGCACTACCGCAGGATTGGTAGATCCACGCCATGCGTGGATGAAGCGGTGCCGACCAAGGTTGGCACCCACCAAGGCGGTGCGCGGCGATCAGAACTTCGCGTTCAACGAAATCCAGTAGCTGCGGCGCTGGTCCTTGGTCGCGTAGTCGTCCACGCAGCTGAACTCGCTGGGATTGAGCAGCAGGCACGACTGCGAGACGAAGTCCTTGTCGAACAGGTTGTTGACCCGTGCGTTGACCGTCAGCCACGGCGTGGCCTTCCAGCTGCCGCCCAGGTGGAAGATCGTGTAGTCCTCGTAATAGCGCACGTGGCGGGTGCCGGCACTGTCGATGAGGGTGTCGCGATAGCGGTCGTAGCGGCCTTCGCCGATCAGCGACAGGCTGACCGCTTCGTTGATCTGCCAGTTGAGGCTGGCGTTGGCCATGTGTTTTGCCGGCGTGGTACCCGAGATCGGGCGTCCCTTGTCGGGGCCGCTGGTCTGCTCGCTCTTGGTCCAGGTGTAGTTGCCGCGCAGCTGCAGGGTGTCGAGCAGGTCGACATGCGCGGCCAGTTCGGCGCCGCGGGTCTCGGCCTTGTCGATGTTCACGCTCTGGGTGAAGGTGCTGTAGCCCAGTGCTGCCCAGCCTGGGCCGATGTCCACGCAGTAGCCGCTGCCGGCGCGGGCCACTTCGCAGTTGGGGAAGGTGCCGCCGCTGGCGATCTTGTCCTCGAATTTGTTGAAGAAGCCGGTCACGTTGAAGCCCCAGCGCTGGCCCTCGTAGTAGGCGGCCAACTCGTAGTTGGTGCTGGTTTCAGGCTTCAGGTTCGGCGAACCCACCAGCGGCAGCACGCCCTGGCCACCGAAGCCGGTGATGCCCGGGAACAGCTGGTCCGGACGCGGGGTCTTGTAGCCGGTGCTGACGCCGCCCTTGAAGGTCCACGCGTCGCTGGCGTTCCACACCAGGTAGCCGCGCGGGCTGACGTGGCTGCCGAACACGTTGTGGTCGTCGTAGCGCAGGCCGAAGGTGGCGGTGAGGCTATCGGTCAACGCCCAGTTGTCCTCGGCGAACAGCGCCCACATGCGGTGCTTCTGCTTGGTGTTGCTGCGATAACCGGCGCCATCCATGCCGAACACGCCATCGATCATGTCGGTGTCGTTGTACTGGCCGCCGACGGTCAGCTTGTGCGCGCCGAAGTCGAGGTCGAGCATCGTGTCGAGCACGTAGCCTTCCAATTCCATGGTGCGCAGCGGGCGCGGCAGGAACGCCTGCAGGCGCGCCATCTCGCTGGGATTGAGTGCGGTCAGCGCATTGCCGCGGCCGGCCGCACAGTTGTTGGCGGCACCGGTGCGGCGGCAGACGTCATTCCACAGCGTCTGCAGGTTGGCGCGCTCGTCCAGGGTCAGCGGCAGCGAGCGGCCGAGGTTGCTGCTCTTGCTGTAGGTCAGCGAGGTCTGCCAGGTGCCGAAGCTGTAACGGCCCTGGTGGGTCAACGACAGCTGGTCGCGCTCGTAGCGCTGGTAGGCGGTGTAGCCCACGCGCGGCTGCACCACGCGGCGGGTGACGGTGCCGCTGCCGTTCGGGTTGGGGATGACCGCGTTGCCGACGCGCCAGAGGCTGGCCAGGCTGTCCAGCGTGCCGGTCTGTCCTTCGCTGTTGTCGTACTTCTGCCGCGACACGTCGTAGTCCAGCCACAGTTCGTGATCGTCGTTGACGCGGAAATCCAGGCGTACGCCAGTGTTCCAGTTGGTGTTGGCCACCGACTTGCCACCGCCGCCGAAGCCGATGCTGCGCTCCCACAGGCTGCCGTCGGGCAGGGTCAGTGCATCCCACTCCGGATTGGAGGCCTTGGCGTCGTAGTAGCTGCCGCGCACCGCCAGGCTGAGGCGGTCCTTCAGCAGCGGGCCGCTGAGGTACAGGTCGGTGGTGCGTGCATCACCGAACTGGTCATCCTGCTGCACGGTGAAGCCCTGGGTCACGGCGCCGTGCCAGCTGTCCTGGTTGCGTCGGGTGATGATGTTGATGACGCCACCCATCGCGTCCGAGCCATACAGCGTGGACATCGGGCCGCGCACCACTTCGATGCGTTCGATCGCGTCCAGCGGCGGCAGGTAGGCGAACTGGCCGCCACCGAAGTTGTTCGGATACAGCTGGCCGACATTGCTCTGGCGGCGGCCGTCGATCAGCACCAGGGTGTACTCGGACGGCAGGCCGCGCATGGAGATGGTGGCGCGGCCGTTCTTGTCGCTGGCCTCCAGGCCGACATCGATGCCTTCGACGTCGCGCAGCGCGTCGACCAGGTTGGTGTAGGGGCGCTTGCTCAGTTCTTCGCGACTGACCACGCTGATGCTGGCCGGTGCATCGACCACCTTCTGCTCGAAGCCGGAGGCGGTGACCACCACTTTGTCCAGCGTCTGCGGCGCGCCGGAAGCGTCACCGTGGGCGAAGGCAGGGGCGGCCATGGCCGCCAGCACGGCGCTGGTCAGCAGGGTACGGGGCAGGGACGAACGGACACGATGGCGCTGGGCCATGGCAGTAACCTCGAAGGATGCAGGGTGGTGCAATGCCAGGCGCGAGTGGCGCGGCATGCACGGGGAGGCCCGGTCAGGGGCGGCAGGGATGAAGCAGGCAGCGGTGCGCTGACGCGACCGCGCGGGCGGTCACGCAGGGCCGTGGATCAGGCGAGCGGCGGCGCCTGGCCGCGTTGCTGGCGGCGCCCGGGTGCGTCGGCCCAGGGCGTGTCCGGAGCGGCCAGTGGCCAATCCGGGCGCACACCGGGCATGGCCGGCGTAGCGGGTACGAGTTCACGTTCGGTACGCAGCCACTGGCTGGCCAGCAGCAGCGGCGGGTGTGCCTTCTCGGCTGATTTCACCGGAGCGGCAGCACAGCGACGCAGCTTGGCCGGGGCTTCTTCCTGCAGGGGCGCTTCGCCGCCGCGCTCTTCCAGCGGCGGCTGCACTGCCTGCGCGGCGTTGCCGGCGTGGGCCTGTGGAAGCAGCGGCAGAGTACCCATCAGCAGTACCAGCATCGCCACCCACGCCAGCAGGCTGGCCAGCGCAGGACGCTGGCCGCGCATGGCGGTGCCCATCTTGCGATGGATGAGTGGGCGAGGGCGAAGCGGGCGCAGCAAGCAGGGGTCCCCAAGGGTCTGCCGGCAGCGGCCGGCATCAACGGGGCGTGATTGTAATGAGAGCCGTTAGCTGTTGCAAATGAGAATGATTGCCAAAATGTCGCAGGCTGGCCAGATGGGGCTCAGACTTCGCTCCAGCGCCGCAAAAGGTTGTGGTACACGCCGGTCAGCTGCAGGGTCGCCTCGGCGTCGCCGCCGGTCTGCCGCAGGCGCTCGATCGAGCCGTCCATTTCCCACAGCAGGCGGCGCTGCACATCGTCGCGGACCATGCTCTGCACCCAGAAGAACGAGGCCACGCGCGCGCCGGCGGTGACGGGGCGCACCTGGTGCAGGCTGCTGGACGGGTAGACGATCAGGTCGCCGGCGGGCAGCTTCACTTCGTGCTCGCCGTAGGTGTCGCTGATGATCAGTTCGCCGCCCTCGTACTCGTCCGGCGCCGAGAGGAACAGGGTGCAGGAGATGTCCGAACGCAGCTGTTCGCCGTTGGCCAGGTTCATCACCGCGCCGTCGACGTGGAAACCATAGGTGCCGCCGCCGCTGTAGCGGTTGAAGCGCGGTGGCAGGTACTTCAGTGGCAGCGCGGCGCTGAAGAACAGCGGATGCCGGGCCAGCGCGACGAGGATGATCTCGCCCAGTTCGCGGCGCAGCGGTGAGGCCTCGGGCAGCTGCTGGTTGTGCTTGGCCTGCGCGCCCAGATGGCCGACGGTCTCGCGGCCATCGGTCCAGTCGGCGGCATCCAGCCGGCGGCGGAAGTCGGCCACCTGGTCGGCGCTGAGAATGTCGGGGATGTGCAGCAGCATGCGGGACTCCTCAGAGGGACGGCGGTGCGACCAGGGCGCGCACCTGTGGATGCGGCGATGCGGCCAGTTCCGGCACGAGGTGCGCCATGAACGCCGGGCTGCCGTGGGCCAGTGCAAGCCGCAGCCAGCGCACGGCCTGATCGACGTGGCCGGCCTGCAGCAGGATCGAGGCGTAGTTGGCCTGGCCGCGGAAATCACCGGCCTCGGCCGCGCGCTGGTACCAGTCCAGCGCCGCCTGCGGATCGCGCTCGATCTCCAGTCCGTCTTCGAGGTGGCGGGCCAGCAGGTTCATCGATTTGGCGTGGCCCAGGTGCGCGGCGCGCGTGTACAGCGCCAGCGCCTGCGCGCGGTCCTGGGCCACGCCGCGGCCGGTGGCCAGCAGGTTGGCCAGGTTGTAGAGACCCCAGTCCAGGCCGGTATCGGCGGCGCGCCGGTACCAGACGGCTGCCAGCATCGGGTCGGCGACGGTGCCCTGGCCCAGTTCGTGGCAGCGGCCAAGCATGTTCATCGCCATCGGCGCGCCGTTGTTGGCGGCGGTTTCGTACCAGAGCAGTGCCGCCGAGGCGTCCTGTGCGGTGCCTTTGCCTTCCATGTGCATCTGCGCGAGCAGCAGTTGTGCCTCGACCTGCCCGGCCTGCGCAGCGTCGCGCACGCGTGCGAACGCGGCTGCCGGGTCGTGCTGCAGCAGTTCGGCCAGGGCGTCGCTGTCGATGGGGGTAAGGGTCGCCATGGGGTGAGTATCGCCGGAAACAAAAACGGCGGCAGGAGAGCCTGCCGCCGTGGTGGAGCGAAGTTACATCAGAACTTCACGTTCAGTGCCAGGGTGGCCGAGCGACCCGGGGCGATGCTCGCGTAGTGCGAGGCATAGGCCTTGGTGAAGTAGGTCTTGTCGGTCAGGTTCTGCACGTTGAGCTGCAGGCTGATGTTGTCCTGGATCGCGTAGCTGGCCATCGCGTCGAAGCGGGTGTAGCTGGCAATCCACTTGGTGTTGGCCACATCACCGTACTGCTTGTCCGAGTAGAACGCACCAGCGCCGATGGTCAGGCCGATCGGGAAGCGGTAGGTGGTCCACAGGTTGGCGCTGTGCTTGGCGGTGTTCGGGAACACGTTGCCGTTGTTCGGCGACGGCACGTAGACGTTGGACGGGCAGGTGCGGCCCACCGGTGCGCCACAGACAAAGCCATTGTCCTTCAGCTCGGAATCGAGGTAGGTGTAGCCGCCGTACAGGCTCCAGGCGTCGGTCAACTGGCCGTTGAAGCCCAGCTCGAAACCGTTGATCTCTTTCTTGCCGGCGTTCTGGCTGGTGCCGTTGTCGATGGTCACACGTGCGTTGTTCATCACGGTGTGGAAGATCGCGGCGGTCAGGTTCAGGCGGTTGTCGAGCAGGTCCCACTTGGTGCCGAGTTCGAGGTTCCTGGTGTCCTGCGGCTTGAGGTCGGCCACCAGCCCGGTCAGGCCGTCGGAGCCATCGCCACCGTCCATGCCCGGCGGGGTCGAGGAGGTGCCCCAGGACAGGTAGATGCTGCCGTTGGCCACCGGCTTGAACACTACGCCGGCCTGGTAGTTCACGAAGTCGTTGTCGTTGCGCAGGCGGGTCGGCGCCGCGTTGAGCACCGGCGTGGTCAGCGTGGTGCTGTAGTCGTCATAACGCAGGCCAACGTTGAAGCTCCACTGTGCATTGAGCTCGATGGTGTCGAACAGATAGGCGGACTTGGTCTTGGTGCGCTGTTCAACGTCCAGCGCCTTGTTGCTGCGGTAGACGATCTGACCGGCCGCCCACGGATCGTTCGGGTTCGGATTGTTGAAGTCGGTGCAGTTGTAATTGGTGGCAGCGCCGGACGCCGTGCATCGCGAACTGTTGGCAGCGAGGGGTTCCAGCGGGTTGGCGGTGCCCGGCGTCATCTGGTAGCTGCCACGGGTCATCTTCTCGTCGCTGTATTCCACACCGGCGCTGTAGCTGTGCTTGAGCGCGCCGGTCTGGAAGGCGCCGGTCAGGCCCAGCTGGTCCGCGAAGCTCTTGACGTCGACGGCGCGGCTGTTGGTGCGGCGCCACAGGGTGCCGTAGTTGTTCGGGTTGCCCTTGCTGTCGTCCGGCTGGGTCCACAGGTAGTCGTTGCTGGTGTTGCCCAGGCGCGCGATGTTGCGCAGCTTGTGGCCGCCGAAATCGTAGCTGGCGTCCAGGGTGCTGATATCGGCGCGGGTACGCTGGAAATCACGGTCGACCAGGCCGTAGTAGTTGTTGCGGTCCGGCACCATCGGGCGGCCATCACCGTTCTTGGCCACGTTCGGGCCGCTGGTGAACGGGTTGTTGTACGGGAAACCACCCGCGTCCGGCAGGTCATCGCTCTGCATGTGGTAGTGGCTGGCGATCAGCTGCGCCGGGCCGTTCAGGCCGAACGCGATCGACGGCGCGATGCCCCAACGGCTGACGTTGGCGGCGTCGCGGCCGGCGATGTCCGATTCGTGCTTCATCAGGTTCAGGCGGGCGGCGATGCCATCGCCCAGCACGTAGTTGGCGTCCACGGTGCCGCGTGCGTAGCTGTCGGTGCCGATGCCCATGCTGGCGCTGGTCTCGTTCTTCAGCTTCGGCGTCTTGCTCACCAGGTTCAGGCTGCCACCACCGGAGTCACGGCCGCCGTAGGCCGAGCTCGGGCCCTTGACGACTTCCACCTGCTCCAGGTCGAAGATCTCGCGGGTCTGCGAGCCGACGTCGCGCAGGCCGTCGACGAACACGTTGCTCTGCGAATCGAAGCCACGGATGAAGGGGCGGTCACCGGTCGGGTTGCCGCCTTCGCCGGCACCGAAGGTGATACCCGGGACCATGCGCAGCGCATCCTGCAGGTTGGTCGCACCGGTTTCGGCGATCAGCTTTTCCGACACGATCGACACCGACTTCGGGGTGTCCAGCAGCTCGGCGGTGAACTTCGGCGAGGACGGATTGAACCAGCTGCCGCGCACCTGCACCTTGTCCAGGTCGGTGGCGTTGCGGGAGCTGGCATCGGCGCTGTCGGCGGCCTGTGCGGCCAGCGGTGCGAAGCCGGCGGCCAGGGTGGCGGTAGCGAGCAGGGAAACGCGCGGGGCGTGCTTGCGGGACGTGATGTGGGTCATGGTCTGGGTGGCGGTGGCTTGGATCAGAAAAGGGCGCGGGCCGAAGCGCAGGCAGCGCGACGACATGTAGAAGGCGGTATCTGTAGAGCCGAGCCGACGCTCGGCTGGCAGGAAACGTAAACAGGCGCACGGCAAAAGCCGCAGGGCGCCTCAGCTGGCGTGCGGTGCGGGCGGTGCGTGGCCGGGGTTCAACCGCAGTGCGGGATCGTGCAGCTGCCAGCGCAGGGCGTTGGAGCGCCACAGCGGAACATGCGCGACCAGGGCGGCGCGCGGGGGAGCCAGTCCGGTACAGGGCGTGGTGCCCTCGCCATCCAGCGGCGGCTCCGGTGCTGGCGCGGCAGGGTGCGGGCACTCGTCCGCCGGCGGGGCCGGCATCGGCATGACCTGCTGCAGATCATCAGCGTGTGCCTGCCAGCCGTGGGCAGCCGGGTTGTTGCCGCGCCCTTCGTGCAATGCCGACCAGCCCAGCAGCAGCGTCAGCAGCACGACCACAAGCAGCGGCCACCCTTGACGGGCAAGCTGGCACAGCGTGGCGGTGGGCGCGGGCGAAGCCATGGCGCGGGGGCAGAGTCGTTACGAAGATGTTACGTAGAATAACATCAACGATAATGATTCGCATGTGCGGTGCGTGGCGGCCCCCCGAGGCGGCCACGGGGCGCCCTGGAAGGGGCCTCATGGCCTTCCGGTAGATCCACCCCATGGGTGTGAATGCTCTCTGCCGGGGCGCCCCGTGGATGACCTCTCCGGGCGGAGTGCCGCCTCAATCCCGGTCGTCGCGGGTCCAGATGGCGTCGTGCTCGCGCTTCACCGGAAACTTGGGCACAGGGCTGTAGGCCGGCGCGCACAGCGCGCGCCCGTCACGCACGTCGAAGCGCGCGCCGTGCAGCACGCACTCCACGCTGCCTTCGGTCGTGTTGAACTCGCCGGAGGACAGTTCGAACTCTTCATGCGTGCACTGGTCTTCCAGTGCGTACAGCTCGCCGTCGAGGTTGAACACCACGATCGGCGTGCCGGTCACCTCGTCGAACACACTCTTCATTTCGCCCGGCAACAGCTCGGCGCCGGCACAGACAAAGGTCCAGGCCTCGCTCACGCGACGGCTCCGGTCAGCGGCTTTTCCAGGATCTCGAAGCGCAGGTCGTCGCGCTTTGGAATGCCGAAACGCTCGTCGCCATACGGGAACGGCTTCTTGATGCCGGTGCGGCTGTAGCCGCGACGCTCGTAGAAGGCGATCAGTTCGTCGCGCACGTCGATCACCGTCATCTGCATCACCGGCACGTTCCATTCGCGTGCGGCGTGCGCTTCGGCGGCGTCCATCAGCTGCTTGCCGACGCCGCCGCCCTGCTGGGCCGGATCGACCGAGAACATGCCGAAGTAGCCCTTGCCGTCGACATCGGCGACATGGGCGCAGGCCACCAGCTGATCCCCGCGCTCGGCCAGCAGAATGGTGGAGCGCGGGCGGTCCAGGTCGGCCTGGATGCCTTCGGCGTCGATGCGGGCGCCGTCCAGCAGGTCGGCTTCGGTGGTCCAGCCGACGCGGCTGGCGTCACCCCGGTAGGCCGAGGTGACCAGGGCGATCAGGGCGGGGATGTCGGCCGGCGTGGCGGCGCGGAAGGTCAGGGTGCTCATGGGCCCATTTTAGTTGGGCCGTGGGTGGGCGCAAATGGGGGGAGGAGGCAGATCCCTTTCGCAACGCGGAGGAGCTCTGCCCCCGGTATCTACCGACTCAACGGAAGGCCATGGACCGACTGGCACAGGCGCGGAATCGGCAGATGCTCGGGGTCAGATTCCTTTGCGCAGCGAAGGGCTCTGACCCCCTGCTACCAGGTGCAGCCCATGCCGAGGCCACGACGGGTCGATGCGCCCGGATATCCGCAACATGTCGTCCAGCGCGGCAACAATCGTCAGCCCGTATTCTTTACGGATGGCGACCGCGTCGCCTACCTGCGCCTGCTGTGTCATCACGCGGACCAGCAGTATTGCCGGGTTCACGCCTATGTGTTGATGAGCAATCACATTCACCTGCTGGTGACGCCTGATGCATCCGGCGGGTTGTCCCGGATGATGCAGGCAGTAAATCGCGCCTACGTTCGGCGGGTGAATGAACGACAGCAACGTTCGGGAACCCTGTGGGAAGGGCGTTTCCATTGAACGCTGGTCGACACCGATCAGTACGTGCTTGCCTGCCAGCGCTACATTGAACTCAACCCGGTCCGTGCGGGAATAGTGGCGCGCCCAGGGGACTATCGCTGGTCGAGCTATCGGGCCAATGCGTGTGGCAAACCCAATGCGCTGCTCGAGCCGCACTCGGCATTTGAGCTGATGGCTTCTGATGCTGATGAACGGCGTAGGCGCTATGTGGAGTTCATCAAGACGGGTATTCCGGCGGGCGATCTGCTGGCGATCCGGCGGGCATTGCAGTCGCAACGGCGGCTTTCGGGAATGCTGATGGGGTCAGAGCCCTTTCGCGATGCGAAAGGGCTCTGACCCCGATGTGCTGTGTTACCCCAGCAGCTTCCGCACCTTGGTCAGTGCGGTCATGAACCGCTCGATCTCGGCATGCGTGTTGTAGAACGCCAGCGAGGCACGGCAGGTAGCCGCGACGCCGAAGTACTGCAGCAGCGGGTGTGCGCAGTGCTGACCCGAGCGCACGGCCACGCCTTCCAGATCCAGAAGGGTGGCCAGATCGTGCGCGTGCGCGCCATCGATCAGGAACGAGACCACCGCAGCCTTCTCCGGCGCTTCGCCGATGATGCGCAGGCCGTCGACGCGGCGCAGCTCTTCGGTGAAGTGCGCCAGCAGTTCGGCTTCGCGGGCTTCCACGTTCTCCTGCCCAAGCTGCTGCAGGTAGTCGGCAGCCACACCCAGGCCGATGAAACCGGCGATGTTCGGGGTGCCGGCTTCGAACTTGTGCGGGGCATCGTTGAACACGGTGCCGTCGAAGCTGACTTCCTTGATCATCTCGCCGCCACCGAGGAACGGCGGCATCGCATCCAGATGCTCGCGGCGCGCCCACAAGGCGCCGGTGCCGGTCGGGCCGCACATCTTGTGGCCGGTGATGGCGTAGAAGTCGCAGCCGATCGCGGCGACGTCGACCTTGCGGTGCGGCACCGCCTGCGAGCCATCGACCACGGTGATGATGCCGCGCTTGCGCGCTTCGCGGCAGATCTCGCGCACCGGGTTGACCGTGCCCAGCACGTTGGAGACGTGGGTGACGGCCAGCAGCTTGACCTCCGGGGTCATCGCCGCGCGCAGCGCATCCAGATCGAGTGCGCCGTCAGGCGTGATCTCGGCCACGCGGATGGTGGCGCCGGTACGCTGCGCGACCAGCTGCCACGGCACAATGTTGGCGTGGTGCTCCATGCGCGTGATCAGGATCACGTCACCGGCCTTCAGCCGCGGCAGCGCCCACGAGTAGGCCACCAGGTTGATGGCGAAGGTGGTGCCGCTGCACAGCACCAGGTCGCTGGGGCGCACGTTGAGGAAGCGTGCCAGCGTGTTGCGTGCGCCTTCGTAGGCGTCGGTGGCTTCGCTGCCCAGTGCATGCACCGCGCGGCTGACGTTGGCGTTGTAGCGGCGGTAGAACTCGTCCACCGCGCCGATCACCTGCACCGGCTTCTGGCCGGTATTGGCATTGTCGAAATAGACCAGCGGCTTGCCGTGTACTTCACGCATCAGCAGCGGGAAGTCGAGGCGGACGCGGTCCCAGTCGGGGGCGCCGGCGCGTTCTTCGATCGGGCGCGGCGTGGACAGGTTCATGCCACACCTGCCTCGGCCAGCGCCTTGTCCAGGCGGCGTGCCAGCTGCGCACGCAGTGCGTCCGGCAGGATCTTCAGCGGCTCGTGGCAGAACGCGGCGCTCAGCAGTGCCTGCGCCTGTGCCTGCGGCAGGCCGCGCGAGCGCAGGTAGAACAGCGCATTGGCGTCGAGCTGGCCGACGGTCGCGCCATGCGCGGCCTTCACTTCATCGGCGTCGATCACCAGCGTTGGCTGGGTGTCGATCTCGGCATCGGCCGACAACAGCAGGTTCTTGTTGGACAGGTTCGCGTCGGTGCCATCGGCGCCTTCGCGGATCTGGATGCCACCATGGAACACCACGCGGCTGCGGTTGGCGGCGACGCCGCGCCACAGCAGTTCGCAGGCGGTATCGCGTGCGATGTGGTCGATACCCAGGCGGGTTTCGACGTGGCGGCGGCCATTGCCAAGCAGCACGCCGTTGGCGGTCAGCTGGGCATTGTCGCCTTCCAGGCGCACGTTCAGTTCATGGCGGCTGAGCGCGGCGCCCAGTTCCAGGTCCACGCGGTGGTACTGCGCGTCGCGGGCCAGCACGGCGTCGGTGCGCAGGAAGCTGGTCTGGCGCGCGCTGCCGGCCTGCACGCGGGCGTGCTTGAGCACGGCATCGCGAGCGACGTGGGCATGCAGCACGGTGTTGTCCAGGTGGGCGGAGTCACCCACGCTGAAGCGGTGCTCGACCACGCCCAGGCTGGCGCCGGCACGCAGTTCGATCAGGTGGCGGTGATGCCAGGCCAGGTCGGTGTCGCCGGCGACGCTGGCGAATACCAGCTGCAGCGGCGTTTCGACCTGCACGCCTTCATCCACGCGCAGCACCACGCCTTCATCGGCCAGCGCGGCATTCAGGCGGGCGAAGATCTCCTCGCTGCGCTCGTAGCGGCGGCCGAGGAAACGCACGGCATCTTCGCCAGCGGCCAGTGCGACCGACAGCGGCTGCAGCTGCACGCCGGCCGGCAAGGCCTGCACGTCGCTCAGCGCGGCATCCAGACGGCCGTTGACGAACACTAGGCGCGGCGCCGGGATGTCTTCCAGCAGGGCGGCGTCCAGCGCCGGGCCCTGCAGCGGTGCCGCAGCGAACGCACGGCGTTCCAGCTGGCGCAGCGAGGTGTACTTCCAGGCTTCGTTGCGGGCGGCCGGCAGGCCGTCACGCAGGGCCGCATCCAGCACTTCGCGGCGCGCATCGCTGCCGCAGAAGGCCTGGGCCATCGAATCAAGCAGGGCGCTCATCAGACCGCCGCCTCGGGCACGACCCGGTCCTTCAGGAAATCATAGCCGTGCGCTTCCAGCTCCAGTGCCAGCTCCGGGCCGCCACTTTTGACGATGCGGCCATCTGCCAGCACGTGCACCACGTCCGGCTTGATGTAGTCCAGCAGGCGCTGGTAGTGGGTGATGACCAGGAACGAGCGATCAGCAGCGCGCAGTGCGTTGACACCATCGGCCACGCTCTTCAGTGCATCGATGTCCAGGCCCGAGTCGGTTTCGTCCAGGATCGCCAGCTTCGGTTCCAGCACGGCCAGCTGGAAGATCTCGTTGCGCTTCTTCTCGCCACCGGAGAAGCCTTCGTTGACGCCACGGTGCAGCAGTTCGTCCTTCAGGTGCAGCACGGCCAGCTTCTGGCGCACCAGCTTGAGGAACTGCATGGAATCGAGTTCTTCCTCGCCGCGTGCCTTGCGCTGGGCGTTCAGTGCCGCGCGCAGGAAGTAGGTGTTGTTCACGCCCGGGATTTCCACCGGGTACTGGAACGCCAGGAACAGGCCGGCGGCGGCGCGCGCTTCCGGGTCCTGGTCGAGCAGGTCGACGCCGTCGAACTGCACGCTGCCTTCGGTCACTTCGTAGCCGTCGCGGCCGGCCAGGACATTGCCCAGGGTGGACTTGCCGGCGCCGTTCGGGCCCATGATGGCGTGCACCTGGCCCGGCTGGACGTCCAGCGACAGGCCCTTGAGGATTTCCTTGTCGCCGATGCGGGCGTGGAGGTTTTCGATCTTCAGCATGGTGGGGATTTCCGTGGGGCGGGCCGCGGCCCGCCGGTAAAGAGAATGCGTTTGCGAGGGGCAGGGGCGGGCGGTCAGCCCACCGAACCTTCCAGCGAGACTTCCAGCAGCTTCTTGGCTTCCACCGCGAACTCCATCGGCAGTTCGCGGAACACCTGCTTGCAGAAGCCGTCGACGATCATCGACACCGCGTCTTCCTGGCTGATGCCACGGGCGCGGCAGTAGAACAGCTGGTCGTCGGAGATCTTGGAGGTGGTGGCCTCGTGCTCGACGGTGGCGCCCGGGTTCTTCACCTCGATGTAGGGGAAGGTGTGCGCGCCGCACTGCTTGCCGATCAGCAGCGAATCGCACTGGGTGTAGTTGCGCGCGCCATCGGCATTGCGGTCCACACGCACCAGGCCGCGGTAGGTGTTCTGGCCGCGGCCGGCGCTGATGCCCTTGCTGACGATCTTGCTCTTGGTGCGCTTGCCAACGTGGATCATCTTGGTGCCGGTGTCGGCCTGCTGGCGGTGATGGGTCAGCGCCACCGAGTGGAACTCACCGACCGAGTCGTCGCCCAGCAGCACGCAGGACGGGTACTTCCAGGTGATCGCCGAGCCGGTTTCGACCTGGGTCCAGGTGACCTTGCTGCGCGCGCCACGGCATTCGGCACGCTTGGTGACGAAGTTGTAGATGCCGCCGACGCCGTTCTCGTCGCCCGGGTACCAGTTCTGCACGGTGGAATACTTGATCTCCGCATCTTCCAGCGCGACCAGCTCGACCACGGCGGCGTGCAGCTGGTTCTCGTCGCGCATCGGCGCGGTGCAGCCTTCCAGGTAGGACACGTAGGCCTTGTCCTCGCACACGATCAGGGTGCGCTCGAACTGGCCGGTATGGCCGGCATTGATGCGGAAGTACGTGCTCAGTTCCATCGGGCAGCGCACGCCCTTGGGAATGAACACGAAGCTGCCATCGGAGAACACTGCCGAGTTGAGCGCGGCGAAGTAGTTGTCGCCCACCGGCACCACGGTGCCCAGGTACTGGCGGACCAGCTCCGGGTGCTCCTTGATGGCCTCGGACATCGAGCAGAAGATGATGCCCTTCTCGGCCAGTTCCTTGCGGAAGGTGGTACCGACCGACACCGAGTCGAACACCGCATCCACCGCCACGCCGGCCAGCTTGGCGCGCTCGTGCAGCGGCACGCCCAGCTTGTCGTAGGTGTCCAGAAGCTCCTTGGGCACGTCATCCAGCGAGGCGTACTTCGGGCCCTTCGGCGCGGAGTAGTAGCTGAGCGCCTGCAGGTCGATCGGGGCGATCTCCAGCTTGGCCCAGTCCGGCATCGGCATGGTCAGGAAGTGGCGGTAGGCGTCCAGGCGCCACTGCGTCATCCACTCCGGCTCGTCCTTCTTGGCCGACAGGGCACGGATGGTGTCCTCGTCCAGGCCCGGCGGCAGGGAGTCCGACTCGATCTCGGTGATGAAGCCGGCCGAATACTTGCGGCCGAGCTGCTCGTGGATCTCGCGGTTGGGGGTGTCGTCGTGGGCGACGTTTTCGATGGTTTCGGTGGCCATGGGGGGCTGCCTACGGATCAGGAGACGACGTCGACAGCGATGGTGCGGCGCTGTTCGTCATCGGCAAGGGGGAGAGGGGGCAGGATCTGGGCGAGGGTGACATCGCGCAGGGCCTCGGAGACCACGTCGTTGATCAGCCGCCAGCTGCTGCGCGCGCCGCACTTGGGCGCCATGCCGCACTGGTGGTGGTCGTGGCTGCATTCGGTCAGGGCCAGCGGCCCTTCCATCGCTTCGACCACTTCGAACAGCGAGATCTCGATGGCCGGGCGGGTCAGGCGGTAGCCGCCACGCACGCCGCGCAGGCCTTCAACCAGGCCGGCCTGGGCCAGCGGCTTGAGTACCTTGCTGACGGTGGGCGGCTCCAGACCGGTGAATTCGGCCAGCTCGGTGGCACTGAGCACCTCGCCCGGACGGGCGGCGAGCACGGTCAGTACGACGGTGGCGTAATCGGTGAGTTTGGTGACGCGCAACATGGGGATGCGAGTGGTTCTTAAAGCGGACTGAAATTGTACGCTTTTCTTCGCCGCCATCCAACCCGGGCATTCAGCCGGCGCTGGGGCCGGGACGGGAGAACACACCGGGGCCGTTGCCAGGGCGCAATGCTGCGCCAACGGGGTGATTTTCGCAATCACCCGGAATGGGCGAGAATCAACGTTCCTTTCGCTGCAGACTTCCCTTGCCGATGCCCAAGAAGATCCAAGCCCGCAAGTCCGCCATCCACGGCAACGGTGTGTTTTCCGTGGCCCCGATCAAGCAGGGCGAGCGCGTGATCCAGTACAAGGGCCTGCTGCGCAGCCACGGCGACGTTGATGCCGATGACAGCGGCGACGTTGAAAGTGGCCATACCTTCCTGTTCACCCTCAATGACGACTGGGTGATCGATGCCAACTACAAGGGCAACGACGCGCGCTGGATCAACCACAGCTGCGACCCGAACTGCGAGGCAGTGATCGAGGAAGACGAGGACGGCGACAGCCGTGGCGACAAGGTGTTCATCGAGGCGCTGCGCGATATCAAGGCCGGTGAGGAACTGACCTACAACTACGGCATCACCCTGGCCGAGCGTCATACCGCCAAGCTGAAGAAGATCTGGGAGTGCCGCTGCGGCTCGCCCAAGTGCACCGGCACCATGCTGCAGCCCAAGCGCTGACCGGTACCGGGGACTGCCGGCCACTGGCCGGCACTACCCGGAGGCTCTCCACCTGCCGTGCACGGCAGGGTCACCGCCGTGCAAGGGCCGTTCTTCCATTCTGTCGGCTCCCCCAACCGGAGTGCACCCATGGCAGAGCGATTGAAGGGCAAGCAGATTGCCATCCTGGCCACCCACGGCTTCGAACAGTCCGAATTGACCGAACCCAAGCGGCTGCTGGAAGCCGAGGGCGCGCGCGTCAGCGTGGTGTCGCCCGCAAAGGAGGCGACGATCAAGGGCTGGAAGGAGAAGAACTGGGGCGACGCCGTCGCGGTGGACATTCCGCTGGATGAAGCGGATCCGGCACGCTTCGATGCCTTGGTCCTGCCCGGAGGCGTCATCAATCCGGACACGTTGCGTACCGACGAGGTTGTACTCGGCTTCATCCGGGCAGTGGATGAAGCCGGCAAGCCTGTGGCCGCCATCTGCCACGGCCCGTGGTTGCTGATCAACAGCGGCCTTGCTGAGGGGCGCGACGTGACGTCCTGGCCGTCCCTGCAGCAGGATCTGGTCAACGCAGGTGCGAAATGGCGCGATACCGCGGTTGTGATCGATGGAAACCTGATCACCAGCCGCAAGCCGGACGACATTCCCGCCTTCAGTGAGGCGGTGGTCAAGGCACTTGCCGCCTGATGCGCTACGGGTAGTGCCGGCCAGCGGCCGGCACTACCTCATTTACCCAGCACGCCTGCCGGCACCAGGTTGCCCAGGTTCTGGTTGAAGGTGACCACCAGCTTGCCGTTCTTCACCTGTGCCGACTGCACCTGCAGTGCGCCGAGCAGGCCGGCCATGGCCGGGTCCAGCTTGTAGATCGGTTCGCGCTGGGCGTAGTCGCTCAGCCAGGCATTGAGCAGGCCGCGGGTGCGCGAATCGAGGCGACCGCCCTGGTTGGCCGGGGTGAAGTCATCCACGCTCGGCTGCTGCAGGTGGAAGCCCTGGGTCTGCGCGTCGTAGCGCAGGCCGCTGCTGAGCTTCACCGTTCCCAGCTTGGACGGGTTGCCACCGGCGGTGGCCAGTGCGACGTCCATGCCCAGGTTCAACCGTTCGCCGGCCGGAAGGCTCAGCTGCGGATGGCTCATGGTCAGGGCGATCAGGCCCCCCAGGGCGTCCTGGGTGCGCGGGAAGCTGCCATTGAGGTACTGCTGCACGTCGCTGGCACCGACCGACAGTTCGCGGCCGGAAATGGAAGGGGCGGCCTGGGCGCCGATCGCAGCAGCGATCAGCACGGTGGAGGCCGCGAGGCGGGTCATCAGGGAACGCAGGCGCATGGCGGTGACCGGTGAATGCGGAATGGATGGACCAAAGAGTAGCCTTGCCGGCTGAATCGCGCGTGCATGCCGCTGCAACGGTTCAGTCCAGCGATGGCCGCAGTTGCGCCGACTGGATCTGCCAGGCGCGGCCATCGCTGCTGGGCTGCACGCGGTACCAGCCGCCGAAGCGGAAAGTGCCCTCAGCGGTCACCGCGCGGATCTGCACCGGAACCTCCAGCAGCTGCGGTGGCTGGTGACCGTCGCGCGCGACCGGCAGTTCGCTGGTCAGGCGCAGGCTGCGCACGTCCGTGAGCTGGCGCAATGCGGCATCGTCGGCGCGTCGTGCATCGCTGGGCGGGAAGGTCCATGCGGCGTCGATGGCCTTGCGATCGCGATTGAGCAGGGCCATGACATAGGCATTGAGCATTCCCGCCGGCAGCTCGGCCTCGGCCGCGACGGCGGCAAACAGGGGATCGACATCGATGGCCTGCACGGCCGCTGCATCGCCTTCTGCGGCGGCCTGTGGCTTCGCGCGGGCAGCCGCCTCGGTCGTGGCCGGCGGAGCGGCATCCGCAGGATGAGGTTGCGATGGCGGCCGGGAACAGGCCAGCAGCACCAGCGGTGCGATCAGTATCAGGAACCTGCGCATGTCTGCCTCCTCCCCGAGGCGAACGGAAGGAGGCAGTGTATCGGCTGTGCCGCGATCAGCGGGAGGAGGGCAGCTGTTCCAGTGCATCCAGCGCCGGCAGCACCTGCGCGGCGATGGCGGCCAGGGCATGGCCTTCGGTTTCGGCGTGGCGCTGCACGATGTCGCGCAGCAGCTGGGTGGCGATCACCAGGGTCGCGCGCTCGTCGCCGCTGATGCCTGCGGTGCGCGGCGCCGCTTCCAGCAGGCGCATCAGGTCGCGGCTGGCGCGATGTTCCAGTTCGATGGTGCAGCGCCCGGTGCACTGCAACCCGTCCTTTTCGATGGGGGTCACCGAGATCCGGTAGCGGGTGGAGGGGCTGGCCATGAGGGGACGCTCGCCGTAGCTGTGGAGGATGTGCCCACCTTAGGCAAGGCCGTGCCCGGCGGCGATGGCCGGGGCTGCACGCAGTGTTCCACCCGGTACGTTCCGGGGCCGCAACGGACCACGGCCAGCCAATGGCGACGGGCCTGTACGCGCATTCCCGGGGATGCGGCAACGCTGTGTTGCGGCCTGTGGTTGGTACAAAAAAAACGGGACGGCCAGAGCCGTCCCGTCGGAATCCGCGTTGGGGCGCGCGCTTACAGCGCGGCGTCCTTCAGCTTCTTCAGCGGACGCACCTTCAGCTTGGTGGTGGCCGGCTTGGCAGCGAACCACTGCTCTTCCTTGGTGAACGGGTTGATGCCCTTGCGCTTCGGCTTGGCCGGCACATTGACGGTGGTGATCTTCAGCAGGCCCGGCAGGGTGAACGAGCCAGCGCCCTTCTTGTGCACCGAGGAGGCGACGGCGCTTTCCAGCGAGGCCAGCACAGCGCGGACGTCCTTGGCGATGACGCCGGAGGCTTCAGCGATGTGTGCAACCAGGCCGGACTTGGTCAGCACTTCCTTGATCGGCTTCGGAGCGGCCGGCTTGGCGGCTGCCTTCGTCGCGACTTTCTTCACTGCCTTCTTCGGGGCAGCCTTCTTAGCGGTCTTTGCCATGGTTTCCTGTTCCGTGAACGGTTGGTTGTTTGGTCGGCGCCGAACCCCGTCGGCAAGCGCAATGTAGGGCAACTCTCGGGCGCCGCCAATAGCCCGAAGCGCGGAAAGTGCATGTTTTTTCATATCCAGGCCGATTCAGTACATGGCCGGCAGTGGGGGATGGGGGTGTGGCAGCGCACGCGATGGCCGGCGCCCGCCCATCGTCGGAATGCGCGAAACCACTGAAAACAAGAGGGAAATGCGTTTCCGGTTGGCGAGGAAGTGTCCACGCGCCGGGTTCGGAAGACGACCTCCAGCGTGCGGCGGAGCGACGCAGGGCTAACGCCTCCCGTGCGAGGGTGACCGTTCATCACCGTCACGCAGGAGCTGCACATGGGAATCTCGCGACACGCCACCGCGCACTGGGAAGGCGATCTGAAGTCGGGCAAGGGGCAGTTGAGCACGCCGCAGAGTGGCCTGCTGGACAAGACCCGCTACGGCTTCAACAGCCGTTTCGGCGACGAAAAGGGCACCAATCCGGAAGAGCTGATCGCTGCCGCGCACGCCGGTTGTTTCACCATGGCGCTGTCGGCCAAGCTCGGCGAAGCCGGCTTTACCCCGACCTCGCTGGATACCGAGGCCAAGGTCGATCTGTCGCTGGAAGGCGGCCCGCAGCTGTCGCAGATCCGGCTGAAGGTGAAGGCGGTGGTGCCGGGCATCGACGCGACGCAGTTCCGTGCGATTGCCGATGACGCCAAGCAGAACTGCCCGGTGTCCAAGGCACTGAGCGCCGTTCCGATCAGCCTGGAAGCCGAGCTGGGCTGAGCCGGCGCATCTGTAGAGCCGAGCCCATGCTCGGCTTCTGCAGCTCCCGTGATCTGGCCGAAGAGCAGCCGAGCATGGGCTCGGCTCTACAGTGTCCCTTTACCAATCGAGGGTGCCGGTGATGACGGTCTGCACCTGGCCGCCCGACCAGACCTCGCCGTCCTCGTCGACCAGCAGCGTCAGGCGCGCATCGTGGCCGACTTCGCGGCCCTGGCTGACTTCGAACGGGGCACGGCCACGGGGCAGCGCATCGCGCAGGTCCAGCCACGCGGCCAGCACGGCGTTGGCCGCGCCGGAGGCGGCGTCCTCGAAGCGGCGTCCATTGCCGACGAAGGCACGTACCGCCAGGTCGAAGCCCTCGCTGCCATCGCTGAAGGCATAGGCGAACACGCCCATGCTGTCGGTGGTCTCCGCCAGTGCGGCCACCGCATCCCAGTCCGGCTGCAGCGCGCGCAATGCCGCCTCGTCGGCCACCTGCACCACCCACCAGCTCCGCCCGCCCTGCATGCGTGCCGGCGGCAGCGTACCCAGCGGCCAGCCCTTCAGTGCGGCCTGCAGGCGAGGATCGGTGGCCTCGGTCGTTTCCGCCAGCTGCGCGCGCGGGGTGCGGATGGCGATGCGCTGCTGCGCGCCTTCACCGTTGACGCGCAGCGGCAGGGCGCCGGCAATGCCGTCCTGCACCAGCACGCCATCGATCGGTGTGGCCAGGCCTGCCTGCAGCACCGCATGCGCCGTGCCGACGCTGGGGTGGCCGGCGAACGGCACTTCCTTCTGCGGGCTGAACATGCGCAGCCGGTAGCTGGCGCCGTCGACATGCGGCGGAAACACGAAGGTGGTTTCGGGCAGCCGCGTCCAGCGGGCGATGGCCTGCATGCTGGTGTCATCCAGGCCCTCGGCATCGAGTACCACGGCCAGCGGGTTACCGGCGCCGGCGCGCGGGGAGAACACATCCAGCTGCAGGAAACGGCGGGTGGTCATAGGGGGCAAACTCCGTAGAACGAGAGGGGTACGGTAGCGCCGGGCCATGCCCGGCGTCCGTGTGCGGCGTTCGCCGGGCGTGGCCCGACGCTACCAATGGATGCTGCCGTCGATCACGCACTGCACCTGGCCGCCGATCCATACCGTGCCCTGCGCGTCGACCTGCACCTGCACGCGGCCATCGCGGCCCACTTCGCGGCCCTGGCTGGCCACGTAGCGGCCTTCGCGGCCGGGCAGGGCATCGCGCTGCCGCAGCCAGGCGCCGATCAGCGCATTGGCGCTGCCGGTCACCGGGTCTTCGGGTACGGCGGCCGCGTCAGCGGGGCAGAAGGCGCGCACCACGCGGGCGTGGTCGTCGCCGGGCTCGTCGGCAAACACGGCCAGGCCAGTAGCGTCGGTGGCCAGGCTCCAGTCGCGCAGGGCCGCCATGTCTGGCGCCAGTCCGCGCACGGCGGCGGCGTCGCGCAGCGGCAGCAGCCACCAGCGTGCACCGTTGTCCCACAGTTCGGGCACGTGCCCGTTGGCCGCCAGCGCCAGCAGCGTCTCCGGCGCGGCGTCCACCCTCGTGTCCAGTTGCCGTGCCGGTGGGCTGGCCAGCTGGATCTGCAGTGCCTCGGCCGGACCGCTCACCCGTACCGGCAGCAACCCCGCAGCGCATTGCTGCAGCAGGGCGCCGTCGCGCGGTTGCGCCAAGCCACAGCTCACCGCGGCCCAGGCGGCGCCGACGCTGGGGTGGCCAGCAAATGCCAGCTCGCGGGTCGGGGTGAAGATGCGGATGTGGTAGTCGGCACCCGGCGCGCTGGGGCGCAGGAAGAACACCGTCTCGGACAGATTCAGCCAGGCGGCCAGGGCCTGCATCTGGCGGCTGGAGAGCCCGTCGGCGTCCAGGATGACGCCCAGTGGGTTGCCGGTGCCGGGGCGGGGGGCGAAGACATCGAGCTGCAGGTAACGGAGGACGGCCATCTACGGGGATATTGCGCTTAGAATCAAAGGTTCCGCCCCCGAGGGCGGCTTCCCCACATTCTACATAGCCAATCCATGTCAGCTTCCCCCCTTGTCGATCGTTGGATCGTACTGAAGTTCGGCGGCACCTCGGTGTCGCGTCGTCATCGCTGGGACACGATCGGGAAGCTGGCGAAAAAACGTGCGGAAGAGACCGGCTCGCGCGTGCTGGTAGTGGTGTCGGCGCTGTCCGGGGTCACCAACGAACTGACCGCGATCGCCGATGGCGCGCCGGACAGCCGTGATCGCGTGGCGGCGCTGGTCGAGCGCCACGAGGGCTTCCTGGTTGAACTGGGCCTGGGCCGCGAAGTGCTGGCCGAGCGCCTGGCGGCGCTGCAGGGCCTGCTCGACGACGCGCGTGCGGCCACCCGTCCATTGGACTGGCAGGCCGACGTGCTGGGCCAGGGCGAGCTGTTGTCCTCCACCCTGGGCGCGGCCTACCTGCACGCCTCGGGCCTGGACATGGGCTGGATGGATGCCCGGCAGTGGCTGGATGCGATGCCGCCGCAGCCGAACCAGAGCGACTGGTCGCAGCGCCTGTCGGTGAACTGCCAGTGGCGTGCGGATGCGGAGTGGATGCAGCGCTTCCGCGCGCAGCCGACCCGCCTGCTGATCACCCAGGGCTTCATCTCGCGGCATGCCGATGGCGGCACCGCCATCCTCGGCCGTGGTGGCTCGGATACCTCGGCGGCGTACTTCGGTGCGCTGCTCGGCGCCAGCCGCGTGGAGATCTGGACCGACGTGCCGGGCATGTTCAGCGCCAACCCGAAGGACGTGCCGGACGCGCGCCTGCTGACCCGCCTGGACTATTACGAAGCACAGGAAATCGCCACCACCGGCGCCAAGGTGCTGCACCCGCGCTCGATCAAGCCGTGCCGCGATGCCGGCGTGCCGATGGCCATCCTCGACACCGAGCGCCCGGAACTGCCGGGCACCAGCATCGACGGCAGCGCCGCGCCGGTGCCGGGGGTGAAGGCGATCAGCCGCCGCAACGGCATCGTGCTGGTGTCGATGGAAGGCATCGGCATGTGGCAGCAGGTCGGCTTCCTGGCTGATGTGTTCAACCTGTTCAAGAAGCACGGGCTTTCGGTGGACCTGATCGGTTCGGCCGAAACCAACGTCACGGTGTCGCTGGACCCGTCCGAGAACCTGGTCAACACCGATGTGCTGGCCGCGCTGTCGGCCGACCTGTCGCAGATCTGCAAGGTGAAGGTGATCGTGCCGTGCGCGGCCATCACCCTGGTTGGCCGTGGCATGCGCTCGCTGCTGCACAAGCTGTCGGACGTGTGGGCCACCTTCGGCCGCGAGCGCGTGCACATGATCTCGCAGTCGTCCAACGACCTGAACCTGACCTTCGTCATCGACGAAGCCGATGCCGATGGCCTGTTGCCCGTGCTGCATGCCGAGCTGATCGACAGCGGTGCGATGCCGGTGGAAGAGGCCGAGGTGTTCGGCCCGCGCTGGCGCGAGATCGCCGGCACCGTGCGCCCGCGTGGTACGCCGTGGTGGCGGGGTCAGCGTGCGCACCTGCTGCAGCTGGCCGATGCCGGTACGCCGCGCTACGTCTACCACCTGCCGACCGTGCGCGCCCGCGCCCGCGCGCTGGCCGCGATCAAGCCGATCGACCAGCGTTACTACGCGATCAAGGCCAACAGCCACCCGGCCATCCTGCAGCTGCTGGAAGCCGAAGGTTTCGGCCTGGAATGCGTGTCGCACGGCGAGCTGAAGCATGTGTTCCAGCACCTGCCGGAACTGTCGCCCAAGCGCGTGCTGTTCACCCCCAGCTTCTGCCCGCGCAGCGAGTACGAGGCGGCGTTCGCGCTCGGTGTGACCGTGACCGTCGACAACGTCGAAGCACTGCAGCGCTGGCCGGACCTGTTCCGCAACCGCGAGCTGTGGCTGCGTGTCGACCTGGGCCGTGGCGAAGGCCACCATGCCAAGGTCCGTACCGGCGGCAAGGACTCCAAGTTCGGCCTGCCGATCGCCCGCGTCGACGAATTCGTGCGCGCGGCCACCGACCTGGGCAGCCGCGTGGTCGGCCTGCACGCGCACCTTGGCAGCGGCGTGGAGACTGCCCAGCACTGGCGCCTGATGTGCGATGAGCTGGCCGGTTTCGCCCGCCGCATCGGCAGCGTGCAGACCATCGACATCGGTGGCGGACTGCCGATTCCGTATTCCGCCGAGGACGAGCCGTTCGACCTGGATGCCTGGGCCGCTGGCCTGGCCGAGGTCAAGGCGCTGCATCCGGCGTTCCGCCTGGCGATCGAGCCGGGCCGCTACCTGGTGGCCGAGTCCGGTGTGCTGCTGACCCACGTCACCCAGGTGGTGAAAAAGGAGGGCGTGCGTCGCGTCGGCCTGGATGCCGGCATGAATGCACTGATGCGCCCCGCCCTGTACGACGCATGGCACGACATCGAGAACCTCAGCCGTCAGGGTGGTTATGCCGAGGCGGCATTCGATGTGGTCGGCCCGATCTGCGAATCCAGCGATGTGTTCGGCAAGCGCCGCAAGCTGCCGGTGTCGACCGCGCCGGATGACGTGATGCTGATCGCCGATGCCGGCGCCTACGGCTATTCGATGGCCAACACCTACAACCAGCGGATGCTGCCGCGCGAAGACGTGATCGAATGATCGCCGCGCGCGCCCTGCACCCGCCCACCGACACGTCCCGCGCCCTTGCGCGGGTCCGTGCCTGACCGGATACACCATGACTGCTTTCGACAAACACCAGGTTTCCCGCTTCCGCTTCGTCCGCTGCGAATTCGCTGCGGAGACCGGCGTGGCCAAGCTGGTCTACGCCTTCGATGACGGCCCGGAGATGGTGGAAACCATCACCGTGCCGGGCGCCCCGTTCGTGCTGGACGAGGCGCGTGCCGCCGCCGTGCAGCGTGCGCTGCAGCTGCTGCACCTGATTGCCGGTGTCAGCTACTACAAGGCCGGCGTGCCGGAGACGGTCAGCATCGACAGCTATGCCATCGATGCCGATACCGCGGCGCTGGTGGAGACGGTCTACCTCAATGGCCTGGGCGAGTTCGCCTACCGCAACGGCCTGAACCTGCGCGGGCGTTTCCGCCTGCCGGTGCAGGGCGAAGCGGTGCAGGCACCGGTGCTGGGCCTGCAGCCGCACGCACTGGTGGCGATCGGCGGCGGCAAGGATTCGCTGGTCAGCATCGAAGCGCTGCGCCGTGCCGGCGTGGACGAAACGGTGACCTGGATCGGTGGTTCGCAACTGATCCGTGCCTGCGCCGAGCGCACCGGCCTGCCGATCCTGAACCTGGGCCGCGCGCTGGCGCCGGAACTGTTCGAGCTCAACCGCCAGGGCGCGTGGAACGGGCATATCCCGGTTACCGCGGTGAACTCGGCGATCATGGTGCTGGCCGCGCTGTTGCAGGGCGTGGACCAGGTGGTGTTCTCCAACGAACTTTCGGCCAGCTACGGCAGCCAGATTCCGGGCACCGGCGAAGTGAATCACCAGTGGTCCAAGGGCTGGGCGTTCGAGCAGGCGTTCGGCAGCCATGTGCAGGCGCACGTCGCGGCGGACCTGCAGTACTACTCGCTGCTGCGCCCGATGTCGGAGCTGGCGGTGGCCCGCCAGTTCGCCAAGACCGATTTCTACGACGCGCATTTCTCCAGCTGCAACCGCAATTTCCACATCCTCGGCGAGCGCCCGGTGAACCGCTGGTGCGGCGTCTGCCCGAAGTGCCACTTCGTGTTCCTGGCGCTGGCCCCGTTCATGCCGAAGACGCGCCTGGTGCGCATCTTCGGCCGCAATCTGCTGGACGATGCCGAACAGGCCGGTGGCTTCGACGCGCTGCTGGAATTCCAGGACCACAAGCCGTTCGAGTGCGTGGGCGAGGGCCGCGAATCGCGTGCAGCGATGGCGACCTTGGCGCAGCGGCCGGAGTGGAAGGAAGATGTGCTGGTGAAGCGCTTCTGCAACGAGATCCAGCCGCAGCTGGATGCCGCCGAACTGGAACTGGCGCCGCTGCTGCAGCTGCAGGGCGAGCACCGCGTTCCGGCTGCGCTGTGGGAACGGGTCCGTGAAGATTTCGAAGCTTGAGGGAAAGCACGTTGCGCTGTGGGGCTGGGGCCGTGAGGGCCGCGCCGCGTTTGCGGTGCTGCGTGAGCGCCTGCCAACGCTTGGCCTGAGCCTGTTCTGCCCGGCCGCTGAAGCCGAAGCCGCGCGTGCGGAAACGCAGGGCGCGCTGGACGTGCGTGGCGAACCCTCGGCCGATGCGCTGGCCGCGTTCGATGTGGTGATCAAGTCGCCCGGCATCAGCCCTTACCAGCCGATCGCGCTGGCGGCGGCAGAGCAGGGCACCACCTTCATCGGCGGCACCGCGTTGTGGTTTGCCGAACACGCGGCCGACGACGGCATCGTGCACGACACCGTGTGCGTGACCGGTACCAAGGGCAAGAGCACCACCACCGCCTTGGTCGCGCACCTGCTGCGTGCCGCCGGTCATCGTACCGGCCTGGTCGGCAACATCGGCCTGCCGCTGCTGGAAGTGCTGGACCCGCAGCCGGCGCCCGAGTACTGGGCCGTCGAGCTGTCCAGCTACCAGACCGGTGAAGTGGCGCGCAGTGGCGCCCGCCCGCAGGTGGCGGTGGTGCTGAACCTGTTCCCGGAACACCTGGACTGGCACGGCAGCGAGCAGCGTTACATCGAGGATAAGCTGCGGCTGGTGACGGAAGCCGCACCGCGCATTGCCGTGCTCAATGCCGCCGATCCGCATCTGGCCGCGCTGTCGTTGCCCGACAGTGAGGTGGTCTGGTTCAACCAGCCGCAGGGGTGGCACATGCGCGCTGACATCGTGCATCGCGGCGAGCAGCCCGTATTCGATACCCGCAACACGCCGCTGCCGGGCCGTCACAACCGCGGCAACCTGTGCGCGGTGCTGGCCGCGCTGGAGGCGCTGGGCCTGGATGCGGTGGCGCTGGCACCGGCGGTGCAGGATTTCCGTCCGCTGCCGAACCGCCTGCAGCGCATTGGCGTGGCCCATGGCCTGACCTACGTCAACGATTCGATCAGCACCACGCCGCATGCCAGCCTGGCCGCGCTGGAATGCTTCGCCGGGCAGCGCATCGCGCTGCTGGTGGGCGGGCATGACCGCGGCCTGGACTGGACCGATTTCATGCAGCACATGGCGCACGACGTGCCGCCGGTGGAGATCGTGACCATGGGCAGCAACGGCCCGCGCATCCACGCGATGCTGCAGCCGCTGGCCGACGCCGGCCGCTTCGGCCTGCACGCTGCGGGCGATCTTGCCGAGGCGATGGCGTTGGCGCGCACGGCGCTGGGCGCGCAGGGCGGGGTGGTGCTGTTGTCGCCGGGTGCGCCGAGCTTTGGTGCTTACCGCGATTACGTGGCGCGTGGTCGCCATTTCGCCGAACTGGCCGGATTCGACCCGGACAGCATCAGCGCGATTCCGGGGTTGGGCATCGCCTGAGGGTAGTGCCGGCCGCTGGCCGGCAACCCACCGGGAAATTCATCCACACACGGCGTGGATCTACTGGTCTTCGTCGATGAACGCGTAATCGCCATCGATCAGCTGCTGCAGGTACGCATCGAAGCTCGGTGCGATCACCGCGTAGCTGTCCGGATCGTGCAGGTAGCGCACCACCTGGCCGACGGTGCCGCCCGGTGCCGGATCGAAATCCAGATACAGCATCGAGGTGCCACCGTTGTTCATGCAGTGCGAGAAACACAGCCGGCGGCTCATCGGCAGATCCGCATCGATGCCCTCGCCGAGAATCTCCGGCTCGTCATCCAGCCACTCTTCGTAGATGGAACGGATGCTGTCGTCCCACCGCTGCTGGTCCTCGAAGATCTGCGCGACCGATCGCAGGTAGTACGGATAGCCGCCGTCCTCGACATCCGAGCCGAGCATCAGCACGCAGACCTTGCCCGCGGGGTACTCCCGGTAGTGGGTGCCATCCACGCGCGACAGCAGCTCCACCAGGCTGCCCGGCACCTGCGGCCACTGCACACGCAGGCGCTGCAGGTCTTCGGCGCTGGCGCCCTGGACATGTGCCCACTGCGGGGCATCCTCGGCAGGCAAACGCGGGATCAGGCCAGACAGAAAGCGATCAACAAGATTCATGCGAAAAAAGGGGACGGAGGGGATTAAGTCGTATCCAACCACACCTGCGTCACGCCGCCAATGCAGAATGCGACGCGGGAGGGGCGATTACGGCTTAATCCCCTCCGTCCCCTTTTTCTTGCGGAGCAGGCGCATGAATCGTTGGCGATGCGGTGTGGCGATGATCCTGGGGCTGGCGGCGATGCCGGCGTGGGCGGCGATGAAGACGCAGCCGGTGGAATGGAAACACCAGGGCACGACCTTCAGTGGCGTGCTGGTCTATGACGACGGCGAGCATGACAAGCGGCCTGGTCTGGTGATGGTGCCGAACTGGAAGGGCGTGAACGAATCGGCCATCGAGAAGGCCAAGCAGCTGGCCGGTGACGACTACGTGGTGCTGGTGGCCGATGTCTACGGCAAGGGTGTGCGGCCGAAGACCGATGCCGAGGCCGGGCCGGTGGCGACCAAGCTGCGCAACGACCGGCCGTTGCTGCGTGCCCGCGCGCTGGAGGCGGTGAACGTGCTCAAGGCGCAGGCCGGCAAGGTGCCGCTGGATGCCAGCCGGATCGGCGCGGTGGGCTTCTGTTTTGGCGGCACCACGGTGCTGGAGCTGGCCCGGGCCGGTGCGCCGCTGGCCGGTGTGGTGAGCCTCCACGGTGGATTGGGCTCGCCGTTGCCGGCGCAGGCCGGTGGCAGCCATCCGTCGGTGCTGGTGCTCAATGGCGCCGACGACAAGAGCGTGACCGCCGAGGACATCGCCGGTTTCCAGAAGGAAATGAACGCGGCCAAGGTCGATTGGGAGTTCACCAACTACAGCGGCGCGGTGCACTGCTTTGCCGAGCGCGATGCCAACAGCCCGCCGGGCTGCCAGTACAACGAACGGGCGGCCAAGCGCGCGTGGAAGGCGCTGGATGAATTCTTCGAGGAGCGGTTCCGGTAAACAAAGGCGTGCCGACCAAGGTTGGCACTCACCGATGTTCCAGTGCCGACCAAGGTTGGCATCCACCCACAGCCACGGTAGGTGCCGACCAATGGTCGGCACCCACCCACAGCCGCGGTAGGTGCCGACCGTTGGTCGGCACACCTCAACCGATCAATGCGAGCGCTGCACCGCGTAGCGGGCCAGGCCGCGCAGGGCGGCGACCGCGTCGTTGTCGCCCAGGCCATCGAGCGCGCGCTCGGCGGCTTCGGCGTATTCCTCTGCACGCGCGCGGCTGTACTCCAGGCCGCCGGTAGCGCGGATCGCGGCCAACACCTCCGGCATCGCCGAGGCATCGCCGTCCTGCACGATGGTGCGCAGGCGCTCGCGGGTGGCGCCGTCGGAGTGCGCCATCGCGTGGATCAGCGGCAGCGTCGCCTTGCCTTCGGCCAGATCATCGCCCAGGTTCTTGCCCAGCTCGTCGGCGTTGGCCGAGTAGTCCAGCACGTCGTCGGCGATCTGGAACGCGTAGCCCAGGTGCATGCCGTAGTCGAACAGGGCCTGTTGCTTGGCTTCGTCCACGCCACTGGCCAGCGCGCCCAGGCGGGTGCCGGCGGCGAACAGCACCGCGGTCTTGCGCTCGATCACGCGGAGGTACGCGGCTTCGTCGGTATCGGGGTTGTGCACGTGCAGCAGCTGCAACACCTCACCCTCAGCGATGCGGTTGGTGGCATCGGCCAGGATCTGCATCACCGACATGCGCTCCAGTTCGACCATCAGCTGGAAGCTGCGCGAGTACAGGAAGTCGCCGACCAGCACGCTCGGTGCATTGCCCCAGAGCGCGTTGGCGGTGCTGCGGCCACGGCGCAGGCTGGATTCGTCCACCACGTCGTCGTGCAGCAGGGTGGAGGTGTGGATGAACTCGATGATTGCCGCCAGCTGGTGGTGATCCGGGCCGGCCTGGCCGACCGCATGGCCGGCCAGCATGACCAGCATCGGGCGCAGGCGCTTGCCGCCGGCGGAAATGATGTGATCGGCGATCTGGTTGATCAGCACGACGTCCGAGGACAGCCGGCGCCGGATCAGGGCGTCGACGGCGGCCATGTCGGCCGCAGCAAGCGACTGGATCTGGGGCAGGCCCAGGGCGGGACGGGTGTCTTCGGTGATGGTCATGCGATCAGGCTTTCAGGCTCGCCGTTGATTATAGGCGTTGCCCGTGAACTCCGGGCGCAAACCGGACTGGCACGCCGCTGCGGCGTGGTCACGCCAGCGGCCAGCGTGAATACGTATGCAGGCTGCGCCATGCCCCGGAGGCCACCGCTAAGCTTGCCGGAACAGGATTTCGGCCCGCTTCCGGTGGGCCCTGCATGCCCGGAGGGGGGCTGTCGATGTCGCACTATCCATGGTGGCGCGGAGCCGTCATCTACCAGATCTACCCGCGCAGCTACCTCGATGCCAACGGCGACGGGGTGGGTGACCTGCCGGGCATCATCGAGCGGCTGGACCACATCGCCGCGCTGGGCGTGGACGCGATCTGGATTTCGCCGTTCTTCAAGTCCCCCATGGCCGACTTCGGCTACGACATCGCCGACTACCGCGACGTCGACCCGCTGTTCGGCAGCCTGGACGACTTCGACCGGCTGCTGGCCAAGGCCCACGGCCTGGGCCTGAAGGTGATGATCGACCAGGTGCTGAGCCATACCTCGATCGAGCACGCCTGGTTCCGCGAGAGCCGCCAGGACCGCAGCAATCCGAAGGCCGACTGGTACGTGTGGGCCGATCCGCGCGAGGACGGCACCCCGCCCAACAACTGGCTGTCGCTGTTCGGCGGCGGCGCCTGGCAGTGGGAGCCGCGCCGTGAGCAGTACTACCTGCACAACTTCCTGGTCGACCAGCCGGACCTGAACTTCCACCACCCGGACGTGCAGCAGGCCACCCTGGACAACGTGCGCTTCTGGCTGGACCGCGGCGTGGACGGCTTCCGCCTGGACGCCATCAATTTCTGCTTCCACGACGCGCAGCTGCGCGACAACCCGCCAAAGCCCGCCGACAAGCGCGTGGGCCGCGGCTTCAGCCCGGACAACCCGTACGCGTACCAGTACCACTACTACAACAACACCCAGCCGGAGAACCTGCCCTTCCTGGAGCGCCTGCGCGCGCTGCTGGACGAGTACCCGGGCGCGGTGAGCCTGGGCGAGATCTCCTCGGAGGACTCGCTGGCCACCACCGCCGAGTACACCCGGGACGGCCACCTGCACATGGGCTACAGCTTCGAACTGCTGGTGGACGACTACAGCGCGGCCTACATCCGCGACACGGTCTCCCGCCTGGAGGCGGCGATGACCGAAGGCTGGCCGTGCTGGGCGGTTTCGAATCACGACGTGGAGCGGGCGGTCAGCCGTTGGGGCGGGCACCCGGCCGACCCGCGGCTGGCACGGATGCTGGTGGCGCTGCTGTGCTCGCTGCGCGGCTCGGTGTGCCTGTACCAGGGCGAGGAGCTGGGCCTGGCCGAGGCCGAGGTGCCGTTCGAGGCCCTGCAGGACCCCTACGGCATCACCTTCTGGCCGAACTTCAAGGGCCGTGATGGATGCCGCACGCCGATGCCGTGGACCGATGCGCCGCTGGCCGGTTTCACTTCCGGCCAGCCGTGGCTGCCGATCCCGGCCGAGCACCGCGCCGCGGCCGTGGCGGTGCAGGAGCGCGACCCGGACTCGGTCCTGGCCGCGTTCCGGGGGTTCCTGGCCTGGCGGCATAGCCAGCCGGCGCTCCTGCATGGCAGCATCCGATTCATCGACAGTACCGAGCCAGTGCTGCTGTTCGAGCGTATGCTTGCAGATGAAACCCTCCTGCTGGCCTTCAACCTGTCGGCCGAGGCGGTGAGCCATCCGCTGCCGCCGGGCAACTGGCAGCAGGTGACGGTACCGGGCCCGGATGCGGGCACGGTGCAGGGCAATGAACTCCAGCTGCCGCCGCGCGCGGTGTATTGCGCCCGACGCAGCTGACCGTTTTCTCCGGTGGCGGTACTTGCGGGGACGGGGCCGAAGCGCCCCGTCCCTTTTTTGTGGGTGGGCCTGGCCGACCAACGGCCGGCATCCGCGCAAAGGAAAACCCGCTGCCTGCGCAGCGGGTTTCCGGTCCTGCTACCCATGGGTTGCCGGCCAGCGGCCGGCACTACCCGGTCGTGATCAGAACTTGTAGTTCACGCCCAGCATGTAGGTGCGGCCCCACTCGATGTACTCCAGCGGGCGGTCCTTGCTGCCGGCGTAGGTGCGGTACGGCTCGTTGGTCAGGTTGCTGCCTTGCAGCAGCAGGGTCAGCCCACGCAGGCTGCTGCTGTCGCTGAAGGTGTAGCTGACCTGTGCATCGGTCACGTTCTCGCCCACCACGTAACGCAGCGTGCGGTTGCCGTTGAAGTTGCCGATCTCACCAATGAAGTCCGAGCGGCGGCGCTGGCTCACGCGTGCTTCAAAGCCACTGCGCTCGTAGTAGGCGGTGAAGTTGTAGACACGCTTGGACAGGCCGGGAAGGCTGATCGGGTCACTGCCCACGCTGGAGGCGCTTTCCGGATCCAGGATGGTGATGTCGCTCTTGTTGAAGGTCGCGCTGGCCTGCACGCCGAAGCCACGCAGGCTGTCGGTCAGCATCTCCAGCGGGAACGACCCGGTCAGCTCCAGCCCCTTCAACGTACCGCCCTTGCCGTTCTGCGGCGTGGAGAAGGTGCCGGTGGTCAGCACCGGTGCGGTCATGCCCGGCGGCGGCACGTAATTGCCCAGCAGGCCGCTGAAGTCGTAGTTGTCCACCGACTGCGTGTAGACGTAGCTTTTCAGGTCCTTGTAGAAGATCGCCGCTGCGACGTAGGCCTTCTCGCCGAAGTACTTCTCATAGGACAGGTCCAGCGCGGTCGCGCGCCACGGATCCAGCAGCGGATTGCCGCCGCTGCCACCGGGGCGGCCGTTGTTGGTATCCACACCGAACTCCAGGCCGGCACGCATCTGGTCCACGCGCGGGCGCGCGACCTGCTTGGCGGCGGCGAAGCGCAATGTCTGCTGGTGCGGGAACATGAACACCAGGTTCAAGCTCGGCAACCAATCCTTGTAGGTCTTGCCGGCAGAGAAGGGCTGGGTGTTGCTGCCCGCCGGCTGCGAGCTGTCCCAGTAGCGCGAATCCGAGCTCTGGTCGGTGTGCTGCATCTGTACGCCGATGTTGCCGCGCACGCCGACCACGCCGATGTCGGTGTTGATGTTCAGGCGTGCCCACGCGGTGGTGATCTTCTCCTCGACCGTCCACGACTTGGGAATCAGGTAGTCCAGGTTGTCGACCGGGTTGAAGGTCATGTAGCGACCCACCGCCGCCGGCACGTTCCACGAGGGGATGTAGCCGATGCCGGCGAAACCGAGGTTGACCGGGCGGTACTGCAGGTCCGGGGCGATGGTGGATTCACCCTGAGCACCGAGCAGGATGTTGCCTTCGGCCTGGGCCTTCTGCTTGCGGCGGTCGGCATAGTTCACGCCCACGTCCACATCCGAGAACCAGCTGGACATGGCTTCAGGAACCGGCAGCGTCGCCGCCAGCTTGGCGCCCTTCAAGCGGTCTTCAACTTCCGGCACCTTGCCGTAGCCGGAACCATAGATCGTATTGGTCAGGAAGAGGCTGTCCGGACTGGAATAGTCGCGCCCCGGCGTGATCTGCGAGAAGCTGTTGTTGTTCACCACCAGGCCGATCGTATCGAACTGCGGGCGCGGCACCAGCTGCAGGTTGTTTTCCAGGTTGATCTCGCGGCGGGTCGCCTTCGAGTAGTTCAGGTCGGCGACCAGTTTCACGCCGCCGACGTTGAACTCGTTGTTCCAGCCGAACGCGTCGATCTTGTCCTTGCGCTTGTTGTACATGCCGCGGACCAGCGGGTACGCATTGCTGATCGTGCCACCGGTGAAGCTGCCATCGGCATTGCGGCCGACATTGCTGAACACCGGCAGGATCGCGTTGGGATTGTTGCTGTCCTCGCCATTGCCACTGAGGCTCAGCTCGAACTGGTTGGCGGTGTCGATCTGCTCGGCTTCGGTGTGGAAGGCGTCGAAGGTGCTGGTCCAGCTGTTGCTCGGGCGGAACTGGATCGTCGCCATCACGCCGTCGCGCTTGTTGTTGCCGGTACGGCGCAGCGCCTTGATGCCATCGGTGAAGTAGGTGCCTGGCGCGATTCCGCGACGCTCGCCCTTGTCGGTGTGCTCGGTGGTCCAGGGCTCGTAGAGGCCGACCTGGTTCTCCTGGATCGGCATGTCGCTGTGCGCGTAACCGATGGCGATGCCCAGGGTGTTGTCGAAGAACTGGTCGATGTAGCTGGCACTGAAGCGGTTGCCATACGGATCGATGTTGGCGGCGCGGCCCAGGGAGCTCTTCTGGTAGCGGCCGCTGACCGCGATCACGCGCTCGCCGAAGCTGAGCGGGCGTGCGGTCTGCATGTCGATGGTGCCCGACAGGCCCTGGCCGACCAGGGCCGCGTCCGGGGTCTTGTAGACGGTCACGCCGTTGACCAGCTCGGACGGGTACTGGTCGAACTCGACACCGCGGTTGTCGCCGGTGCTGACCACTTCACGCCCATTGAGCAGGGTGGTGGCGAAGTCGGGTGACAGGCCGCGCACGCTGATCACCTGCGCACGGCCGGCAACGCGCTGGGCGGCCAGGCCGGGAAGGCGCGAGATGGATTCGGCGATGCTGACGTCGGGCAGCTTGCCGATGTCTTCGGCGGAAATCGCCTCGACCACCGAGGTGGCGTCCTGCTTGATCGCGATCGCGTTTTCGATGCCGCGGCGGATGCCGGTGACCTGCACCGTATCCAGGTTGGTGGCGGCGGTGGCGGCCGGCGTGGTGGTGCTCTGCGTGGACTGTGCAGACGCCAGCGTCGGCGCCAGGACAACGGCCAGCGCGATGCTCAGCGCGCTGCGCTTGTGGTTCAACATTTTCCCCTCCCAGGCAATGTTGCAGATCGATTCGTGAACGTCCCGGAGTGACCGTGGACGTGCGACGCGGTGGCCGCTGTCGTCGCCGCTATGGTAGGCAGCGCGTTCTTCGCGGGAATCACCCTGCATACGTATTCAATGCCGTTTGCAGGGGTGTAATCGCTTTCAGGTGCATCGTTCTGTAGAGCCGAGCCCATGCTCGGCTGCGTTCCGGTGCTGCGCACCGCCGCCCGAGCGTGGACTCGGGCGCTACAGCGGCGCGCAGGCAGGAAGACGTTCAACGGATAGGCGTGAAGCGAATGGCCTGCCCACCGCCCGGTGCCAGTACCAGCGTCACTGCATCGGCGCTGGTCACCTCGCGGGTTTCGCGTGCGAACGCGAACGGGTTGCTGCGGAAATCAGCGCCCTCGCCATCGCGGTAGATCTCGGCGCGATAGCGCACGCCGGGTTCCAGGAAGCCCAGCGACACCGGCAGCACGCGGCCGTGTTCATCGGTGATGCTGCCGAGGAACCAGTCGCGGCTGTTGCGGTCGCGGCGCACGATCGTCACGTAGTCGCCCACCTCGCCATCGAGCACGCGGCTCTGCTCCCAGTCCACCGCCACGTCTTCGATGAAGCGGAACGCCTCGCGATGCTGCAGGTAGTGCTCGGGCAGGTCGGCGGCCATCTGGATCGGGCTGTACAGCACCACGTACAGCGCCAGCTGGCGCGCCAGCGTGCTGGGAATGGCCTGGCCGTGGCGGCCCTTCAGGCTGAGGATGCCGGGGGTGTAATCCATCGGCCCGGCCAGCATCCGGGTGAACACCAGGTTGACCTCGTGCTCCGGCGGGTTCGGCGGCTGGCCCCAGGCGTTGTACTCCATGCCGCGTGCGCCTTCGCGCGAGATCCAATTGGGGTAGGTGCGGCGCAGGCCGGTATCCTTGATCGGCTCATGCGGGTTCACCGACAGGTGCCGGCGCGCGGCCTCCTGCACCACCTTCAGGTGATGGCGGGCCATGAACTGCCCGTCGTGCCACTCGCGCCAGAGCGAGCCGCCAGCCGGATTTCGCCGGTCGACCTGGCCATCGTCGCAGACGTAGCCGGTCTTGAACTGGTCCACCCCCAGCCGTGCGTACAGGTCCAGCGCGGCGCCCAACTGATCCTCGTAGTGCTCGATGGCACAGCCGGTTTCGTGGTGGCCGATCAGGTGCACGCCCTTTTTCAGGCCATACGCCGACAGCGCTTCGATATCGAAATCGGGCGTGGCGCGGGTGAAATCAAAGTTGTAGCCATTACCCACCCACATGCCGTCCCAGCCCGGATTCCAGCCTTCCACCAGCACGCCGCGGAAGCCGTGCGCAGCAGCGAAGTCGATCACCTTCTTCGTCCTGGCGGTGGTGGCCGCATGCTTCGGCCCGGTCGCCCAGCTCTCGTTGTCCAGGTGCATCGACCACCACACCCCGAGGTACTTGGCGGGCTTCACCCAGCTCACGTCGCCCAGCGCATTGGGTTCGTTGAGGTTGAGGATCAGGTCCGATTCGATCAGGCCACCCGCGCGGTCAGCAACCTGCAGCGTGCGCCAGGGTGTGGCGAAGGGGAGGGCACGGCGCACCTTCCAGCCTTCGGCCGAGGGCGAGAGCTGCGCGCGCAGGCGCTGGCCCTCGGTGCGGCGCAGCCACATGCCGGCGTAGTCCACCAGCGCAGCCTCGTGGATCGCCACGTGCAGGCCATCGCGGCTGCGCAGGGTCATCGGCGTATGCACCTGCGGCACTTCGCGCAGCGGGGTACGCTGGTACAGGTACTCGTAATGGATCGGTTCGCCGGCGGGAATCCACCAGGCGGTGGAATCCTGTGCGATGGTAAACTCGGTCAGCTCGTCATCGATGATCGCTTCGCGCAGGTTCGGCTGCTCGGGGAACACGTAGCGGAAGCCGAGGCCGTCGTCGTAGACGCGGAACACCACATCCAGCCGCCGCTTGCTGCCCGTGGTCTCGGCCAGCTGCACGGTCAGCTCGTTGAAGTGGTTGCGGGTGACCCGGCGCTCGCCCCACGGCTGCTCCCAACTGTCGTCGACGCTGCGCCGCTGCTGGCCGAGCAGGGCGAAATCGCGGTCCAGGCGGCCATCGCGCAGGGCGAAGCCGAGCTTCGAATCCTCCACCACGGGCTCGCCGAAACGCTCGACGCGGTAGCGGGCGGTGCCGCCGTCCAGCACCAGGCTGACCTTCAGCACCTTGCCGGGTGATTCGACGCTGGCGACCTGTGGCGCGGCCTGTGCCAGCGTGGCCCAGGCCAGCAGGGCCAGGCCGAGCAGGTGCGCGATTGCCGCGCGTACAGAAGTGGGTGACATCGGCAGTTCCCCTCCCAAGGCGCCGTTGGCAGACCCGGACCATAAGCCAGCACAGCAGGCGCGCTACCGCGTGGCGCCATGAATACGTATGCAGCTGGACGCAGCCGACAGCCCCGCGTCTACCATGGGGCCAAGGCACCTTGAGGGAGGGGCCGTGCCCGCCCGCCGGCAACGACGGTGCGGACCTACAACGCGTGCAGAGAGGGAGGGAGGCCGACGGGCGCAAGCCGGTCCGCCGCTTCGATGCTGAAGATCATTTGCCTGACCGCTGCCCTGGGGGCAGCGCTGGGATCGACCGCGCAGGCGGCCGACCTGCAATTCGACGGCCGCCATGCGCGTGCCGAAGCCGCTGCCAACGGCAGCTTCATACTTCATGCGCCGAAAGGTGAGGTGCGTATCGCGCCCATGCCGATGCGCAGCCAGACCGGCAGCGTGATGTTCGACGCGCTGTTCGCGCTGGCCCAGCAGGAAATGGACCAGGACCGTGTGGACGCGATTCGCGATCCTGCGTTCGACGAAGGCCGGCCGGTGCCGTGCGAGTGCTTCCAGACCGGCGCGCGCTGGCCCTATGTGTGGACCCGCGATGTCAGCTTCGCCGCCGATCTGGCGCTGGCGCGGCTGGACCCGCAACGCACCCGGCAGTCGCTGCAGTTCAAGCTGTCGGCGGCCCGAGATGGTCACACGCCCGGCCTGTTCGTGGCGCAGGACACCGGGTCCGGCGGCAGCTGGCCGATCAGCAGCGACCGCGTGGTGTGGTTCCTGGCCGCGCGCCACCTGCTGGATGATCCGGCGTTTGCCGATCAGGTCTGGCAGGCGCTGCAGGGCACGCTGGCCCAGGACCGCGCGATGGTGTTCGACGCGCAGGTGGGCCTGTACCGCGGCGAGACCTCGTTCCTGGACTGGCGCGAGCAGACCTATCCGGACTGGACCCGCGAGGACGTGCGCTTCATCGGTGATTCCTACGCGCTATCCACCAACGTACTGCACTACCAGGCGCTGCGCCTGGCCGAACGCCTGGCCGGCCAGCGCGGCGATGCCCGCGCGGACGAGTACAAGGCGTGGGCCGATGCGTTGGCGCAGCAGATCGATGCGCGCTTCTGGCGGGAGGACATGGGCCAGTACATGAGCTACATCGGCGAAGCGGCGCACCCGGTGCCGTACGCCAAGGTCGCTCTGCTGGGCCTGTCGCTGGGTATCCTGGCCGACGTGCTGCCGACCGGGCGTGCGCGCCGTGCGCTGGCGGCGTACCCGATCGGGCCGGCCGGCAGTCCGGTGGTCTGGCCGCAGGAAGGGCAGCAGCCGATCTATCACAACCGCGCCATCTGGCCGTTCGTCAGCGCCTATTCGCTGCGCGCGGCGCGCCAGCTGGATGATGTCCCGCGCATTGCCGCCGAGATCCGTTCGCTGATGCGCGGCGCCGCGCTGGCCGGTTCCAACATGGAAAACTACGAGCTTGTCAGCCAGGCCGTGCATGTGGACGAAGGCGCGCTGAGCGGGCCGGTGGTCAATTCCGAGCGCCAGCTGTGGTCGGTGGCCGGCTATCTGGCCATGGTCACCGAAGGCGTGTTCGGCGTGCAGGACGATGGCCGCGTGCAGCCCAAGCTGCCGGTCGCGCTGGTGCCGGAACTGTTCGGCACACATCCCCGTATCACGTTGGAAGCCAACGGCAAGCGCTATGTGCTGGAGCGCCCGCAGAACGTGGGCGATGGCCTGCTGGTGGCCGGCAGAACCACCACGCGTGGCAGCACCACGACAGTGCAGCTGGTCGCCGCCCCGGCAGCAACCGGTTTCGCTGCCACGACTGCGGATGCCAACGTGCGTGCGCCGGCCACGCCGGTTGCGCCGCAGGCCCCGCGCAAGGGCACGGGCTGGAACGTTCCGGTGGCAGCCGATCAGGTGCTGTGGAAGGACGGCAAGGCGGTCACCGCCAGCAACGGCGTGGCGCGCATCAACGACGATGGCCTGCAGCATTGCCTCAGCCTGACCCGGCGCGAAGGCACGTTGGAATCGCTGCACAGCCCGATGCTCTGCGTCGGTCCGCAGCAGGTGCTGAAGGGTGAGGAACGCTGGCAGTTCACCTCGGCCAAGGCCGGGCAGGTGCGCCTGCGCCTGCAGTACCGCAACCCGAACGGGCCGATCAACACCGGCGTCACGGCTGCAGTCAAGCAGCTGGTGCTGCAGTGCCCGGGCCAGCCTTTGCAGCGGCATACGGTTGCGATGCCGCACAGCGTGGCCGTGCAGGACTCGACCTCGGCAACGTTCGCCGTGCCCAAGGGGCCGTGCACGGTCGCGCTTGAAGAAGGCTTCAACATGAGCGCGCTGCAGCATTTCGCGCACTACACCGGCGGAAAGGGCGGGCGCGACGGCGTGCTCAACCAGGCGCAGGTGCAGGCGTTGAAGGTGACGCAGGTGGCGGCGGAAGAGGACGCACGATGAATCGTCCCGCCAAGCCACAACTGTCGTTCTGGCAGATCTGGAACATGTGTTTCGGCTTCCTCGGCATCCAGTTCGGATTCGCCCTGCAGAACGCCAACGCCAGCCGCATCTTCGAGACGCTGGGCGCGGACATCGACGCGGTACCTGGATTGTGGATCGCCGCGCCGCTGACCGGCCTGCTGGTGCAGCCGGTGATCGGTTACCTGTCCGACCGCACCTGGACCCGCTGGGGGCGCCGTCGTCCATACTTCATGATCGGTGCGGTGCTGACCACGCTGGCCCTGCTGGTGATGCCGAATTCGCCAACGCTGTGGATCGCCGCCGGTACGCTGTGGGTGCTGGATGCCTCGATCAACGTATCGATGGAGCCATTCCGCGCCTTCGTCGGCGACCAGCTGGCGCCACGCCAGCGCCCCACCGGCTATGCCATGCAGAGCTTCTTCATCGGCGTGGGCGCCATCGTCGCCAGCTTCCTGCCGTTCATCCTGGCCCACTTCGGCGTCGCCAATACGGCCGCCGCAGGTGAAGTGCCGGACACCGTGCGCTATGCGTTCTACTTCGGCGCGGTGGTGCTGCTGGCGGCGATCACCTGGACGGTGGTCAGCACCCGCGAATATTCACCGGCGGAGCTGGCCGGGTTCGATGATGCCGAGCCGCCGGCACATTACGCGGCGGCGACGATCAGCGGTCCGGCGCCCTGGACGCAGGTGGCCGTATGGCTGGGGCTGGGCGTGCTGCTGGCGCTGCTGATCGCGTGGCGGCAGGGCGACCGGATGCTGTACGTGCTGGCCGGCCTGTGTGCCGGCTACGGCCTGCTGCTGGCCGTGGCCCGCGCGTTGCCTGGCACGCATATGCTGGCCGCCATCGTGGGCGACCTGCGGGCGATGCCGGTCACGATGCGGCGGCTGGCCTGGGTGCAGTTCTTCTCGTGGTTCGCGCTGTTCGCAATGTGGATCTACACCACTGCCGCAGTGGCCGGTGTCCACTTCGGTTCGGACGACCCGAAGATGGCGGCCTACAACGAGGGCGCCAACTGGGTGGGCGTACTGTTCGGCGCCTACAACGGCTTCGCTGCGCTGGCCGCGGTACTGATTCCACCGATGGTGCGTGCCATCGGCCTGCGCTGGAGCCACCTGCTCAACCTGTGGTTGGGTGGCGCCGGTCTGGTCTCGCTGATGTTCATCCGCGACCCGCACTGGCTGCTGCTGTCGATGGTCGGCGTCGGCTTCGCCTGGGCGTCGATCCTCTCACTGCCCTACGCACTGCTGTCCGACAGCGTGCCGGCGTCGAAGATGGGCGTGTACATGGGCATCTTCAATTTCTTCATCGTGATCCCGCAGCTGGTCGCGGCCAGCGCGCTCGGTTTTGCCCTGCGCGCCTGGCTGGGTGGTCAACCGATGCATGTGCTGGTGCTGGGCGGCTGCAGCCTGTTCGTCGCCGGCCTGTGCGTGCTGCGGGTTCCGTCCCGTCCGGAGGTGGTGTGATGCGTGGTGTGCTGTCTGTTGCTGTTTCCCTGGTGCTGGCTGGTCAGGCGGTGGCCGCGCCGCGTCCGGACTACGTCGGTACCACCGAACCGTTCGCCAGTGATGCGGTGTATTTCGTGGTCACCGACCGCTTCGTCAACGGCGATCCGTCCAACGATCACCGCGACCAGGGCGGCAAGCACCGCACCTTCGATATCCCGGTGCCGTGCCCGGACAAGGTGGACGGCAACATCGGTTACCTCGGTGGTGATTTCCGCGGCGTGCTCGACAATGCGCAGTACATCCGCAATCTGGGGTTCGGCGCGGTGTGGATCACGCCGATCGTGGACAACCCGGACGAAGCCTTTACCGGCAGCAAGCCGATCAGCTGCACCAGCACGCTGACCGACCGTGGCAAGACCGGCTACCACGGCTACTGGGGCATCAATTTCTACAAACTCGATGAACACCTGCCCAGCAAGGACCTGGACTTTGCCGGATTGACCAAGGGCCTGCACGGTGCTGGCTTGAAGGTGGTGCTGGATATCGTGGGCAACCACGGTTCGCCGGCCTGGACCATGCCGACGCGGCAGCCACAGTTCGGCCAGATCTTCGACCGGGATGGAAAACTGATTGCCGACCACCAGAACCTGCCCCCGCAGAAACTGGATCCGAAGCACAACCCGCTGCACGCGTTCTACAACAACGTTGGTCCGGTCGACAGCAAGGATGGCTCGATCTTCGATGGCAACCTGGCCGAGCTGTCCGACTTCAACCAGGACAATCCGGCGGTGATGGAGTACCTGGTCGGCGCCTACCTGCAGTGGACCGCGCAGGGCGTGGACGCGTTGCGCATCGACACCATCGGTTGGCTGCCGCACCCGTGGTGGCATGAATTCGTCAAGCGCATCCGCGCCGAGCATCCGGGCATGTTCATGTTTGGCGAAGCCTTCGACTACAACGCGGCGACCATTGCCGAGCACACCTGGCCGGCCAACGCCAATGTCAGCGTGCTCGACTTCCCGCTGCGCGGTGCACTGGAGCAGACCTTCGGCACCGCCGGCAAGGGCTTTGAAACGCTGGCCGAGCCGCTGCACCTGAGCGGGGGGCCGTACGCCAACCCGTACGAGCTGATGAGCTTCTACGACAACCACGACATGCCGCGCCTGCAGGCCAGCGACAGCGGTTTCATCGATGCGCACAACTGGCTGTTCACCGCGCGCGGCATTCCGGTGGTCTATTACGGCTCGGAGACCGGTTTCATGCGTGGCCGCGCCGAGCACGCCGGCAACCGCGCCTACTTCGGCCAGCCGCGTGTGGATGCGGCGCCGAAGAGCCCCATCTTCGCGCCGCTGCAGCGTATCGCGCGACTGCGTGAAGCCACCCCGGCGCTGCAGCGCGGCCTGCAGGTGAACGAGCGCCTGCAGGGTGATGAGGCGGTGTTCTTCCGTGTGCTGCAGCAGGGCGAGGTGGCGCAGACCGCGCTGGTGCTGCTGAACAAGGGCGACCAGGCCAGGAGCTTCACCGTGGCGCGTTACGTCCAGGCTGGCCGCTGGCGTGATGCGCTGGACGGCGGTTCGTTGCAGGTGGATGCCTCCCTGAAGGCCGAAGTGCCTGCGCATGGCGTGAAGGTGTACGTGCTGGATGCCGCCGTGCAGCAGCCAGCGCTGCAGGTCGAGCTGGACAAGGCGATGACCGACCAGAAGGCTCGGGACCAGCGTCTGGGACGGTGAGGGCGCCGCCGGGCATGGCCCGGCGCTACCGCTCTGGTGGGTGCCAACCTCGGTTGGCACGCTCTTCGAGCAGTCGAGCAGGCTCGACCCTACAATAGGCCCCCCTCACGCCCTGCCGTACCGCCATGACCGACCTCGCCCCGCAGACCCCGATCGAAACCCTGCTGAAGGCGGCGATGGACGGGGCGGTGCCGATCCGCGCCTTCATGGAGGCCTTCGTCGCTTCCGAGGTAGTGCTGCTGACCGGCAGCCTGGTCACGCCCGACGGCAGCGGCTTCGACCCGCTGCTGTTCGACAAGCAGGGCATCCTGCACGTGGCCGTGTTCACCGATCCATCGCGGGTGGGCATCTACAGCCAGCAGGCCCAACACCAGATCCGCTGGTTGATGCTGGACGTTCTCCGCCGCGTGCCGGGGGGCTACGGCGTGGTGATCAACCCAGGCACTCCGCTGGGCTTCGAGATCTCGCCCAGCGGCGTCGGCGAGATCCTGAAGGACTTCGCGCAGGGCTGAGTTGCCGCCTGCGGCTCCTGTAGAGTCGAGATCCTATGTTCGTGGTCAAGCCTGCTGGAAGCAGGCTTGACCCACCTTCAGCATGGCCGGATCGAAGTCTCGGCCGCTTTTGAACACGCCCCAGGCGATCCTGGCCAGCTTCCTTGCCAGAATGTTGAAGACGGCGGTGCTGGGGTGACCGCGTTTTGCCAGCTCGTCGTAGAGCGGTTGCCCCCGGCGACACCGCTTGAG
>NZ_LLXT01000093.1 GCF_001431625.1 Stenotrophomonas geniculata ATCC 19374 = JCM 13324
TCCATCAACACAGTTGCTCCATGGACGGATTTACGGCGTCCCCGCACTCCGACACCGCCCCGCCAAACCACGGAATGCACGCTGTTGCTGTTGCTGTTGCTCTGGCTCGTAGCAGGTGCAGGGCGCAGCCCTGCCAACACCCCTCAACGGCGGCGGCGCTTGCGATCCACGTACAGGGTCCTGGCGATGCTCAGCACGATGCCAACGGCGATACCCACCACGCAGCCCAGCAGCAGATTGTCGGCCCCCAGGCCCACACCCACGCCGACCACGGTGGCGATGACCATTTCGGCGGTGTGGGAAATCGGTTCGGGCTTCGGGGCGGACATGCGGGCTCCAGCGTCAGTTCGGTTCTTCGGAATGGGCCGGTAGCCCGGAAACGACGAAGCCGGGTTGCCCCGGCCTCGTCTGGTGTCACGCGTAGCGGGCCGTCAGTGCGATTCGGCCGGGCCCGCGATCGGCGGCAGCGGGCGGGCGTCGCCGCCCTTGTCGTTGCCACCATCCTTGTTCGACTTGCTCCAGCCGGCCGGCGGCGGCGGATCGCGGCCTTCCATGATGGCGTCGATCTGCGGCGCGTCGATGGTCTCGTACTGCAGCAGCAGCTGGGACATCGCGTGCAACTTGTCCAGGTTGGCCGTCATCAGCTCGGTGGTGCGCGCGTAGGCTTCGTCGAGGATCTTGCGCACTTCCTCATCGATGCGGCGCGCGGTGTCGTTGGACACGCTCTTGTGCTGGGTGACCGAACGGCCCAGGAACACCTCGTCATCCTCTTCGCCATAGGCGATCGGGCCGAGCTGGTCGGACAGGCCCCACTTGGTGACCATGTTGCGAGCCATCTTGGTGGCGCGTTCGATGTCGTTGGAAGCGCCCGTGGTGACCTTGTCGGCACCGAAGATCAGCTCCTCGGCGACGCGGCCACCATACAGCGAGCACAGCTGCGACTTGATCGCCACGCGGTTCATCGAATACTTGTCGCCTTCCGGCAGGTACATGGTCACACCCAGCGCACGGCCGCGCGGAATGATGGTGACCTTGTAGACCGGGTCGTGCTCGGGCACCAGGCGGCCGACGATGGCGTGACCGGCCTCGTGGTAGGCGGTGAGCGTCTTCTCTTCTTCGCTCATGGCCATCGAGCGGCGCTCGGCACCCATCAGGATCTTGTCGCGGGCACGGTCGAAGTGGTCCATGCGGACTTCCTTCTCGTTGCCACGCGCAGCGAACAGGGCGGCCTCGTTGCAGAGGTTGGCCAGGTCGGCGCCGGAGAAGCCCGGGGTACCGCGCGCGATCACCATCGGCTCGACATCGTCGGCCAGGGGCAGCTTGCGCATGTGGACCTTCAGGATGTGCTCGCGGCCCTTCACGTCCGGCAGGCCGACCACGACCTGGCGGTCGAAACGGCCCGGGCGCAGCAGCGCCGGGTCCAGCACGTCCGGACGGTTGGTCGCGGCGATCACGATCACGCCTTCGCCGCCTTCAAACCCGTCCATCTCGACCAGCAGCTGGTTCAGGGTCTGCTCGCGCTCGTCGTGACCGCCGCCCAGGCCGGCGCCACGGTGGCGACCGACGGCGTCGATTTCGTCGATGAAGATGATGCACGGCGCGTGCTTCTTGGCCTGCTCGAACATGTCGCGCACGCGGCTGGCGCCGACGCCGACGAACATTTCAACGAAGTCCGAACCGGAGATCGAGAAGAACGGCACCTTGGCTTCGCCGGCGATGGCCTTGGCCAGCAGCGTCTTGCCGGTACCCGGCGGGCCCACCATCAGCACGCCGCGCGGAATCTTGCCGCCCAGCTTGGTGAACTTGGACGGGTCGCGCAGGAAGTCGACCAGTTCACCCACTTCTTCCTTGGCCTCGTCGCAGCCGGCGACGTCGGCGAAGGTGACCTTGATCTGGTCTTCGCCCTGCAGCTTGGCGCGCGACTTGCCAAAGGACATCGCGCCCTTGGCACCGCCGCCCCCGCCCTGCATCTGGCGCATGATGAACAACCAGAAGCCGATGATCAGGATGACCGGCAGGAAATTCATCAGGATCGCGCCGAGGGAAATGCCGCTGGACGGCTCCTCCTGCACGATCTCCACGTTCTTGGTGCGCAGCACGTTGATCAGGTCACGATCGAACGGCGCGGTGATGGTGGACGACTGCCCACCGCGGGTGGTGTAGGTCAGCTGGCTGGTGCCGCCGCGCATGTCGCCGCCGAAGGCGACCTTCTGCACGTTGCCGCTGTCCACCTGGTCCAGGAACTGCGAATACGACGCGCCCTGCGCCCCGGCCCCGGAGGACTTGGGCGAGAAGCTCTGGAAGACCACCATCAGCACGACGGCGACGACCACCCATAGCAGGAGGTTCTTGGTCAAGTCGTTCATCCTCATTGGCTCCGGTGTTCCTCTCAGTGCTGGCGTTGCGTTGGGGTCGAACTTGCGTACGTTGCGAGCTTACTTCATGTGGGCGCGTTTTCCCTGACCCAAGGCATACACCTCGGGAGAGCGCTTGCGCGAGGCTTCCGGCTTGCGGATGGAGACTTTGTCGTACCGGCGGCGCATGTCGCGCACGTAGTCGTCAAAGCCCTCGCCCTGGAACAGCTTGATCAGGAATGCCCCACCGGTTTTCAGGTGGTTGTCGGCAAAATCCAGGGCCAGCTCCGCCAGGTGCATCATCCGCGGCTGGTCGACCGCGCCCACACCACTCTTATTGGGGGCCATGTCCGACAGCACAAGGTCTACCGGCTGATCCCCGAGCATGGCTTCAAACTGTGATAGAACGGCTTCTTCCCTGAAGTCACCATGAAGGAACTCGACGCCGGCCAGCGGCGGCATGTCCAGGATGTCCAGGGCCAGCACGCGGCCGGTGTCGCCGATCTGTCTCCGAACCTGCTGAGACCAGCCGCCCGGGGCCGCGCCGAGGTCGACCACCACCATGTGCGGCTTCAGCAACCGGTCACGTTCCAGCAGCTCTTCGAGCTTGTAGGCGGCGCGCGAACGCATGCCTTCGGCCTGGGCCTTCTTCACGAAGGGGTCGGAGAAGTGTTCCTTGAGCCAGCGCTGGCTGCTTTTGCTGCGGGTAGCCATTGAAAATAGGGGCTGATGGGGTCCTCATGATACCCTGATCGCCCCATTCAACCGTGTTTTCCTGCATGTCCATCGCCCTGACCGCTTCCCAGACCCGTTTCCTGCGCGGCCAAGCCCACGACCTGAAGGCCCTGCTGCAGACCGGCGGCAAGGGTGTGACCCCGGCCTTCATCGCTGAGCTGAACGAAGTGCTGGAGCGCCACGAGCTGGTCAAGGTGAAGGTCGCTGCCGAAGACCGCGACGCCCGTGACGTGATGATCGGCGAGATCGTCGAAGCCACCGAAAGCGCGCTGGTGCAGCGCATCGGCCACGTCGCCGTGCTGTACCGCCCGAGCAAGGAACAGCGACAGATCGTGCTGCCGCGCGGCTGATCGCCCTACTGCCATGCAGCTGAACCACGAACCGCCGGATTACGCCTACAGCCTGCGCGCCGCCGATGGCCGCTCGGCCCGGGTCAACGAACTGGTGCTGGGCAGCAGCTTCTTCCTGACCCCGGACCAGCTGGTCGAGCGCTGGCCGGTGAAGCAGGCCACCGAACTGCAGCTGGCCGACCTGGAGCCGATCCTGGCGCTGAACCCGGCGCTGATCGTGCTCGGCACCGGTGACCGCCAGGTGTTCCCGCCGGCGGTGGTGATGGCCGCCTGCCTGTCACGCGGCATCGGCCTGGAAGTGATGAACAATCCGGCCGCCGCGCGCACCTTCAACATCCTGGCCGGCGAAGGCCGCAAGGTCGCCGCCGCCTTCATTCTCGAAGGCTGACGTGGCGTCGCCGGGCATGGCCCGGCGGTGCCCTGGATCACACCTACTCTGTAGCGCCCGAGCCCATGCTCGGGCGGCGCCGCGTCGCGGCGCGGAAAGCCGCCGGGCGTGACCCGGCGCTACCCGATCACACGGTGATCAGCGTGCCGGCAGATACTGCTGCGGGTCGACCGGCTTGCCGTTGTAGCGAATCTCGAAGTGGACCATGTCGCGGTTCGCACCGGTGCGGCCCATTTCGGCGATCTGCTCGCCAGCCTTCACGCTCTGCCCTTCATTGACCAGGCGCTTGCGGTTGTGACCATAGGCGGACAGCCACTGGTCGCTGTGCTTGATGATGATCAGTTCGCCGTAGCCGACCAGGCCGGCACCGGAGTACACCACCACGCCGTTGGCGGTTGCCTTGACCGGCTGGCCGCTGGTGCCGGCGATGTCTACGCCCTGCCTGGTCGCGTCACCGGCCACGTAGCGGCCGACGATCGCGCCATCGGCTGGCCAGCGCCAGGCGATGTTGCTCTTGACCGGCCCGACCGGCGCCTGCGCCGGCGCGGTGCTGCCGCCACTGCTGCCAGCCGAACGCGGCGGGGTGACCACCGTGGTCGGCGCACGGCCGCTGGTGGCCCCCTGCGGATACAGGCGGATCACCTGGCCGGGGTAGATGGTCGACGGGTTGTCCAGACGATTCCAGGCAATCAGGTCGGCCGGGGTGATGTCATGGATGCGGGCCAGCGCATAGATGGTGTCGCCCTTGCGCACCACCACGGTCTGCCCGGGCTTGGGCACCGAGGTCTTCGGCGTGGTCACACCACTACCGGTGCTGCCACCACCCGGGCGGACCACGGTGGCGGTGCCGCAGGCGGCCAGGGTGGAAACCAGCAACGCCAGCGCGCCGATGCGCACTCCCTTGCTCTGACGATCAGGACTCATGCGAACTTCGACCTCCATACAAGCCAGGCGATCAGCACCACCACCAGCGCGGTGGCGATCCAGCCCAGCGGTTCAATCCAGCGACGCAGTGCCGCTTCGGCACGCGCACCACCGATACGGATGACCGCAGCCAGCACGAACACGCGCTTGCCGCGACCGATCAGCATGCTCAGCAGGTACTGCGGCATCGGTACGCCGACGATACCCGATGCCCACGTGAAGACCTTCATCGGGATGGGCATGAAGCCGCCCAGCACCAGGAAGGTGAACACCGCCCAGGGCGACTCGGCCATCTTCGCCTGCACGGTGATGATGCCCTGCTCGATCGCCGGCAGCATGCCCAGCGCTTCGAACAGCGGCTTGATCGCCTCGAAGGCGTAATGACCCAGTGCATAGCCAACCAGCGCGCCGACCATCGAGCCGGCCAGGCTGAGGGTGGCGAACCACCAGCCGCGCTTGGGTTGGGCCACGCACATCGGTGCCAGCATCACCTCCGGCATCACCGGGAAGATGATCGCCTCGAAGAAGCTCAACACCGTCAGGTAGGTCGGCGCGCGCTCGTGCGCCGCCCACTTCATCGCCCGCTCGTACAGCGGCCCGAAAATCTTCATGCAACCCTGCTCCGTGGATTAGTCGAGCATGCCAGACAGCAGCGGCACGAACGTGACCGGCGCCAACACGTGTTGTTCGATGCTGCCGTCGGCCTTGCGGTCCAGCTGTACCAGCGACTGCGCCCCTGGGCCACCGACCGGCGCCACCAGGCGGCCGCCCTCGGCGAGCTGCTCGATCAAGGCGTCGACCAGTGCCGGCGCCGCCGCAGTGACCACGATGGCGTCGAACGGACCGTGCTCGGCCCAACCGACGCGGCCGTCGTCATGCTTGGTGCGGATGTTCATGCCCAGCGCACGGAAGCGCTTGCGCGCCTGGCGCAGCAGGTCACCGATGCGCTCCACGGTGTAGACCTCCAGGCCCAGCGCACCGAGGATGGCAGCCTGGTAACCGGATCCGGTGCCGACTTCCAGCACCCGCTTCGGCGCGACCTGGAGCACCGCCTCGGTCATCCGCGCGACCACCCAGGGTTGCGAGATGGTCTGGCCGTGGCCGATCGGCAGCGCGGTGTCTTCATACGCACGCGAGGCCAGTGCCTCGTCGATGAACAGATGGCGCGGCACCACCCGGATCGCGTTCAAGGTCGGCTCGTCGACGATGCCGGCTTCGCGCAGGCGATCGACCAGTCGGTCACGCACGCGCTGCGAGGTCATGCCGATACCGACGGCTTCCGGTTGCAGGCGCAGGCGTGGGCTCATGCCGGCTGGTCCAGCGCCGCACTGAGGCCGCCAACCCAGCTGGCCACCTTCTCCAGTGCCTGGTAGCGGGTCAGGTCGACCTGGATCGGAGTGATCGAGATGTGGCCGGTGCGCACCGCATGGAAGTCGGTGCCGGGACCGGAGTCCTGCTCACGACCGGCCGGGCCGATCCAGTACACCTCGTTGCCGCGCGGGTCCTTCTGCGCGATGCAGCCTTCTGCGCGATGGCGGTTACCGAGGCGCGTGACCTCGAAGCCCTTGACCTCGCTCCACGGCAGATCCGGCACGTTGACGTTGAGGATGGTGTCAGCCGGCAACGGATCGGCCTTGAGCCGGGCCACGATCTCCACTGCGGCGCGCGCGGCGGTTTCGAAGTGCTTCGGATCGTGGTTGCGGGTGACCAGCGAGACCGCCACCGCCGGCAGGCCGAGGAAGCGGCCTTCCATCGCCGCCGAGACGGTGCCGGAATAGATCACGTCATCGCCGAGGTTGGCGGCGTTGTTGATGCCGGACACGACAATGTCGGGTTCGAACTCAAGCAGCCCGGTCAGCGCAAGGTGCACGCAGTCGGTCGGGGTGCCGGCCACCGAGACGGTGTAATGGTCGATGCGCTTGAGGCGGATCGGCAGGTCCAGGGTCAGCGAGTTGCTGGCGCCGGAGCGATCGCGGTCGGGGGCGACCACCGTGACTTCGTGTCCGGCCTCGCGCAGCACCGAAGCAAGCATCCGGATGCCTGCGGCGTCGACGCCATCGTCGTTACTGACCAGGATTCGCATCTTCGATTTAACCGCTTGATTTTCCAAGAATTCGATTCCATCACCGTGCAGTGTGGGCGGGACCGTCGTACTCCCCTGCGGAAGCCGTCGACCCTGCAAGGGCATCGTCTATTGTGCCGCATGCGAGCCGCCGGTCCTACCCTGCCGGCGGTCACGGCCGACATCGAACCGTCATAGGCAGACCTGCGCCGGCGGTTTACCCTGTGCGCATGTCGCACCCTGAAGACGAAGATCCGGCCGCATTGTTCCGTGCGGCCATCGGCGAAGTGACGCCGCTGCGCAAGGATGCCGAGCCGGCACCGGCTGCGCCCCGGCCGAAGCCGCGCGCGCGCATGGCCGAACGTGACGAGGCCGAAGCCGCCGGCGAGTTCGCCCGGCTGCTGCGCGACAGCACGCCGCTGGAAGCCGGCGACGTGGCCAGCTATCGCCGCGACAACCTGCCACCGCGCCTGTTCCAGCGCCTCAAGCGTGGCCAGTATTCGGTGCAGGACGAGCTGGACCTGCATGGTGCCACCGCCGCGCAGGCGGAGACGCTGCTGCGCCAGTTCCTGCTGGAAGCGCATGCACACGACTATGGCTGCGTGCGCATCATCCACGGCAAGGGCCTGCAGTCCGATGGCGGTGCGCCGGTGCTGAAGAACCTGGTTGATCGCCTGCTGCGGCTGCGCAACGACGTGCTGGCCTTCCATTCGGCGCCGACCGGACAAGGCGGCACCGGCGCGGTACTGGTGCTGCTGGCACGGCGGTGAGGTAACGCATCCACGCATGGCGTGGATCTACTGTGGTGAGCGGAGGAAAGTAGATCCACGCCATGCGTGGATGCTCTTCGCCTCCGTCCCCTTTTTCTGTCAGGCCTGCGAGGCGTCTTCGACGGGGCCGAGCTCGTGCAGCACGGCGGTGGCGTAGCAGCCCGGCGGCAGCGCGAACGACAGCTCCAGTACGTCATCGGCCAGCCATTGGTGCTGCAGCAGCGCCGGGCGCAGGCGCAGCGCGCGGCGCTCCTGCTTCAGGCGCGCGTCTTCCAGGCCGGCCCGCAGTGCCTTCGACTCATCGTCGTCCAGCGCGGCCAGCTCCAGCTCGCGTGCCGCATCGGTGCTGCGCAGCTCGCCTTCGCCCCACAGCGGCGCGCTGGGATGGATGTCGAAACGCGCCAGGCGCTCGGCCAGCACGTCGGTGTACGGCTCGGGTCCGAACACGCTGCGGCTGCCATCGAGCATCCACACTTCGCCCTCCAGCGGCTGATCCCAGTTGCCCTGCTCCACGCGCGCGGCCAGCACGCGGTTGAACAGCGCCGAACGCGCGGCCGACAGCAGCAGCGAACGCTGATCCTTGCGCATGCGGCGGCCACCGAACATCGCCAGTGCCGCCGGTACGTTGCCGCCGTCGCGGCCAAAGCGCTGCTCGCCGAACCAGTTCGGCAGGCCGCGCTCGGCAACCTGCTGCAGGCGTTCGCTGATCGCTGCGGCATCGCCCTGCACTTCACGCAACACCAGCTTGAAACGGTTGCCGGCCAGTGCGCCACGCTGCAGCTTGCGGTTATGCCAAGTCGCTTCAAGCACTTCGATCTCATCACTGGCCAACTCGGCCAGGTCCGGCGCAATGCGCTTGGGCAGGTGCACGCTGAAACGCTGGGTGGTGACCGCGTGACGATCCTTCATGCCGGCGTAGCTGACCGCCATTTCCGGCAGGCCGGCCCACTTGGCCAGCACCTTGGCCACATGCACGGTGTTGGCGCCGCGCTTGCGGATGTGCAGCAACAGGTGCTCGCCTTCACCGCTGGCCTCGAAGGCCGGCAGTTCGTCCACCTGGAAATCGTCCGGCGTGGTGCGGATGCGCGCTGTGAGCAATGGCGCACCGAATGCAAGCGGCAGGGGAATCATGCGGCCACCAGCAGCACCACGGCCTGCGCGGCGATGCCTTCACCACGGCCGGTGAAGCCCAGCTTTTCCGAGGTGGTGGCCTTGACGCTGACCGCATCCAGCGGCAACTGCAGCAGCTCGCCGATGCGCTCACGCATGGCCAGCGCATGCGGGCCAACCTTGGGCCGCTCGCAGATCACGGTGATGTCGGTGTTGCCGACACGCCAGCCACGCTCGCGCAGCAGGCTGTCGCAGTGGCGCACGAAATCACTGCTGTCGGCGCCCTTCCAGCGGCTGTCGCTTGGCGGGAAATGCTGGCCGATGTCACCCAGCGCCAGTGCGCCCAGCATCGCGTCGCACAGAGCGTGCAGGATCACGTCGCCGTCGCTGTGTGCGAGCACGCCGCAGCTGTGCGGTACGTTCACGCCACCGAGCATGATGTGATCGCCTTCACCGAAGGCATGGACGTCATAGCCCTGGCCGATGCGGACGGGCGGGAAAGGTGCGGTGCTCATGGATGCAACCCTTGCAGCAGGGCCGCGCGGGCAATCAGCTGGCGCGGCGGGAAAGTACGAATTCGAACCGGTCCAGATCGGCCGGGGTGGTGACCTTGAAGTTGTCCTCGCTGCCTTCCACCAGCAGCGGGCGCTGGCCCTGGCGCTCCATGGCCATGGCCTCGTCGGTGACTTCAACACCGGCGGCGGCAGCTTCGGACAGCGCGCGGCTGAGCTGATGGCGACGGAACAGCTGCGGGGTCAGTGCGCGCCACAGGCGCTCGCGCGGCTCGGTGCCGTCGATGCCACCGTCGTCACCCGCACGCTTGAGCGTGTCGCGCACCGGGGCGGCCAGGATCGCGCCAACCGGGTCGGCACGGCCGACTTCAAGCAGGCGGCCGAGATCGGCCAGGGACAGGTTCGGTCGGGCTGCGTCATGCACCAGCACGAACTCATCAGCACGCACCGTCTCCGGCAGCGCCTGCAGGCCAGCCAGCACCGAAGCGGCACGGGTCGCGCCACCGATGCAGGTCAGCACCGGCTTGCCCGCCCACTCGTTCCAACCGGGCCAGTCGGCGTCGTCCTGGCCGATCACCACCATCGCCCCGGCCACGGCCGGGTGCGCCAGCAGGGCGTCCAGGGTATGGGCAAGCAGGATCTGCCCACCTGCCTGCAGGTACTGCTTGGGCAACGGCGCGCCGAAGCGGGTGCCACGCCCAGCAGCCGGAACCACGACCCAGATGGCCGCACTCATGGCACGTCCGCCGGGTGCTCGCCGGCCTGCGCGCTGACGCTCGCCGCAGGCTGCGCCGGATGCACCGGCGCATCCTCGACCACGCGGTAGAACTTTTCGCCAGGCTTGATCATGCCCAGCTCGCTTCGCGCGCGTTCCTCGATGGCGGACTGGCCTTCCTTGAGGTCCTTCACTTCGGCAGCCAGCGCATCATTGCGCTGCTGCAGGCCCTCATTGTCCCGCTCCTGGTTGGCGACCTGGGCTTCGAGCATCATCACTTCACCCGAATTGCCCGGACCGAACCAGAAGCGGTACTGCAGCCAGCCCAGCAGCAGGGCCAGCACCAGCAGCATCCAGCGCCAGTCGCGCATCGGCTCAGCGCTTCAGCGAAACGAACGCGTCACGACCGGCGTAACGCGCGCCGGCGCCGAGGGCTTCCTCGATGCGCAGCAGCTGGTTGTACTTGGCCACGCGATCGCTGCGGCACAGCGAGCCGGTCTTGATCTGGGTGGCGGTGGTGGCCACGGCGATGTCGGCGATGGTGGTGTCTTCGGTTTCGCCCGAACGGTGCGAGACCACGGCGGCATAGCCGGCGCGATCGGCCATGGCGATCGCTTCCAGGGTTTCGCTCAGGGTACCGATCTGGTTGACCTTGATCAGGATCGCGTTGGCGGTGCCCGAGTCGATGCCTTCCTGGAAGATCTTCGGGTTGGTCACGAACAGGTCGTCGCCGACCAGCTGCACCTTCTTGCCGATGCGGTCGGTCAGCAGCTTCCAGCCGGCCCAGTCGTTCTCGGCCAGGCCATCTTCAATGGTGATGATCGGGTACTGCGCGGCCCAGTCGGCGAGGAAGTCGACGAACTGCTCGGAGGTCAGGCGCTTGTTCTCGCCGACCAGGTTGTACTTGCCGTTCTCGAAGAACTCGCTGGAAGCCACGTCCAGGCCCAGCAGCACGTCTTCACCGGCGGTGTAGCCGGCCTTGCCGATCGCTTCGAGGATGGTGTCCAGCGCTTCGACGTTGCTGCGGAAGTCCGGCGCGAAGCCGCCTTCGTCGCCGACCGCCGTGCTCAGGCCGTGGCCCTTCAGCACCGACTTCAGCGAATGGAAGATTTCGGTACCGGCGCGCAGCGCTTCGGAGAACGAGGTGAAGCCGACCGGCAGCACCATGAACTCCTGGAAGTCGACGTTGTTGTCGGCATGCGCACCGCCGTTGATGATGTTCATCATCGGCACCGGCAGCGACGGGCTCACGCCGGTCTTGGCGGCCAGATACTGCCACAGTGCCTGCTTGCTCGATGCGGCGGCGGCGTGCGCGGCGGCCATCGAAACACCCAGCAGTGCGTTGGCGCCCAGGCGGCCCTTGTTCTCGGTGCCATCGAGGTCGATCAGGCGACGGTCGAGGCCGGCCTGGTCGGTGGCCTCGACGCCCTTCAGCGCGGCGGCAATCGTGGTGTTGACGTTGTCGACGGCCTTGCGCACGCCCTTGCCCAGGTAACGGGTCTTGTCGCCGTCACGCAGCTCGACCGCTTCCTTGGTGCCGGTCGAGGCGCCGGAGGGAACCGCGGCACGACCGAACGAACCGTCCTCCAGGATGACTTCGGCTTCCAGCGTGGGGTTGCCACGGCTGTCGAGGATTTCACGGGCGTGGATGCTGCGGATCGTACTCATGGTCGGGCCGGTTACCTGTCTGGAGAGGGGGCGACAAAACGAATGCCGCGTGATTATCCCCGGCTGCCCGCCACTTGCCAAATGGCGCAGGCGGCTTCAGCCCCAGCTGGACCCGATCACGATCAGGACCATCGATACCAGCATCACCAGCAACGCACCAGCAATCGCCGCCAGGATGGGGCCACGCCGCCGTCGCCAAGCCAGCACCATCGCCACCGGACTGCCCAGGAAGGACAGCGCCATCGTGACCAGCGCGCCCAGCAACCACCACTGCGTGGCCTGCACGCCGTTGTCTCCATCCCCCGGCGGCCGGAAACCCGCGGTGAAGGCCAGCACGCCCACCACCAGCGCGATCCAGGTCAACACGGACAGCCCCAGGGCGATCAGGCCCCAGGGCCAGCCGCGCGCCGATGTGGTCGTATTCATCAAAGCAATCCGTAGAACAGGGCGCCCAGCCACAGCGAGAGCAGGATGATCGCCAGCCCAGCGGCCACCTTGCCGCGATTCAGCCGCCAGGCCAGCACAGCGGCAGTGATGCAGCCTACGGCCGCCACCAACTCCGCGACCATCAGCGCAATGAAGTACGCGCGCAGATTGAGCGCGCTGCCACCATCACCCGGTGGCCGCACGGATGCGGCGCCGATCAGCACCAGCCCGAACATGCCCACGGTGAACAGCACGGCCAGGGCCAGTGCGATCAAGCCCCACGGCCACTGCTTCCAGTGCCGGCGGCGGCGCTGGGATTCCAGCGCCAGCCACGGGTCACGACTCACGCGAAGCGCGAGAAGCCGTGCTTCTTGGTCACCGCGTCGAGCTCCATCAGGGTCTCGAGCAGCGCTTCCATCTGGTCCAGCGGCCATGCATTGGGGCCATCGGACAGGGCCTTGGACGGGTCTGGATGGGTCTCGGCGAACAGGCCGGAGATGCCCACCGCCACGGCGGCACGGGCCAGCACTGGCACGTGCTCACGCTGGCCACCGGAACTGGTGCCCTGCCCACCCGGCAGCTGCACCGAATGGGTGGCGTCGAACACCACCGGGCAACCGGTCTCGCGCATCACCGCCAGCGAACGCATGTCGCTGACCAGGTTGTTGTAGCCGAAGCTGGCACCGCGCTCGCAGACCATGATCTGCTCGTTGCCGGTGGCCTTGGCCTTCTCCACGACAGGCTTCATGTCCCACGGCGCCAGGAACTGGCCCTTCTTGATGTTGACCGGCTTGCCGGCCGAGCACACCTTGCGGATGAAGTCGGTCTGGCGGACCAGGAACGCCGGGGTCTGCAGCACGTCCACCACCGAGGCCACTTCGTCCATCGGGGTGTACTCATGGACGTCGGTCAGCACCGGCACGCCGATCTGCTTCTTGACCTCGGCCAGGACCTTCAGGCCTTCTTCCATGCCCGGGCCGCGGAAGGCGGTGCCCGAGGTGCGGTTGGCCTTGTCGAAGCTGGACTTGAAGATGAAGTTCACCCCGAGCTTGTCGGTGATCTCCTTCAGCTTGCCGGCGGTATCCAGCTGCAGCTGCATCGACTCGATCACGCAGGGGCCGGCGATCAGGAACAGGGGCTGGTCCAGCCCGACCTCGAATCCACACAGTTTCATGGCGTTTCCTTGTTGTCCGCAGCACCGGACGGGCCGGTGCGCTGGGGGTTGAAGCATGCAGGATGGGGGCCGAAGCCCCCATTCACAAGTCAGGCGCGCGCTTCGGAAAGCAGCTTGCCGCCGGCCTTGCGCTCGCGCGCGGCACGGATGAAACCGATGAACAGCGGATGGCCGTCACGCGGCGTGGACAGGAATTCCGGGTGCGCCTGGCAGGCCAGGAACCACGGGTGCGCATCGCGCGGCAGCTCAACCACTTCCACCAGGGTGTCGTCCATCGACTTGCCGGCGATCACCAGGCCGGCGTCTTCCAGCTGGGTGCGGTAACGGTTGTTGAACTCGTAACGGTGGCGGTGGCGCTCGGCGACCACGTCCTTGCCGTACAGCTCGCGGGCCAGCGTGCCCGGCTTCAGGCGCTGCTCCTGCAGGCCCAGGCGCATGGTGCCACCCAGGTCGCTCTTGTCGTCACGCTTCTCGACATCGCCGGTGGCGGTACGCCATTCGGTGATCAGGCCGATCACCGGGTTCGGCGACTGGCGGTCGTTCTCGGTGCTGTTGGCGCCCTCCAGGCCGACCACGTTGCGCGCGTAATCGACCACGGCCGCCTGCATGCCGTAGCAGATGCCGAAGTACGGCACGTGCTGCTCGCGGGCGAACTTCGAAGTCTGCACCTTGCCTTCGAAACCACGGTCACCGAAGCCACCCGGCACCAGGATGCCGTCAACATCGGCCAGTGCGGCCATGTCGGTGCCTTCCAGGTCCTGTGCTTCCAGCCACTTCAGGTTGACCTTGGTGCGCTGGCGCAGGCCGCCATGCTTGAGTGCTTCACCGACCGACTTGTAGGCGTCCTGATGGTCCACGTACTTGCCGACTACGGCGATGGTCACTTCGTCCAACGGGTGCAGGGTGGCGTCGACCGCGTCTTCCCACATCGACAGATCGACCGGACCGGCCTTGTCGGCCAGCTTCAGCTGGTTGACCACGATTTCGTCCAGGCCCTGCGCGTGCAGGCCCGACGGAATGCGGTACAGCACGTCCACGTCCGGCACGCTGATCACCGCGCGCTCGGAAACGTTGGTGAACTGGGCGATCTTGCGGCGCTCCGAATCCGGCACCGCCTGCTCGGAGCGGCACAGCAGCACGTCCGGCTGGATGCCGATCGAGCGCAGTTCCTTCACCGAGTGCTGGGTCGGCTTGGTCTTCAGCTCACCGGCGGCGCCGATGTACGGCACCAGGGTGAGGTGCATGAACAGCGCCTTCTCCGGGCCACGCTCGGTGCGCACCTGGCGGATCGCCTCCAGGAACGGAAGCGACTCGATGTCGCCGACGGTACCGCCGATCTCGACCAGCGCCACGTCGTAGCCTTCGGTGGCTTCGTCGATGCAACGGCGGATTTCATCGGTGATGTGCGGAATGACCTGCACGGTCGCGCCCAGGTAGTCGCCGCGGCGCTCCTTGCGGATCACGTTCTCGTAGATGCGGCCGGTGGTGACCGAGTTCTTGCGGCTCAGGCGGGTGCGCACGAAGCGCTCGTAGTGGCCCAGGTCGAGGTCGGTCTCGGCGCCGTCGTCGGTGACGTAGACCTCACCGTGCTGGAACGGGCTCATGGTGCCCGGGTCGACGTTGATGTACGGGTCGAGCTTCATCATCGTGACCTTCAGGCCACGGGCTTCGAGAATGGCGGCCAGTGACGCAGCGGCAATGCCTTTGCCGAGCGAGGACACCACGCCGCCGGTTACGAAAATCAAGGGAGTCATGGCTGCAAGCATCCTGTCTGGAAATGGAAAACGGCAGCACCACGCGCACCCCGAGGGCGGGCATGGAGCTTGAAGGGGGTTTTCCGGTTCGCTGGGGCAGCGAGGGAGGTGCTGGGCCGTGCGGCGGCAGGCGCCGGACGGGGACCACCCTGCGAGGTCGGGGCGGCCGTGCCGGTCATATCGACCGTCACCTGCGACCCGCATTGCTGGCGACCACGCATGGTCGTGCCAGCCCATTCGCAAAGGGTGGACACGCACTTACTCCCGGAAAGCCGTAGTTTACAGATTGATGGCCGCCAACCCAAGAGGCAGTTGCGGCCATCACCCAAAAGAAACGCCCCGCTGGGCGGGGCGTCGGGGGGCGAATCCCTTGCGGCAAGGGCTTCAGAGGGCGGAAGGATTACTTCTTCTTCCTCGCCTCTTCTTCCTCTTCCTGCTGCGGGGCCGGCTGGCCCTGCGCCTTCATTTCGGCATTGGCCTGGGCGCGGCGCTTGGCCTTGGCATCGGCTTCGGCCTGTGCCTTGTCGGCCTGGTCACCCTGCTGCGGGGCCGGCTGGCCGGCGTTCTGCGCCATCACCAGCGGCACCGCAACGGCGGCAGCGGCCAGGATCGCAATGGTCAGCAACTTCTTCATGAGGTCCTCCTCGCGGTACGGCTTGGATGTTTCGACCCAACGGGGGTCGCCGGCGTTCAGATTCCAGCGGCTGCCATTTTACCCCCTCTGCGTCGCCGAGACTGAACCGCAGGCGTGCAAAATCCCGTGCCAGACCCCACACTTGCCCGTCGCTCCAAGCTTTCGAAGACAGATGAACGCCCGTTATAACGCCGCCGATATTGAAGTCCTGTCCGGCCTTGACCCGGTCAAGCGCCGTCCCGGCATGTATACCGACACCGCGCGCCCGAACCACCTGGCGCAGGAAGTGATCGACAACTCGGTGGACGAGGCCCTCGCCGGCCACGCCCGCTCGATCGAGATCACCCTGTACAAGGACGGCAGCGTGGAGGTCAGCGATGACGGCCGCGGCATGCCGGTGGACATCCATCCGGAAGAGAAGATCCCGGGCGTCGAGCTGATCCTCACCCGCCTGCACGCCGGCGGCAAGTTCAGCAACAACAACTACACTTTCTCCGGCGGCCTGCACGGCGTCGGCGTCAGCGTGGTCAACGCGCTGTCGACCCTGGTGGAAGTGCACATCAAGCGCGAAGGTGCCGAACACCGCATCACCTTCCGCAACGGCGACCGTGCCACCCCGCTGGAAGTGGTCGGCAGCGTCGGCAAGAAGAACACCGGTACCCGCGTGCGCTTCTGGCCCGACCCGAAGTACTTCGACACGCCCAAGTTCGCGGTGCGCGCGCTCAAGCACCTGCTGCGCGCCAAGGCCGTGCTGTGCCCGGGCCTGACCGTGAAGCTGACCGACGAAGCCACCGGTGAAGTCGATACCTGGTACTACGAAGACGGCCTGCGCGATTACCTGAAGCTGGAACTGGGCGATCGCGAGATGCTGCCGGCCGAGCTGTTCGTCGGCAACCTGAAGAAGGACACCGAAATTGTTGACTGGGCCGTGGCCTGGCTGCCGGAAGGCGAGCTGGTGCAGGAAAGCTACGTCAACCTGATTCCCACTGCCCAGCACGGCACCCACGTCAACGGCCTGCGTACCGGCCTGACCGAGGCGCTGCGCGAGTTCTGCGACTTCCGCAACCTGCTGCCGCGTGGCGTCAAGCTGGCCCCGGAAGACGTGTGGGACCGCGTGTCGTTCGTGCTGTCGCTGAAGATGACCGACCCGCAGTTCAGCGGCCAGACCAAGGAACGCCTGTCCTCGCGCCAGGCTGCTGGCTTCATCGAAGGCGCCGCCCACGATGCCTTCAGCCTGCTGCTGAACCAGAACGTGGAACTGGGCGAGAAGATCGCCCAGATCGCCATCGAACGCGCCAGTGCGCGCCTGAAGACCGAAAAGCTGGTCGTCCGCAAGAAGGTCACCCAAGGCCCGGCCCTGCCCGGCAAACTGGCCGACTGCATCAGCCAGGACCTGTCGCGCACCGAGCTGTTCCTGGTGGAGGGTGACTCGGCAGGCGGCAGCGCCAAGCAGGCGCGCGACAAGGACTTCCAGGCGATCCTGCCGCTGCGCGGCAAGATCCTCAATACCTGGGAAGTGTCCTCCAACAGCGTGCTGGCGTCGGAAGAAGTGCACAACCTGGCCGTGGCCATCGGCTGCGACCCGGGCAAGGACGACATTGCCGGCCTGCGCTATGGCAAGGTCATCATCCTGGCCGACGCGGACTCGGACGGCCTGCACATCGCTACCCTGCTCACCGCGCTGTTCCTCAAGCACTTCCCGGCGCTGGTCGATGCCGGCCACGTGTTCGTGGCCATGCCGCCGCTGTTCCGCATCGACGTGGGCAAGCAGGTGTTCTACGCCCTGGACGAGGAAGAAAAGCGCTCGATGCTGGACAAGATCGAACGCGAGAAGATCAAGGGTGCGATCAACGTCACCCGCTTCAAGGGCCTCGGCGAGATGAATCCGCCACAGCTGCGCGAGTCGACCATCCACCCCGACACCCGCCGCCTGGTGCAGCTGACCGTGGACGACGGCGAGCAGACCCGCTCGCTGATGGACATGCTGCTGGCCAAGAAGCGTGCATCCGACCGCAAGGGCTGGCTGGAGTCGAAGGGCGACCTGGCTTCGCTGGAAGTCTGACTCCCGCAGCCCTCCTGTAGAGCCGAGCCCACGCTCGGCTGCATTCCGCGCCGTGCCGGGCAGCCGAGCATCGGCTCGGCTCTACAGAGATCCCGCCCCCATCGGCAAACCCGGCAGCGCCATAATGCGCGCCCATCCGCGTGGATCATCGTATTGGCCAGCCACTCGCTGCTGTTCCCGGGCCTGCCGCTGCACAGCGCACGCCTGGTCCTGAGCCCGATCCGCCGCGACGATGCGGCCGCCCTGTTCGCGATCCAGTCCGATCCGGACGTGATGCGGTTCTGGAACCACCCGGCGTGGACACGACCGGCCGAGGCGCGTGCGCAGATCGACGATGACCTGGCCGCACAGGCCACCGGCACCCAGCTCAAGCTGGCCGTGCGCGAAACGCTGGACGGACCGTTGCTGGGCATCTGCGTGGTGTTCGCCCTGGACCGCGATGCCGCACGTGCCGAGATCGGCTACCTGCTGGCCCCCGACAGGCAGGGCCAGGGCTACATGCACGAAGCGCTTCAGCACCTGCTGGACTACCTGTTCCAGACCCTGCACCTGCATCGCGTGGAAGCCGAAGTCGACCCGCGCAACCGGCCCTCGGCACACGTGCTTGAACGGCTGGGCTTTCACCTGGAGGGCGTGCTGCGGCAGCGTTGGCGCATCCAGGGCGAACTGTCCGATTCGGTGGTATATGGCCTGCTGGCCGACGACGACGTGCGCACTCCTCTGCCCGCTTGACCCAATCTGGCCAGTGGCGGCCTCGACGCGCGGCCATGCCTTTGGACACATACGGCATGCCCGCCACCGGCCTAGCATCGGAACCCCCTTCCGCTGCCAATCCGGTGCCATGAAGTCCCTGCTGCATACTGCCGCGCTCTGCGTCGGCCTGCTCATCGCCCCTGCAAGCGTGCTGGCCGCGCCTGACGCCGAGGCCAAGGCCGATCCGAAAGACGACAAGACCGAAGCGACTGCGCTGCCCGCCGATGCCTCGGCCCGCCAGAGCATGCGCCTGGCGGGCCGCACCCTGGACTACACCGCCACCGTCGGTACCCTGCCGGTGCGTGATGCGAAAGGCAAGGTGATCGCCGATGTGGTGTTCACCGCCTATACGATGCCGGGCAAGGACCGGCCGGTGACCTTCGCGCTCAACGGCGGCCCGGGTGCATCGTCGGTCTACCTCAACATGGGCGCAATCGGACCCAAGGTGGTCACCTTTGGTTCGGAGGGTGACAGCGCCTCGGCACCCGCCACCCTGCACGACAACCCCGGCACCTGGCTGGACTTCACCGATCTGGTGTTCATCGATCCGGTCGGCACCGGCTTCAGCCGCGCGCGCATCGGCGATGACGAAGCGAAGAAGCAGCTGTACAACCCCGGCGCTGACATCGAATACCTGTCGCGCTCGATCTACGACTGGCTGCTGCGCAACCAGCGCATGGGCGCACGCAAGTACCTGACCGGCGAGAGCTACGGTGGCTACCGTGGCCCCCGCATCACCCACTTCCTGCAGACCCGGCTGGGCGTGGCGATGAACGGCCTGGTGCTGGTCTCGCCCTACCTGAGCCCGACCCTGGAAGACAACGCCGATGTCTCGCCGATGGCGTGGATGCAGACGCTGCCGTCGATCGCTGCAGCGCACCTGGAGCGCCAGGGCAAGCTGACGGATGCAGCGATGCGTGACGTGGTGGAGTACACCCGTGGCGACTACGCCACCGCGCTGATGAAGGGCCGCAGCGACCCGCAGGCGACCGAGGCGATGCTGCACCGGGTAACCGAGCTGACCGGGCTGGACCCGCAGTTCGTGCGCCGCGCCGGTGGCCGCCTGGAGACGCAGGCCTATCTGCGTGAGGTGTTCCGCGACAAGGGTACGCTGGGCAGCCGCTACGACTCGAACGTGACCGCGTTCGATCCGTTCCCGAATGATCCGGAGCAGCGCGCCAATGATCCGCTGCTGGACAGCATCATTGCACCGACCACCACGGCGATGGTCGACTTCGTGACGCGCGTGGTCGGCTGGAAGGTGGATGCGCGCTACCAGGCGCTGAATTACGACGTGAACCGGCTGTGGGACCGCAACGGCGAGCTGCGCCAAGGCGCGGTGACCCAGCTGCGCCAGGCGGTGGCGATCGACCCGCACCTCCAGGTGCTGATCGTGCATGGCTGGAACGACCTGTCGTGCCCGTTCATGGGGTCGATCCTGACGGTGGACCAGATGCCGGCGATGGGCAGCAATCCGGACCGGGTGCAGGTGCGTAGTTATCCGGGTGGGCACATGTTCTACAGCCGGGCCGACAGCCAGGCGGCGTTCCGCAAGGATGTGCAGGCGCTGTTCCAGCGTAATTGAGGGGTTCGGCCGGGCCTGCGGCCCGGCACCCGCCGAATCAACGGCAACGGCAAAAGCGGGCTTTCCGTGGTTGGGCGGGGTGGGGCCGGTTGCGGGGGACGCCGTAA
>NZ_LLXT01000094.1 GCF_001431625.1 Stenotrophomonas geniculata ATCC 19374 = JCM 13324
GACCCAGGTCGGCACCTACCGTTCACTCCCTACCCTGCAGCAACCACCCACGCATCGCTGCACTGACCTCGTGCGGCTTTTCCATCGGGGCCAGGTGCCCGCAATCGGGCACCACCACCAGCTGCGAGTGCGGCACCAGGTCGTGCATTTCCTCGCTCACTGCCAGCGGCGTGATGCGGTCGTTGGCCCCGCAGACGATCAACAGCGGATCTTGGTAACCCGCCAGCACGTCATGGCCGTCGCGCCGCTCCAGCGCACTCTGGCGCAGGAATACCTCCGCCCCCAGGCGGGCGGTCATGTCGCGCACGCGCTGCACCAGCACGTAGTCGTCCAGCCGCGAGGCGTCGATGTAGCTGCGCATCAGCGCATCGCCGAAGCCGTGGAACCTGCCCGGCAGGCGCACGCTGGCGCGCTGGCTGCGGCGTTGTTCGGCACGTTCCGGTGAATCGGCGTGGATCGAGGTATCGATCAGCGCCAGCTGCAGCACGCGCTCCGGCGCAATGCGCAGGATCTGCTGGGCAACGAAGCCGCCCAGTGAGAAACCAGCCAGCGCAAAGCGCTCCGGTGCCTGTGCGAGCACGTCCTCGGCGACCGCTTGGAGGGTCTCGCCACGGGTCTGGTCGCCTACCGTGCAGTCAGCGATGTCGGCCAGGTCGGCCATCTGCGCACGCCACAGCTCGGCATCGTTGAGCAGGCCGGGCAGCAGGAGCAGGGGGGTACGGTCGGTCATGGGGTATTGTCGCGCCATCACGGTGACGGAGCCATGCCGCAACAGGGGGTTGGATTGTAGCGTCGAGCCACGTTCGACGGCTGCGCAGCCAGTGGCGCATGGCTCGACGCTACAGAAGGCAGCGGCGGAGCCGCTCTTCGGCGACACCATCACCATCTACACCGCGCTGTGCGAACAGGCCGCGAAGAAATCTGGCGCAGCAGGGACAAGCACGCACGGCAGCTGGGTGCCATCCTGATCATCGGCATGCGCTACGACGCCACCTATGTGATGACCGGACTGACCGAGCTGCTGTGCTATGGCACGGCGGTGGTGGTGGAACCGCTGCGTTGGGGTGATCGCCGGGCATGGCCCGGCGCTACCGATGGGCGGCGATCACGCCACCGGGGGGACATCGGGCACTTCGACCTGCTGCACCGGCAGCGTCACCACCATCACCGTCGGGTCATCCGGGTCGAGTCGGGTCTTGAAGCCCAGGCTCTGGCACATCGCCAGCATGGTGCTGTTCTCGCGCAGCACCTGGCCTTCCACCACGTCCAGGCCCAGCCACTTGGCGTACTCGATCATGATCGCCATCAGCCGCCAGCCGATGCCGTGGCCCTTCAGGTCCGAGCGGATCAGGATGCCGTACTCGCCGCGGTGGTAATCGGCATCGGCGTGCAGGCGTACCGCACCGAGCATCTCGCCACTGCGCGGTTCGATCGCCACCAGTGCGATCGAGCGTGCGTAATCGAGCTGGGTCAGGCGCGCGATGAATTCGTGGCTGAAGTGCTTCACCGACTGGAAGAAGCGCAGGCGCAGGTCCTCGTCACTGACACGGGCGAAGAATGCGCGGAACAGCGCATCGTCTTCCGGACGCACCGGACGCACGAAGGCGCGGCCGCCATCGGACAGTTCGATGGTGCGCTCCCACTCCTTCGGGTACGGGAACACCGAGAAGCGCGGATGGCCACGGCCCTTGTGCAGGATGCGCGACGGTGCCACCGCCACGCGTGCGTCGAGGGCAAGAATGCCCTTGCTGTCGACCAGCAGCGGGTTGATGTCCAGCGTGCGCACTTCGGGAATGTCTGCGGCCAGCTGTGCCAGCTTGACCAGCGCCAGCGCCAGTGCGCGCTCGTCGGCGGCGGGCACATCGCCATAGGCCTTGAGGATGCGCGAAGCCCGGGTCTGCCCGATCAGCTCATGGGCCAGGCGCAGGTCCAGCGGCGGCAACGCCAACGCCTTGTCATTGATCACTTCAACTGCGGTACCGCCACGACCGACTACGATCACCGGGCCGAACGTCGCGTCATCGGCGATGCCGACAATCAGTTCACGCGCCTTCGGGCGAACAATGGTCGGCTGCACCAGCAGGCCATCGATGCGGGCATCCGGCCGCAGCTGGCGTGCGCGCGACAGGATCGCGTTGGCCGCGCTCTGCACCGCCGGCAACGTGGACAGGTTCAGGCGCACGCCGTCCACTTCCGACTTGTGCGGGATGTCCGGTGACAGGATCTTCAGTGCGACCGTGGCACCGCGCTCGAGCAGCGGCTGCGCCAGGTCCATCGCCTCGTGCGCATCGCGCGCATGCATGACCGGTGCGGACGGAATGCCGTAGGCCTTGAGCAGTTCATGGGTGGCCAGCGGGTCCAGCCACTGCTGGCCGTTGGCCAGCGCGGCATCGACCAGCGCGCGTGCGGCCGCCGCGTCGACACTGAAGTCCTGCGGCAGGCTGGGTGGCGTTTCCATCAGGGCGTTCTGCGCTTCACGGTAACGCACCAGATGCTGGAAGCCGCGTACTGCCTCCGCCTCGGTCGGATAGGTCGGCACCCGCGCCGCGTTGAGCGTGGCGGTGGCCTGGTCATCGTTGCCCAGCCACACCGCGAACACCGGCTTGTCGCGATGATGGCGCGGACGCAGGCCGAGCGTGCGGGTGAGCGCCTGCGCAGCGTCTGCGGACGAGGTGAATGCGGTCGGCACGTTGACCACCATCACCGCGTCGTTCTCGTTGTCGGCCAGCAGCGCTTCGATGGCCGCGGCATAGCGGTCACCATCGGCGTCGACCACGATGTCGACCGGATTGCTGCGCGACCAGCCCTGCGGCAGCACGGCGTCCAGCTTTTCGACCGTGGTGTCGGACAGGTTGGCCAGGGTGCCACGCAATGCGATCAGCTGGTCCACGGCGAGGCGACCGACGCCGCCGCCGTTGCTGAGAATCGCCAGGCGACGGCCCGGGAAGGTGCCCAACCGCCCCAGCGATTCGGCAGCAGTGAACAGTTCGTCCAGCGCGCCCACGCGCAGCAGGCCGGCACGGTTGAACGCGGCGCCGTACACGTCGTCGGCGCGGGCCAGGGCCTGCACATGGGTATCGCGGCTGCCCGGCTGCACGCGCTCGGCGCGGCCGGACTTCACCACCACCACCGGCTTGGCGCGGGCGGCGGCACGCGCAGCCGACATGAACTTGCGCGCGTCCTTGATCTGCTCGACATAGAGCAGGATGGCGCGGGTGCGGTAGTCGGTGGCGAAGTAGTCGAGCAGGTCGCCGAAGTCGACGTCCATCGTGTCGCCCAGCGAGACCACCGCGGAGAAGCCGACCGAGCGCGCTACACCCCACTCCACCAGCGCGGCGGCGATCGCCGAGGATTCGGAAATCAGGGCGAGGTCGCCTGCCTGCGGGAAATGTGCGGCGATACTGGCATTGAGTCGCGCGTGCGGCGCGATCACGCCCAGGCAGTGCGGCCCGAGGATGCGCAGGCCATGCTTGCGCGCCACCGCCTCTACCTGTGCGGACAACGAACCCGGGCCTTCGCCCAGGTGCGCAGTGAGGATGATCGCCGCCTGCACGCCGCGCTCGGCGGCGGTACGCACCACCTGCGGCACGATCGCCGCTGGTGCGGTGATCACCACCAGGTCGGGCACCCAGTCCAGGTCCTTCAGCCGCTTGATCGTGCGGATGCCATCGATCTCGGCATGCCGCGGGTTGATCCACGCCACCTTGCCGGGGAAGCCGGTGCCGCGCAGATTGCGCATCACCGCACGGCCGGCCGAACGCTCACGCGGACTGCCGCCGATCACCGCGACCGACTGCGGACGGAACACAGACTGCAGGTGGTAGGTACTCATGCGCCTACGGTACCCAAAAAAGGGGACGGAGGGGATTAAGTCGTTTGTGGCACAAACGACTTAATCCCCTCCGTCCCCTTTTTTGTTACAGCAGCGTGCCGTGCAGGATCATCGCGGCGATGCTGAAATAGATCACCAGCCCGGTGACATCCACCAGGGTGGCCACGAACGGCGCCGAGGCGCTGGCCGGGTCGAAGCCGAGCCGCTTGAGGATGAAGGGCAGCATCGAGCCGGACAGCGAGCCGAAGGTGACGATGCCGACCAGGGCGGCACCGATGGTGATCGCCAGCAGGATCCAGTGCTCGCCGTAGTCATGCAGGCCGCCCAGCTGCCAGATCACGATGCGCACGATCGCCAGGCAGCCGAGGATGGCACCCAGCACCATGCCGGTCGGGATCTCGCGGATGGCCACCTTCCACCAGTCGCGCAGGCGCAGTTCACGCAGCGCCAGGCTGCGGATCAGCAGCGAGGTGGCCTGCGAACCGGAATTGCCGCCCGAACTCATGATCAGTGGGATGAACAGGGTCAGCACCACCGCGCGCGCCAGTTCGTCCTCGTAGTGCTGCATCGCGCTGGCGGTCAGCATCTCGCCCAGGAACAGCACGCTCAGCCAACCGGCGCGCTTGCGCAGCATCTCGAAGAAGCCGATCTGCATGTAGGGCTTGTCCAGCGCTTCCATGCCGCCGAACTTGTGCGCGTCCTCGGTGGATTCCTCGATCAGCGCATCGAGCACGTCGTCCACGGTGACGATGCCCAGCATCTGCTGCTGGTCGTCGACCACCGGAATCGCCAGTAGGTCGTGGCGGCGGATCAGCCGCGCCACTTCTTCCTGGTCCATCAGCGCATCCACCGTCACCGGCGGGTTGACCTGGGCCACGTCCAGGATCGACTCCTCGGGCAGGCCGGTGATCAGCCGGCGCATGGTCACCACCTGCTGCAGCTGCTGGCTGGCCGGGTCCAGCACGTAGATCGCGTATACCGTCTCGCGGGTGCGCTCGACCTGGCGGATGTGCTGCAGGGTCTGCGCCACGGTCCAGCTGGCGGGTACCGCCACGTACTCGGTGGTCATCAGCGCGCCAGCGGTGTTCGGCGGGTAGCTGAGCAGCTTCTGGATGGCCTGGCGGGCGTCGGTGCCCAGCAGCGGGATCAGCCGCGCGCGTTCTTCCTCGTCCAGCTCGTGGACGATGTCGGTGGCACGGTCATCGGCCATCAGACCCAGCAGGGCGGCGGCGCGTGCCGGCGGCAGCGCGGCCACCAGTTCGCCGCTGCGGTGCAGTTCCGGTGCCTCCAGCATCTTCACCGCACGCGGCAACGGCAGCGCGGCCAGCGTTTCCGCAGCGCGGGTCAGTTCCAGCGTGTTGAGGAATTCCACCGCATCGGCGGTGTTGTAGTTCGCCAATGGCGCGGCCAGTGCGGCGGCATCGGCCACCGGGCGCAGCAATTGCTTCTGGTTCATCGGGTTTGCCTTGTGGGGGTGCGACCTCGCGCAACGCCAACGCAGGCAAACCGTCCCGATGTCAGGCGGTGGCCATCGCTGGCGTCGAACGAGGTCGACTTCTACTGTCGCTGGACATGGGTTGGGGACTCCGGGATGCGTGTGCGGGCGGACGCGCCGCCAGCGGCGGGCAGTCTGGACCCGTGGGCCATGCAGGTCAACCCGGTCCCGCCGCGGCAGCACCCTGCCCCGCAGGTTGTTCTCGTGCGTACACAGACCGGCGCGCATAATGGCGCGGTGGTGTTCGCCACGCTTTCTCCACCCGAACGGACGCACAGCGGGCTCCCCCGATGACCAGGTATTCCCATGCATAGCGGTGGTCTGGAACTGGCCCTGGTGCTGCTGCTGGCGGCGGTCATCGCCGTGCCGGTGTTCAAGAAGTTCGGCTTCGGCGCGGTGCTGGGCTACCTGGCGGCCGGTGTGGTGCTGGGCCCGGACGGGCTGGGCTTCGTGCAGGACGCCGACCGCATCCTCGGTGCCGCCGAGATCGGCGTGGTGATGCTGCTGTTCGTGATCGGCCTGGAGCTGTCGCCGGCACGCCTGAAGGTGATGCGGCGCTCGGTGTTCGGCGCCGGCGCCGCACAGGTGGCGCTGTCCGGGCTGGTGCTGGGCGGCCTGCTGCTGCTTGACCATTTCCAATGGAAAAGCGCGCTGGTGGTGGGTGTGGCGCTGGCGTTGTCATCCACCGCGGTGGGCCTGCAGCTGCTGTCCGAGCACAAGGCGATCAACAGCGACCATGGCCGGCTCGGGTTCGCCATCCTGCTGTTCCAGGACCTGATCGCGATTCCGCTGCTGGCGGCAATCCCGCTGCTGGGCGGGGTGAAGAACGAGACCCTGCGCTGGGAAGACGCCGCCGTGGCCCTCGGTGCGCTGGCCGTGGTGATCCTGTGCGGGCGACCGGTGCTGCGCAAGGTGTTCAGCATCATCGCGCGCACCCGCAGCCCGGAAGTATTCACCGCCACCGCATTGCTGGTGGTGCTGGGCACCGCCTGGTTCATGCAGGAAGCCGGCCTCAGCCCCAGCCTGGGCGCGTTCCTGGCCGGCGTACTGCTGTCCGATTCGGAGTTCCGGCACGAACTGGAAGCGCAGATCGAGCCGTTCAAGGGGCTGCTGCTGGGCCTGTTCTTCATCGCGGTGGGGATGGGCATCGATCTGGACCGCATCGCCGCCGAGCCGTGGCTGATCGCTGCCGGCGTGGCGATCCTGCTGGTGGTCAAGTTCAGCCTGCTCTACGTGATCGGGCGTATCGCCAAACTCAGTTCGCGACAGTCGCTGCTGCTGGGCAGCGTACTGTGGCTGGGCGGCGAGTTCGCCTTCGTGGTGTTCAATGAAGCACAGCGCGCGCACCTGCTGGGCAACGCCAACCACGACCGGCTGGTGGCGATCGTCGGCCTGTCGATGGCGATCACGCCGCTGCTGATGATCGCGCTGCTCAAGCTGCTCGGTCAGGAGAAGGCCGCACCGCGCCAGGCCGCCGAGGCCGACAAGGTGGCGCCGGACAATCGGCCGAAGGTGCTGATCGCCGGCATGGGCCGTTTCGGCCAGGTGATCGCGCGCCTGCTGACCGCGCAGAAGGTGCCGTTCGTGGCGCTGGAAGCGAACCCGGACACCGTGGCCGACCTGCGCCGCTTCGGCAACCAGCTGTACTACGGCGACCCGACCCGGCCGGAGATGCTGCGTGCGGCGGGCGGCGAGCACATCGATGTGTTCGTGATCACCGTGGACGACCCGGAGACCAACCTGCGCGCGGTGCGCATGGTGCGTCGGCTGTACCCGGACGCGACGGTGCTGGCGCGTGCACGCAACCGCCAGCATGCGTGGCGCCTGATGGACATGTCGGCCGAGCCGTTCCGCGAAGTGTTCGGCACCAGCCTGGAGATGAGCGGCCGCGTGCTGACCGCGCTGGGCGTGGCACCGGACGTTGCCGAACGCCATGTGCAGCGCTTCCGCGAGCACGACGAACAGCTGCTGCGCGATCAGTATCTGGTGTACGACGACGAGGCGGCGGTGATCCAGACCTCGCGCGATGCACGCAACGACCTGATGCATCTGTTCGAGGCCGACGCGGAAAGCGACGGCAAGTAGGGTGCCGACCAACGGTCGGCACCCACCACAGATTGCGGTTGCCGGCCAGCGGCCGGCACGACCCTTTTCCAGGAATCAGCCGTTGTCGCGCAGGAACCGCGCCATCGACGAAACGCCCGGCACGCGCGGTTCGAACTCACCGGCCACGTCGATGAAGCCACGCATCACCGCGATCTCGCGCGGGCTGCGGTTGAGGCTGTCGCGCACTTCCGGATCGGCACCTGCACGCAGCAGGCGCTGCACCAGCAGCGGCAGGCCATGCAGCGCGGCCAGGTGCAGCGGGCCGAAACCGCGCGGATCGCGCACGTCCAGGCTGACGTCCTCATCCAGCAGGCGCTCCACCGCCGCCATCACCACCTGCTCGTCGCAGGCGGTACCCGGCTCGGCACGCGCGCCCAGCAACAGCAGCAGCGGCGTCACCGAACCGGCAGCGGCCTGGTCCGGTTCGGCACCGGCCAGCAGCAGGGTGTCGAGCAGGGCCAGCAGGCGCGAGCGGTCGCGGGCACTGAAACCGTACAGCGCGGCGCAGTGCAGCGGGCCCAGCTGTTGCGCATCACCGGCATGCACGTCGGCACCGGCAGTGAGCAGGCGCGCGACGATGTCCGGCAGGCCCAGCGCCGAGGCCAGCATCAGCACGGTCACGCCGCCCGGCAGGCGGTGTTCCAGCTTGGCGCCGGCGTCGAGCAGGGCCGAGACGATATCCACCTGGCGCATGCTGACCGCCGCCGACAGCGGCGTGGCACCACTGGCCGCAGCGTGCTGCGGATCGGCGCCACGCGCCAGCAGCAGGTCGGTCACCGCCAGATGGCCACCACCGGCGGCGCGCAGCAGCGCGGTGCAGCCCTGCGCATCGACCGCGTCGACGGCGAAGCCCAGATCGATCAGGCGGCGCACCGCATCCACGTCACCAGCCATCGCGGCGGCCGGCAGATCGGCCTCGCGCAGGGTGCGGCGCGGCAACGGCCATACCCGCCAGTCCAGCCAGTCGGCCAGATCGCGGCGACCAATCGACAGCGCCACGCCCAGCGGCGTCTGGCCGTCGGCGGCACGGGCTTCCGGCGAGGCACCGTGCTGCACCAGCAGCTTCAGCGCGCCTTCGCGGGCCAATGCGGTGGCCAGATGCAATGCGGTCATGCCATGGCTGTCGCGCGCTTCGCGATCGACACCAGCCTTGAGCAGGGCCTGCTGCAGGCGCAGCCAGCCCAGGCGCACCGCCAGCGACAGCGGCGGATCACCGGCCGGCGAGGCGGCGAACGGATCGGCGCCACGTTCCAGCAGTTCCAGTGCCAGCTGTTCCAGGCCACGGGCGGCCTGGTCGTGCTGCGCACACGCGGCGAGGAAGCGTGCCAGGCCACCGCGTCCGGCCGGCGACAGGCCACGCTGCAGCATGACCTGCAGCGCCGGCACCGCGTCGATGCCACGCGACAACAGCGCGAACATCGGCGTGTCGGAACAGGCGTCACGCACGTAGGGATCGGCACCGTGGGCCAGCAGCCAATCGACCGCACGCGGCTCCAGCGCCAGTTCCGGATCGAGCAGCAGGCCACCCAGTTCTTCCGGCTGGCACAGCTTGGCCAGCGCGGCCATGCCTTCGGTGTTGCCGAAGCCCAGCGCCTCACGCAGCAGGGTCAACGGCGGACGGTCCGGCAGCAGGCCACTGGCACTGGCGGCTTCGCCGCGCTCGGCCAGGCCATCACTGACCGCGGCCGGCAACGGATAGGACGGGTCCAGCAGAGCCACGATCGCCCAGCGGCCGGCTTCGGCAGCGTAGTCCACCGCACGGCGACCGACCGGATCGGCGGCATCGGCGGCGATGCCCAGTTCGACCAGGCGCTTGATCAGCAGCGGTGAGACATCCTCGGCCATCGCCGCCAGCTGCACCGCGTTGCGGCCTTCGCCGTCCACCGCGACCAGGTCCGGCTTGTGAGGCAGCAGATGCTCGACCACGGCGGCACGACCGGCACGGGCCGCTTCCAGCCATGGCGTACGGCCCAGCGCATCGCGCGCTTCCAGATTGGCACCGGCGCCGAGCAGCACGCCGATGATCTCCACGTGGCCGGCCAGGGCCGCCTCGTGCAATGCACTGCGGCGCTGGCGATCGCGGGCGTCGGCGCGCGCCTTGTGCTTGAGCAGCAGCTGCACCCCGGCCGGATCGTCATCTTCGGTGGCAGCGGCGGCCAGCAGCACCGGCGTGCCCTCGGCCGGTTCGCTGCGCGCACCGCGCTCGAGCAGGAAGCGGGCCAGGCGCCAGTTGCCGACCTGGCAGGCCACCGCCAGCGGCGACCAGCCCTCGTTGTTCAACGCATCGACTTCGGCGGCGGCATCGCGCAGCAGCGCGGCCACGCCCGGGTCGGAACTGCGCGCGGCATGGTGCAGCGGGGTGTTGCCATCGCTGTCGACGGCACGCGAGTCGGCGCCGTTGGCGAGCAGGGTCATCACCGCTTCGGGGCGGCCGTGCCAGCTGTCGCGGGTGGCGGCCAGCAGCGGGGTCATGCCCCGGTGCGGCGCATTCACATCGACGCCGCGGGCGATCAGTTCGCGCAGCAGGCGCAGGTCCGGCAGCACCGCCGCCAGCACCGCCAAGCTGCGCTGGTCGCGCCAGTTCGGGTCCGGCAGCGCATACGGATCGGCACCGGCCTGCAGCAGCTGCAGGCCCCGGTCGATGCGGCCATGGCGGGCGGCTTCATACAGTGCCGGGGTCAGTTCCTGCGGTGCCATCGCCTCCAGCGGCGCGGTTTCGGCCGCCGCTGCGAACATCGGTTCGGGTGCAGCGCTGGACGCCGCCAACGGGCTGGAGCGCAGCGACACCAGCGGCGCGGGCGCGACCCGCTGCAGCAGCAGGTGCAGCACTGGAGACAACAGCATCACCGCCAGTACGGCAGGCCAGCGTGCGCTTTCCGGCAGCAGGCCCGGCCAGGCCGGCAGCACCACCAGCGCGGCCAGCGCGATCACCAGCGCGGCCACGCCGAGGCCACGCCAGGCGGTCAGGTCGCGCCCGGCCAGCGCCTGCCAGTGCTGGGCCAGGCTGCCATCGAGGCGTTCGACATCGTTCCACAGCGGCCAGGTGCGCCAGGCCGCCAGCAGGCCGGCACTGACCAGCACGCTCAGGCCCAGCACCGCCGCAAGGCTGCCGCTGTCACGCAGTGCGGCCAGCGGCCAGGCCAGCAGCAGCGCCAGCAACAACGGCGCTGCCGTCCACAGCGCCAGCAGCGCCGGCAGGTCCTGGCGCGCGACCACCTTCAGCGGCAGCAGCGCGCGGCTGCGCCGCCACCACGACACACCCAGCGCGAACGCCGGCTGCGCCAGTGCAGCAAGGATGGCGCCTGGAACGCCGCCCACGGCGGCGCCCAGCGCCAGCACGGCGCCCACGGCGAAGGCGATCGACAGGGCGCGCGGACGGGACGTGTCAGTCATAGTGGCGCGGCATCAGGCTGGCCACCGACGGCGGCACCTGCAGGTAGAACCCGCGCTCGCTCATTTCGCTGCGGACCTTTTCCGGATCGGCCTGGGCCAGGCGGCGCTGGGCATCCAGGGCCACGTCCAGGACGAAGGCGAGCGTCCCCAGCGAGGTGAGCAGCGGCGCAGGCAGCGCGCTGAAATCATCGCGACGGGGAACGTAGACGTAGGTGTCCGGCTTGAGTTGGCTTTTATAGACGTAGGCGTGCATGTCCGCGGGACGATAACCCGGGAAGAGCCATGATTGTGTCGGAAAGCCGACACCGGGGAAAGCCGTCAGCCGACGATGACGGCGTGATCGACGGCGTTTCCCCGGCGGGGTTCAGCAATGTGGCGGCGGCGTTCAGCCACGGCCGGTACCACGCAGGCGCTTACTTGACCTTGGCGTAGGTACCCTTCAGCGCGACGCCGGCGAGGATCGCACCGGCGTAGCATTCGTAGTTGGTGCTGCTCTTGAACTCGTTCTTCTTGTAGTAGCTGACGATGTCGACCACGGCGTTGGCGCCGCGCGACTTGGCGCCGTCCTGCAACGCGCGCAGCGCCGACAGTGCGACCCAGCGGCAGGCTTCGGCATCGCTCTTGTTGGCGGCGTTGGTCTTCTTGTTGGTCACGTCTTCGCCCAGGCGCTGCTGCACGCTGACCGGCTGGCCGGCCAGGTAGAAGCGGACGCTGCCGTCGATGCCGGCGTCCTTGGCAGCCTGCGAACTGACCAGTTCCTGCAGGGACTGTTCCACGCGGGTATCGCGGGCAGAAGCGGTGGAGGCCAGGGCCAGCAGTGCGGTGGCCGTGGCGATCATCAGGGTGCGGCGCATCGGAACATCTCCTTGTCGAGGGTGCGGGTAGGTTGCGGGAACAACGGCGGTGGGGCGGTGGATCACTCGCGCCAGCGGCGGAACACCAGCGAGGTGTTGATGCCGCCGAAGGCGAAGTTGTTGCTCATCACGTACTCGGCCTGCAGTTCGCGGCCTTGACCGGTGATGAAGTCGAGCTGGCCACAGCGCGGGTCGACCTCGGCCAGGTTCAGGGTCGGCGCGAACCAGCCAGCACGCATCATCTCGATGCTCATCCAGGCCTCGAACGCACCACAGGCGCCGAGCATGTGGCCGACATAGCTCTTCAGCGAGCTGATCGGCATGCGGCTGCCGAACACCTGCGCGGTGGCCTGGGTCTCGGCGATGTCGCCGTGATCGGTGGCGGTGCCGTGGGCGTTGACGTAGTCGATCTGCGCCGGCTCCAGGCCCGCATCCTCCAGCGCCAGGCGCATGGCCTGGGCCATGGTGTCGGCGCTGGGCTGGGTGACGTGCTGGCCGTCGCTGTTGGTGCCGTAGCCGACCACCTCGGCAAGAATGGTGGCACCGCGCGCCTGCGCGTGCTCCAGGTCTTCCAGGATCAGCGTACAGGCACCCTCGCCCAGCACCAGGCCATCACGGCCAGCATCGAACGGGCGCGGCGTGGTCTGCGGCGCATCGTTGCGCACGCTGGTGGCGAACAGGGTGTCGAATACCGCCGCAGCGGTGGCATCGAGCTGCTCGGCACCGCCGGCCACCATCACCGTCTGTTTGCCGCTGCGGATCGCTTCATAGGCCGCGCCCACGCCCTGGCTGCCCGAGGTGCAGGCGCTGGAGGTGGTGTAGACGCGCCCGGACAATCCAAAGAACACACCGATGTTGACCGGCGCGGTGTGGCTCATCATCTTCAGGTAGGTGGTGGCACTGATGCCTTCGGTGGTGAATTCGTTGAGCATGCGCCCGAATTCGCCGGTGGCCTCATGGCTGCCCGAGGACGAGCCGTAGGCCACGCCGGTACGGCCGCTGCGCAGTACCGGATGCTCGTGCAGGCCGGCTTCGCGCAGCGCCACCTCGGTGGCGCGCACCGACATGACCGCGACCTTGCCCATCGAGCGGGTGGTCTTGCGGTTGTAGTTCGGCGGCAGCTCGAAGTCCTGCGCCGGCGCGGCCAGCTTGGTGTTCAGGCCGGCATAGACATCCCATTCGGGCATCGTGCGCACGGCATTGCGGCAGCTGCGCAGGTGCGCTTCGATGGTGGGCCAGTCGTGGCCAAGCGGACTGATGGCGGCAGCACCGGTAACCACCACGCGACGATCGGCGGCCATCAGAGCATGCCCCCGTTCACCGAGATCACCTGGCGGGTGATGTAGCCGGCCGGCTCGGACAGCAGGAACGCCACCGTGGCCGCCACTTCGTCGGGGCGGCCGACGCGGCCGGCGGGAATCAGCTTGAGCGCGTGCTCGATCACTTCATCGTTGAGCATTTCGGTCTCGATCAGGCCCGGGGCCACGCAGTTGACGGTGATCTGGCGGCTGGCCAGTTCGAGCGCCAGGGCCTTGGTGGCACCGATGATGCCGGCCTTGGCGGCACTGTAGTTGACCTGGCCGCGGTTGCCGGCCAGCCCGGACACCGACGACAGGGTGACGATGCGGCCCGGCTTGCGCCGACGCACCATCGGCATGATCAGCGGATGCAGCACGTTGTAGAAGCCATCCAGATTGGTGTGGATGACCTGGTCCCAATCCTCGGCCGACAGTGCCGGGAAAGCACCATCACGGGCGATGCCGGCGTTGCAGACCACGCCGTAGTACGCGCCATGCGCCTCGACATCGGCCTCCAGCGCGGCGCGTGCGGCCTCGCGGTCAGCCACGTCGAACGCCAGCACGCGGGCCTGCTGGCCCAGTGCATGGATCTCGGCCACCACGGCCTGTGCCTCTTCCAGGCGGCTGCGGCAATGCACCACCACGTCGAAGCCATCACGCGCGATGCGCAGCGCGATGGCCCGGCCGATGCCCCGGCTGGCGCCGGTCACCAGCACGCTTCGATTCCCTGTCATGCCTGTCCACTCTCCAGATAGGCCATCGCGTCGGCCGGTTCGAACACCGACACGTTGGCTGTCGCCCATTCGTCCTCACCTGCCAGGATGCGGCAGGCGAACATCCCCAATCCATTGTCACCCAACAGCTCGCAGCGCGCCTGTACGCGCAGCCGCGAACCGGCGGGGAAGCTGCTGCGCGCGCTGCTGTAGCGGCGGCTGCCGAGCAGGAAGCCCAGCTGCGGCGGCTTGCCGGCCGCACGCGCGCGGCAGCCGGCCCAGGCCGCGATGGCCTGCGCCATGTATTCGATGCCGACCCACGCCGGCACTTCGCCGTTCTCCACGAACAGGCCGGCCTCGGGCACCACCAGTTCGGCCTCGAGGGTGTCCTGGTCCCAATGCGTGATGCGCTGCAGCAGGCACATGTCCTGGCGGTGCGGCACCACCTCTTCGATTGCATACAGCGTGTTCATCGACGCTCCAGTGCCAGCACGGCGTTGCTGCCGCCGAAAGCGAACGAATTGCTCAGCACCCGTCGCGGCGGCTGCGCCAGGCGGGTGGCCGGTGCGACCAGCGGCAACACCGGCAGCGCTGGGTCGGCCACGCCGTCCCACCAGTGCGGCGGCAGCCGCTGCTGCGGGTTCTCGGCCAGCAGGATCCAGCACAGCGCGGCCTCGATCGCGCCCGAGGCACCCAGCGTGTGCCCGGTCAGCGGCTTGGTCGAACTGGCTGGCACGCTGTTGCCCAGCACCTGCGAGACCGCCAGGCTTTCCATCGCATCGTTGTGGCCGGTGGCGGTGCCATGCAGGTTCACGTAATCCACTTCGTCGGCGCCCCAGCCTGCGCGCAGCAGTGCCTGCTGCAGCGCGTCGATGGCACCCAGCCCCTGCGGGTCGGGAGCGGACATGTGGTGCGCGTCGGCCGATTCGCCCCACCCCGCCAGGCACACCGGGCCGGGCTCGCGGGTGAGCAGGAACAGCGCGGCGCCTTCGCCGATGTTGATGCCGGCGCGGTGCTGCGAGAACGGGTTGCAGCGTGCCGCCGACACCGATTCCAGCGCGCTGAAGCCAGCCACGGTGAAGCGGCACAGCGAATCGGCGCCACCGGCTATCACCGCATCGACGATGCCGGCGCGCAGCATGCGCGCGGCTGACATCAGTGCCTTGGCACTGGACGAACACGCCGTGGACAGGGTCCACGCCGGGCCCTGTGCGCCGCTGCGCTGGCGCACGAACTGCGCGGCGGTGCCCATTTCCTGCTGGGCGTAATCGAAGCCCTGCGGCCACTGGCCCTGTTCGGCGTGGCTGCGCAGGGCCTGCTCGGATTCGCCGATGCCCGAGGTGCTGGTGCCCAGCACCACCGCCACGCGCTCGGCACCATGGCGGGCAATCGCCGCGGCCACCGCCGGTGCGATCTGCGCCAGCGCCACGTCCAGCAGGGCGTTGTTGCGCCCGCGCAGGGCCACCGGCAGGTCTTCCAGCGCCGGCAGCGGCGTGCGGACCTCTCCCAGCGCCAGGGTGCGCCCCGGCAGCAGGCTGTCGTTGTCGCTGAGCCCGCCCGGCACATCGGCGAACATCGCCGACGCGACCGCAGTGCGGCCATCGCCGAGCGCGCAGACCACGCCCAGGTCGTTCAGGTAGATCGGTGCACTCATCGGTCCTGTCCGGCCATATCGATCGATTCGATGCGCAGCGCATAGCCTTCGGCACGGTTGTCCAGCTGCACGCTGCCATCGTCCAGGCGCTGCAGCAGCAGCCACACCGTGCCATCGCGCGACAGGCTGCGCTGCTGGCCGTCGTCGCTGACCTGCCAGTCGGCCGGCAGCGCGGCGGCGATGGCCGCGGTCGGCCACAGCGCGAACTGCAGGTCATCCAGCACACGCTCGGCACGTACCTGCGGCGGCAGCCACGGCGCACGCTGCTGGGTCAGCTGCTGGCCGTCCCACTGCAGGCGCACGCCGGTCTGGCCCATCGCCTGCACCGCCAGCTGCACCTGCTGCGCGTCGGCCTCCAGCAGCGCGTCGAGGTCGCGCTCATGGCTGCCGAAGCGGAAATGCAGCTGCTGCTGCAGGGCCAGCGGCGCCGGCAGGCTGGCCGGCGACAGGCGCAGCGGCGGCAGTTCCACCTGTGGCTTGGGCATGCGCCCGGCACAGGCGGCCAGCAGCAGGCACAGCAGCAGGGCCGCAGTACGGAAGATCAGGCGCTGCACAGTTCCTCCAGCACGCGCATGCGACGGCCGCTTTCGTCGGCCACATACGGGTTGTTGGTGTCCCAGGCGTAGCCGGCCAGGATGGAGCTGATCATGTCGCGCACTTCGGGCTGCTGCTGCGGGTGGTAGATGATCTTCTGGAAGCCGCCTTCGTACCAGCTTTCGACGAAGCGGCGGAAGGTCTTCACGCCGGCGCGCAGCGGGATCGAAAATTCAGCTTCCCAGTCGACGGTTTCACCGGCATAGCGGCGCGCCAGGCATTCGCTGGCCAGCTGCGCGGACTTGAAGGCAATGGTCACACCGGACGAGAACACCGGGTCGAGGAACTCGCCGGCGTTGCCCAGCAGGGCATAGCCGGGCCCCCACAGCGAGCTGACGTTGGCCGAGTAGCCGGTGATGCGGCGCACCGGCAGCACCGCCCATTCGGCGTTGGCCAGCAGGCGGGTCAGGTTGGGGTCCTCGCCGACGATGGCCTGCAGCTTCTGCAGGTCGTCACCCTCGTAGCGCTCGAAGAACGACGGCTCGGCGACCACGCCCAGCGAGCAGCAGCCGTTGGAGAACGGGATCGTCCAGTACCAGACGTCGACGTGCTCGGGGTGGGTGGTGATCAGGATCTTGTTGCGATCGAAGTCCGCTTCGGCCGGAATGTTGTCGCGCACGTGGCAGAAGATCGCGCCGCGCACCGGGAAGTTGGATGGCGATTCCAGCTGCAGCAGGCGCGGCAGCAGGCGTGCGAAGCCGGAGGCATCGAGGATGAAGTCGGCTTCGATGCGGTATTCGCTGCCATCCGGGCGGCGCACGTTCACCGTGGGCTGTTCACCGGGTTCGACCGACAGCACTTCATCACCGAAACGCAGCGTGGTGCCCATGCGCTCGGCACCGCGTGCCAGCACATTGTCGAAGTCGGCGCGCTGCACCTGGTAGGTGGTGCCCCAGCCTGGCGAGAACTTCTTCCGGAAGTCGAAGGCGGTACGCGCTTCGCCGTGCACGAAAGCGGCGCCGTTCTTGTACTGGAAGCCGGCCTCGACCACATCCTGCAGCAGCCCGGCGGCTTCAATGTATTCCATGCTCTGGGGCAGCAGGCTTTCGCCGATGGAGAAGCGCGGGAACTGCTGACGCTCCAGCATCAGCACCTGGCGGCCCTGCTGGCGCAGCATCGCCGCAGCCACGGAGCCGGCCGGGCCGGCACCGATGATCAGGATCTCAGTACGTTCGACAGCATCCACAGCAGTATTCATCGGTGCGTCCTTGTTGCTCGATCAGGTGGAAAGAAGGAAGTCGGAAGACAGGTTCAGGCTGGCGGCAGCTCATGCGGCGGCGGCCGGAACAACGGCGAGATCAACCAGACCAGGCCGATGCCGAACAGCAGGGTCAGGCCGAACGCGCGCAGCGCCGGGGTCTGCGACAGGCCCAGCAGACCGAACGACAGCCAGGTACTGGCCGCACCCACGCACACCGCCAGCCAGGCGCTGGCATCGCCACGGTGCTCGATCAGGAAGATGCCGTAGTCGATGCCCATGCCCAGCAGCAGCATCAACGCCAGCACGTTGAACAGCTGCAGCGGCTGGCCGAACAGGCCCAGCAGGCCCAAGGTCAGCGCGCCGGCGATCAGGGTCGGGGCGAACACGCGCCAGGCCTGGCGGCGGTAGCGCAGCCACAGCGCACCGAACACCAGTGCAATGCCGACCAGCAGCAGCCCACCCATCAGCTTGCGATAGTGGCCGAGCAGCTGCGAGAAATCGGCGGTGCGGTCGACCCAGCGCACGCCCGGCAGGCCCTCGGCCGCGCCACGCAGGGTCGTCAGTGCATCGGCGCGTGACAGGTCATCGACCATCACCACGCTGATCATCTGCCCACCCACCGCACCCACCCAAAGATGGCGGAACGGCTGCGACGCCGGCGAAGCGAGGAAGGCCTCGGCGGTAAGCGGTGCAGCCGCGAACTGCGGTCGCTGCAGCGGTTCACCCACGGCCTCGGACACGGCCGACAGCACGCCGGGTTCCACCTTCGCGGTCAGCGCGGCATCGGCTTGCTGGCGCGCCGGCGACGGCAGCCAATCGCTGATCGCGCGATAGCCACCAATGCGCTTGTCGTTGGCCAGTACACGCAGGCGCTCGGTCAGTGCTTCCTCGCGCTGCAGCAGCTGCGCAGCATCCGCGCCCTGCACCAGGTAGAACTGCGCCGGGCTGGGCATGCCCAGCAGCTGGCTCAGGCGGATCTGCTGCGCCATCAACGCTGGCGGTGATGACTGCAGGCTGCGCAGGTCGTCGTTGCTCTGCAGGCGTGCGATGCCGATTGCAGACAGTGCCAGCGTGATCACCACGAACATCGTCACCGCGCGACGGCCATGCAGGCGCGGGAAGCGCTCCAGCGTGTTGCCCAGCCACTGCGAGAAGCGGGTCTGGCGGATCTCGCCGCCATCCAGCCACGGGAACCAGAAGATCACCGTGAGGAACGCAGCGGCCAGACCCACCACCGAGAACAGCGCCATCTGGCGCAGGCCCGGGAACGGCGCCAGGCCCAACGCGAGGTAGGCCAGCGCACTGGTCAGCAGGGCCAGCCACAGGCCCGGCAGCAGATGCCGCAGCAGCTTCCAGCGGCGATCGGCCGGTTCAGCCTGGCGCGAGGCGAACCAGTGAATGCCGTAATCCTCGGCCACACCCACCAGCGACGCACCAAATACCAGGGTCAGCACGTGTACCTTGCCGAACACCAGCACGGTCACCGCCAGCGCCACACCACAACCGATCAGCAGCGAGGCGGCGACCAGCAGGATCGGCCGCAGCGAGCGGAATGCCAGCCACACCAGCAGCAGCACCGCCGCCAGCGAACCCCACCCGATGGTGTTGATTTCCTGATTGGCCTGCACCGCGGCGGCCTCGGCATGCAGCGGCACGCCGGCATGCAGGATTTCCAGCTCCGGCGCTGCGGTCTTGGCCGCCTTTCCGGCCCGCTCCAGCAGGCCATCAAGATGGCGCTCGCCATCGAGCTGGAACGCCGAACCCGGCGTATCGAACTGCAGCGCCGCCCAATGCTTGCCTTCTGCTTCCAGCAGGCCATCATCGCCCAACCGCAGGCCCGAACCCTGCGCCTGCTGCTGCCACCACTGCGGCCACAGCGACAGCGGGTCCTGTCGCCAGTCGGTCAGGCGCGGCGCGCCCATCGGGCCGTACAGTGCAGCCAGCGCCTGCTCGGCCAACGCGCCCGGTTCACTGCCCTGCAGCTGCTCGCGCTGGGCCGGGGTCAGCAGGCGGTCGCGGTACGGCGCGTAGAACGCGCGCGCCTCATCGAACCAGCCTTCGATCGAACCACTGGGCACCAACAAGGCGTGGTCGGCGTCCTTGGCCATGGCCGCCGCAAAGGCCGCCTGCGCGCGCTTGGCGGCGGTGCCATCCTGGCTGCCGAGCAGCACCACCACCTGCCGCGAACTGCCATCGGCGATGCGCCGGGTGACATCGCTCAACAGGCGGTCATGCGCATCCTGCGGCAGCAGCGCGAGGATGTCGGTGTCGATCCGCGACTGCTGGCTCCACAGGTGCCACTGCTGCGCGCCCAGCGCCAGCAGCAGCACCAGCCAGGCGATGCCCAGCCAGTGCCACCAGCGCCGCAGGCGGTCCGGTGCGTTGGATGCCACGGCCTCACTCAAAACGGCGGGCCTCGTCGGCGTTGAGCGTGGCCGGCGTCTCGCTCAACGCGCTGAACTGGATCTGCGTGCGGTCCTTGTTGGCCTCGACGATCTCGACCTGGCGCACGTAGCGATCGCCCTGCAGGGTCAGCGATTCGAAAGCCTTGGCCAGCATCGCCGACTTCGGCGTCAAGCACAGCCGCCAGCCCTGTCCTTCACGGCTGGCCGCCACGTTGAACTGGCTGGACAGCGCCTGCACGTCGCCACTCATCAGCGCGAACATGATGGCGTTGACCGAACGCATCGCTGGCTGCTGCCGCGCATCGAGCTCAACGCGGGTGCTGCCATCGCGCTGGCGGCTGAGGATGCGGTCCGCGGTGACCACCACCTCGGAGGGGAACGGCTTGAGCGTCGTCCAGATCACGCCGTGCTGGCGCGCGACCACGAACCGGCCCTGCGAGCGCAGCGGGTTCTTGAAGCCGCTGACCTGCTTTTCCTGGCTGAACTGGCCACGCAGCACCTCCGGCCGCGCCACCGCCTGGGTAATCGCATCGACAGCGGGGTCGGCAGCCTGCACCCGCGGTGCGGCCACCAGCAGCAGCGTGCACAGCAGCACGCTCGAAAGACGGGCAAGCATGGTCACGGCGCAGGCACTCCCAGGCGTTCCCACAGTACCGGCGGGCACTGGTACAGCATTTCCTTGCTGGTCGCGTCCACCGCGACCTGGATGGTCATTGCGCGGGTCAGCACCTGGCCGCTTTCCGCATCGAGGATCTCGTACTCGATCTTCAGCCGGTTCTCCCATTCCACGATGCGCGCGATCACGCGCAGGGCCTGGTTGAACAGCAGCGGGCGCACATATTTCACCCGTGCATCGACCACCGGCCACAGGTAGCCCGACTCGAGCATCTGCGGGTAGTCGTAGTCGTAGCGCCCGAGCAACGCGCAGCGCGCGATCTCGAAGTACTTGAAGTAGTTTCCATGCCAGACCACGTTCATCGGGTCGCAGTCATGGAAGGCGGGGGTCAACGCAATCTCGCCAACCCGTTCAATGGCCTCATTCACCGGCATACAGCTCCCAACGTTGCGCGCGGATCTCCACCAGCAGTTCCCGCAGTTCGCGATCCAGCGCGCGGTCTTCTTCAACCAGGGCGATGCGCTGCCCCAGGTCGGCGTACATGTCGGCCAGACTGCCATGCAGCTGCGCGTTCAGGCCAACCCGTTCGCGCAGCGCCAGGCCCTGGCGGGCGGCGATCAGCATCGCCGCCACCACCTGTTCGGTCAGTTCGATCACCCGCAGGCAGTCGCGCGCGGCGATGGTGCCCATGCTGACCTTGTCCTGGTTGTGGCATTCGGTGGAACGCGAGAACACGCTGGCCGGCAGGGTCTGCTTCAGCGCTTCGGCGGTCCACGCCGAAACGCTGATCTGCAGCGCTTTCAGGCCATGGTTGATGGCCGCGCGCGGGCCGGTGGCCGCCGACAGGTTGGCCGGCAGGCCATGGTTGTAGCGGGCATCGACCACCAGTGCCAGCTGCCGGTCGAGCAGATCGGCAACATTGGCCACGGTGTTCTTCAGGGTGTCCATCGCCAGCGCGATGTGGCCGCCGTAGAAGTGGCCGCCATGCAGGATGCGCTCGCCGTCGGCGTCGATCAGCGGGTTGTCGTTGGCACTGTTCAGTTCGGTTTCGATCAGCTGGCGCAGGAACGGCAGGCTGTCTTCCAGCACGCCGATCACATGCGGCGCGCAGCGCAGCGAATAGCGGTCCTGTAGGCGCTGTTCATTGCGCGGCGGGCGCTCGCTGTGCAGGTCGCTGCGCAAGCGCGCGGCGATGCGGCCCTGACCCGGGTGCGGCTTGGCCGCGAACAGGGTCTCGTCGAAGTGGTGCGCGTTGCCGTCGCTGGCCAGCACGTTGAACGCGGTCAGGCGCGTGGCCATGCGGGCCAGGTAATCGGCGCGCTGCCAGGCCAGGCAGGCCAGGCCGGTCATCACCGCGGTGCCGTTCATGATCGCCAGGCCTTCCTTCGGCCGCAGCTTCAGCGGGGTCATGCCGATCTTCGCCAGCACCTCGGCCGCCGGCTGCACGCGGCCGTCGAACAGCACCTCGCGCTCGCCGCACAGCACCGCCGCCACGTACGACAGCGGGGTCAGGTCGCCACTGGCACCGACCGAGCCTTCGGCCGGAATCATCGGCAGCACGTCGTGCTGCAGCAGCGTGGCCAGGCCTTCCAGCAGCGGCACGCTGACACCGGACATGCCGCGCACCAGCGACGCCAGGCGCGCGGCCAACACCGCACGGGTCTCGACCGGGTCCAGGTAACGACCCAGGCCACAACCATGGTAGGTGTAGAGGTGGTGAGGTAGTTCAGCCACCAGCGCCGGCGGGATGTTCACCGTGCACGAGTCGCCATAGCCGGTGGTCACACCGTAGATCACGCCGTCCTCGCGCAGCAGGCGGTCGAGGAAGTCGGCACCACGCTGGATGTGCGCACGGAATGCCGGCGCGTCGCTCAGTGCGGCCTCGCACTGGCGCTGGGCCAGGGCAACCACGTCTTCGATGGTCAACGGTGCATCGCCAAAGCGGCACACGGGTACGGCGTCAGTCGTCATGCGGAGCCTGATCCCAGAAGGGGAAGAAATTGAACCAGTCCAACGGGGACTGGATGAGCTGGAGTTCCAGCCAGCGCGCGAAGCGCTGTGCCTGTTCGGCCAGTGCCGCATCGCGTGAGCCACGCGGCAGCACGATGCGTTCGGCGAACTGTTCAAACGCCACGCGATAGCCTTCGCCCTGGTGCAGGCAGGCCATGGTGTAGACCGGGCAGCCCAGCGCGGCGGCGAGCACGTAGGCGCCGATCGGGAACGGCGCCCGGTGGCCGAGGAAATCGGCGGTGACGCTGCGACCGCCCTGCACCGGCGTGCGGTCGCCGACGATGGCGACAAAGCCACCGGCGGCCACGCGCTCGGCCAGCATCACCGCCGTGGCCGGGCCCATCTCGGTGACCTGCACCAGTTCCACCGCCGCCAGCGGGTCCAAGCGCTGCAGCAGGCGGTTGAAGCGCTGCGCATGCGCGGTGTGCACCAGCACGGTGATGCGGAACCCCGGCACCTGTTCGGCCAGCACCTGGCACAGTTCCAGGCAGCCGATGTGCGCGGTAAGGATCAGCCCACCTTCGCGGCGCGCGATCCTCTCCAGCACCAGGTCACGATGCAGGTGGATGCGTTCGGCCGGATAGCGCCCGCCCAGGCCGAGGATCTTGTCCAGCATCGTGTCGGCGAAGGCGAAGAAATGGCGCAGGCTGTCACGCCGCGTTGGCGTGCGGCCGAGCACGCCGCTGTGCGCCTGCAGCCGCTGCAGGTACTGCATCGAGGCCTGGCGCCCTACACGGTTGCCCAGCCAATGGCAGGCCACCACTGGCCACACGCACAGGCGGAACGGCCAGCGCCCGAACCAGCGGTGCACCCAGCACAGGAACAGCACGCCGGCCACCGACGTCGATTCGCCGATGTCGGCCCAGTGCGGGGCACCCTGCGCGGTCGCCATCTCAGTGCTGCCCCCGCAGGCGGCGCCACAGCAGGCGTGGTGCGCGCCAGAGCATGCCGAAGAACAGGCGGGTATGCATGCGGCTGATGCGCACGTTGTCGCGCCACACATCGAAGTGCGACACGCCATCGGCGGGATAGGTCACGCGCGTGGCCAGGTGCTCGACCGGCAGCTGCCGCCAGTACAGGCGCACCATCACCTCGGTATCGAAATCCATGCGGCGGCCGATGGTCTCTTCATCGATCAGGCGCAGCACCGCCGGCAGCGGATACACGCGGAAGCCGCACATGGTGTCGCGCAGGTGCAGCGACAGCGTGTTGATCCAGACCCAGATGTGGGTCGCGTAGCGCCCGTACAGGCGCGCCTTCGGAACACTGGCGTCGTAGGCCGGAATGCCGCAGATCACCGCCTCGGGATGGGCGCGCGCCGCTTCGATGAAGCGTGGCAGGTCAGCGGTGTCGTGCTGGCCATCGGCATCGATCTGCAGCACGTGGCTGTAGCCACGCGCACCGGCTTCGGCGAAACCGGCCAGCATTGCCCCGCCCTTGCCCTGGTTGATGTCCAGGCGCAGCAGGTCGACGCCCTGGCGCTGTGCCAGCGAGCGCAGTGCATTCGCGCACGCCTCATGCGAGCCATCATCGACCAGCAGGCACGGCAGGCCGGCGGCCTGCACGCCGTCGACCACCGCCGCGATGGCGTGCTCGTGGTCGTAGACGGGGATCACCACCAGTGGCGCGAACGCGGCACTGGCAACGGCCGGATCAGTCCGCATCGGCGAAGACCACCTTGCCGCTGGCATGCACACCGTGGCTGGAGGTGTAGCGGAAGGCCAGCACGTTGCGTGCGGCATCCCAGTCCAGCTGCAGGGTCAGCTCATCGCCCGGGCGGGCCACATGCTGGAACTTCACCGCATCCATGCGCAGGAACGCTGCAGGCATCGCGAACATCTGGCGGCCAAAACGCACTGCCCAGTCCAGCTGCGCCACGCCGGGCAGGATCGCCGCCTGCGGGAAGTGGCCCTGGAACGGCCGCAGCGCCGGGTCGAGGGTCATGCGCAGGGTGGCGCTGGCGGCGTCGCGGCGGTCCCAGACCGGCACCGGCATCAGTGGCTGGAACAGCGCTGCCAGCGCCGCCTGGGTGACCTTGCCCTGTGCGTTGATCGGCAGCGTCGGCACCAGCCGCCAGCGGCGCGGCCGGGTGACCGCGTCATGTGCCTGTGCCAGGCGCGCGCCCAGGCGCTGGCCCAGCGCGCGGCGCGCGGCGTCACCGCCCTCCAGCAGCGCCAGGTCGGCCGGCACCACCACGGCCGCCAGCTGCTCGCGCTGGCCGGGCAGGACCAGCACGCGCACGTCGTCCACTTCGGCGTCTTCGCGCAGCGCGCGTTCGAGCGCATCCAGCGAAACGCGGCGCTCTTCGATCTTGACGATGCGGTCGGCACGGCCCAGCAGGCGGAAGCGGCCGTCGGCCAAGGCTTCCACGCGGTCCTGGGTGCGCCACCAGTCGAGGGTTTCCAGATGCGCCGAGGCGACGGCCAGGCAGCCATCCTCGATGCGCCACTGCACGCCCGGCAGCGGCTGCCACGCTGGCAGGTCGGTGTCCCAGCGGCGCCAGGCGATACCACCGGTCTCGCTGCTGCCGTAAACCTCGGTCGGTGCCACGCCCAGCCACTGCCGTACCTGGCGTGCAGCTTCTTCCGGCAGTGGGCCACCGGAGGAGAACACCGCACGCAGGCGGCCATGCAGGCTGGCCCAGTCGAGCTGCTCGGGCAGGCGCTTGAGGTGAGCCGGGGTCGCCACCAGCACCGTGTCGGTACCGGCCAGCGCGCCCACCAGGTCTTCATGGAAGAACCGGCGTGGATGGATCAGGCGGCCGGCGGCCAGTGGCCACAGCACGCGGAACAGCAGGCCGTAGATGTGCTGGTGGGACACCGTGCCATGCACCTGCACGCCTTCCAGCTGCGCGCCGAACGCGGCCTGCAGCGCATCCACCTCGCGCGCCAGCTGGTCCATGCGCTTGCTGATCGCGCTCGGCTGGCCGGTGCTGCCGGAGGTGAACACGCACAGTTCGCAGGCGCGCTCGTCCAGCGCCTGCAGTTCGTCGTCCAGCGCGGCGTCCAGCGCCGCCAGCGGGCGGTAATCGGCGGACACGTCGCCTGCGAAACCGCTCACCTGCGGCTGCAGCGCCTGCAGCGTGGCCGGCAGGTTGTCGGCGGCCAGGAACACCCGCTTGCCGGCATGCCAGGCGCCGAACAGCGCCGCAGCAAAGGCCACGGCATCGTCGAAATACAGGGCCCAGTCACGGCCTTCGGCGGCCGCAAAGGCCGCGCGCCAGGCCAGCACGCGCTGGCGGAAGCGAGCGTGGTCGATCACCTCGCCATCGCAGACGCCAACATTGCGCTGCGGCCGCGCCTCCAGCAGCAGCCGGTCCAGGGCAATCCACTCAGCCATGCGCGTGCGCCGCCTTCACCCGCCGCCGCACCAGCCACTCACCTGCGAACAACACGCCCATCATCACGTACGCCAACAATCCGTTGTAGAGCATCCAGACCCGGTCCGACGCGTACAGCGCGGTCAGCAGGGCCAGGCTGCCGTTGAGAACGAAGAAGCCACACCACACCTGGGTGACGCGGCGGGTATAGGCCACTGCGAACGCTGGCAGGTCCGGTTCCTGCAGCCGTGCCAGGCGTTCCACCAGCGGCGGGCCGAAACGCAGGCTGGTGCCAAACACCGCCAGCATCACTGCATTGACCAGCGCCGGGTACAGCTTCAGCGGCAGGGCCTGGTTGAGTACCGTGGCCAGCACCGCCAGCAGGCCGGTGCCCGCGGCCGCGGCCCACCACAGCGGCTGGCGCGTACTCAGCGCGCGCAGCAGGGCCAGGGTGAACAGCAGCAGCGACAGCCAGCGTGGCTCGAAACGGCCCATCGCCAGGTACACCAGTACCGGGTAGGCCAGCGAGATCGCAGCCACCACGACCGTGCGTGCGCGTGCCATGGTGGAGCCGTCGGCGCTGCGGTCAGGCGGCTGCCTGGTCCGGCAGCAGCCTGTGCACCACATCAACGATGTCCTGCACGGTACGCACGGCCTTGAACGCTTCCGGCTGCAGATTGCGGCCGAGCAGCGGCTTGAGCTGCACGATCAGGTCCACCGCATCGATGCTGTCGATGTCCAGGTCGTCGTACAGGCGGGCCTCGGGCGTGATCCGGGCGGTTTCGATCTCGAAGCTGTCGGTCAGGATGCTGACGATGCGTTCGAACAGTTCATTCTTGGTCATGGCAGGTCCTGGCACCGTTACGACTGGCGGGCGGCGACGAACTCGCCGAGCGCGCGCACGCTGGAGAAATGGCGACGGGTTTCTTCCGAATCGGCCGAGAGGCTCACACCGTACTTCTTCTGCAGCGCCAGGCCCAGCTCCAGCGCGTCGATCGAATCCAGGCCAAGGCCCTCGACGAACAGCGGCGCGGTCGGATCGATGTCCTCCGGCGTGATGTCCTCCAGCGAAAGGGAGGAAATGATCAATTCCTTGATCTCGTGCTCAAGTGCTTGCACGGTTCGGATCTCCAGACAGGTCGAAATAGCGAGAAAGGTGCTCGGTGACGCGACGGGCTGCCAAGGCATCCCCCCTTGGCGAGTCGTCTTCGGCCAGAAATGGCGCGATCGGGATATCTTCGCCGATCTGCAGCCGAACGTGAAAGCGACGTGAGGGGACACGATACCACTTCTGCCCCTTGGTCAGCGTTGGCGGGCTGCAGGTGATCCGCACCGGGGTGATGTCCAAGCGGCCGCGCACGGCGATGTTGGCCGCGCCCCGCTGCAGCCGCGGCGGCTGTCCGGGCACGCTGCGGGTGCCCTCCGGGAAGATGACCAGGGTGCCTCCAGCGCGCACTGCGGCCACACAGTCATCGACCAGGCCGGCACCATCGTCATTGGCGATGTAGCCGGCGGCCCGTACCGGACCGCGCATGAACGGGTTGCAGGCCACGGCCCGCTTGACCACGCAGTCGGCGTTGGGAAGCAGCGAGATCAGGCAGACCACGTCGATCAGGGTGGGGTGGTTGGCCAGCACCAGCAGGCCGTCGCGCTGCAGGCGCTCACCGCCCTCGATCTCGTAGGTCATCACCCCCAGCCCGCGCATCAGCCGCAGGTGGCTGGCGAACGCGACCTGGACCACGCGCCGGGCGCGGCGGCGGCGCGCCACCGGGTCACGCATCAGCAGCAGTACCGGCATCACCAGAACGCCGAGCAGCAGCCCGCCCAGGCCAAACGCGACGAAGCTGAGGCCGGTGCCAAACACACGCCAGGCATGGTCGAGGCGGCGCAGCAGCTCAGCCACGGCGGCTCCAGCACCAGCGCTGGCCGTGGGCCACGTGTTCCAGTGCCGGCGCGCCAGACAACAGGAACCGGTGCAGGTCCAGCGCATGCGGCAGCAGGCCGGGCGCAGTGCTGGCCTGGCCGTCGGCCGGCTGCCACTGCAGCGACAGCGTCGGCCGGCCCTCCGCCGGGGCGGTCAAACGCCAGCACCAGGCAAAGAACGGGTCTGGTTCATCGGCGAACGTCGCGTAAATTTCAGGAAGTGGCGACTCGTAGACCACTACCCGTACCTCGCGGGCGCCATCGGCCAGCAGGCCGACGGCCTCCAGGCAGGCCGTCTCCACCGTGGCCTGGCCCGCCGCCAGCGCCAGGTAGTTGCCGCGGTGGCCGCGGGCGATCGAATACAGCGCGGCGATCGCGTTGTGCACGGACAGGCCGAATCCGGTCGGCGACAACGGCTGGTCGCCGACCAGCGCGCCCAGCAGGTCCATCGAACGGGCCACGTCGCCGTGGCGGCTGGCGAACACCAGCGGCACGTCACTGTCGGCGCCCTGCCCGTCCTCGCACCAGCACGCGGCCTGGATCGCCATACGACCCAGCCGCTCGATGCGACGGCGCTGCATCGCCGGCACTTCGGCCAGCGCCGGCGTGTCCCCGCCATGCGGCAGGTACGGCGCATCGGCCCAGCCCAGCCACTGGCTGCGCTCACTCAGGCCGGGCGCCCAGGCGGCCCAGTCGACGATGGAAAATTCGATCATTTGGCGATGGTGCTTCAACGGGAGAACGATAGGCACGAGCCATTACGGCGACGCGCGGCGGCCCCCCGTTCCTGCAGCCGTGCGTCCGTCCAGGACGTCGCCGGCTGCCCCCCTGGCCGCCGGAAAGGAGCGCACGCTAGCACGTCCCGCGCGGGGTGTGCAGGTTTCACATTCCCCAACACGGGGCCCGGCAAGCGCAGGCCCCGTCTTCAATCGATCAGTGGTAACCGGTGTCGGCGTGCACCTTGCCGCGGAATACCCGGTACGACCATGCCGTGTAGCCGAGGATGACCGGCAGCAGAATGACCAGCCCGACCAGGGTGAAGCCCAGCGAGGAGGCCGGCGCGGCGGCCTGCCACAGCGTCATCGACGGCGGCAGAAGGTAGGGCCACATGCCCAGCACCAGGCCGAGGAAGCCGAGCACGAACAGGGCCAGGCTGAGCAGGAACGGCGGCAGGTCACGGCGCGGGTGGGTGGCACTGCGCCACAGCGCGGCGGCTACCGCCAGGGTCAGCAGCGGCACCGGCGACAGCCACCAGAAGTTGCCGTCGCTGAACCAGCGATCCATCAACCGCGAATCGAGGAACGGCAGCCAGCTGCTGACCAGGCCCATCGCCGCGATCACCGCCACCACCAGCGGCCGGGTCAGCTGCCGCGCCAGCGCCTGCACGCGCCCTTCGGTCTTCAGGATCAGCCAGGTGCTGCCCAGCAGCGCGTAGCCGGCGACCAGCGCGGCGCCGGTCAGCATCGCGAACGGGCTGAACCAGGCGAACGGCCCGCCCTGATAGACACCGTCCACCAGCGGGATGCCCTGCACCAGGGTGCCGAGGATCACGCCCTGGGCGAAGGTCGCCAGCAGCGAACCGAGGCCGAACGCCACGCTCCACAGCCGGCGCGAACGATGCGCCTTGAAGCGGAACTCGAACGCCACGCCACGGAACACCAGCGCCACCACCAGCAGCAGCACCGGCAGGTACAGCGCCGACAGCAGCACCGCATACGCCCTCGGGAACGCCGCCAGCAGGCCGGCGCCACCGAGCACCAGCCAGGTCTCGTTGCCGTCCCAGATCGGCGCGGCGGTGTTCATCATCAGGTCCAGCTGTTCCTCGTCCTCGGCGAACGGGGCGAGGATGCCGATGCCGAGCACGAAGCCGTCCAGCACCACGTACATCAGCACGCCGAAGCCGATCACCGCGAACCATGCCACCGGCAGCCAGGTCATCAGGTCCATGTCAGCGTTCCTCCAGCGGTTCGTCGGCGGCCGACAGCGGGCGTGCCGGGGTATGGCTGCCGTGGTCCAGCGACGGCCCCTCGGCGTACGGCTGCGGCCCATGGCGCAGGATCTTCACCAGGTACCAGATGCCCCAGCCAAACACGAAGGCATAGCCAACAACGTAGACGCCCAGCGACAGCGCGGTCATCCACGCGCTCTGCGGGCCCACTGCATCAGCGGTGCGCAGCACGCCATACACCACCCAGGGCTGGCGCCCCATCTCGGTAACGAACCAACCCGACAGCAGCGCGATGAAGCCACTGGGCAGCATCCAGTTCCAGCCGCGCAGCAGCCACGGCGAATCCAGCAGTTTCTTCCGCCACAACTGGAAGGCCGACACCCAGGCCAGCAACAGCATCAGCGTGCCCAGCCCGACCATGATGCGGAAGGCGAAGAACACCGGCGTCACCGGAGGCCGCTCGCTGGCGGGTACCGAGGTGAGAGGATCGAAGGTGCCGTCCAGGCTGTGGGTGAGGATCACGCTGCCCAGCTTCGGGATGGCAACTTCGAAATCGTTGCGCTCTTCCTTCTCGTTCGGCAGCGCGAAGACCACCAGCGGCACGCCCTCGCCTTCCTTGGTTTCATGCCAGTGCGCTTCCATCGCCGCGATCTTCATCGGCTGATGCTTGAGCGTGTTCAGGCCATGCATGTCGCCGACGAAGATCTGCACCGGCACGGTCAGTGCTGCGAACCCCACCGCCGCGATCAGCATGCGTCGGCCCGCTTCCACGTGCGTTCCCTTTCGCAGGTACCACGCACCCACGCCACCGATCACGAAACAGGTGGTGATGAACGAGCCCAGCGCCATGTGCGCCAGGCGATAGGGGAACGAGGGGTTGAACACCACTTGCCACCAATCGACTGGATGCACGATGCCGTTGACCATCTCGTAGCCGGCCGGTGTATGCAGCCAGCTGTTGGACGACAGGATCCAGAACGTGGAGAACAGCGTGCCCAGCGCGACCATGCAGGTGGACAGGAAATGCAGGCGCGGCGAGACCCGGCCCCAGCCGAACATCATCACGCCGAGGAAGCTGGCTTCCAGGAAGAACGCGGTCAGCACCTCGTAGGTCAGCAGCGGGCCGATGACCGTGCCAGCCACCTCGCTCAGCCGCGGCCAGTTGGTACCGAACTGGAAGGCCATGACGATGCCGCTGACCACGCCCATGCCGAACGACACCGCGAAGATCTTCTGCCAGAAGAAATACAGCTCGCGCCACACGGGCAACTTCGTGCGCAGCCAGCGCCATTCGATGAAGGCCAGCCAGCTGGCCGTACCGATGGTGAAGGCGGGGAACAGCACGTGGAAACTGATGACGAATCCGAACTGGATCCGGGACAACAACAACGCGTCCAAGGGACGCCTCCTGCCTGTGACCGGTGGGATACCGGACCACTTTAGGAGAATTTCGTTAAGGTGGGATGCGACCGGGTGACGCGCTGCTTCACTTTGTCGCAGGGCGGCGTGAAGGCCGCCGAGCATGGCCCAGCGCTACCGATTGACCGCTCTGGTAGCTGCCAACCTTGGTTAGCACACGCACCCAGGCACCGATTACGGCCGGCATCTACCCACCGCGATGGGAGCGGCCCATCGCCCGGCAGGCGCCTCAGTGCCAGAAATACCAGCCCGCTGCAGCCAGCAGCGCGCCAAACAACAGAACCTGCACCACCACATACCCCACGCCACTGTCACGCGACTCAGCGGCGATGCGCTTCTGCAGCGCCTCGCTCACATCCGGTGTCTGTTCCTGCTGCGCCTGCTCACGCAACGCCTGCGCCAGCGCGCGCTTTTCCGCATCGCGAGGGTCGGTCGGTGGGTTCACAGCAGTTCTCCGGCGGTGGCATGCCGCGTCAGTTCCTGCTTCAGGACCTGGCGCGCACGGTGAAGGTGGCTCTTGATGGTACCGCGGGCCAGTCCAGTCACCTGCTCGATCTCGGCCAGATCGAAATCCTCCAGGTAATGCAGGCCGACGATCAGCCGCTGCGGTGCACTCAGCCGTTCCAACGCCGCGCCAAGATGGCGACCAGCCTGCAGCGCCTCGCTCAGTTCAGCCGGCCCCGGCCCTTCATCGCCAATACCCAGTTCCTCGGGTACTTCCACCGCCACCATCCATTGCGCCTCCAGCCGTCGCCTGCGCAGGTGCTGCAACGCCGTGGTGTAAGCCACCCGTGAAACCCAGGTGCGCAGCGAGGATTCAAAGCGGAACCGGTGCAGCTGGCGGAACACGGCCAGGAAGGTTTCCTGCAGCAGGTCGGCCACCTGATCACGGTCGCCCACCATGCGCCCGATCACATGCGCGCAGGTACGTTGATGGGTCTCGACCAGCTGCGAAAACGCCGCCTGCGAGCCGTCGATGATGGCCCGCACCAAGGCTTGGTCCGCATCCAGCGGTGCAGCGGGTGCCGCCGTCGCCGCTGCATCGTGGCGGCGACGGCCCCGAAGTGCCGACAGCACTTCGCCGAGCAGGCTCATGCGCGGGGCGCCTCCTGTGCCCGTGGCATGTCCTGGCTCAGCCCTTGCGTGCGGCAGGACGGGTGAAGTGCCAGGCCAGCAGCTGGCCGAGGCCGGCACTGCCGACCATCGCGGCGGCGGCGCCGAAGGTCAGTTCGCGTGCACCGATCGCCTCCAGCAGGCCCATTGCCACGGCCAGGCTGACCAGGCTGATGCCCCAGCGCAGCGCGCCCTGGCGGCGGCGTTCTTCTTCCAGTACCGCCAGCGAGCGGATCACTTCCTCCGGCACGTGCGGAGCCACCAGCTTGCTGCGGGCGCGGGCATCGGCAATGGCATGGATCGCGTAGGCGATGCAGATGAAGAGGGTGATCGGGATCAGTTCCTGCATGGTCGGACTCCTGTTCGGTGGATGATGCGGGTTCAGGAGAATGGATGCGCGACCACGGCAACCGGTTGCACCACTTTGCCAATCCCGCTGCCATGACCTGTGGCCCCTGCCCCGGGCCGGGGCGGCTGGTACCCTTGGCCGGTTTCCTCTTCTGGTGCCGTCCGCCCATGTCCCGAGTGCTGCCCCTGTCCCTCCTGCTGTCGGCCGTGCTGGCCGCACCGGCTGCGCATGCCGCGCCGACGCCGATCACCATCGAACAGGCCATGGCCGACCCGGACTGGATCGGTCCGCCGGTCGAGAAGGCCTGGTGGTCGTGGAACAGCCAGCAGGTGGAATACCAGCTCAAGCGTAGCGGCAGCCCGGTGCGCGATACCTTCCGCCAGCCGCTGGCCGGTGGCGTGGCCGCGCAGGTGGCCGATGACCAGCGCGGCACCCTGGACGTGGCCGAGCCGGTCTACGACCGCAGCCGCAGCCGCAGCGCCTTCGTCCGCAATGGCGATGTGTTCGTGCGCGACCTGCGCAGCGGCGCGCTGACCCAGCTGACCCGCAGTAACGAGCGCGCGGGCAACGTGAACTTCGCCGCCGACAACGGCGTGATCTGGCGCGTCGGCCAGAACTGGTTCCACTGGACCGCCGCCAGCGGCGTGCAGCAGGTGGCCAGCCTGAAGGCCGAGAAGGATCCGCGTACGGCACCGAAGGCCGACGTGCTGCGCGACCAGCAGCTGCGCACGCTGGAAACCCTGCGCCGCGACCGTGACCAGCGCGAAGCACTGAAGGACCAGGACCAGCGCTGGCGCCAGGCCGACCCGACCCGCGCGCCGGGCCCGGTGTACCTGGGCGCCGACGTGGAGATCGCCGACAGCGTGCTGTCGCCGGACCTGACCCACCTGATCGTGGTGACCAAGCCGAAGGACTTCGATGACGGCCGTGGCGGCAAGATGCCGCTATACGTGACCGAATCGGGCTACGAGGAAACCGAAGACACCCGCACCCGCGTCGGCCGCAACGGCTTCGAACCGCATACCCTGTGGTACGTGGACGTGCGCACCGGCAAGGCCGAGAAGGTTTCGCTGGCTGGCCTGCCGGGCATCAGCACCGATCCGCTGGCCGAGCTGCGCCGCAAGGCCGGCAAGGACGCGCTGAAGGGCGAGCGCAGCCTGCAAGTGATGAGCGACTTCATGGGCGGTGGCATCCGCTGGAGCGCCGACGGCCAGCAAGCTGCGGTGATGCTGCGTGCCAACGACAACAAGGACCGCTGGATCATCAGCGTCAACGCTGCCGACGGCCGCGTGCAGAACCGCCACCGCCTGACCGACAACGCCTGGATCAACTGGGGCTTCAACGATTTCGGCTGGATGGCCGATGGCCGCACGCTGTGGCTGCTGTCGGAGGAATCGGGCTTCTCGCACCTGTACACCCAGGCCGGTACCGCAAAGCCGCAGGCGCTGACCAGCGGCAAGTGGGAAACCTCGGCGCCGGTGCCGTCGGCCGATGGCAAGGGCTTCTACTTCCTGTGCAACCAGCAGGCGCCACATGACTACGAAGTCTGCGCGGTCGACACCGGCAGCCGCCAGGTGCGCGAGCTGACCAGCCTCAACGGCGTGGAAGACTTCTCGCTGTCGCCGGACGGCCAGCAGCTGCTTGTGCGCTACTCCGGCGCCTACCTGCCGCCGCAGCTGGCCGTGCTGCCCAGTGCCGGTGGCCAGACACGCGTGCTGACCGACACCCGCACCGCCGACTACAAGGCGCGCCAGTGGATCCAGCCGAAGCTGGTGGCAGTGCCGTCCAAGCATGGTGCCGGCGTGGTCTGGGCCAAGTACTACGAACCGGAAAACAAGGAACCGGGGAAGAAGTACCCGATCGTGATGTTCGTGCACGGCGCCGGCTACCTGCAGAACGTGCACCAGCGCTACCCGGCCTACTTCCGCGAGCAGATGTTCCACAACCTGCTGGTGCAGAAGGGCTACATCGTGCTGGACATGGATTACCGCGGCAGCGAGGGCTACGGCCGCGACTGGCGCACGGCGATCTACCGCAACATGGGCCACCCCGAACTGGAAGACTACAAGGACGGCCTGGACTGGCTGGTCGACACCCAGCAGGGTGACCGCGACCACGCCGGCATCTACGGCGGTTCCTACGGCGGCTTCATGACCTTCATGGCGCTGTTCCGCTCGCCGGGCACCTTCAAGGCCGGCGCCGCGCTGCGCCCGGTGGTGGACTGGCACCAGTACAACCACGGCTACACCAGCAACATCCTCAACACCCCGGACATCGATCCGGAGGCGTACCGCGTGTCCTCGCCGATCGAGTACGCGCAGAACCTGCAGGACAACCTGCTGATCGCCCACGGCATGATGGATGACAACGTGTTCTTCCAGGACTCGGTGAACCTGACCCAGCGCCTGATCGAACTGCACAAGGACAACTGGTCGATCGCACCGTACCCGCTGGAGCGCCACGGCTACGTGCGCGCCGACTCCTGGCTGGACCAGTACAAGCGCATCCTCAAGCTGTTCGAGCAGAACCTGAAGTGAGCGACGCCGCGGCCACGATCCAGATCGTGGCCGCGGTCATCCTGGATGACCGCGGCCAGGCGCTGGTGGTGCGCAAGCACGGCGCCAGCCGCTTCATCCAGCCGGGCGGCAAGCCCGAACCCAGCGAGGCGCCTCTGCAGGCGCTGGCCCGCGAGCTGGACGAGGAGCTGGGCGTGCAGTTGCGTACGGCTTCAGCGGCTGCGCTGGGCACGTTCGAGGACTGGGCGGTGAATGAGCCTGGCCAGCGCGTACAGGCACAGGCCTGGTGGGTGCAGGTGCACGGCACGCCGCAGGCGCGCGCCGAGATCGCCGAACTGGCCTGGGTGCCGCTGCAACCACCGCATGGCCTGCCCTTGGCACCCTTGAGCGAACACCATATCCTGCCGGCGGTCGCCACCCGGGTGACGGCCCGCTGACCGCGCGGGCACCGATTGCAAGGACACCGGATGTCAATGTCGATCCCGCCGATTCCTTCGCTGGTCCAGCCGGCCTATCACGCCTGGGTGCGCCCGATCGCACAGGCCTCGTTCTGGCTGTCACTGCTGCTCACGGTCTACTTCGTGATGCAGGGACTACTGCTGTGGCCGCTGCACAACCTTCCGATCTGGCATCTGGTTGAGAGGGAAGTGCAAGACCAGCACCTGCACAGCCTGATCTGGCTTTTGGCGCATCCGGTGGCCGCGTCGTTGATCGTCGCGCTGCTGTGCCTGGCCTCGACCCTGGCCAGCTGGGGCCTGCTGCGCGAGCGCAGCTGGGGCCTGTGGAGCTTTGTGGTGATCCTGCTGCTGAGCGCAGTGACCAACTTTGCGATCGCCGGCTGGTTGGATGTGTTCATGCGTGACGTCATCCCGTTTCTCTCCGACGACGCCCTCCTGCAGCAGGAACTCCATCTGAAACGCTGGTTGATCACGCTGACCGTGGTGGCCATGTCATTTGTGTTCCTCGGCCTGCAGGGCTGGCTGGCCTGGCGCCTGCTGCGGCCGGACATCCGCTCACGTTTCCACTGAGCCCCCCTTTTCCGCACGACAAGGACCGTTGCATGCGCTTGCAGGCTCTTCTCCCCGCACCGCTGCTGTTCGCCGCGCTGCCAGCCGGCGCCGACGCGTTGCAGTGTGGCGAATACCGCAGCGCCGATGGCGGCATGGCGCTGGTGTTCACCACCCCCAGCAGCGGCTACCACCACGATGGCGGCAGCGAGCCGCAGCCGCTGTGGGTTGATCGCAGTGCGGCGCAGACGCGCCTGGTCATGCTCGACGATGGCGTGGCGGAGCCGATCCGGATCAGTGCCGATGGCCAGCGCATCGAGGACGACGGGGTGGTGACCTACACCCTGCGCCAGTCCCGTGCCTGCACCGTCGAGCCCAGCACGATGGACGGCAGCTGTCGCGCCGCCGGCAGCCACTGCATTGCGCAGCTGCCCACGGCCTCTCCCGGCCAGGCCCAGCGCGCGTGCCGCGAGGGCGTTGGCGCGGGCTGCTCGGCGCTGTTGCGACAACTGCGCGATGGCAATGCCGCAGCCGCTGGTGACACCGGCGCCGCCCTCTTCGAGCGCCCGTCCGCCTGCCGCGAACACACGCCCGAGCATGACCCGCAGGCCTGCGAGGCGCTGACCGGTGATGCGCTGGCCACCGCGATGTAGCGGGTGGTTGAACGCCTGCAACAGGAAGACGAAGACGCACTGGATTCACCGCTTCCGGCCGCTGCACGCGATCGTCTGCAGCAGCTGTGCCTGCAGCACCGCAGTGGTCGCTTCTGCGTCGAAGTGGCCGAACAGAAGTTGATCGCGCTGGAACCCGCGTTGGCGGTGCAGGCCCTGCAGGTGGTCTGCGATGCAGGCCGCATCAGTGCCTGCGAACGCATCGCACCGCTGCGCGATCTCGGCACGGACCTGCGCCTCGTCCCGGCCCAGCGGGTGCCGTGCGGCCGCTATCAGGCCGACGGTGGCGTGATCGACAGGCTCGACTTCGGCGATGGCGCGCGTGGCCGTCTGCATGACGGCGCGATCCACCTGCAGCAGAACGGCGAAGCCCTTGTGCTGCGTCAGCTCTGCAATGGCGACCTGCTTGGTATGGATGCGCAGACGGGATATCAGCGTTACCAGCCGGTGCCCGGCACGGCACAATGCACGCCCCCGCGCGAGGGCCGTGGTTCGCCGTAGCGCCTGGAGTTTTCCGTTCGATCGTCAAGGAGACGACATGCATTCACCCGCACCGCGCCGCCGCTGGCTGGCCTGGGCGCTGCTGCTGGCCGCGCCGATGGCCGCCGCACAGTCACCGCAATGCGGCATGTTCAAGGCCGACGAAGGCAGCGGTACGCTGCGCATCAGCTCGCCAAACCGCGGCGAGCAGAAAAACTTCGGCAGTGCGCCCTCTCCGGTCGCGTTCCAGCAGATCGACGGAAAGCTGCAACTGGTGAACCTGGAGTACGGCCTGCCCAGCGCGCTGCAGGTGCGCGATCGTGGCCGGACGGTCGAGGTGGATGGCACGGTCTACATCCTGCAGGCCCCTGCACAGTGCGCCGCAGCCGCCGCGCCGACTGAAGGCAGCTGCCTGGCCGATGCGGCGGCGTGCCTGGACAACCGCCGTGAAGCGAGCCCGACCGCGCTGGAGGCAGGGTGCCGGGAAGGCGTGCCCGGCATGTGCCTGCAACTGGCTGATCGTTGGCACGAGGACGCCAAACCCACGGTCGCGGCCGATCCTGCCCTGGCAAAGGCAGCGCTCGACGCCGCCCTGTCCGGCATCAAACTCCCCGCCGCCTGTGACGACGGTGGCTTCGAACAGGGAACCCCGGCGTGTGCCGCCGCACTCGAGGCCGCCCCCGCAGTGCAGGAGCAGCTGGTCAAGGCGGCGATGACGGCAGCCATGACCGAAGCCGTGGTGACGATGGCAGCGCCGACCGCGCCGGTGATCATTCCGGCCGAGCGGCGGCAACAGTTGTTGCGGCTGTGCCGCGAGGTAGCGCACGGCGGCTTCTGCATCCGCGTGGCTGAGCTGTCCTGGGAGGCGGGAGATCCCCAGCAGGCGGTGCAGGCCCTGGTTGCAGCCTGCCCCCCCGGCAATGACACCGCCACCTGCCAGCGCCTGCCGGCGTTGCAGGCGGTGGGTGCATCGTTGCAGCCGCAGCCGGCAACGGTCCTGCCCTGCGGCAGTTACCGGTCCGACGGCGGCCTGATGGACACGCTGGATTTCGGCGATGCCGGCCTGGTCGGTGTGGGCTGGAGCAGCCATCTTCGCGCGCGCGTCGAAGCGGGCGACATCCGCATCCGCCACGACCGGGACGGCGACTTCGTGCTGCGCCCGCTGCCCGGCGGGCAGCTGCTGGGCCTGGATAACTGGACCCGCTTCCAGGTGTTCGTCCCTACCGGGGAGGGCCCGACCCGGTGCAGTGCGCCGAAGCAGTTCAGGGTGCTGCCACTGCCACAGGATTGCCCGCTGGCGCTGGCCAACGAGGACGGTGCCGACGCCTGCTGCGCGCAGGGCAAGCTGCAGGGCTGCAACATTCTCGGCAACCGTCTTGCGCTGTCCGGGCACTGGCTGCAGGCCGTCGAGCACTACACAACGGTCTGCCATGCCGGTGTCCGCGAGGGTTGCGAGAATCTGGTCACCGCACAAGGCAACGGTGCGGAGGTGGACGCGCGTCGAATCCTGGAACAGCTGTGCAAGGCCGACCGCAGCGGCCTGCATGTGGCCTGCGACGTGCTCGAAACCCAGAACTGGGAGCTGATCACGCTGGGCGGTGCCCTGCAGAAGGCGGTTGACGAGGCGACGGTGGACGACACTCCGGTACCGCGCAATTCCAACCGCAAGCGCTGAGCCGGCCAGGGCCTGCCCGCAGCTTCGGGCGGGCCCTGCGGTAAAGTACGCGCCATGAACGAATTCGAGCGCGTGCGCGCCTACCTCACCGACCTGCAGGACCGCATCTGTGCGGCGATCGAGGCCGTCGATGGCCAGGCCCGCTTCCAGGAAGACCTGTGGCAGCGGGCCGAGGGCGGTGGCGGGCGTACCCGCGTGCTGCGTGACGGTGCGGTGTTCGAGCAGGCCGGCATCGGCTTCTCCGACGTGGCCGGCAGCCGCCTGCCGCCGTCGGCCTCGGCCAACCGCCCGGAACTGGCCGGCGCCTCCTGGCGCGCCACCGGCGTGTCGCTGGTGTTCCACCCGCTCAACCCCTACGTGCCGACCACCCACGCGAATGTGCGCTTCTTCCAGGCGCAACGCGACGGTGAAGTGGTGGCCAGCTGGTTCGGCGGCGGCTTCGACCTGACGCCGTTCTATCCGTTCGACGAAGACGTGCAGCACTGGCACCGGGTCGCACGCGACCTGTGTGCGCCGTTCGGCGAGGAACGCTATGCCGCGCACAAGCGCTGGTGCGACGAGTATTTCTTCCTGCGCCACCGCAATGAAACGCGTGGCGTTGGCGGCCTGTTCTTCGACGACCTGCACGGCGACTTCGAGCGCGATTTCGATTACCTGCGTGCGGTCGGCGATGGCTTCCTTCAGGCCTACCTGCCGATCGTGCAGCAACGCAAGGACACCGCGCATGGCGAACGCGAGCGCGAGTTCCAGCTGTACCGTCGCGGCCGCTATGTGGAATTCAACCTGGTCTATGACCGCGGCACGCTGTTCGGTCTGCAGAGCGGTGGCCGCAGCGAGAGCATCCTGATGAGCCTGCCGCCGCGGGTGCGCTGGGAATACGGCTTCAGCCCGGAGGCCGGCAGCGCCGAGGCGCGCCTGGCCGACTACCTGGTGCCGCGCGACTGGCTCTGATCTTCCGGCGCCACGCCTGACGCGTGGCGCCTTCCCCGCCTGCGGTGCGCCCCGCACCGGACAGGCCCTGCCCCACTTCTTTCAAGGATGACCCCATACCTGCTGCTGTTTCCCTTCGCCCCCGCGCTGCGGGCTGGCGCTCCCTGCTGTTGCTTGCACTGGCCTCAGCCGCGCTGCCGGCATCGGCGCAGTCAATGGCCTGTGGTACTTACACCAACAGCAGCGGCACCACCACGCTGACCCTCGAGAGCGAGGGTCACGGCCACCTGTCCGGTCCCTACCAGGCCACCGAAGAACTGCGCGTGGCCCGCGAGCAGGACGTGCTCGGCACCGGCAACCTGAGCACCGGCCGCCTGGAAAACTGGTTCTTCGAGAACGACGACCGCAACATCGTCACTCCCTATGGCGAGTTCACCCGCCAGCGCTCCGCGGCCTGCAAGGCGATGCCGGAACCGATCGAGGGCGGCTGCGTGATGAATACCTCGGACTACCTGGAGGCGTTGCCCGAGGCCGCACCGCCGAAGCTGCACGCCTGGTGCGCCGAAGGCGTGGGCGCGGCCTGCGTGCAGTTGCTGGAAACCTACCAGCAGCAGGCCAAGGACGCAGTCCCCGCGCCTGCACGAGCCGAGCCGCCGAAACCGGAGATCTGCAAGGAGGATTCCGCATCCTTCAACGCCGAGGGCTGCCGGGCGATCGCCGAGGTGATCGGGCTGGAGATGATCGGCAAGTCCCTGCTCGGGCTGCAGCATGCGGTCGACCCTGCGTTGCCGTCGGCGCAGCTCGATGAGCTGGCCGCATTGTGCCGGCAGCAGCACGGCGAGACCTTCTGCGCCGACGTTGCCGAGGTGCTGTGGAGTGGTGGACGCCTTTCACAGGCCCACGAAGCCCTGCAGCTGTCGTGCGCGCAGCGCGCGGACGGCGTGGCCTGCGGCCGCGCCAAGGCACTTGCCAGCCTGGCCACCGCACCGGCCGCTGCACTGGCCCCGGTGCCGGCCACCGCACTGCCCTGTGGCAGCTTTGAAGCCGAATACGGCGTGCTCTCGCAGCTGCGCTTCCTTGATGGCGGCCTGGTTGAGGCCGAGGGTCGCGACCAGCGCATGCGCGCGCGCCTGCAGGACGGCCGTATCTTCATCCGTCGCGATGTCGGCAGCGACTTCGTTCTGCAGCCGCTGAAGAACGGAAACCTGGCCAGCGTCGACGGCGGCAACCGCTTCGCCTATTACGAGCGCAAGCCCGCCACAGGCAATGCCACCTGCACGCCGCCGGTGGCCTTCGTGGAGATCCCGCTGCCGCTGGATTGCCCGACCCTGGCACGCAAGGACGGCGCAAAGGCCTGCTGCACCGATGGCAAGCTGCTCGGCTGCAAGGTGGCCGGCGAAGCGCTGTTCGAGTCCGAAAAATGGGCCGCGTCGCTGCCCTACTTCGAGACGCTGTGCGGCGCGGGCGTGCGCGAAGGGTGCCTGGCATTGGCAGCGGTGTATTCGCACACCGCAGACCCGAAGATCCCGCAAGCCATGGCTGCGATCTGCGCGAAGGATGGCAAAGGCGCGCACGTGGCCTGTGATGTGGACGCCACCCGCAACTGGCCGGCACTGAAGGCCGAAGCCGCGTCCTGAGGCTCATGCACCTGTAGAGCCGAGCCCATGCTCGGCTCCGGACGCAAGGCAGCCGAGCATGGGCCCAGCTCTACAAGGTCAGGTGCTCTTCCTCGGAATGATGGTGATGTGCCCGTTGATTTCCAGCAGGGCCAGCTCGACATCCTTCACGCCCAGGCCGCCCTGCTGGCGCATGGCGGCCTCGAAATCGGCACGGGTGACCTGCTCGCGACGCAGAACGGCGTCGAACAGGCGCCCATCACGCGCGATCACCACGGGTTCTCCTTCAACCAGGCGCTCGATCCGCCGGCTGCGGGTACTCACCCAGCCTACCCCATAGTTGAGCAGGATCAGGGTTGCGGCCAGCAGCAGGCCACCACCCAGCGAGGTATCGGTGCCCAGCAGCGCGTTCTGCACCGCATTGCCCAGCAGCACGATCAACAGCACGTCGAACGGCGTGATCTGCCCTAGAGCCCGCTTGCCGCCAAGCCGGACCATGCCCAGCACCACGACATAGACCACCACCGCGCGCAGGATGAACTCCCACCACGGCATTGCCAGTGCGAACAGGTCGGGCATGGTCTTCCCCTGCGGAGCGGTGGCCCAGCGTGGCGCAGGCCATGGCGTCTGGCAACGGCGCAAATAAAAAGCCCCGCTGACCAGGGGGAGGTCAACGGGGCCGGGGAACGGGCACTTGGGGAGGAGTCCCCGTTCCGAGATCTGCTCCAGGGGATGGGAGAGATCCACAACAGGCGTTGCGCCTGTCGAGAGTTATAGAAGCACTCCGAACACTAACGGTTCGTGAAGGGGCCCAATTTAATGAACCTCGATCAGGGCAACATTCATGATCGAGTCAGAAACCTCTGACGAATGAACGAATTCACGTCGTTTTCGGCCTGAAACACCCTCAGTGTGCTTCGTCCCAGTTGTTGCCGATGCCGGTATCGACCACCAGCGGCACGCGCAGTTTGGCCGCTTGCGACATGCGCTCCACCACCTGCAAACGCAAGTCTTCAACGAAACTGCTTTCGGTTTCGAACACCAGTTCATCATGCACCTGCAGGATCATCCGTGCCGGTGCGCCGCTGTCGCGCAGCCACTGGTCCACGTCCACCATCGCGCGCTTGATGATGTCGGCGGCGGTGCCCTGCATCGGCGCGTTGATCGCCGCGCGCTCGGCACCGGCACGCAGGCCCTGGTTGCGGGCGTGGATGTCGTTCAGGTACAGGCGGCGACCGAACAGGGTCTCCACATAGCCCTGGTCGCGGGCCTGCTGGCGCATCCGCTCCATGAAGTCACGCACGCCCGGGTAGCGGCTGAAGTACAGCGCCACGTAGTCCTGCGCCTGGCCGCGGTCGATGCCCAGGTTGCGGGCCAGGCCGAAGGCGCTCATGCCGTACATCAGGCCGAAGTTGATCGCCTTGGCAGCGCGGCGCTCGTTCGGGGTCACCTCTTCCAGCGTACGCCCGAACACCTCGGCGGCGGTGGCACGGTGCACGTCGGCGCCCTGCTCGAAGGCACGCACCAGACCCGGGTCCTCGGACAGGTGGGCCATGATCCGCAGCTCGATCTGCGAGTAGTCGGCGGCCAGCAGCTGGAAGCCCTCCGGGGCGATGAACGCGCGGCGGATGCGGCGGCCATCTTCGGTGCGGATCGGGATGTTCTGCAGGTTGGGGTCCGACGAGGACAGGCGGCCGGTGGCGGCGCCGGACTGGTGGTAGCTGGTATGCACGCGGCCGGTGTCCGGGTTGACCATCTCCGGCAGCTTGTCGGTGTAGGTGCTGCGCAGCTTGGCCAGCCCGCGGTACTCCAGGATCACGCGCGGCAGCTCGTGCTGGTCGGCAATCGCCTCCAGTGCCTCTTCATTGGTGCTGGGCTGGCCCTTCGGGGTCTTCACCACCGCCGGCAGCTTCAGCTCGTCGAACAGCACCGCCTGCAGCTGCTTGGGCGAATCCAGGTTGAAGCTGCGCCCAGCCAGTTCGGTGGCCTTCTGCTGCGCCGCCAGCATGCGCGAGGACAGGTCCTGGCTCTGCCGGCGCAGTTCGTCGGTGTCGACCCGCACGCCGTTGGCTTCGATGCTGGTCAGCACCGGCACCAGCGGCATCTCGATGTCGCGGTACACGCTGTCCAGTGCCGGTTCGGCCAGCAGCTGCGGCTGCAGCGCGCGGTGCAGGCGCAAGGTGATGTCGGCGTCCTCGGCCGCATAGCGGCTGGCTTCGTCGATGCCCACCTGCGAGAACGGAATCTGCTTGGCGCCCTTGCCGGCCACGTCCTCGAACTTGATGGTGCTGTAGCCCAGATAGCGCAGGGCCAGCGAATCCATGTCGTGGCGGGTGGCGGTGGAATTGAGCACGAAGCTCTCGAGCATGGTGTCGTCGTGGTAGCCCTGCACGTCCACGCCGTGACGGCGCAGCACGTGCAGGTCGTACTTGCCGTGCTGGCCCAGCTTCTTCTTCGCCGGGTCCTGCAGCATCGGGCGCAGCGCATCCAGCACCTGCTGCATCGGCAGCTGGGCCGGCGCACCCGGGTAATCGTGGCCGACCGGAATGTAGGCGGCCTTGCCCGGCTCGACCGCCAGACTGACGCCGACCAGGCGCGCACGCATCGCGTCCAGCGCATCGGTTTCGGTATCGAAGCTGATCAGGTCCGCCTGCTGCAGGCGCTCGACCCAGGCCTGCAGCTGCTCGGCGGTCAGCACGGTCTCGTATTCACCTGGCGCGGCCAGCGCCGGATCCAGCGTGCCCGCTGCCGGTGCCTCGGCGCTGCCGCGGGCAAAGCCTGCTGCCGTACCGCGCAGGCTCGGCGTTGCTTCGCTGGCGGCCGTCGGCGCCGGCAGCGGTGCACCCAGCTCCTTCAGCGCCTGGGTGAAGCCGTAGCGCGCATACAGCTCGGTCAACTCCGGCACGTCCTGCTCGCGCAGGGCCAGCATGGTCGGGCTGGCGTCCAGCTCCACGTCGGTGCGGATGGTCACCAGCTCGCGGTTCAGCGGCAGCCGCTCCAGCGCCGCCCGCAGGTTCTCGCCGATCTTGCCCTTCATGGTCGGCGCGGCCGCCATCACCCCATCCAGGTGCTGATACTCGGCCAGCCACTTGGCGGCGGTCTTCGGCCCGCACTTCTCTACGCCCGGCACGTTGTCGACGGTATCGCCCATCAGCGCCAGCAGGTCGATGATCTGGTCGGCGCGCACGCCGAACTTCTCCATCACCGCCGCGTCCGAATCCATGCGGCTGCCGGTCATGGTGTTGACCAGCTCGATGCCCGGGCGCACCAGCTGGGCAAAGTCCTTGTCGCCGGTGGAGATGGTCACCTTCAGGTCCTGCGCCACGCCCTGCAGGGCCAGCGTGCCGATCACATCGTCGGCTTCCACGCCGGGAATGCGCAGGATGCTGATGCCCAGCGCTTCGACGATGCGGCACATCGGCTCGACCTGGCTGCGCAGCTCATCGGGCATCGGCGGGCGGTTGGCCTTGTACTGGTCGTAGAGGTCATCGCGGAAGGTCTTGCCGGGCGCATCGACCACGAACGCCACGTAGGCCGGGCGTTCCTTCAGCGTCGAGCGCAGCATGTTGACCACGCCGAACAGCGCGCCGGTGGGTTCACCCTGTGCATTGGACAGGGGCGGCAGCGCGTGGAACGCGCGGTACAGGTAACTGGACCCGTCGATCAGGACTAATCTGCTCATGGGTCGATTCTACGCGCCCGTGCCTGCATCGCGGCGACACGGCAGGCGCCCGGCGATGGGGCATAATCAAGGCTCTTTCCAGGCAAAGGCCCCCGCCGATGAAGACCCTGATGCTGGCTTCCCTGCTCCTGCTCGCTGGCTGCGCCAGCATGGGTGGTGCGGGCGCTCCCCCGGTGGACGTCAAGGGCGCGGATGTATCCAAGCGCACCATGGACAACGGCGATGTCATCGAGGAATACCGCGTGTCCGGCCAGCTGCGCATGGTCAAGGTGACCCCGTCGCGCGGTGCCCCGTTCTACATGTACGACAAGAACGGCGACGGCCGTTTCGACAACGACAAGGATGGCGTGTCGCCGGTGTACTGGAAGCTGTACAGCTGGTGATCTGACCGGGGTCGGATCCCTGCGATCCAGTGGATCCACGCCATGCGTGGATTCACCCCCGGCCCCCCCACAAAAAACAACGCCGGCGCGCATCCTGCGGCCGGCGTCGGGTCCCCTCCCCGGGAACGCTTGAATCAGCGGATGACCAGCACCGGCAACGTGCTGCGTGCCAGCACCTCAGCGGTCTGGCTGCCCAGCAGCACGCGGGTCACGCCACGGCGGCCATGCGAGGTCATCACGATCAAATCACTGTTGCGCTCGCCCGCCGTCTCGATGATGCCGTCGGCCGCGTAGCGGTCCAGCACATGCACCGGGTTGGCGGTAATGCCCTGCTCGGCGGCCTTGGCCAGCGCCGGCTGCAGCACCTTCTGCGCGCCTTCCTCGCGGTCGGCCTTGTACTCCGGGCTGTTCATGTAGCCCACGCTCCAGCCCATGGCGTCGTACATGCCGACGGCCCACGGCTCGGACACAGTCACGATATCGACCTCGGCATTGAGGTCCTTGGCCAGCTCCAAGCCCTTGGCCAGGCCCTTGTCGGCCAGCTCGGACCCGTCGGTGGCAATCAGGATGCGCTTGTACATGGTGGGGCTCCGTGGCGATCTGCCAGATGGGAACGACACCATTACACACCGGATGTGCAGGCTGCGCCTTGAGCAGGATCAATCCGGCGCCGCGCAGCGGCGTGTGCGCACCGTCCGCTTGCGTACCCGATCACTGCGGCGCAAGCTGGGTAGGCGGTGCCGCGCCGCCTTGGGAGAACCCGCATGCAGGACGGCAAACCGACATCACGCTCCCCGCTCAGGGTCATCCTGTGCAGCCTCATCGCCGCCTTCGTGCTGTTCTGCGGCGGTTATTACCTGGGCAAAGATCTTGCCCAGCGCGACAACGCCCGGCAGTCGGCCGGCCGATAGCCGGCTTCTGTAGAGCCGAGCCCATGCTCGGCTGCTACTGGCGGGAAAAGCAGCCGAGCATGGGCTCGGCTCTACATCAGGCCCACCCTCAGGCGATCTGCACCACGCGTGCGTTCTGGCACAGCGGATAGCTGGCCACGAATTCGGCAATCGCATCACGCATCGCCTCGAACGATTCGCCATACATGTACAGCGCGGTTTCGGTCGGGCCCTGCCACCAGCTGCAGATCTCGCCCAGGCCGTCGATGTTCTCCGACAGTTGTTCGAACACGTGGTTGGAATCGCACTGTTCGTAGACTTCGTCTGGCAGATTCAGGCCATCCAGGTAGATGCCGAGGCCCTCGGTCACGCCGAAGCTGCGGTCGGCCTCGCCCGCGCCGTGGATCTTCGAGCCCTTCGGTGCACCCAACTGCTCCAGCAGGTCGATCAGCTTCGGCACGCCACTCGCATCGACCAGCGCCACTTCGATGTCGCCGTATTCGACCTCACCCAGATCGGACATCGCAGTGCCGCCGCCCGTCAGCTCGCCCACCTGGGCCGCCTGCAGCAACGCGTCAAGCGGATCCTCGAACAGCTCGTGGCGATGCTCCGGCTGCAGCCGGGCGTTCAACTTCACGGTGACGCGCAGCGTGGGTTCGGTCATGGGGGCGTTCCTGGAAGAAGTGCCGCCTATTGTAGAGCCAGGCCCATGCTCGGCTGCTTTTCGCGCCAGAAGCAGCCGAGCATGGGCTCGGCTCTACAACAGCCCGTCAGCGCAGGAACGGCGTCACCTTGCGCTTCAGCAACTCCACCAGCACCGGGGCCATGTACTCGTAGTCATCGGGAATATCCAGGCAGATCACCCGCTTGCCGTTCATCCACGCCTTGTAGCGGCTGGACAGCCGATTGCGGTGGGCGCGTTCCATCACGAACACGATATCGGCCCACTGCAGCAGCTCGGGGCTGAGCACCTCCTCGGCGTCGGCCAGCAGCCCGGCCGAGGCGGTCTCGATGCCCGGCCAATCGGCGAATACCTGCTCGGCCGTCGGGCTGCGCAGGCGGTTCTGGCTGCAGAGGAAGAGCACGTTGCGGGTCATGCGTACTCACCTTGGTAGAGCCGAGCGATGCTCGGCTGGTTTTCTCCGCCAAAAGCAGCCGAGCATGGCTCGGCTCTACAGGAGTTCCCGCCCCTCGACGGTGATCAGATCACCGTCAGATTCGCATACGCCATCACCAGCCACTTGCTGCCGGCGTCGGCGAATTCGACCTGGACGCGGGCGTGCGCGCCGCTGCCCTCGTAGTCAGTCACCATGCCTTCGCCGAACTTGGGGTGGGTGACCAGCGCACCGAGCTTGACCGGCGGTGCCTCGATCGAGGCATGGCCCATCACCCGGCTGGCACCCATCGAGGCCGGTCGCGAGACCTGTACCTTCGGGCGCACTTCGTGCAGCAGCTCGCGCGGAATCTCACGCAGGAAGCGCGACGGCAGGCTGTAGTTGTCCTGGCCGTGGATGCGGCGCGATTCGGCATAGCTCAGCACCAGCTTCTGGCGCGCGCGGGTGATGCCGACGTAGGCCAGGCGGCGCTCTTCCTCCAGCCGTCCGCTTTCTTCCAGCGAACGTGCGCTGGGGAACAGGCCGTCTTCCATGCCCGCCAGGAACACCAGCGGGAATTCCAGGCCCTTGGCCGAATGCAGGGTCATCAACTGCACACCGTCCTCGCCGGCCTGCGCCTGGCCTTCACCGGCCTCCAGCGCGGCATAGGCCAGGAACGCGACCAGCTCGTCCATGTCCTCGCCCACTTCCTCGATGTCGTCGGCGCGGCGCACGAAGCGCGAGGCCACCGAGACCAGTTCGTCGAGGTTGTCGGTACGCGATTCCGAATCCAGCGAATTGCGGCTTTCCTTGCTCCAGTGCTCGCGCAGCTGCGAGCGGGCCAGCACGTGGTCCACGCGCTCGGCCAGGGTCATGTGCAGGGTCTGCGCCTGCAGCTCGTTGACCAGCACCAGGAAGCCGGCCAGTGCATTGCGCGCGCGTGCGGCCAGCGCGTTGCCCTGGGTGACCAGCATGGTCGCTTCCCACAACGAGATGCCCTGTGCGCGCGCCTCGCGGCGCACTTCGTCGAGCGTGCGGTCGCCGATGCCCCGGGTGGGCGTGTTGACCGCGCGCTCGAAGGCGGCGTCATCGTTGCGGTTGGACAGCAAGCGCAGGTAAGCCAGCGCATCCTTGATTTCGGCACGCTCGAAGAAGCGCATGCCGCCATACACCCGGTACGGCACCTGTTCGCTCAGCAGTGCTTCTTCCAGCGCGCGCGACTGCGCGTTGCTGCGGTAGAGCACGGCCACTTCGGTGTAACTGCCACCGTCGCGCACCCATTGGCGGGCACGCTCAACGATGTAGCGCGCCTCGTCCATCTCGTTGTACGCCGCGTACAGATCGATCGGCTCGCCGTCACCGCTGTCGGTCCACAGCTGCTTGCCGATGCGATCCGGGTTGTGCGCGATCACCGCGTTGGCGGCACCGAGGATGTTGGCGGTGGAGCGGTAGTTCTGCTCCAGGCGGATGGTCTGCGCACCCGGGAAGTCGCGCAGGAAGCCCTGCACGTTCTCGACCTTGGCACCGCGCCAGCCATAGATGGCCTGGTCATCGTCGCCGACCACGAACACGTGGCCGGAATCGCCGGCCAGCACGCGCACGAAGGCGTACTGGATGGCGTTGGTGTCCTGGAACTCGTCCACCAGGATCTCGCGGAAGCGGGCGCGGTAATGCGACAGCAGCGCCGGGTTGTCGCGCAGCAGTTCGTGCGCGCGCAGCAGCAGCTCGGCGAAGTCGACCAGGCCGGCGCGGTCGCAGCGCGCCTGGTACTCGATGTAGGCCTGGCGCATGGTTTCCAGCCACGCATCGTGCGGCTCGGGCTGGATGTGCTGCGGGCGGCGGCCCTCGTCCTTCTGTGCGTTGATCCACCACGCGATCTGCTTGGCCGGGTACTTGCCGTCGTCCAGTTCCAGCGCCTGCACCACGCGCTTGACCAGCCGCAGCTGGTCGTCCGAATCCATCACCTGGAAGCCTTCGGGCAGCTTCGCGTCCTGCCAGTGCAGGCGCAGCAGGCGGTTGGCCAGGCCGTGGAAGGTGCCGATCCACATGCCGCGGCTGCCATGGGGCAGCTGGGCGTCGATGCGGTGGCGCATCTCGCCGGCCGCCTTGTTGGTGAAAGTCACCGCGAAAATGCCGTGGGTCGGCACGCCATTGACTTCATGCAGCCAGGCGATGCGGTGGGTGAGTACGCGGGTCTTGCCGGAACCGGCACCAGCCAGCACCAGGTGGTGGCCGGGAGGAGCGGAGACGGCTTCGCGCTGGGCCGGGTTCAGGCCATCAAGCAGGTGGGAGACATCCATGCCCCCCATTTTACGGCATCGCCGTCGCGGCTCCTGCGACCACCTGGGTGGCCAGTGCCTGGGCCTGCTGACGCAGTTCAGGCACCGCCAGGCTTTCCCACAGGCTGCCGATGCGCAGGCTGCCGAGCACACCCAGCCGTGCCTGCGGCTGGCCACCGGCAGCACGCAGGCGGTCGCCCGGCACGGTGCTGTCCAGGCCCAGCCCATGCGGACCGGGGCGTGCCAGGCCATCGGCCTGCAGCTGCTGCAGCAACGGATTGCGCAGCGCACTGGCACGGGTCTCCACACCGGTGGCGTTGATCACCCCGCCAATCATCGTCCACTGCTGTTCATTGCCGGTGGCATCGCGGCCAGACAACCGCAGGGCATCGCCTTCGCGGCAGACGCGCTGCAGGCGCGACCGATGGATGCGCAGTTGGCCACTGTCCTGCAGAGACTGCAGCTGCGCATCCACCTCTTCGGCGATGCGGTGGCGATGTACGTCCCAGTAGCGCACCACATGGCGCAGGAAGCGGCGCTGGTCGGCCTCGTCGAGGCTGCACCACAGCGCCTGCCCGTGCGGACGGATGCGGTCCATCACGCCCTGCCACGGCAGGCCATCGGCCTGCGCTTGGCGGGCGAAGCCACGCAGCGCACGCAGGCGCTGGCGCAGGTTCATCGGCAGCAGCGTGGCCGGGTCGAACGTGGGCAGGCCGCCGTGTGCGTGCGGCAGCGGTAGCAGGCCGTGACGCGAGATCACATGCAGCGGGCCGGTGTGACCGGCAGCAACCAGCGCCAGCACGGTGTCGGCCATGCTCAGGCCGGAGCCGACAATGGCCACGGCCTGTTCGCCGGCCAGGGTACGCACACCGTCGTAGTCCCAGGCCTCGATCACATCATCGGCAGGCAGCGCGTCGGCACCGGCCACGGGCAACGGGCGCATGCTGTTGCCGGTGGCCAGCACCGCCTGCGCAGCATGCAGCGTGCTGCCATCGCCGAGTGTCAGCTGGTAGCCATGGTCATCCGGCTGCAGGCCCAGTACCGGCTGCGCGATCACCTGCAGCTGTGCGGGGCTGGCGGCCACGGCCTCCTGCAGGCGCTGCTGCAGGTAGGCAGCAAAGTAATGGCGACACACGTAACGCTCGCCCAGCACCTCGCGCGCCTCGCCCGGGTAGGCGTTGGCAGCCACCAGATAGTCGAGGAAATCGCCGGGCTGGTCGGCAAACGCATTCATCTTTGCCGCCGGTACGTTCAGCAGGTGCTCCGGCCATGGTGTGGCATAGGCGATGCCCTGGGCCAGCTGCGAGGCGGGTTCGAAGATGGCCAGCGCCAGCGGCGCGTGGGCCTGGCGCAGTACCTGGATCGCCACCAGCACCCCGGCCGCACCACCACCGATGATCGCCAGGTCCAGTTCGCCATTACGCGGTGAATCAGTCATGTGCCGATTGTAGGCCATCGGCGATGACAGGCCGGATTGCCGGAATGGGCGGCCGGCATTGCCTTACATCAACGCATCGGCCAAGCGTGCGATGCCCTCGCGGCTGCGCCGCCAGGCAGGACGCTTGCGCCATTGCTGCAGATCCAGCTGCCGCGATTCACGCAGGTAGCCATCCTCGATCCCGCACAACTGCTTCACCAGCGCATGGTCGTAGCAGATCAGGCCGATCTCAGCATTCAGCGCAAACGAGCGGATATCCATGTTGATCGAGCCGAGTACGGCGATGTCCTCGTCCACGCTCATGTGCTTGGCGTGCAGGAACTGCGGTTCGTACAGCGCGATGCGCACGCCACAGCGCAGCAGCTCGTCGTAGTAGGCCTCCTGCGCCCACGAGGTCAGCCGCTGGTTGTTGCTGGCCGACAGGATCAACTGCACCTGCACGCCGGACAATGCGGCGATACGCAGCGCGCTCAACGTGGCCTCGTCGGGCACGAAATACGGGGTGACCATCACCAGCCGGCGCCGCGCCAGATGAATCAGCGCCGCAACCGCATCGCGCGCGTTGCTGTACGGGTAGGCCGGGCCGCTGGGCAGCAGCTGGGTGGCGATGTCGTCGCCGCATTCGGGAACATCGGTGATCACATCCAGGCGCTGGCCGGTCTCCATGTACCAGTCGCTGGCGAACACCGCTTCCAGATGCGCCACCGCCGGGCCGCGCACGCGCGCCACCAGCTCGCGGTTCGGGTGGCCAGGCACGAACTGCGGGCCGGCCAGATTCTGCGAACCGACATAGGCCACTTCGTTGTCGATCACCGCGATCTTGCGGTGGTTGCGCAGGTCCATGCGGCCGCTGCGGCGCCAGCGCAGGCCACCGGGCAGCATCGCACGCACTTCGATATCGCGAGCTTCCAGGCGTTTGCGATAGGCACGCAGGCCGCGCTTGGCGCCCACCGCGTCGAGCAGCACGCGGCACTGCACGCCCCGTGCAGCCGCACGCTGCAGGGCCTCGACGATAGCCTCGCCCACCGCGTCGTCGAACATCAGGTAGTACAGCAGGTGCACCCGGTCTTCGGCCTGGTCGATGTCGGCGATCAGCGTGTGCAGCGATTCGTCGTAGTCGGTCAGCAGATCGACTGCGTTGCCGTGCACCGGCATGAAATCGCCCTGGCGCTGCACCAGCGGCACGATCTCGGCGCTTGCGGTATCCGGCTGCGGGGTCCAGCGCAGGCGGTGCTGCAGCGCCTGTTCCTCGCGGATGACCTGCGAGGCCTCGGCCTGGCGGCGGATGCGTTCGCGTGACAGCCACGGGTGGCCAAACAGCAGATACAGCGGCAGGCCCAGCAGCGGCACGAAGCCGACCAGCAGCAGCCAGCTGCGCGCCGCACCCGGCGTGGTGCGGGTGGGAATCCAGCACAGCGCGACCAGCCGGATCAGCCAGTCGATCAGCAGCAGATACGAACCCAGCAGCCACTCGAACAGCATCGCGTCGCCCGTCGGGAGGTGATGGGCCATTCTGCCCAGCAGGGTGTGTAGAGTCGAGCCGCGCTCGACTGCTTTGAACCAGCGTGTTGACCAAGGTCGACACCTACCAGGCGCGGGGACAGTGCGCCGGCCAAGGTTGGCGGCCGCCGGGTATGGGAACAGCGTGCCGACCAACGGTCGGCACCCACCATGGGAACACCGGGCGTGGATACCGGGCATGAAAAAACCCGCCACAAGGGCGGGTTTCTTCGCGGGGATCAGCAATCCTTGCGGATTACTTGATCTTGCCTTCCTTGTACAGGACGTGCTTGCGCACGACCGGATCGTACTTCAGGAATTCCATCTTCCCCGGGGTGTTCTTCTTGTTCTTGTCGGTCGTGTAGAAGTGGCCGGTACCGGCCGAGGAAATCATACGGACCTTATCGCGCTTGCCTGCCATGATGCTTTACTCCTCAGACCTTTTCGCCGCGCGCACGCAGCTCAGCCAGAACGGAATCAATGCCGTTCTTGTCGATGGTGCGCAGTGCATGCGCGGAAACACGAAGCTTGACCCAGCGGTTCTCGCTGGCCACCCAGAAACGGCGCTCGTGCAGATTCGGCAGGAAACGACGACGGGTCTTGTTGTTGGCGTGCGAGACGTTGTTACCCGTCTGCACTCGCTTGCCGGAAACCTGGCATACGCGGGACATTGCGCACCTCGATAGTAGTAGTTGTCAGCCCGTAGCCCGGGAGACGGCGGCCTCGATGGTTGCCCACCACACGTCAAGAGAATCAAAGGGTTACGCTGGCGTTGGGCGGCCGGGGACGTGCTCCCGGGGGCGCCGCCCGGTAGAAAACCGGACACAGCGAGCCGCGCATTATGCACGGGTTCAAGCACTTGCGCAAGTTACCCACAGGCCGGGGCTGAACACGACGGCCCCCTGTAGAGCCGGGCCGGCTTAACGCAGGTGCGGAATCACCTGGGCCAGCAGATGGGCGTCCTTCAGTGCGCCATGCAGGCCACGCGTCCCTGGAATGCGCAGGCGCTGCAGCACGTCGTCCAGCTTGTTGCCCTGACCGGGCCAGCGCCCACGCGCCAGCTTCAGGCTGCAGGTGATGCGGCAATGCTGGGCCAGCGTGCCGGGGATGCCAGCCAGGCGCAGCTCGTTGTCCAGGAAGCCCACGTCGAAGGTGGCGTTGTGCGCGACCATCTCGCTGCCGCGCAGGAAATCCAGCAGTTCGGCGGCCTTGCTGGAAAACAGCGGCTTGCCCACCAGCATCGCATCGCTGATGCCATGCACGCGCTGTGCGCCCCAATCGACCCTGCGCTGCGGTTGCAGGTAGGTGTGGAACTGGCGCCCGGTGAGCTGGCCTTCGATCAGTTCGACGGCACCGATCTCGATCACGCGATGACCCAGGCGGTGGGAGATGCCGGTGGTTTCGGTGTCCAGTGCGACGATGCGATTCATGCGTGGCGATGGTTCCTGTTGCGTGCCGCGATGATTTTCGCATGTCTGCAGCAGGAAGGTCCCACTGGAGAGCCGAGCCCGTGCTCGGCTCACGCGCTAAGCGCGGGCCTTGGGCGCTGGTGCCAGACGCAGCCGAGCGTGGGCTCGGCTCTACAGGCGCGCGCGATCAACCCTACGCTTCCACCACCCAATCGATGAACACCCGCAGCCGCTGGCTCATGTGCCGATTGGGCGGGAACATCACATGCATCGGCATCGGCGGCAGCTGCCAGTCCTCCAGTACCGGCAGCAGTTCGCCACGTGCGACATGCGATTCGGCCATGTAGCTGGGCAGCGCGACCACGCCGAGACCTGCCAGCGCCGCCGCCAGATAGGCGTTGCCGTCGTCGAAGCCGACCGTGTAGCGGCCCTGCACCTCGATGCGCTCATCGCCGCGCTGTGCAGTGAACACGCGGGCACGGCCACTGCGCGGGCTGAGGAAACCGACCATGTGGTGGTCCGGCCCCTCCAGCGCGCGCGGGTCGGCCGGCATACCGAAACGCTGCACATAGCCCGGGCTGGCATGGAAGCCGATTGGCAACGCCGCCAGCGGCCGCGCCACCAGCGCCGGGTCGGATGGTGTGCCGCCACGGATCACGCAGTCGACGTTGTCGGCGATGACATCGACCTCGCGATCACTCACGCCGACGTTGAGCTGGATCTCCGGGTAGCGCGCCTGGAAATCCGGCAGCACCGGTACCAGCCGCAGCCGCGCGTAGGGCCCTGGCACATCCACGCGCAGGCGGCCACGCGGCTGGGCGGCCGCGTCGCCCAGCCCGCCTTCGACCTCGTCCAGTTCGGCCAGCAGGCGGGCGATGCGCGGGTAATAGGCCGCGCCGTCGGCGGTGACGCTGACCCGCCGGGTGGTGCGGTTGAGCAGGCGCAGCCTTAGGTGCGCCTCCAGCTGCTGCACCAGCTGGGTAACCGTGGTGCGGCTGATCTGCAGGGTGTGCGCGGCGCGGGTGAAGCTGCCGGTTTCCACTACCCGGGCAAAGGCCCGCATCGCCTCGAAACGGTCCATGGCCGGCCGTGATTATTTGGGATTGGCAATCAATCTAGGCCGATCATCGCGGTTTATCCAGACAGCGCTCGCGAGGAGGATGGCGTTCTCTCCCACGGGATCTTCCCCATGTCACAGCGTGATGTCGTTTTCCCCGCCGGGCGCCAGGCCCTGTACGAGCGCAACCGCTACTCGCCGGCGATCCGGTCCGATGGCTTCCTGTTCGTTTCCGGCCAGGTCGGCAGCCGCGAGGACGGTTCGCCCGAGCCGGACTTCGAGACGCAGGTGCGCCGCGCCTTCGAGAATCTCAATGCGGTGTTGGCTGCTGCGGGCTGCACGTTCGATGACGTGATCGACGTGACCGTGTTCCTGGTCGATCCGGAAACCAACTTCGAGAAGGCCTGGGCGATCGTGCCCGAGTACTGGGGCGAGGCGCCGCACCCGACCCTGACCGGTATCGGCGTGACCTGGCTGTATGGGTTCCAGTTCGAGATCAAGGTGATCGCGAAGCTGCCCGCAGACCGGTAGAGCCGGCCGCTGGCCGGCAACGTGTCAGGGTCAGAGCCCTTTCCGAAGGAAAGGGATCCGACCCCGCGCCCGGCCCACCTGAACGGGAGATTCCGACGTATTCCCGAAGCGGCCATTGATATTGTATCCGGTGAAAACCGCTTGCTAGCCTCCCCTTCATGCGCTGGATCACCCGCCACCTCCGTTCGACCCTGCTGATGCTGCTGATGGCGGCATTCGTGGTCGTGCCGGTGGCCGATGCCCTGGCGTGCACGGTGGAACCGCATGCCAGCACGGTGCATGTGGAATCCGCACCGGATGCCGATGGCGATACCGACGGCAAGCATGTCGGTGCCTGTGGCCACAACCACTGCCACCACTCCAACCTGAGCCTGCCGGCGCACACGATCGCCGCCTTCGGGGCGCCACTGCCGGCGCGCTGGATGAGTGCGGGCGATGCGGCGACCTATGCGGTCGCCCAGGATGAATTGACGCGTCCACCCCGGGCGTGAGTTGAGCGCGTCCCGCGATTGCGGGCTCCCGTTTCACTCACAACCGGAATCCCCCTATGTCGATCCTGACACCTCGGTCGCCGCGTGCGGCCGGGCTGGTCGTCGCCGTGTTGCTGGGCCTGGCCCCGGCGGCATCGGTGATGGCGCAAGCCGCCCCCTCCTACGACACCCTGCTTGAACGCCTGGACCAGCTGCCCGGCACCCGTGTGGGCACGGCACTGGCCGAGGCCGCCGATGCGCGCGCCGACCAGGCCCGTGCGCTACCCAACCCCTCCCTTTCCTGGTCGGCCGAAAACGCCTGGGGCTCCGGCACCTACCGCGGCATGGGCAAGGCCGACACCGTACTCACCCTGTCCCAGCCGCTGGAGGTCTGGGGCCAGCGTGGCGCGCGCGTTCGTGCCGCCCGTGCCGAGGCCCAGGCGGCCAACCTGCGTGGCGCGCAGAGTCGCAGCGACGTGGCCAGCCAGCTGGCGGTGGTCTATGCACAGGCGGAAAGTGCACTGCGCCGCTACACCCTGGCCGAGGAAGCACTGTCACTGACCCGCGATGACGCCAACGCCGTCAACGCCATGGTCAAGCAGGGCCGCGAACCACAGCTGCGCGCGGTGCAAGCGCAGAGCGAAGTAGCCAATGCCATGGCGTCGCTGGATGAAGCACAGGCGTTCCGCGATGCCGCGCTGGCCCGCCTGGCCGGCACCGCGCTGCTGGATGCGCCGGTGCAGTCGATCGACAACAGCCTGCTCGACCGCGCACCGCCGCTGCCGCGCGGTGCCACCGATACCGCACTGGCAGTGCGCATTGCCGAAGCCGAAGCCGATGCGGCGGGCAAGCTGGTCGACGTGGAGCGCAAGCGCGCCCTGCCCGACCTCAGCGTCACCGCCGCACAGACCCGCTTCCGCGAAGGCGGCGAGCGTGCCTACAACCTCGGGCTCAGCCTCAGCATCCCGCTGTTCGACCGTAACCGCGGTGGCATCCGCGCCGCCAATGCCGACCAGCGCGCGGCCGAGGCACGCCTGGACCAGCAGCGCCGCGACAGCGAGGCCGCACGCCTGTCCGCCGTGGCCGGGCTGAAGGCGGCCGGCAGCCGCACCCGTGCCGCCGATGAAAGCGTGGTCGCCGCCGAAGAGGCCTACCGCCTTGCACGCATCGGCTTCGACGCCGGACGCATCTCGCAGCTGGAACTGCGCAGCACGCGCAGCGCCCTCATCGCCGCCCGCGGCGCCGCCGTGGATGCGCGCCTGTCGCGCGTCGGCGCGGAAATCGATCTTGCCCGCCTTGAAGGGCGCGCACCTTTTGTGGAGGCCCCATGACTCTCTCCCGTACCTTCCCGCTGATCGGCGGCGTGCTGCTGACCGTGCTGCTGGCCGGCTGCGCAGGCAACGCGCAGACACCTGCAAATGAAGACCCCGCCGCGGCCAAGGCGGGCACCGACGATGGCCATGGCCACGCGACCGACAGCAAGGAAGCCAAGGCGGAAGCCGCCAAGGTGCCGGCTGACGCCGATGAAGGCGTGGTGCCGCTGACCCCGGAGCAGATCAAGGCGTCCGGTATCGAGGTGGTCGCCATCGGCCGCGGTGGCGGTGGCTCGACGCGCCTGTCCGGCCGCGTCGAGCCGTCGCTGGGCGCACGTGCCTCGGTGGCGTCGACCGTGACCGGCCGCGTCGAACGCGTGCTGGTCGCACCGGGCACCGCAGTGAAGCAGAACCAGGCCCTGGCCATCGTGGTCAGTGGCGAAGCGGCGGTGTTCCGCGCCAATGCGCTGGCCGCCTCGGCCGAAGCCGAGGCTGCGCGCCTGGCCTATGGCCGCGACAAGGCGCTGGTCGACCAGGGCGTGGTCGCGCGCCAGGAAATGGAAGCCTCGCGCGCACGCTCGCTCGCGGCACAGGCCCAGGCCGCCGCCGCGCAGGCCCAGGCCGCCGCCAACGGTGCGCCCGATGCCAGTGGCCGCGTGCGCATCACCAGCCCGGTGGCCGGCATCGTCGGCAACGTGCAGGTCACCCCGGGTGGTGTGGTCGCTGCCGGCAGCGCGGTGGCCGATGTCGCCGACCCGTCGATGAACGAGCTGGTGTTCACCGCACCGCCGGCGCTCGCTGCACAGGTCACGCCGGGCATGAAGCTGGAAGTGAGTGTGCCGGGGGGCAGCTTCACCGCCACCGTCACCGGCTCGGCCGCCGATGTCCGCCAGCAGGGCGGCGTCGCGGTGATCCGCGCCACGCCGGTGGATGCTTCGCTGCCGCCGGCCGGTTCGCCGGTGTCGGCCGTGGTGGTCACCGAAGGTCAGGACGGCTCGCTCAGCGTGCCCGCCGATGCGGTGCAGAACGTCGATGGCAGCAGTGTGGTGTTCGTCGCCGTCGAAGGCGGCTTCAAGGCGCAGCCGGTACTGGCCGGGCGTCGCGCCGGCGACCGTATCGAGATCCTCGGTGGGCTGACCGGCAACGAGCGCATCGTCGGTGCCAACGCCTTCCTGCTCAAGGCCGAACTGGCCAAGGGCGAAGCCGAGCACGGCCACTGAGGAGGCGACCATGTTCAAGCTGATCATTGAAACAGCGGTGCGCCACCGCTGGCTGGTGGTGTTCATGGCCGCGCTGATCGCCGCCGTGGGCCTGTTCCAGCTCGGCAAGCTGCCGATCGACGCGGTGCCGGACATCACCAATCGCCAGGTACAGATCAACACGGTGGCGCCAGCACTGACCCCGGAGCAGATCGAGCGGCAGGTGACCTATCCGCTGGAAACCGCGCTGGCCGGCATTCCCGGCCTGACCACCACGCGTTCGCTGTCGCGCAATGGCTTCTCGCAGGTCACCGCGATCTTCACCGATGCCACCGACATCTACTTCGCCCGCCAGCAGGTAGCCGAGCGCATGCGCGAAGCGTCGGAAGACCTGCCCGATGGTGCATCACCGATGCTGTCGCCGGTCACCACCGGCCTCGGTGAAGTGCTGATGTGGACGGTGGACTTCACCACGTTCGACCCAGCCAAGCTGGCCAAGCCCGGTGAAGCCGGCTGGCAGGCCGGTGAGGTCTACCGCACACCGGAAGGCAACCTGCTGCGCACGCCGGATGAACGCGCGACCTACCTGCGCACCGTGCAGGACTGGATCATCGCGCCGCAGATGCGTTCCAGTCCGGGGCTGGCCGGCGTCGATACGGTTGGCGGCTACGTCAAGGAGTACGGCGTGCATCCGGACAGCGCCAAGCTGGCCGCGCACGGCCTCGGCCTGGCCGACCTGGTCACTGCCCTGCAGCGTTCCAACGTGCAGGCCGGTGCCGGTTTCGTGCAGCGTGCCGGCGAGGGCCTGGTGGTACGTGCCGACGGCCTGGCGCTGACCACCGACGACCTGGCGCAGGCGCCGGTGGCCACCCGCAATGGCGTGGTGGTGCGCGTAGCCGATGTGGCCGACGTCGACCTGAGCCGCGCGCCGCGCCTGGGTGCGGCCAGCCGCAATGGCCATGAAGCCGTGCTGGGTACCGCGCTGATGATCGCCGGTGGCAACAGCCGCACCGTGGCGCAGGCAGCTGCGGCGCGCCTGGAACAAGTGAACAAATCGCTGCCGGCCGACATCGTGGCGGCACCGGTGCTGGACCGCAGCGTGCTGGTCAATTCCACCATCAAGACCGTGGCCAGGAACCTCACCGAGGGCGCACTGCTGGTGGTGGTGGTGCTGTTCCTGCTGCTGGGCAACCTGCGTGCGGCGACGATCACCGCGCTGGTGATCCCGCTGTCGTTCCTGTTCGCAGTGATCGGCATGAACCGCTTCGGCATCAGCGGCAACCTGATGAGCCTGGGTGCGCTGGACTTCGGCATCCTGGTGGACGGTGCGGTGATCGTGGTCGAGTCGACCCTGCTGATGCTGGGCCAGCGCCGCGCCGAACTGGGCCGTGCGCTGACCGCGATGGAACGCCTGCGCGTGGCCGCCGATTCGGCGCTGAAGATGGCGCGCCCGGCGGCGTTCGGCCAGCTGATCATCCTGCTGGTGTTCGCGCCGATCCTCACCCTGGAAGGCGTGGAGGGCAAGACGTTCCACCCGATGGCGGCGACCTTCATGCTGGCCCTGGTCGGTGCCTTCCTCTTCTCTTTCACCTTCGTGCCGGCGATGGCCGCACTGCTGGTGCGCGAGCCGAAGCTGAAGGACGGCGAGGCACACAGCGATGATGGCGAGCACGAAACCAAGCTGATCCGTGTACTGCGTGCGCGCATCGAGCCGGTGATCCGCAAGGCCGTGGCGCATCCGCGCACGGTGGTGGCCGGTGCGGTGATGATGGTGGTGGTGGGCATCGGCTCGTTCTCGCTGCTGGGCCGTGAGTTCATGCCGACGCTGGACGAAGGCAACGTGGCGATGCAGGCCCTGCGCGTGCCATCGACGTCGCTGGAGCAGTCACTGGCCATGCAACTGGCGTTGGAGAAGGTGATTGCCAAGCAGCCGGAAGTGGAGACGGTGTTCTCGCGTACCGGTACCGCCGAGGCGGCGATCGATCCGATGCCGACCAATATCTCCGACAGCGTGATCATGCTGAAGCCGCGCAAGGACTGGCCCGATCCGAAGCTGGACAAGGAAGCCCTGGTGGCGCGCTTCGAGAAACTGGCCGGCCAGCAGCTGGGCAACAGCTTCGAGTTCAGCCAGCCAATCGAGCTGCGCTTCAACGAGTTGATTTCCGGCGTGCGTACCGACCTGGCGGTGATGGTCTTCGGCGATGACTTCAGCCAGCTGCAGAAGGTGGCCGACCAGGTGGCGCTCAAGCTGCGTGCGGTGGATGGCGCTGCCGATGTGCGGGTGGAACAGATTTCCGGCCTGCCCACGCTGAACGTGGCGATCGACCACGTGGCGGCGGCGCAGTACGGGCTGACCGCCGCGGACGTGAGCGATGCGCTGTCCACCGGCATTGGCGGCACTGCGGCCGGCAAGATCTTCGAAGGTGATCGCCGCTTCAACGTGGTGGTGCGCCTGGACGATGCCTCGCGCAACGATCCGGACCAGCTCGCGTCACTGCCGATCGCCACGCCGTCGGGGCTGGTGATTCCGCTGTCGTCGGTGGCGCGCATCACGGTGAGCGAAGGGCCGAACCAGATCAGCCGCAACAACGGCAGCCGCCGCGTGGTGGTGCAGGCCAACGTGCGTGGGCGCGACCTGGGTGGCTTCGTCGGCGAGGCGCAGGCCGCCGTCGCCAACGTGGCACTGCCGCCGGGTGCCTACCTGACCTGGGGTGGCCAGTTCGAGAACCTGCAGCGCGCGGAGAAGCGGCTGGCGACGGTAGTGCCGGTGGTGTTCCTGCTGATCGGCAGCCTGCTGTTCATGGCCCTGCGCAGCGGCAAGGAAGCCATTCTGGTGTTCAGCTGCGTGCCGTTGGCGCTGGTCGGCGGCATCCTCGCGCTGCTGCTGCGTGGCATGCCGTTCTCGGTATCGGCGGCGGTTGGCTTCATCGCCGTCTCCGGCGTGGCGACCTTGAACGGCCTGGTGTTGATGCAGGCGATCCGCGAACGCCTGGATGCCGGCGACCTGCCGCTGCAGGCGGCGATCAACGGTGCCTCCAGCCGCATCCGCGCGGTGTTGACCACGGCGCTGGTGGCGATCGTCGGCTTCATTCCGATGGCGATTGCCAGTGGTTCCGGCGCGGAGGTGCAGAAGCCGCTGGCGACGGTGGTGATCGGTGGCCTGATCACCGCCACCGTGCTGACCCTGCTGGTGCTGCCGACGTTTGCCGCGCGCGTGGCCAAGCCGCGGTCGGTGGGGTGAGGTGAGAGGGGGTCGGAGCCCCGCCCTTCGGGCGGGGCTCTGACCCGATCACACGACGGTCAGGCCTTCTTGCGTTCGGCGATGTAGGCCTGGATCTGCTGTTCCAGCACCGGCAGCGGCACCGAGCCCTGCTTGAGCAGGGTGTCGTGGAAACCCTTGATGTCGAACTTGTCGCCCAGCTCCTTCTCGGCCTGCGCACGCAGGCGCACGATGGCGATCTCGCCCAGCTTGTAGCTCAGCGCCTGGCCCGGCCAGGAAATGTAGCGGTCCACTTCGGTGGTCACTTCATGCTCGCTCAGCGCGGTGTGGTCACGCAGGTAGGCCAACGCCTGCTCGCGGGTCCAGCCCTTGCTGTGCACGCCGGTGTCGATCACCAGGCGCGCGGCGCGCCACATCTCATAGGTCAGGCGGCCGAAATCCTCGTACGGGGTTTCGTAGATGCCCATCTCCACGCCCAGCTTCTCGCAGTACAGCGCCCAGCCTTCGCCATAGGCGGAGATGTAGGCGTTGCGGCGGAACTCGGGCAGGTTCTTCTGCTCGGCGGCGATGGCGCCCTGCAACGCGTGGCCCGGATCGGACTCATGCAGGGTCAGTGCCGGCAGGTTGTACAGCGGGCGCGACGGCAGGTTGTAGGTGTTGAGCCAGTAGGTGCCCATGCCACCGCGGCCGGCGGTCCAGAACGGCGCAATGTCCGGCGGCACCGGCACGATGGTGAAGCGGGCGCGCGGCAGCGTCATGTACTTGCCAAGCTGGCCATCGGCGCGCTTGGAGATCCACGCGGCACGCGACAGCAGCTCTTCCGGCGTCTTGGCGTAGAACTGCGGGTCGGTACGCAGGAAGGTCAGGAATTCGGCGAAGCTGCCCTTGAACTTCACCTGCTTGATGATGTCGTTCATTTCCTTCTGGATGCGTGCGACTTCATCCAGGCCGATGCGGTGGATCTCGTCCGGCGACAGGTCCAGCGTGGTGTATTCGTGGATCTGCTGCTTGTAGTACGCCTTGCCGTCGGGCATCGCTTCGGCGGCCAGGGTGGTGCGCGCCTGCGGCACGTACTCGTTGACGAAGAAGGTGCGCAGCTGCTGGAACGCGGGCACCACCTTGCCACTGATCGCTTCACGCGCCTGCGCCTGCAGCCTGGCCTGTTCGGCCGCCGGAACGGTGTTGGGCAGCTTCTTGAACGGCGCGTACAGCGGCGATTCGGTCGGGTCCTTCAATTCGGCGACGGTGGCGATGGAGACCTCGCGGCCATCGAGCACGGCACGCGGCACGCTGAAGCCGCGCTTCAGGCCGGCGCGCATGTTGTCGGTCTGCTGGCCGAAGTAGCGCGGCACATCGTTCAGCCGTGCGATGTAGTTCTGGTAGTCCTGCACGGTCTTCATCTCGCGCCGGGCCATGAAGGACAGGTTGGACCAGAACGAGGAGTCGGCGTTGAACGGCATCTCGTAGCCACGCAGGCGCGTCTCTTCGGCCAGGTTGAACACCTGGTCGTGGTAGATCGCGTAGTTGACCTGGTTGTCGGGCGACAGGGTCTTCGGATCGATCTTCTTCAGCGCGGCGAGGGTCTCGTCCCACACCTTCAGGCGCGCCTGCTGCGCGGCCGGGCCGACGTCGGGCATGCGGGTGGCGTTGGCCGGAGCGTCTTCGTCCTCGCTGGCCTCGCCGCCGCCATCCTGGCGCCACTTCCATTCCTTCTCGTACAGCGCGCGGAAGGCGGCATCGGCGGGCGATTCGGTGGCCACGCTGGCCGGTGCGGCGGTGGCGGGCGGCGCGGCCAGGGCCACGGCAGGGGCGGACAGGGCGATCAGCAGGGCAACGGCAAGACGGGTTTTCACGAGCACAGGTTCCCGGGAAGGCAGACCCCGATCATGGCACCGCTCATCGTCCGTGGCATGGGACGAAGGTCCTGCCTGCGCCGCGGACCGGGGCCCCGGTAGCGGCCAACCTGGGTTGGCCCCAAACCCAGCGCCGACCAAGGTCGGCATCTACCGGAGACCTAGTGGCTGGCCCTGTCCCGCTTCCAGCCCCGGTGCTTGATGTCCAGCTGCAGGCTGTACAGCGCGGTGAACGCCGGGAACAGGTTCTGCAGCACGCCCACCGAGTCCTGCTTGGCCGAGAACAGGAAGTAGCTCAGCGTCATCAGGCTGCCGACCACGCTCATGTACCAGAACAGCCGCGGGATCACCGGCTTGCCCGCACGCTTGGACGCGATGAACTGGACCAGCCAGCGGCCACCGAACATCAGCGCGCCGGTATAGCCGATCAGCTTCCAGCCGGTCACATGCAGGCCGGTCCAGTACAGCCAGGTCAGCGGCTGGTCGAGCCAGTGCAGTTCCAGCCCCATCACCGCTCTTCCACCGCAGTGCGCTTGCTGCGGGTGATCAGCCAGGCCACGCCGCGCAGATCACGAATGCCGACCAGCGCGCGGCCCAGATTGTTGTACTTGGACACGCCGGCGGTACGGTGGCGGTGGTTGACCGGCACGCTAGTGGTCTTCCAGCCAGCACGCTGCATCAGCGCCGGCAGGTAGCGGTGCATGTGGTCGAAGTACGGCAGGTCGAGGAACGCGCTGCGCTCGAACAGCTTGATGCCGCAGCCGGTATCGGGCGTATCGTCGCGCAGCATGCGTGCACGGATGGCGTTGGCCCACTTGCTGGCCCAGCGCTTGCTGCCGCTGTCCTGGCGGTTGACACGCCAGCCGGCGAACAGCTTCACCTGCGTCTCGGCGGCATCGCGCGCGGCCAGCAGTTTGGGAATATCGGCCGGATCGTTCTGGCCGTCACCATCGAGGGTGGCGATCCAGGGCGCCCGTGCGTGCTTGACGCCGGTGCGCACGGCGGTGCTCTGCCCGCTCTGGTTCACGTGGTGCAGCACCCGCAGTTCCGGCGTGGTCGCCTTCAGGCCCTGCAGCACAGACAGGGTGTCATCGCGCGAGTGATCGTCGATGTAGACGATCTCGAACGGCAGCCGCCCGCGCAGTGCAGCGGTGATTTCGGCAACCAGCGGGGCGACATTGTCGCGCTCGTTGAATACCGGGACGACAACGGAAAGCTCGGGTTGGCTCATAAGGCACTCGGCCAAAGGGGGACAAAGACCGCGCATTCTCCGAAGCCGAGGTTATCCGAAGATGAATCCGGCTGTGTGAGGATCCCTCCTCAGGCGCGATCACCAAAGTACTCGCGGCACCACTGCACGACGGGGGGCAACCCTTCTTCGATCGGGGTCACCGCATCGAAGCCGAATGCGTCATGGGCGCGCCGGGTGTCGGCCATCGTGCGTACCATGTCGCCGGGCTGCATGGGCTTGTAGACCTTCTGCGCGGGGCGGCCGGCCGCCTGCTCGATCACGCTGATGAAGCGCTCCAGCTCGACCGGCGTATGGTTGCCGAGGTTGAACACCCGGTGCGGTACCGGACCATCGGCCGGATGCGCGAGCGCGCCGAGAATACCCGACACGATGTCGGAGACATGTGTGAAATCGCGCTGCATGCGGCCTTCGTTGAACACGTCGATCGGCCGCCCCGCCAGCACCGCGCGCGAGAACAGCAGCGGCGCCATGTCCGGCCGGCCCCACGGGCCATACACGGTGAAGAAGCGCAGGCCGGTGGCATGCAGGCCGTAAAGCTGCGCGTAGGTGTAGGCCATCAGCTCGTTGGCCGCCTTGGTCGCCGCGTACAGCGAGCGCGGCTGGTCCACGCGCTGGTCCTCGGAGAACGGCGGCGTGGCCGAATCGCCGTAGACCGAACTGCTGGAGGCATAGACCAGGTGTTGCACGCCACGGTGGCGACACAGCTCGAGCATGTTGACGAAGCCGACCAGGTTGCTGTCGACGTAGGCATGCGGGTTTTCCAGCGAATAGCGCACGCCGGCCTGCGCGGCCAGATGGATCACCGCGGTCGGCTTCACTTCGTCGAACAGTGCCGCCAAGCCCTGCTGGTCGGTCAGGTCCAGGGTGCGCAGGTCCAGCGCCGGGCACAGCGCTGCCACGCGGTCGCGCTTGATCTGCGGGTCGTAGTAGTCGTTGAAGTTGTCCAGGCCGACCACCGGCTGGCCCGCCTCCAGCAGCGCGCGGGCGGTGTAGGCACCGATGAAGCCGGCAGCGCCGGTGAGCAGGATGGTCATGGCAGTTGCCTGGAGATCAATGAGTACAGGTGCAGAGGATACGCTGCGAGCTCAGAACAGCCCGAAACGCTTCTTGGCCACATTGGCGCGGCCGGGTTCGATCACGTCCTGGATCTTCTTCGCATCGAAGCGGTCGAGCAGCGCCTCGGCGCCCTTCTTCAGCTTCAGATCCATCTCTTCCGGATACAGCGGAACCAGGGCCATGAAGCTGATGGTCTTGCCGTCGTCCAGTTCCAGCGTGGCGAAGTCCTCCGGGGTCGTCACCGGCGGCAGCACAATGGCACCGTCGAAGCCCACGCCCTGCGCGTAGGGCTCGCTGGGGTGGCCGTTGGGAATGGTGTGGCCGAAGCCCAGCCAGGTGTCGTACTCGTGCGGCAGCCGCGCCATGCCCTTCAGCAGGCGCACCGGCCAGTAATTGCGTTCGTCCTCGAAGGCATCCTGCGAGATCGGCCAGTCAGCCGGCAGGGTCACCATCAGTTCCATGTAGCGGGGCACGTCCGCGTCCACCTCGGCGGGCACGGTCATCGGCAGGTCGCTCATGCCGGAGGTGACCAGTCGCAGGTACGGACACTGGTCAGTGGCCGGTACCACGTGCACGTCGATGTGCACCAGGTCGGAGATGATCTCGTGGAAGACACCGGACACCGGACCCAGATGGCGCTCGATGTGCGCGCCGATCGCCTCGATGTGTTCTTCGCCCTGTGGCGGGGTGAAGTCCTTCTGGCGGCTGTGCACCATGATCGGGCTGCCGCCCGGGCTGACGTCGTCGAATGTGTTGCTCATGTCCTGCTCCCTGGATGAGGCCACGGACCGGAGAGCGATGCATCCCCCGGCGCGCGCGGCGGTGCGTTCCCTGTCACCTGCAGGACGCGGCAGGAACAGGCCGCATCCCCTGGCGCTGCGCCGGGCTCAGCCCTGGCGCGTACGCAGCTTTTCCAGCACGCCGTCCAGGGTATCCAGGTCGGTGTAGTGGATGATCAGCTTGCCCTTGCCACCCCGGCCGTGGCTGATCGCCACCTTGGCGCCCAGCGTTTCGGACAGTTCGGTTTCCAGCGAGGCGATGTCGGCCTGCTGCACCTTCGGCGTGGCGACCGGGCGATTGCTCGGCACCTTGCCGGCGGCGAAGGCCTGCGCACGGCGCTCGACCTCGCGCACCGACCAGCCTTCATCGGCCGCTTCCTGCGCCAGCTTGCCGGCCAGCTCGGGGGCCAGGGTCAGCAGCGCGCGGGCGTGGCCCATTTCCAGGCGGCGGGTTTCCAGCAGCAGGCGGATCGCCACCGGCAGCTCCAGCAGGCGCAACAGGTTGGACACCGCCGCGCGCGAGCGGCCGACGGCCTCGGCGGCCTCGGCATGGGTCAGGGTGAATTCGCTGATCAGGCGCTGCAGCGCCTCGGCTTCTTCCAGCGGGTTGAGGTCTTCGCGCTGGATGTTCTCGATCAGCGCCATCGCGATGACGGTGCGGTCTTCCAGCTCGCGCACCACCACCGGCACTTCGTCCAGGCCGGCCAGCTGCGATGCGCGCCAGCGGCGCTCACCGGCGACGATTTCGTAGTTGCCGGCGGGCAGCTGGCGCACCAGGATCGGCTGGATCACGCCCTGCGACTTGATCGAGTCGGCCAGCTCGGACAGCTTGCCCTCGTCCATCTCGCGGCGCGGCTGGTACTTGCCCGGCTGCAACTGACCCACGGCCAGCTTGCGCAGCACTTCACCCGGCAGCGGCTCGATCACCGCGGTGGTGGCCTGCACCTGACTGACCGCGCCTTTCGGGCCCAGCAGCGCATCCAGGCCACGGCCGAGGCCTCGCTTCTTGGCTGCCGGCTTGCTGCTGGTCATCAGACGGTCTCCACGGCCTTGGTGGCCTTGTTGCGTTCGTTGTTGCGGCGGATGATCTCGCCGGCCAGGCCCAGGTAGGCCACGCCACCGCGCGAGGCGCGGTCGTAGCCGACGATGCTCTGGCCATGGCTGGGCGCCTCGGCCAGGCGCACGTTGCGCGGCACGATGGTGCGGAACACGCGGTCGCCGAAGTGCTCGGTGAGCTCGGCCGAGACCGCGTTGGCCAGGTTGTTGCGCACGTCGAACATGGTGCGCAGCACGCCTTCGATCTCCAGCGCCGGGTTAAGGTTGGCACGCAGCGCATCGATGGTTTCCACCAGCGCGCTCAGGCCTTCCAGCGCGTAGTACTCACACTGCATCGGCACGATCACCGAATCGGCGGCGGCCAGCGCGTTGAGCGTCAGCAGCGACAGCGCCGGCGGGCAGTCGATCAGGATGTAGTCGTACTCGTCGCGGATTGGTGCCAGCGCGCGCTTCAGCCGCTGCTCGCGCTCGCTCTGCGCCATCAGCTGGATCTCGGCGGCGGTCAGGTCGATGTTGCCGGGCAGCAGGTCGTAGCCTTCGGCGGTCTGCACGCGCACGTCGGCGGCGCTGGACTCGCCCAGCAGCAGATCGTAGGTGGAAGCGGCCAGCTCACGCTTGTCCACGCCACTGCCCATGGTCGCGTTGCCCTGCGAATCCAGGTCGACCAACAGCACGCGCTTGGGTGCGTTGGCCAGGGAAGCGGCCAGGTTGACGGCGGTCGTGGTCTTGCCGACGCCACCCTTCTGGTTGGCGATGGCGATGATGCGGGCCATGCGGGTGTGCCTCGTCGACGTGTGCTGGGACCGGTCATTATGCGTACAACCGGCCCCTTGCGGAAATCGTGAATCGCCAACCCGTTGTTCCACAAAGGGCTGGCGGCGGGAATCAGGGGCCTGTAACCGTGACCAGGTGGCGTTCGCCGGCCAGGCCGGGCACGCTCAACGGGGTCACCTCACGCACCTGCCAGCCAGCCGGCAGGTCCGCGATCTCCTCATGCGGGTAGACGCCCTTCATGGCCAGCAGTACGCCGCCGGGGCGCAGCAGGTGGCCACCAACGCGGACGATACCGGCCAGGGTGTCCATCGCGCGCGCGGTCAGCTGGTCGTAGCGGCCGGCCTCGTCCAGCGCCTCGGCGCGCGATTCGGCCACGCGGGCATTGTCCAGACCCAGCTGGCGCACGGCCTCGCGCATGAAGCGCGCCTTCTTGCCGTTGCTCTCGACCAGGGTGACCTGCAGGCCCGGGCAGGCGATCGCCAGCGGGATGCCAGGCAACCCGGGGCCGGTGCCGAGGTCGGCCAGGCTGCCATCAGCCACGAACCGCTGCATCGCCAGCGAGTCGAGCAGGTGGCGGGTGACCATCTCCTGCGGATCGCGGATGGCGGTGAGGTTGTAGGTGCCGTTCCAGCGGTGCAGCAGGGCCAGGTAGCGCAGCAGCGGCGGCGCCAATGCGGCGTCCAGGCCCATGCTGGCCAGGCCCTGTTCCAGCGTGGCGGCCACGCTGGCGGGAAGTGGGTGTTCGCTCATGCCGGCATTATCGCCGGTTTTGCGCGCTGATTCCCCGCTTCAGTGCGGATACCAGGCCAATGCCGCACGGAACTGGCCGCTGGCCTGCCATTCGTGCAGGTGCCAGCGCGCGGCCTCGCCCAGTTCCGGGTCGCACCAGCGCAGGTGCAGGGCGCCATCGGCCCCCGGCGCCAGCTGCAGGCGGTGCAGGCCGAACGAGATGCCCTGTCCATGCGCCTTCAGGATGGCCTCCTTGATGCACCACACGCGGAAGAACCAGTGCTCGCGCCCGACCTCGTCCAGGCTTTCCAGCCAGGCCACCTCCTCGGGGTGGAAGAAGCGCTGCACGATCTCCAGCAGGCGGGCCCGCGGCCGCAGCAGTTCCAGGTCCACGCCCAGCCGCACACCTTCGCCCAGCGCCACCAGCAGCACCTCGCCGCTGTGGCTCCAGCTGGTGCCGTAGTGGGCCAGTGCGCCGCTCAGTTCCGGCCGGCCCTTGTCATCGCGGACCAGCGGCAGCGTCTCCGGGTCGGCACCCAATGCCTGTGCCAGCACCTGCCGCGCCTGCGGTTCACCGCGCTGGCCCGGCACGTGCGGACGCCGCCAGACCGTCACCGGGCCGAAGCGCCACGGGCCATCGAGGGTGGCTGGCAGGCTCATCCGCACGCGCCCGTCACGCAATTGCACGACGGGTTCACAGCCCTGCGCGTCAACTGGTCACAGTTCCCCACCGGAGGTTCGATCATGGGCATCATCATCTGGCTGATCGTCGGCGGCATCGTAGGCTGGCTGGCCAGCATCATCATGAAGCGCGATGCCCAGCAGGGCATCATCCTCAACATCGTGGTCGGCATCGTCGGCGCGCTGATTTCCGGCTGGCTGTTCGGCGGTGGCATCAACGAAGCGATCACCATCCGCACCTTCCTGTTCTCGCTGATCGGTGCGGTGATCCTGCTGGCGATCGTCAACCTGTTCACCCGCAAGAGCATACGGTGATCTGGGGGGTAGCGCCGGGCCATGCCCGGCGTCACCCTGCCGCCGCTGCGCTCGCCGGGCATGGCCCGGCGCTACCTCAACTCAACCCAACTGTACCCACGCCGGCGCATGGTCGCTCGGGCGTTCCCAGGTGCGCGGCTCGCGGTCGATGCCCGAAGCCACCGCACCGCTCTTCAGCGCATCGGAGACCAGGGTCAGGTCGATGCGCAGGCCCAGGTTGCGACGGAAGCCGGCGGCGCGGTAATCCCACCAGCTGAAGGTACCCGCCTCGTCGTTGTGCAGGCGGAAGCCATCGTGCAGGCCCAGCTGCAGCAGCTTGTTCAATGCGCCGCGCTCGGCGGTGGAGGTCAGGATGTGGTTGTCGTTCCACACCGCCGGGTCGTGCACGTCGCGTGCGTCCGGGGCGATGTTGAAGTCGCCCATCACGATCAGCTTCGGGTGGCGCTGCAGCTCTTCGGCGATCCAGGCATGGACCGCTTCCAGCCAGCGCAGCTTGTAGTCGTACTTGTCGGTACCGATGTCCTGGCCGTTGACCACGTACAGGTTGATCACGCGCAGGTCGCCGAAGGTACCGGCGATGACGCGCTTCTGCTCGTCCTCGAAGCCGGGAATGCCGATCTGCACGTCCTGCGCAGGCTCACGCGACAGCAGCGCCACGCCGTTGTAGGTCTTCTGGCCGGCGAACACACTGCGGTAACCCGCGGCGATCAGCGCCGAATCGGGGAACTTGTGGTCCTCCAGCTTGGTTTCCTGGATACCGACGATGTCCGGGCCGAAATCCTTGAGCCACTGCTCCAGGTGCGGCAGGCGGACATTGAGCGAATTGACGTTCCACGAGGCGATCTTCATGCGGGCATTCTAACCGGGTGGCTAGGATGGGCGTCGGCCCGGATTCCCGTGTAGAGCCGAGCCCACGCTCGGCTGCATTGATCAGGCACCCAGCCAGGAGCAGCCGAGCGTGGGCTCGGCTCTACAGAAGAATCGGGCGCTGATTCCGTAGAGCAACGCCATGCGTGGCTTCACCGCAGCAACAGCCTCAACAACCCCGCAATCTTCGAGTACGGCGGGCGCAGCCGGTCACTGGTCGCCCAGCGTGACTGCCACAGCACCGGCAGCCGCTTGCTCATCGCGTCGAACCCGGCCCGGCCGTGGTATGCACCCATGCCGCTGGCGCCAACCCCGCCAAACGGCAGCCCATCAGCGGCGAAGTGCAGCAGTGTGTCATTCACGGTCACCCCGCCCGCCACCACCTGGCCGAGGATGTGCTCCACCGTCGCCGTGTCGTGGCTGAAGGGATACAGCGCCAGCGGCCGGTCACGCGACAGCACGTCGGCCAATGCGGCATCCAGATCCGGATAGGCGCGCACCGGCAGGATCGGCCCGAAGATCTCCTCGCGCATCAGCTCCAGGTCATCCGGCGGGTCCAGCACCACGGTCGGCACCAGCAGGCGCTCGCGGTCGGCGCGCACCTCATCCACCTGCGCCAGCGGAATCACCGGCACGCCGCGTTGCCGCGCCTGTGCCAGATAGCCCTGCAGGCGCCGGTACTGGCCTTCATTGATGATGCGGGTGTAATCGTCGGCATCGCTGAAGTCGCCATAGCGCTCGCGCACCTGCTGCTGCAGCGCCTGCACGAACTCGCGCTGGCGCGCGGTATCGATCAGCACGTAATCCGGCGCGATGCAGGTCTGGCCGGCGTTGAACCACTTGCCGGTGGCCAGCCGCGCGGCGGCCTTGTCCAGCGGGAAATCTCGGCAGACGATGGCCGGCGACTTGCCGCCCAGTTCCAGCGTCACCGGCACCAGGTGCTCGGCAGCGGCAGCCATCACCTTGCGACCCACGGCCGTCGAGCCCGTGAACAGCAGATGGTCCAGCCGCAGCGAGGACACCGCCGCAGCCACATCCGCCCCGCCCTGCACCACCGCCACCCGATCGGGCGGGAACACGCTGGCCAGCAGATCGGCCAGGAACGCGCTGGTACGCGGCGTGTGTTCGGACGGCTTCAGCAGCACGTGGTTGCCGGCAGCAATCGCGGTGGCCAACGGCACCAGCGCCAGCGTGACCGGGTAGTTCCACGGTGAGATCACCCCGACCACACCCAGTGGCGTCGGCCGCAGCTGCGCGCGCGCCGGCCAAAGCTTCCAGCCGGCCCGTACGCGCTGCGGCTTCGACCAGCGCCGCAGGTGGCGGCGCAGGTGGTCGATGGCCGACAGCACGCTCATGCCATCGGCCAGCTTCGATTCGGTGTGGGCGCGGTGGCCGAAGTCGTCGGCGATGGCCGTGGCCATTTCGTCCAGGCGTGGCGTCAGCGCTTCGCGCAGGCGGCGCAGGTCGGCTTCGCGCTGGTCGAGCGTGGGGCGCTGCGACTGCCAGGCGCTGCGCAGGGTGTGCAGGATGGCGGGAAGGTCGGCTGGGGCGGTGGTGGTCATGGGCCGACTATACGGGGTGCTGCGCCATGTAACGGTAGAGCCGACTGCTCTTGGCGGGACACCTCAAAACCCCGCGCTGCGCGCGATAGTCGACTCTACCCACCCATTCCCCCGCGATTCCCAGCCACATACAGAAAGGCCACGATCCACACCGCGTCCTCTCTTTCTGTGCCTTACTCAGAATCAAGCTGTTGCCAAGATCCTCGCAGGATTTCAACCTCCTTCGCAATCAGCGCAGATTCTGCTGCTGGGGCATCAGAGAACATTTCACCTGACATTGGAGTCATCCTCAGCGGGGCATTTCGGGTGCCAACGATGAAGTAAGGTGTAAAGCAGTAGGGTGCATCACCCACTTCGGAAGGCTGTTTCACCAAGGTCGCGAAGACGGCATTGATCGGTGTTCTCGGTTTAGTGCCTGTGCACCAAGGATGCGACGCAAGGATGTCCGGAACTCGCTCACCGTAACGATTGAACTCCGCGACACTGGAAACCTTGCCCAGAGTGACGCGACGCACCCGAGGCGAAGCATCCTTCAATCCTGTTTCGACAAGCCATCCGGAATTGTCATGCGAAGTGCAACTGCAGTCGCAGGTTACTAACGTTGCGCCGGGCACGGCGTTGTTCCAGGACTACCAGACCTTCTCTGTCTCGCATGCATCCTGGATCGTGGGTGATCTTCGCTCTATCTGGACACGACCGTGTCGATTCTCGGCGATGAGATCCTTCACTACCCGAGGATCACCTGGAAGCGTCGAGCGCATCTGCGCAGAGTCCATTCCATCCCGCACGCCTGGAACCATACCGGTGACTACCTGTACTGATGCATTGGCGGCCGGCGCTGCCGCCGCGATGGCCGCTGCAAGAAATAGGCTGTGCATGGTCCGTGCCGATTAATGGATTATCCATGTTAAGGAAGACGCTGGCGTAAGAGCTAGTGGTCATATGCGTCACCGATTGTCAGCTCTACCCGACAGGCCCTCTCCAGAGCTCAGCCAAACACGTCATCTCGTCTCAGAACAGTACGAAGATGCCCAGTTTCGTACTTCTTTCATTGTCGAGCAGCGTCATGTCTACCAGTGTGCATGTCTGACGTGCCGAAGAGCAGGATGTGATGCGAGGGATACCCACCGTTCTAGGCGGCTTGATGCTGATGGCCTTTTCGGCCGGAGCCTCAGCTCCGCCTATTGAATACGAGAAGGTGGGAATGGTCGGTGTCCAAAGAGTGACGGGGCAATGGGTGCGTTACATCTTGCTCGCGGAGGACTCGGCTTGCATCACGGTTCAGATCTTCAAAGGCGCGAACATGGAAGGACTCGTTCGCCAGAAGACAATCTGTTCGCTCGGGGAGATGCACTTTCACCGTGACTTCGCGCTTGTCGACGTGTGGAGGGTCGACTTTGAGCCAGACCGACTATCACTGGAGATCGAATTCATCAAACTTCGCGGTAGCGGCCATGAAGTGAGACCTTGTTCAATTGAAATCGGAAATAGGTCTATCGGAGATCTGGAATGTTCACTCGAGTATGGAAGCGTGTACTACTGACCACGCCATGGATTGTTCTTTACGCTGCGTCAACCCTTTCGGGTAGCCCCGCCAAAGCATCGGAGCGGCACATCGACTATTCAAAAGTCACGAAGGCTGAAGGGGCAATTGTTCGGGAGCGTTCCTTCAGGTATCTCGTAATCGCCAACAATCCATGCCTGACAATTCAGTCCTTTAGGCTCGGCCATCCAAGCAAGCCCGATCGCGAAAAGTTCATCTGCTCGCTCGGCGAGGCCCGCTTTGATCGCGACTTCGCTTTGGTCGACTTCAAGACACTCGATTTCCACGATGACCGTCTGGATGTAGAAGTGGAATTCACTCCCTCACGAAGGGGACGCAAGGTGATCAGGTGGTGCTCCATCGCCCTGCAGCCTGATTCCATTGGCGATCTGGTGTGCAATCGATGATGGTGGCTCTCGTGATGGCCCTAGCACTGTCTCTGTCTGAAGCGTCGACTACCCCTCCGCCGCCCAATGGCCATTTCGCGCAGGATACAAAGCGCGAGTATGTCCCGATGGTGGGCGACAGCCTGGCTGTCGCTTGTGGGCGAGCTGGACGGTGAGCCCACCTCTGGCGCCACCATCGATCGGGTGCTGGCTGCTTTGGAGGAGCGACTGAAGCGTACCCCATGCAGGTCAGCGGGACTTGGCAATACGCAGTCGCAACCACGTGGCATCACCTGCAACGTACCCGATGCAGAGCGGCTTTTTCCCTACTACGCGGCCCTGCGGCGGGCAGAGACGCCAGCAGAGCACGATCGCCGGGGCCGTCGCTTCCTGGACGCCTATGCGACGTTGCTCAAGAATGCACCGGATGTCGCCCTCACGCGACCAAGCGAGGATGAAGCGGCAGATGGCTTGTTACATGTGCTCTTTCCGTTCGAGATCTGGGACAGAAAGCTGAACATCCCACGCCATCAGGTGCACTTCCCGTTCGTTCCTGTGTGCAACCTCGTTGTCGCCCGCGCTGCGCGTTGCCCGGGAGCCGACCAGCTGCGCAGGAAGATTGGGCAGGCAGGCGATGAGAGTGAACAGCGATTGTTCTGCATCAAGGAGTTCTCGACGCGACGGCTGGCGGAGGAAGGTGAATGCGCGGAAGTGGCTACCACAAGCCCCTGATGCCCATCGCATGCTCCCGCATGTAAAAGACGGTTTCCTGGAGAATGAATTTGCTGAGCTTGATCTTCACCGTGCTCGCAACACTGGCTTCAACAGAGGATGCGAAGGCTGACAGCGGGAGATGGGTTCACGCTGGCAGCAGCATCACACTGCGATACGACGGCGAGGAGAATGGTCGCTACCGGAACCTGTCGGTGATGAAGCAGGGCAAGCTGGTGCGCCGCATGGTACTGGGCGAGCGCTCTTACTCCCTGTTCGAGTACGACCCCGATCCGGCGACGTCCCCTGACGGTCGGTATGTGCTTGTCACTGACGTGGAATCCGGTGAGGTTGGTATGCCGGATGGACGCCGTTCTCTGCATGAAAGGCAGTACTGCGGTTTCATCGACACACGAAGCGGCTGCCTGTTCGCGCGTCAGACCGGGCAATTCTGTGGAGGGCAATTCAATGACGCTGGCGCCTGGGTATCTCCCGCCCTTCCTGACCTGCACCCTTCTGAGGTGCGTCCCACTGCGGAGGACTATGCCTCAGCCCGCCTAAGTCCATCGGATGCACCCGATGGTTCCCTCGACAATCTGCTTCGCTGCGACCCGCCAGGTCCAGGCAACAGGGACCACTACGGGAAGGTGATCGATGCGGGGATCTTTGACGTCACTCCCTCGCAGAGGAAGGCGCTGTACGGCGGGTAGAGCCGACTGTTGATCGACTGCACCAGGCTCTAGCTTGCCCTGCCTATCGCGATGGGAGCGATACGAGGTGTGGCTTCGGATACTTTTCAACCGCGATTACGGCATTGAACGCTGTCTGTTCGCATCTGCGGAATTTTGTGCCGCGCGTTGCGCGGTCGCCGAGCATGGCTCGGCGCTACAGGGAAACGAAAAGGCCGTGGTCTGCACCACGGCCCCTGAAACCCGGTGGGTGCCGACCGTTGGTCGGCACGCCGGTTATTGGGTGATATCCACGTCCTTGGTTTCGCGCAGGAACAGGCCACCGATCACCACCGACATCAGCGCGATGATGATGGGGTACCACAGGCCGTAGTACAGGTTGCCGGTACCGGCAACCAGCGCGAACGAGATCGCCGGCAGGAAGCCACCGAACCAGCCGTTGCCGATGTGGTACGGCAGCGACATCGAGGTGTAGCGGATGCGGGTCGGGAACAGTTCGACCAGGTAGGCGGCGATCGGGCCGTAGACCATGGTCACGTACAGCACCAGCAGCCACAGCATGAAGATCGTGCCAGCGATATTGATGCGGGCGCCGTCCGCCTTGGCCGGATAACCGGCGGTGGTCAGGGCGGTCTTCAGTTCCGCACCGAACGCGTCGGCCTTGGCCTTGCCTTCTTCCTTGGTCAGGCCCGCGGCTTCATACGAGGTGACGCTGGCGCTGCCCACGTTCACCATCGCCAGCGAACCGGCGGCGGCGGGCTGCACGTCGTACGGCACACCGGCCTTGGTCAGCGCGGCGGTGGCCACGTCACAGGAGCTGGTGAACTTGCGCAGGCCCACCGGATCGAACTGGAACGAGCAGGTAGCCGGATCGGCCACCACCAGCGCCGGCGAGCTGCTGCGGGCTTCTTCGATGGCCGGGTTGGCGAAGTGGGTCAGGCCCTTGAAGATCGGGATGTAGGTGACGGCGGCCAGCAGGCAGCCGGCCAGGATGATCTTCTTGCGGCCGATACGGTCGGACAGCCAGCCGAAGAAGATGAAGAACGGCGTGCCCAGTGCCAGCGCTGCGGCGATCAGCAGGTAGGAGGTGGTGGCATCGACCTTCAGCATGCTGCTGAGGAAGAACAGCGCGTAGAACTGTCCGCCGTACCAGACCACGGCCTGGCCAGCCGCTGCACCGAGCAGGACCAGCAACATCAGCTTCAGGTTGCCGCCCTTCAGGCTGTCGCGGAACGGGGTCTTGGAGCCCTTGCCTTCAGCCTTCATCTGCTGGAACAGCGGCGACTCGCTCAACTGCAGCCGGATCCATACCGAAATGCCCAGCAGCAGGATCGACACCAGGAACGGAATGCGCCAGCCCCAGGCCTCGAACGCCTCGTTGCCCAAGGTCATGCGGCAGGCCAGGATGATCAGCAGCGACAGGAACAGGCCCAGCGTGGCGGTGCACTGGATGAAGCTGGTGTACAGGCCGCGCTTGTCGTCCGGTGCGTGCTCGGCCACATAGGTGGCGGCACCGCCGTACTCGCCGCCCATCGCCAGGCCCTGGGCCAGGCGCAGGATGATCAGGATCACCGGTGCGGCAAAACCGATCGAAGCGTAGTTGGGCAGCACGCCGACCAGGAAGGTCGAGATGCCCATGATCAGGATGGTGACCAGGAAGGTGTACTTGCGGCCGATGCGGTCGCCGAGGCTGCCGAAGAAGGCCGCGCCGAACGGACGCACGAAGAAGCCGGCGGCAAACGCCAGCAGGGCGAAGATCATGCCCGTGGTTTCATTGACGCCACTGAAGAACTGCTTGGCGATGATGGCCGCGAGCGAGCCGTACAGGAAGAAGTCGTACCACTCGAACACCGTGCCGAGGCTCGAGGCGAAGATGACCTTCTTGTGACCCTTGGTCAGGGTGCCCGCTTTGTGTGCGGTACTGGGTGTGCTGGACATGGGGCGTTTTCCCTCGGTAGATGCCGACCTTGGTCGGCACTCAATTCGGTAGGTGCCGGCCGCTGGCCGGCACGCAATCTCTGTAGGTACCGACCTTGGTCGGCACTGCTTTAGAAGCTGTACTTGGTGGTGAACTGCAGACGGGTGATGTCACCCTTGTTGCCGTTCTCCACTTCGCGACGGCCGTACATCAGCTCCGCACCGATATCGACCTTGGGCAGCGGCGAATAGAAGATGTTGCCGCGGATGCTCTGCACGCTCTTGGTTACCAGCGGGCCGAGGATGCTGTCGTTGTCGTAGTCGCTGCGCGCGTAGATCAGGTTGGTGCGCAACTTCGGCGAGAACGCATGCCGCCAGCCCACGTAGCCGGCAAGCACGCCGGTCGGGTTGAGTTCGTCGCGGGCCACGTCATAGGCACTGTCGGCGGTGATGCCCAGGCCGATGTAGCGGGCGATGCCTTCGCCGCCAGTCAGCTGGTAGTGCAGCGAATCGCTGTCACCCATCACCCATTTGCCGCCCAGGGTCAGGCCGCCAGCCACCTTGTCGGCCTTGGCGCCGGTGGCCTGGTTGTCGACCTTCAGCTGACGGACGATGCCCCCGACACCGAAGGTGCCCCAATCACCCTTCCAGCCATAGCGCATGGTCAGATCGGGCAGGCTGCCACGGTCGGAGTTGGCGCTGGCGTTGGTCCATGCCCCGGTGACCGGGTTGCGGGTACCGGTGAGGGTGGTGGTTTCCGGGTTTTCCAGCGCGACGCTGAAGCCACCCTGGGTGTAACGCACCTGGGCCTGGCGCACGAAGATCACGCCATCGGTGGGGCCGACGAAGTCGACCGCCTCGGGCAGCGCGGCCGCGTCCATGAAGTTGGACCAGGTCTGGCCGGCCATCCAGTTGTTCCAGTACATGTAGGCGTGGCGCAGGGTCACACCGTAGGTATTGGTGGCGGTCTGGTTGCCCAGTGAATTGCCGAAGAAGTCCATCTCGAAGAACGCACCGGCCTTGTTGCCCGATTCGCTCACGTTGTCGATGCCCAGGTTGAAGCGCGAGAACTTGGCGTGGGCATTGAAGTCGGTGCCCGAACGCTTGCCGCTGCCGCCAGCGCCTTCCACCGGGGTCTGGCCCGGCAGGTACAGCGAGCGGCCGGTGGCGTCGTCGGCCAGCTGGCCATCGCTGGTCTGGGTGGCCAGGAAGTCGGCCTTGATGAAGCCGCCGGTCTTGACCGTGGTGCCCGGCGCCGCGCCCGGGGTGAGGGTGGTGACCTGGATGGGCTGCTTGCCGGCCGGCACCTGTGCGACCGGCTTCTGCTCGGCCTGCACCGTGCGGACTTCGGTTACGGCCTGCTGGGTCTGGCTGATCTGGGTCTGTTGTTGTTGCTGCGAAGACAGCAGCAGCTGGACCTGGCGTTCCAGTTCGGCAACGCGTGCTTCCAGCGCCTTCTCTTTGGCGGTCTCTGCGAACGCCATGCCCGGTGCGACCAGGGCGACCAACAGGCAGGCCGCCAAAGGTGTGCGCACGGCTTTCAACGTACGGTGGCTCATGTTGCCCTCTCTCCCAAGTGGCAAGGTGATGCCGCGCGTGGGGCACGGTCGAGCCGAGACTGCGGGGCGATTATGTATAGCGGCTATTCGCCATTGGTCGAACCCGGCCCTGCTGGGCGCTCACTTTCGACCATGGTCTAACCAGAGTGGTGACGCGACCGGGGGTGGATGGGGCAAACTGAGGGGGATCGGTCGCTGCGATGCTGCGACCGCACACACAAAGTCAACGTGCAAGTGAGGGTGCCATGGCTGATATCTACCCCGTCGATCCGCAGTTCGCCGCCAAGGCACGCATCGACAAGACGTCGTACGAACAGCAGTACCAGGCTTCGGTGACCGACCCGGATGGTTTCTGGGGCAAGGCGGCAGAGCGCCTGCAGTGGATGCGCAAGCCGACGAAGATCAGGAACGTCAGCTACGACCTGTCCGACTTCCACATCAAGTGGTTCGAAGATGGCGAACTCAATGCCAGCGTGAACTGCCTGGATCGCCAGCTGGAAACGCGCGGCGACAAGACCGCCCTGCTGTTCGAGCCGGACGGCCCGGATGCACCGGCCCAGCACGTCACGTATCGCGAGCTGTACGAGCGCACCTGCCGCCTCGGCAACGCGCTGCGCAACCTCGGCGTCAAGAAGGGCGACCGGGTCACCATCTACCTGCCGATGATCGTCGACGCCGCGGTGGCCATGCTGGCCTGCGCCCGCATCGGTGCGATCCACTCGGTGGTATTCGGTGGCTTCGCGCCGAACTCGATTGCCGACCGCGTCAGTGACTGCCAGAGCAAGCTGATCATCACCGCCGACGAGGGCCTGCGCGGTGGCCGCAGGATTCCGCTGAAGGCCAACGTCGATGCCGCGCTGAAGCTGCCGGGCACGAACACGGTTGAAACCGTACTGGTGGTGCGCCACACCGGCGGCGCGGTGGACATGCAGGCCCCGCGCGACCGCTGGTTCCACGATGTGGTGGACAGCCAGCCGGCCACCTGCGAACCGGAACGCATGAACGCGGAAGACCCGCTGTTCATCCTCTACACCTCCGGTTCCACCGGCAAGCCGAAGGGCGTGCTGCACACCACCGGCGGTTACCTGCTGTACGCGGCCTACACCCATGAAGCGGTGTTCGACCTGCGCGAGGACGACATCTACTGGTGCACCGCCGACGTCGGCTGGGTCACCGGCCACAGCTACATCGTGTACGGTCCGCTGGCCAACGGCGCGACCTCGCTGATGTTCGAAGGCGTGCCGAACTACCCGGATACCTCACGCTTCTGGAACGTCATCGACAAGCACAAGGTGAGCATCTTCTACACCGCCCCGACCGCCATCCGTGCACTGATGCGCGAAGGCGAGGAACCGGTGAAGAAGACCTCGCGCGCGTCGCTGCGCCTGCTCGGCAGCGTGGGCGAGCCGATCAACCCGGAGGCCTGGCGCTGGTACTACGAGGTGGTCGGCGACAGCCGCTGCCCGATCGTCGATACCTGGTGGCAGACCGAGACCGGCGGCATCCTGATCTCGCCGCTGGCCGGTGCGATGGATCTGAAGCCGGGTTCGGCCACCCTGCCCTTCTTCGGCGTGCAGCCGGCGCTGGTCAATGCCGATGGCGAGATCCAGGACGGCCCGACCGAGGGCAACCTGATCATCCGCGACTCCTGGCCGGGCCAGATGCGCACGGTGTACGGCGACCACCAGCGTTTCATCGATACGTATTTCCGCACCTACCCGGGCAGCTACTTCACCGGTGACGGGTGCCGCCGCGACGAAGACGGCTACTACTGGATCACCGGCCGCGTTGACGACGTGATCAATGTGTCCGGCCACCGCATCGGCACCGCCGAAGTGGAAAGCGCGCTGGTCTCGCACCCGAAGGTGGCCGAAGCGGCCGTGGTCGGCTTCCCGCACGACGTGAAGGGCCAGGGCATCTATGCCTACGTGACCCTGGTGGCCGAAGAAGCGCCGAGCGACGAACTGCAGAAGGAACTGGTCGCGTGGGTACGCAAGGAAATCGGCCCGATCGCCACGCCGGACCACCTGCAGTGGGCGCCGGGCCTGCCGAAGACCCGCTCGGGCAAGATCATGCGCCGCATCCTGCGCAAGATCGCCGAGAACGCGCCGGACCAGCTCGGCGACACCTCGACCCTGGCCGATCCGTCGGTGGTGGCGTCGCTGGTGGACGAGCGCAAGGTGCGCTGATGGCGTGACTGCAGGCGCAGGACGCGCCAGGGACGTGGCCGGGAGGAGGGACCCGGCCGCGTCCGACCCGTCCTGCACCTGCCATCACGTCGCTCTTTTTCCTGATCGATAAGCTCGACCCATGACCACCCTCCTGATTGCCGATGACCACCCGCTGTTCCGCGAAGCCCTGCGTGGGGCCGTGCAGCGGGTCATCCCGGGCGTACAACTGTTCGAGGCCGACAGCGTGGAAGCACTGTACGCGCTGGCCGATCAGCACAACGACGCCGACCTGGTCCTGATGGACCTCAACATGCCGGGTGCGCAGGGCTTCAACGCACTCGTGCACATGCGCTCACTGCATCCGCAGCTGCCGGTGGTGGTGGTGTCCGCGCGCGAAGAAGCCACGGTGATGCGTCGCGCGCTCGACCACGGTGCGCTCGGCTTCATTCCCAAATCGGCCGACTCGGACACCATCGGCCATGCACTCGGCACCATCCTCGATGGCGAGACCTGGGCACCGCCGGAGGCGCACAACGTGCCGCCCACCGGCAGCGAAGAACGCGAAGTCGGCCAGCGCCTGCGCGAGCTGACCCCGCAGCAGTTCCGCGTCCTGCAGATGCTCGGCGCCGGCCGCTTGAACAAGCAGATCGCCTACGACCTCAACGTCTCCGAAGCAACGATCAAGGCCCACGTCACCGCCATCCTGCGCAAGCTCGGCGTGACCAACCGCACCCAGGCCGTGCTGATGGCCGGCAAGCTGGCCATCGACGACGACGCCATCGTGCTGCCGCCGGAAGAAGATTGATTGTGACCGACTATGGAGCCGAGCATGGGCTCGGCTCTACAGACGTCATGATGCCCCTGTAGAGCCGAGCCCACGCTCGGCTGCTCTTTGCCTCAATACCAATCACTCCTCAAGCGGCCATCGACTCCACCCATAGGGGTATTCCCCGATGCGCGTGGCCAGCCCAGCACGCACCGGATTGGCCGCGATATACACCGCCTGCGTGTGCAGGCATTCATCGCTGCGCAGCGCGTGGTCGTAGTATCCCGGCTGCCAGATCGGCGCGTTGGCATCAGCGCGCCTGCCGATGGAACGCCCGCTCCGTGATTTGAGGATCTGCATGCAGCCGGCAAGCGTGCAGGTACGGAGTTCGAACAGCCAATGCAGATGATCCGGCATCACCACCCAGGCGAGGGAGGAGGTCCGCCCCGTTCGCTCTACGGTGCGCAGTGCTTCGATCAGCAGATCGACGTTGGCCTTGTCGTCGAACCAAGGACGGCGTGCGCGTGTCACAGCCGTGATCGCGTAGACATTGCCGGTCTGCGACCAGCGACCAAAGCGGAGTGCGGGACTGGCCACGCGAAGAGGCTATGGCACGCATGACAGCCCTTCCATCAGTGCAACACCGCAATGCTTGTCAGCCAACACCCTGAGGTAGAGCCGAGCCCATGCTCGGCTGGCGCGCGAAGCAGCCGAGCATGGGCTTGTATGTTCCTCCCGGCTCCTACCAAGTATGTAGGAGCCAGGGTGGAGGGACCGTCAACATGATATCTGCGGGTACCAGCCGACAGACGAGCCGAGCGATCCCCATCCCGCACCTTAACGTCGATAAGGGATCTAGCGGCCTTTGAGGACCGCCGATGTAGGCAAGCCAACGTGGTGCGGTACCACCCCAGCCCCTCAACAATAGCTGGGAGTTGCGCAGATGTCAGATCGTTTGGCCTTCGGCATCGATGCCGATTCAAAGACCCTTGTGGTGGCCCATCACGGCACCAAGGGCAGCGCCCGCATCACCAATTCAGCGTCGGCCATCACTAAGTGGGTGTCCGCCCTGCCGGCCAGATCTCGCATTGGAGTGGAGGCAACCAATCGCTACCACGAGCTTGTGGTTCAGGCTGCCCAGAAGGCCGGTCACGCCGTCTTTGTGCTCAATCCGCGCGACATCAAACATTACGCCAAGGGCGTGGCCTGCCGCGGCAAAACCGACTCAGGTGACGCGCAGGTTATCGCGCGTTACATCGCTAAGGAGGCCGACAATCTGCATGAGCATGTCGCCCGTTCACCTGCGCAGGAGCAGCTGCATGTGCTACTCCAGCAACGCGACAGCCTGGTCCGGAGCAAGGCGAAGTTGAATCTCTCGCTAGGCGCGGGAGCGTCGGAGTCGGCCATCTTTGGGCGCATCTTCGGTGGTCTGAAAGAGGCCATTGCCATGCTCGACCAACAGATTCAGCAACTGTGCCGCAGCGGCGAACAGCGCGACCTGTATCGGCGGATCATGACCATCCCGGGGATCGGACCGACGGTTGCGGCCTTTATCACCCATCACATCACGCGCTGGCCCTTGACCAGCTCAGACGCTTGGATTGCCTGCAGCGGTCTGGATCCGCGACCCAACGAATCCGGTGCGCGGATCGGCAGACGGCGCCTGTCCAAGCGTGGCAACGCCAGCCTGCGCCAGATCCTCTACATGGCGGCCATGGGCCTGACCCGATCCAAAGGCGGTAAAGCCCTTTATACGGCCATCCGCGAACGTGGTCACAGCAGTACCGCCAGCTTTAACATCCTGGCCAGAAAGCTGGCCAGGATCGCCTGGGGGGTCTTTAAAAGCGGTCGGGACTTTGACCCCGCCATGCTGAAAGTGGGTCAAGCCTGCTTCCAGCAGGCTTGACCGCGAACATAGGATCTCGGCTCTACAGGAACAGGCGTTACCCCACGCCGTGCAGGTGTTCGTACAGGATCGTCGCGCCGATGATCACCAGGATCACGCCACCGATGATCTCGGCGCGCTTGCCGACCATGCTGCCCAGCACGCGGCCGAGCATGATGCCGACGGTGACCATGGTCAGCGTGCACAGGCCGATGACTGCGGCCATCACACCGATATGCACGTCCATGAAAGCCAGGCCGATACCCACCGCCATCGCATCGATGCTGGTTGCGAAACCGGTCAGCGCCAGCTTCCAGAAGCCGTGGTGCTGCGAAGGATCTTCGTCTTCCTCGGCGCTGTCCGGACGCAGGCCGTTGTAGATCATGTGGATGCCCAGCGCACCGAGCAGGCCGAAGGCGATCCAGTGGTCGAACGCTTCCACGTACTGCAGGGCGGCACGGCCGAGCAACCAGCCGATGATCGGTGTGATCGCCTCGATGACGCCGAAGATGATGCCGGCGCGCAGCGCATCGCGGAACACCGGCTTGCGCATGGCCGCACCCTTGCCGATCGCCGCGGCGAAGGCATCGGTGGACATGGCAAAGCCGATCAGGAGGATCGAAATGGGGGACATTGGCGGCTGCTGAGGTCGGGCAAGGACGGACGCACGGCTCGCGCTCGCGCCCAACCTGACGTTGCGCGCGCGGGCCGCTGGTCTCGCCAACCATCATGGTTGTCCACGCCACGGCGCACTGGCCGAGTGTGTTGACGTGGACGATTCCTGCGAAGGAATCCGGCTACTCCCCAAGGGGACGCGCAGCTTAGCACCGAGATTCGCGCATGGCGCATCTGCGGCGAAACGCGCAGGCAGGGCTGGTTTGTATAGCGATGGCTATATCAGCCCCGCACTGCGTGCCGGAGCCGAGCGTAGGCTCGGCTCTACAGTTGCCCGTCAGGCATCGTTGTTGCCGGCATCGCGCAGCGCGCCCAGGAAGGCGCGCAGCGAGGCCGGCTTGATCGGCTTGGTCAGCACGCGGTAGCCGCGTTCGCGCGCCATCCGCTTCAACTCGTCGCGACCATCGGCGGTCAGCAGCGCGCCGGGCAACGGGTAGCCCGCAGCCTCGCGAAGTGCCACCAGCGCATCCAGGCCATCCATGCGGTCGTGCAGGTGGTAGTCCACCAGCATCACCTGCGGGCGCTCGGCGATCTTCTCCAGCGCCTGGTCGACGGTGGCGGCAGTGATCACCTGCACCTGCCAACGGCCAAGCAATGCACGCATGCCGTCGAGGATCTCCTCATCGTTGTCCACGCACAGCACGCGCAGGCCGGCCAGCGAATCGCTGCGCACCGGTGCGGCCACCGCCTGTACCGGCGTGGCCAGCTCGGCGTAGCCCGGCAACGGCGCCACACGCGGCAGGATGATCGAGAACATCGAGCCGCTGCCGACGCGGCTGCGCGCATTGAGGCGATGGTCAAGCAGGCGCGAGATGCGCTGGCAGATCGACAGGCCCAGCCCCAGACCCTGCTCGCCCCAGTCGAACGGCTGCTGGTAACGGTGGAACTCATCGAAGATCTGCCGCATGTGGTGCTCGGGAATGCCGGGACCGGTATCCCATACCTGCAGCTCCACTTCGTCGCCACGATGGCGCACCGCCAGCACGATGCGCCCCTGGCGGGTGTAGCGCAACGCGTTGGCCAGGAAATTCTGCAGCACGCGGCGCAGCAGGCGGCGATCACTGCGTACCCACGCCGGGCGCGCGAACAGGTCCAGGCGCAGGCCACGACCGGCGGCGACTGGCGTGTACTGCGCCGCCAGTTCGCGCATCAACGCACTCACGTCGAACTCGCCGATCACCGGGTGCAGGCCACCGGCATCCAGCCGCGACACGTCCAGCAGGCCATCCAGCAGTTCTTCGGCCGCGCGCAGCGACGCATCCACGCGTTCGGCCAGGTGCTTCTGCTCATCGCTCACGTGGTCGCTGTCACGCAACGCCGAAGCGAACAGGCGCGCGGCGTTCAGTGGCTGCAGCACGTCATGGCTGATCGCTGCCAGGAAACGCGTCTTCGACTGCTGCGCGACCTCGGCCTCGTGCGAGCGCTCGGCCACGCGCTGTTCCAGCGTCTCGTTGGCTTCCAGCAGTGCTTTTTCCGCGTGCTTGTAGTCGGTGATGTCGTTGTAGCTGGTCACGTAGCCGCCGCCGGGCAGCGCCTGCCCACGCATCTCGATCACCTTGCCGTCGCTGCGGGTGCGCTCGAACACGTGCGGTGAACCGGCGCGCATGTAGCCGATGCGGCGGTTGATCTGCACTTCGATATCGCCCTCGCCCAGTTCGCCGCGCTCGGCGTTGTAACGGATCAGGTCGGCCACCGGGCGGCCCACGTAGAGCATCCCGTCGGGGTAGCCGAACATGTCCTGGTACCGGCGGTTCCATGCGGTCAGGCGCATGTCCGGATCGACCACGCTGACCCCGGCGCTGATGTTCTCCAGCGTGGTCGACAGGATCTCGCGGTTGAAGCGCAGCTCCTGCCCGGCTTCGTCCAGCACTGCCACCACTTCGCCCAGGTCCATGCCCGAGCCACGCAGCAGGCTGGTCAGCAACAGGCGTGCGGATGCCGCGCCGATCGACGCGGCCAGCAGGCGTTCGGTGAACTGCACCCACGGGCGGTCTGCAGGCGCGGAGGATTGCAGTTCACGGCCCAGCGACTGCGCCTGCTCGAAGAACGAACGCCGCGCATGGCGCTCGCCGACCACGCGCGAGGCCAGTGCCAGCAGATCGCCCACATGCACGTGGCCGGGCCAGCCACCGGCCACCGACGGGCGCTCGGCATAGGGGTCGAGGAACGGCGCGGCGCGCAGCCGCTCGTCCACACCGGGGCGCCAGCGCGCGGACACCAGCATCATCGTCGCCGCGTTGACCAGCAGCGACCAGAACGTGCCGTGGGTCAGCGGATCCCAGCCGGTCATGCCGAACAGCTGCTGCGGACGCAGCCACTCGATGCCGAACGGACCGTGCTGCACCCAGGCGGCATCAACCCAGCCGGCCATGGTCATCGCCGGCAGCAGCAGCGTGTACAGCCATGTCGCGAAGCCGAGCAGCATGCCCATCTCGACGCCACGCCGGCTGGCGCCACGCCAGTACAGGCCGCCGATCAGGCCCGGTGCGAACTGCGCCACTGCAGCGAACGCCATCAGGCCGTACGACGCCAGCGTGCTGTCGTTGCTGCTGGTGCGGTAGTAGCTGTAGGCCATCAGCGCCAGCAGCAGGATCGCCAGGCGGCGGATCCACAGCACGCGCGAGGCGACATCGGCGGCTTCCTGATGGTCGCCACTGCGGCGCAGCAGCACCGGCATCACCAGGTCGTTGCTGACCATGGTGGCCAGCGCGATGGACGACACGATGACCATGCCGGTGGCGGCAGAGAAACCGCCCACATAGGCGATCAGCGCCAGCGCATTGCGGCCTTCGGCCAGCGGCAGGGCCAGCACCATCGAATCGTCGGCGACGCTGCCGCCGGTGCCGAACAGGGTCACGCCGGCGGTGGCGATTGGCAGCACCATGCCCGAGATCAGCACAAGATAGCCACCGAACATCCAGCGCGCGCGGCGCACATCGCGCACGTCACCACATTCGACCACGGCCACGTGGAACTGGCGCGGCAGGCAGATGATGGCCAGGAAACTCAGCAGCGTCTGCGAGATGAATCCCACCGGCGGCAGGCCGGTGAACAGCGTATGCACCGACTCGACCACCGCGTCGGTGCGGTTGCTCAGCCACAGGTAGGCGAACACGCCCACCGCCACCATCGCCAGCAGCTTGATCACCGATTCGAAGGCGATCGCCAGCATCATGCCGTGGTGGTGCTCGGTGGCATCGACCTGGCGGGTGCCGAACAGGGTGGCGAACAACGCCATCAGCAGCGCCACGTACAGCGCCGGATCGGTGAAGAAGCCGGTCGGGCCGGTGTTGCCGGTCAGTACCTGCAGGCTCATCGCCACTGCTTTGTACTGCAGCGCCAGGTACGGAATGATGCCGATCAGCGCGATGATCGCCACCAACGCCGCCAGCCGCCGCGAACGGCCGAAGCGCGAGGAGATGAAATCGGCGATGGAAACCACGTTCTGGCTGCGCGCGATCAGCGCCAGGCGCTCGATGATGCGCCAGCCGAACAGCAGCAGCAGCAGCGGGCCGATGTAGATGGGCAGGTAGCCCACGCCGTTGCGCACGGCGGTGCCGACCGCGCCGTAGAAGGTCCACGACGAGCAGTACACGGCCAGCGCCAGGCTGTAGACCACCGGCCGCAGCCACGGCCGGTCGGGATACATCGGCCGACGGTCGCCCCACCACGCCACGCCGAACAGCAGCGCAGCATAGGCAACCGAGACCAGCAGCAGGATCCAGCTGGAGACCACGCGTGCGTTTCCGTCGGAAGAACCCGCAGTGTAGGCCAGGCGTGGCCGGGGGTGCGGGCTCGTTGGGGCAACCACCCCCACCAGGGTGGGGGCCTACGCGGTGCGGGCCACGACCGTTGGTCGTGGCCGGCTCCTTACTGGGCCGGCACGCCCATTTCCTTCAGCAGCTCGGGCGCCGGGTAGACTTTGGCCAGCAGCCAGCGCAGGTAGCGCATGTCTACGTGCACGGCGCGCTTGTAGCGCGGATCGAACCACCAGCTGGCGCTGACCGACTCCCAGTTGCTGTCGAAATTCAGGCCGATCAGTTCGCCCTTGGCGTTGAGCACCGGCGAGCCGGAGTTGCCGCCGGTGGTATCCAGGTTGGTCAGGAAATTGACCGTCTGGGTCTTCAGCGCCGGGTCGGCGGTGCTGCCGAAGTCGCCCTTGGCGATCGCCGCCAGCAGCGGCTTGGGTGCGTCGAACGGATAGGCGTTGGTGTTCTTCTCGACAATGCCGGCCACGGTGGTCACCGGCGAATAGGTCACGCCATCACGCGGGTGCAGCGCCTCGACCTTGCCGTAGCTGATGCGCAGGGTGCGGTTGGCGTCCGGGTACACCGCACGGCCCTGCTTGGCACGCCAGGCGAACAGCGCCTGCATGTACGCCGGGCGCAGGCGCAACTGCTCGCCTTCGCGGGTCTTGCTCTCGTTCTCGATGCGCAGCTGCGCGGCCACCAGCGGGCCGGCCACGGCGATCAGCGGATCGGCGGCAAGTGCCTTGCCCTCGCGTGCGGCAGTGAAGCGCGACAGGCGCTGCGCCTCGTCACCCAGCTGGGTGCCGGCATAGAGGGTGCCCAGCGCCTTGGCCAGCTGCTCCGGGGTACGGCCGAAGGCCGCGTCGAACTCGGCCACGCGCTGCGCGTCCGGCAGCTGCTGGTAGCGGGTCAGCAAGGTGGTCAGCAGGGCCTTCTCGACCTCCGGTGCGTAGCGGCGCTGGACCTGCTTGAGCACGCCTTCGATCATCGCCTGGTCGCGCTGCTGGTAACCGCTCTCGCGCTGCGCGTCCGGCTTGGCCGATTCGATGCGCAGGCGCTCCAGCAGCAGTGCCGAGCGCAGCAACTGGCTCTGCGCAGCCATCTGATCCAGCAGCAGGTCACGCTCGCCCACCGCCGCACCCTGCGACAGGTTGGCCAGCAGCGCCTTGATGTCGCCCTGGTACTTGCGGTCGGTGGCAGCCAGCATCGCCGTCTCGTCGGCGGCACGCTGGGCCTTGGCGTCGCTGCGCAGCAGGCCTTCCAGCTCACCGGCGGCGCGCTTGCGGTTGTTCTTCAGCGACTGCAGCTGCGAGGCGTAGCGGGTACGCGCCTGCGCATCTTTGGCGCTGGCGGCCTCGATGGTGTCGATCATCTGCTGGAACACCGACACGCGGCGCGGCAGCACGGTATCGATCTGGCCGGCGAACTCGGCGGCGGTACGGTGGCGGTAAGTGATGCCCGGGTAACCGGCCAGCATCGCGTAGTCGCCTTCCTTCGGGCCTTCCACCGACATCTGCAGGTGTGCCGGTGCCTGGTAGGGCACGTTGTCCTTGCTGTAGGCGGCCGGCTTGCCGTCCTTGCCCACGTAGGCGCGCAGCAGGGTGAAGTCGCCGGTGTGGCGCGGCCACATGAAGTTGTCGATCTCATCGCCGTAGTTGCCGATCGCACGCGGCGGCGCATACACCAGGCGCACGTCGCTCAGTTCCAGCTGGGCGATGCGGTAGAAGTCGGTGCCGTAGTACATGTTGGCCACCGAGCAGCGCACGCTGCCGTCCTTCTCGCACTCGGCCACGATCTGCTTGCTGGCCGCATCGACGGCATCGAAGTAGGCGCGACCGGTCTTGCCACGCGCCTGTGCCAGCACCTGGTCGGTCACCTTGTCGAAGCCGACGGTGACCAGCACGCGGAAGTCCGGGTTGGCCGGACGCTCGTCGGCACGGTCCTTGGCGATGAAGCCACCGTTGATCAGGTCGTGCTCGGGCGAGCTGTTGTACTGGATCACGCCCATCGCCACGTGGTGGTTGGTCAGCAGCAGGCCGTCGGCGGACACGAACGAACCGGTGCCGCCACCGGCGCGCACCACCGCGCTCAGCGGCGGCGCAGTGACGTTGGCTAGGTCGGCCGGATTGCCCTTGAAGCCGGCTGCCTGCAGCGGCTTGGCCAGTTCCGGCAGCTGGGTCGGCATCCACATGCCTTCATCGGCGTGGGCACCTGCGGCGAGGGTCAGGCCCAGGGCCAGGGCGGTGGGAAGGGCTTTGCGTGGTGACATGAGGCAATCCGGTACGACAGAACAGCCCGGGACCATAGCCGCTGGGGCCGGATGGGGCAACGGCCGATGGTTGGGGGCACCGATGCTGGCTAGAATCAGGCACGGATACCAGGGAAGGACCGATGATCGCAGGAATCGATCTGGGCACCACGCATTCGACAGGGCCATCTGCCGCCGAGGCGCTTGCCGACCGCATCGTCCGCAACGGTCAGCAACGCGATCCGGCAGACTTCGCAGCCTGGCTGCAGCAGTCCCCGGAACTGCAGCCCCCTGCGGATGCTGACGCGGTGAACCTGGCAACCTGGCAACGGCTGATGAAGGGCACTACGCCGTTCCCGCAAGCGAACTTCGAGCAGCTGGCCGACCGCTTCCAGTGGTATGACCAGGACAGTATCCGCGAGTGCTACGACATGGCCGCCCTCGGCCACAGCATGCACCTGTGCTGGTTGCTGCTGCCAGGCAACGAGACCGCGCTCGCCCGTTACATGCATCTCGAGAATGCGCCGGTTTCGGTGGTGCAGGCCCGCACCCGTGTCGCCCGGCTCAGTGGCCCCTGGCACCCACTGCGCGCGCACATCCAGGCGCTGTCCGCGCGCACGCGGCACGAAATGCGTGAAACGCTGCATTACCTTGTCGGCGTGCCTGTGATGGCGCACGTGGCGCTCCCACCGCCATTGCAGCGCAGGCAGGTCATGTTCTGGGCGGCCGCATGCGACGCCCTGCACCATTCCGTGCCGTCACGCAGACGCTTCACGCGGCGAACGGTCGCTTTGGCACTGCTTCTGACGTGCGCCCTGCTGGCCACCATCGCAATCCTCCGCGGGGCATTTTCCAGCTCCCCCGGCAATGCACACAGTGATCGGTCAAGCCTGCAGCCCCCACACGAGGCAAACCCATGAGCAACTGGATGGACCTGCTGGAGCGCGCCAAATCCACCGACCCGCAGCCTTTCGCGGTGTACCTGCAGGGCCTGCGCAGCCAGTGGTCCCTGGACGAGCGCGCTGAAGCCAGTGCCAGGGTGCTGCAGGCGCTGCGCGCGCGGCAGGCGCCCATGAACCTGTCCGAAGCCGCGGCGCTTTACCAGGCCTTCGGCTGGGACGACGCGGGCTGCGGCCTGGCACCAGGCGAACTGCGCGAGCTGGCCGAACACGCCTGGCAGGACTGGCTGCAACTGCCCGCGCAGACCGATCTGCTGGCCCAGCAGATGGAGGCGCGTGGCGGACGCTGGACCAGCCACGATGACGCTGCCAGCCGCCTTCAGCAGCTGCGCGAACCGCGTTCGCACCTGCGCAACCTGATGTCCGCGCTGCCGCTGCGCGCGCCGCGCCAGGCCGCAGCGTTGATGGACGTACTGGGCTGCCAGGAGGACCGTCCTCTGCCGCCCGGCATCGATGCGGGCCAAGCCCGTTTCTGGGCCGGCGCCAGCGATGTCACCCGCCTCACCGCGGCACAGTTGTCATTGCTGCGTGCACTGCTGGCAAGCGTGGCGCTGACGTTGATGGCCTTCATCGCGTTGGCCACCACCCAGATCGCCAGCACGCTGCTGCCCTACCAGTCGGAAGAGCAGCGCAGGGCGATCGTCCTGGGCACGGCAGCGCTGGCGCCACTGCTCGGCACGCTGCTGGCCATTGGCCTGCGTCATCTGTTCGTCTGGCAGAGCGCCCCTGAAGACCCGTCCGTGCCGCCTTCCCGGCTGCGTTGGCTGACCCTGCCGGTCGCCTGCGCAGCCATCGCAGCGGTCGGTACCGCCGTCTACCTGTGGGTGCCCTCGCCTTCGCTGTGGTTGGCACCGCTGTGCTGGCTGCTGGCCTGGACCGTGCTGGCCACGGCATGGATCCGCTACCAGCTGCGCCGGGGCAAGCCCGTCCGCATGGAATTGCCAGTGTCATTCCTGGTGATGCTGTCCGTGCTCAGCGTGCTGCCGGCGCTGCTGGGTGCGCTGCTGCTGTGGAGCATGGACCTGTCCGGGCACCGCCAGCGGCTGCGCCGGAGCTGAAGAAGCCGGGGGTCGGACCCTCTCAACGAAAGGGCACCGCCCCCGACCCGGTCATTTCTCCCGCCGCCAGTTGATCGACCCACGGTTTTCCACCGTGCTCGATTCCACTTCCACGTCGAAGCCGCGACGCAGCAGGTATTTCAGCGTGATCACCGAACCGGCACCGACCAGCGACACGCCGTAGCCGACGTACAGCTTGGGCGAGATGTACTTGCCGACACCGATCACCGAGCCGCCCAGCGCGCGCGACTGGCTCACACCGGCGTCGTCCAGGCCCAGCTTGGCGCCCAGCTGCGAAGCCAGCAGGCCGCTGCCGGCCGAGAGCGCCGCGGAAGCCGCGTTGACCTGCTGGGTCTGGTCGCTGCTGGCACCGGTCAGGCTGCGGCCCAGCACCAGGTAGGCCAGTGCTTCGGACTGCGACATCGCCGGATCGGACCACACGTCCGCACGCGGCTGCTGCGCACGCCCGGTCACGTCGATGCCGGCGGTGACATCACCGATCCGGCGCTCGGCACGGATGTTGATGCGCGGGTCGGACACCGCGTTGTAGTTCCAGGTGAGGTTGCCACGGGTGATGGTCAGGTCCTGACCGTACGCCTTGTAGCGGCCACTGACTTCCAGCCCGCCATTGGCGGTCATTTCGCGGCCAGGCTTGGCCCAGACCTGCATCTTGCCGGTCAGCGCACCCTTCAGGCCGAAGCCGGTCATCTTCACCTTGTCGCCAAGGCTGACGGTCAGGTCCATGTCCAGCGGCGAGGTGCGCGACTCCTCCGGATCGGCCGGGTCCAGCACCACCACGTCTTCGGACACCGAGGTGCCACGGTCCAGGCGTTCGAGATCGATGTCGGCCTCGGGCACGTGCACGGTGCCACGCAGCTCCATCGCCGCCTTGGCCAGGGTGAAGTCCAGGTTGGGATTGGCGACGATGCGCAGCTCGCTGGTGTTGGACAGCAGCACGTTTTCGCCGTGGATCTTCAGCTGCAGCGGCTGTGCATCGCCAAACCAGGACAGGCCACCATCCACGTACAGCGTGCCCTGACCAGAGTTGGCCTGCGCGGTGATTTTGGCCGAACCGTCGGGCTGCGCCACGAAGCTGCCCTTGCCCTGGTCGAAGGTCAGGCCCAGCGCGGGGAATTCACCCTTGAAGTTGCTCAGCTGCGCGTCGCCACCCAGCGACGGCTGGCCACGCGTACCACGCAGGCTGACGTGGCCCTCGATCAGGCCGGTCGGTCGCACGATGTCCGGCGAGAACAGCTCCAGCCAGTACAGCCGCGACATATTGAGGTAGAGCTCGCCGTTCAGCGGTGCACTGGCTTCCCAGCCGGTCTGCATCCTGGCATCGACGAAGCCGTTGCCCTGGAAGCCCATGCCCAGATAGCCCTTGATGCTGGCCGGGGTCATGTCGAGCTTGAGCGAGAACTGGTCATAGCGCACCAGCTCGCCGCGGGTGGTGTCCCCCACGGTGTTGCGGTTCTCACCCAGGCGCACGCCGCCTTCCTTCGAGCGCACTTCCACATGGCCTTCCCATGCATTGCCGCGCGGGCGGATCTGCGCGTCCAGGCTGACATCGCCACGCAGGTAGATGCGACGGCCGGACTGCGGTGGCAACCACGGCTGCACCAGCGCAAGCGGCAGTGCATCACTGCGCACCACCAGGCCCTCGCGCGGCCAGTTGGCCTGTGCGCACAGTGTGCCGCTGCTGGTCGCGGCCAGGCAGGCTTCGCCCAGGGTGTAGGTGCTGCCGTTGATCGCGAACGCCGCCGGTGCACGCAGCGACCAGGCATCGCCCTTCACCGGTGCGATGCGCAGCGCGGCCAGCTCGCCACGCCACTGCGCGCCCTGCTGGCGGACGCTGCCCTGCAGCTCGATCGCGCCCATCTCGTTGCGGGTCTGCGCGGCCAGGCGCAGGTTGGAGACACTGCCCTGCGCATCCACGTTCAAGCGTTCCAGCAGCATGCCGGCATTGACCTGCTGGCCCTGGATCGCCAGCGTGCCGCTGTCGCCGCGCCACGGCAGGTGGCCCTTGATGCTCACGCTCTCGGCGCCGTAGCCGTCCCAGTTGAGGTTGTTGCCGACCAGGTCGGCGGTGATGTCCGGCGCATCGCGCGGGCCCTTCACCTGTACCTGGCCACGCAGGCCGCCATCGGCGCCCGGCAGCAGATCGCTCAGCTGCAGTGGCTCAAAGCGTGCATCGATGTCGAGGCGATCACCGACCTTGCCCGACGCGGTCACCCGGCTGCTGCCCAGCGACAGCTTCAGGTCACCCTGGCCCTGCGCGCCCTGCAGCGCGAACTTGCCCTGCGCGTCGAGGTTGCGCTGGCGCAACACGCCCTTCAACGACGGCAGATCGACCGTGGCTTCCAGCGTGCCGGCGGTACCCGGCGGTGCGATTGCCGGCGGCGGCAGCTGGCGGCCCTTGGAGGCCAGGTTGCCGGACAGGCGGCCATTCCAGCCCGGCACGAAATAGCCGGGGTCGAAATCCTTCAGCGTGGCCTTGGCATCCCAGTCCAGCTGCGGTGCCCACGCCACCTGGCCTTCCACCTGCAGCTGGCCACCCGGCGTCTGCGCCTGCAGCTGGTGGATCGACGCGGCCTGATCGTTGCCGCGCACGTCGAAGTGCAGCTGCGCCTTCTGCGCGTCGCGCTCGACCTCGGCGCGGCCGATCGCCGCCCAGGCCTTCAGGGTACCGGCCAGACCGAAGCGTGCTTCCTTCAGGGTGACCGGCACCGGTGCGCTGCCGGCGGTGTTCGGATCGGGCGCCGGTACGTAGGTCAGATCATGGGCGACCACCGAGAAGTTGAGCTTCTGCTGGTCTTCCTGGCTGAAATCGGCGGTGCCTTCCAGGCGCACCTCACCGCCAAGCCCCTTCACCAGCAGCGGCGAGACCTTCAGCACCTGGTCCTTCAGCGACACCACCGACGGTGCGAGTTCCAGTGCCTGATCGCCCTGCTTCACCTTGCCACGCAGGTTGGCGTTGCCGCCCTTGCCGGCGGCGGTGAAGTCCAGTGCCAGTGGTGCGATCGCCGAGCTGGCCAGTGCCGGCGACAGCAGCGCCAGATCCAGCTCGTCGCTGCGGATGCTGGCGCTCCAGCTCGGATCGGTGCGGCCATCGAACACCAGCATCGCGTGCAGCGGCTTCGGCGCGCGCCCAGCTACGGCCACCTCCATGTGCGACAGGTCGCCACGGGCGACCAGGCCGACGGTGGCGGCCGTGCGGCCACGCGGCGCCGGCAGCACGGCGGTGACGGTCACGTCGGTGTCGTAGTCCTTGGCCGGGATATAGCGGCCCTGGGCAGTGAAATTGCCCATGTCGCTGTCCACCACCAGTTTGTGCGCCTGGAACTCGCCGTTGGCGATCTCGATGCCGCCACGCACGCGGCTGATGTCGATCACCGGCTCGTTGGCCTGGCTGATGCGGAAGCCATCGATGGCGATGGCATCGGCCTGGATCGCCAACGGCATCTCGATCTGCGGCAGCGAATCCGGCCACGACGGCAGCTTGAACGGCTCGTCACTCTTGGCCAGGTTCAGCGTCGCGTTGGTCAGCTCCAGCTTGTCCAGCAGCAGCTTGCGGCCCAGCAGCGGACGCAGGTCCGGCTCCAGGTGCGCGCGCTCGGCGTGGAAATGGATGTCGTCGTAGCGGAAGTCGACGTTGTACAGGGTCAGCGGGCCGGCCACCGGGCCGTCCACCTTGTCCCAGGTGAAGCTGGCGCCCACCGGCAGCCGCGCCACCACCTGTGCCAGCAGCACGTCACGGCCGGCCACGGTCTGCAGCAGCCAGTAGACCGCCAGCAGGGCCAGCAGCACCAGGCCCAGCACGCCCACACCCGACCAGGCCCAGAAGCGGCGGCGGCGGTAGAAGCGCACGCGCGGCGGCGTGGTCGGGTTCGGAGTGGGTGCGGGCGTACTCACAGGTCCGCTCCGATGTTGAGGTACAGCTGGAACTGCGAATCGGGGTTGTTCAAGCCATGCGCGATATCCACGCGCACCGGACCCACCGGCGATTTCCAGCGCACGCCGAAGCCGACGCCGGTGTGCAGATCAATGGTGTTGTCGAAGGCGCTGCCGGTATCGACGAACACCGCCGCACCCCAGGGGCCACCATTGAAATAGTGCTCGTACTCGGCCGAGCCGATCACCAGGTTCTTGGCACCCAGCGCGTATTTGTCCGGTGCAGGGGTCCGCGGGCCCACCTCGCGGTAGGCATAGCCGCGGATGCTGCGGTCACCACCGGCGAAGTAACGCAGGCTCGGCGGCATCGCCACCAGATCGCTGGTCCAGGTGGTGCCACCCTCGCCGCGCAGGATCAGGCGGTTGCTTTCGCCCACCGGGATGTACCAGCGCAGCACCGCATTGGCCTGCACGAAGCTGGTGTCCGAGCCGGCACCTTCAACGCCGGCACGCATGGTCGCGGTACCGCTGATGCCCTTGCGCGGGAACAGTTCGTCATCGACGTTGACGTAGTCAGCGACCAGCTGCGGGTAGACCAGCGTCGAGGTGTTGTAGACCGCGTCGGTGAATTCGGTGCCGGAGGCATAGCGCCAGCGCTCGCGCAGCGCGTTGATCGAGGCGATCGCGGTCCAGTGTTCGTTGATCTCGCCGCTGCGGCTCGCGATCAGCTTGAAGTTGCGCAGGTCGATGTAGTCGGTCTGCTCGTCGTAGGCGCTGGCAGCGAAGGTGTACCAGCCATCAAGCCAGTTGAAGGCCGGAATGCGGTAGCTGGTGACCAGGCTCTTGCGCTTCTGCGCATAGTCCAGCTGCGTGTTCATCTTGTGGCCGCGGTTGTTCAGCCACCGCCGTTCGATGCCACCGCGCACACCCGGGCCACTCTCGCTGCCGTAGCTCAGACCCGCGGTGTAGATGGTGCGCTTGGCACGGGTCAGCTTCACATCCACTGGCACTTCGCCATTCGCATCGGCCTGGTCGGGCCGCGGCTGGATGTCGATCACGCTGAAATAGTCCAGCTTGGTCAGCGACTCGCGCAGCCGGTCCAGCTTGCCCTCGTGGAAGTAGCTGCCCTGGTCCCAGTACACCAGCGGGTCGAACAGCTTGTCGACGAAGTAATCCTGCTCGAAACGCACCGGCCCCATGTTGTAGCGGCGACCGCTGTCCCAGGTCAGGTCGATGTCGGCGGCGTTGTCGGCACGGGTGATCTGCACCTGGCGCTGGGTGTAGTCGGCATCGAAATAACCACGCTCCGCCAGGCGACGGGTGACGGTGATCTTGCTGGCTTCGTACTGCGTGTGCTCGAAACGCTGGCCCTTGCGCGGCTTGAACGCGGCCAGGTCGTCCTGCAGGTACTGGTCGTACATCGCCGGTCCGGTGATGTCGATGTGCTCGCGGCGGACGGTCACCGGGGTGCCCTTGTCGACATGGATCAGCACGCGCACGTGCTCGTCCTCGCGCGGCGCCTCGACCTTGATCACCGGGTTGTAGTACCCGAACGGTTCCAGTGCCTGGCGGGTCTGCCGCTCGGCCTGCGACAGCAGGTACTCCAGGCGCGATTCGCCCTGTTCCTTGCCGATCGTGTCGTACAGCGACAGCGATTCCTGGATGTTCTCGATGATTGCGGCGTCGTCGCCCTTGTCCAATCCCTTGATGTCCACCTTGTCGATGGTGCCGCGCGCGTGGACCACAGAGGTGGCGGCCAGCGACAGGACCATCAGCGGCAGGGCGTATTTCTTTGGCTGCATGCGGCACAGCATACCGACCGAAGGTGACGATGCGAAATGCATCACGTCATTGGGGATCGGTTGTTAAGTGGCGGTCAAAATACGCGCCTTTGTGGCGATCATCGTGATCGCAGGCGAGGATGCCGGCATCGTGCGCGATGCCGGCAATGACCCCGATGGACATCCACCGGCACTACCGGTGGGTGCCAAGCTTGCTTGGCACTACATCTCAGCTCGACAGATGCTCGATTGCCGCGACCTTGCCCAGGCGCTCGCCCAGCATCGTCAGCAGCGCCAGGCGGTTGCCACGCAGCGCCGGATCTTCCGCGTTGACCATCACGCCATCGAAGAACGCGTCGACCTGCGGGCGCAGGCGCGCCAGGCGCGCCAGCACGGCCACGTAATCCTTCTGGTGGAGGCTGGCGCCGGTGTCGTCGATGGCGGCGGTGACCGCTTCGGCCAGCGCGCGCTCGGCGTCTTCCTGCAGCAGCGCCGGGTCGATCTGGCCGGGAATCTCGCCTTCGGCCTTGCGCAGGATGTTGCGGATGCGCTTGTTGGCCGCGGCCAGCGCTTCGGCTTCCGGCAGCGCGGCGAAGGTGCCGATCGCATCCAGGCGGCGGTCAAAGTCATACAGCGAGGCGGGCTTCAGCTCGGCCACGGCGTTGAAGTGCGTGGCCGGCACGCCCTTGTCAGCGTAGTAGCCCTTCAGGCGGTCAAGGATGAAGTCGTACAGTTCGCCGATGTCGGCCTGCACGTTGCGCGCGGCCAGGCCGGCGTTGGCACTGGCCAGCAGCGCGCGCAGGTCCAGCTCGAAGCCGCTTTCGATGATCGTGCGGGCCAGGCCCAGCGCGTTGCGGCGCAGGGCGAACGGGTCCTTGTTGCCGGTCGGCTTCAGGCCTGCGGCGAAACCACCGGCCAGGGTGTCCACGCGCTCGGCAATCGCCAGCACCTTGCCCAGCGGCGACAGCGCGATGTCGTCACCGCCGAAGCGCGGCTGGTAGGCCTCGTCGATGGCCAGCGCCACCTCGGCCGATTCACCGCCGGCCACGGCGTAGTGGCGGCCGGCGATGCCCTGCAGTTCCGGGAATTCGTTGACCATGCGCGACTGCAGGTCGTTCTTGGCCAGCTGCGCGGCGCGCCTGGCCTGCGCGGCGTCAGCACCGACCTGCGGCGCGATCACTTCGGCCAGGGCGGCCACGCGCGCCACCTTGTCGGCCACGCTGCCCAGCTTGGCCTGGTAGGTCACCGTCTTCAGGCCATCGCCCATCGATACCAGGCCCTGCTTCAGGTCCTCGTCGAAGAAGAACTTGGCATCGGCGAAACGCGGACGGATCACGCGCTCGTAGCCCTTGGCCACTTCGGCCACGTCCCTCGATTCGATGTTGGCGATGCCGATGAACTTCTCGGTCAGCGTGCCGCTGTCATCCAGCACCGGGAAGAACTTCTGGTTGATCTCCATCGTCTCGATCAGCGCTTCCTGCGGCACCGCCAGGAACGCGCGCTCGAAGCTGCACAGCACCGCCGACGGCCACTCGACCAGGTTCACCACCTGCTCCAGGTTGTCGTCGGTGATGCGGGCGCTGCCACCGGCCTTGGCCGCAGCGGCCTCGACCTCGGCGACGATGCGCGCACGGCGCTCGCTCGGATCGACCAGCACGAACGCAGCGCGCAGGGCTTCAACGTAGTCCTGCGGCTGCGCCAGCGACACGGTCTGGTCGTGGTGGAAGCGGTGGCCACGGCTGACGCGGCCAGCCTGCAGGCCGAACAGTTCGGCCTCGACCACGTTGGCGCCGTGCAACAGCACCAGCCAGTGCGCCGGGCGCGCGAAGCCCCAGGCGTGGTCGCCCCAGCGCATCGGCTTGGGAATCGGCATTGCCGCGATCGCCTCGCGCAGAATCTCCGGCAGCAGGCTGGCAGTGCTCGCGCCCGGGGTCACCGCGCGGTGCACGAAGCGCTCACCCTTGTTGTCGGTGGTCTTTTCCAGCGCGGTCCAGTCGATCCCGGCCTTGGCGGCGAAACCCTGCAGGGCCTTGGTCGGCTGGCCTTCGGCGTCCAGCGCGATGTTCAGGTACGGGCCCAGCACTTCGCTGTGCTGCTCAGGCTGTTCCAGGCCGACGCCCGGCAGCAGCACGGCCAGTCGGCGCGGGGTCGACAGCGGGCGCGCATCGCCCAGTTCCAGCGCGACGCCGCGCTTGCGCAGGCCTTCGACGACTCCGTCGAAGAACGCCTGGGCCAGGCCCGGAAGCGCCTTGACCGGCAACTCCTCGGTGCCCAGTTCGATCAGCAGGGGGGACAGTTGGCTCATCGGTTCGATCCTGTGATGGGGGCGCAGCGCGCAACGCGTCCGGCGCCCCGGAAGTTGAGAGAGGGAGGGAGCGGCCGTCAGGCCTTCTTCGCGCCCGGGAAGCCCAGCTTCTCGCGCTGCTCGTAGTACGCCTTGGCCACCGCCTGGGCCAGCGCGCGCACGCGCAGGATGTAGCGCTGGCGCTCGGTCACGCTGATCGCACGGCGTGCATCGAGCAGGTTGAAGGTGTGGCTGGCCTTCATCACCTGCTCGTAGGCCGGCAGCGGCAGGTTCACTTCCACCAGCTTCTGCGCTTCACGCTCGCAGGCGTCGAAACGGTGGAACATTTCTTCCACGTCGGCGTATTCGAAGTTGTACGTGCTCTGCTCCACCTCGTTCTGGTGGTAGACGTCGCCGTAGGTCACCGGCTGGCCGTCCGGGCCGTAGGTCCAGACCAGGTCGTAGACGTTGTCGCAGTTCTGCAGGTACATGCACAGGCGCTCGAGACCGTAGGTGATCTCGCCCAGCACCGGGCGGCATTCCAGGCCACCGGCCTGCTGGAAGTAGGTGAACTGGGTCACTTCCATGCCATTGAGCCAGACTTCCCAGCCCAGGCCCCAGGCGCCCAGGGTCGGCGATTCCCAGTTGTCTTCCACGAAGCGCAGGTCGTGCACCAGCGGATCGATGCCCAGTGCCTTCAGCGAATCCAGGTACAGCTGCTGGATGTTGTCCGGCGCCGGCTTCATCGCCACCTGGTACTGGTAGTAGCGCTGCAGGCGGTTCGGGTTCTCGCCGTAACGGCCGTCGGTCGGGCGTCGCGACGGCTGCACGTAGGCCGCGTTCCAGCTTTCCGGCCCGATCGCACGCAGGAAGGTGGCCGGGTGGAAGGTACCGGCACCCACCTCCAGGTCGAGCGGCTGGATGAGCACGCAGCCCTGCTGGGCCCAGAACTGGTTCAGGGTCTGGATCAGGCCCTGGAAGGTGATCGGAACGGTCGGGGTCGCGGACATGCGTACGAGTCTTGGCCGGCAAGGGGGTGCGCTAGTATAACGGCCGACCTGCGGGGCATTCCGTACCCGGGAGGAGCAGGCAGATGGAACATCGGCTGCCGGCAGGCACGCCCGGCGAGGCGGGCGGCGTCCCGCTGCCCTGGGGACGGCTGCATTTCGAGCAGATTGCCGCGGCCCTGGTCGCCGATGACCTGGTGGCCGAGCAGGACCGCGAGCGCATGCGGTTTTCCGCGCAGGGCGCACGCAACGCCAGTGAAGTGCATCCGCTGGTACTGCTGTCCAACCTCAAGCTGGCCGCCACCGGCGGCGGCGAACTGACCCTGGAGCGCCTCACCGAGTGGCTGGCCCGGCGTACCGGCAGCCGCTACCTGCGCATCGACCCGACCCGGGTCGACGTCGCTGCCGTGACCGCGCTGGTCTCCCACGCCTACGCGCGCCGCCACCGTTTCCTGCCGCTGGCGGTGGATGCCGAGCGCGTGCTGGTGGCCACCAGTGAGCCACTGGTGCAGGAATGGCGCCGCGACCTGCAGCACCTGACCCGCCGCCGCATCGAACTGGCGGTGGTCAACCCGCTGGACCTGCACCGCTACACCATGGAGTTCTACGGGGTGACCCGCTCGGTGCGCGGCGCCCGTGGCGACGTGCGTGGCGAGGCCAACACCACCCTGCCCAGCTTCGAGCAGCTGGTGGAGCTGGGCCGCACCGGCGACGTCAATGCCGACGACCAGCACATCGTGCACATCGTCGACTGGCTGCTGCAGTACGCCCACGAACAGCGCGCCTCGGACATCCACCTGGAGCCACGCCGCGAGATGGGGCGCATGCGCTTCCGCATCGACGGCGTGCTGCACAAGGTGTTCGAGGTACCGCCGGCGGTGATGACCGCCGTGGTCAGCCGCATCAAGGTACTCGGCCGCATGGACCTGGCCGAGCGCCGGCGCCCGCAGGACGGCCGCATCAAGACCCGCTCGCCGGGCGGCCGCGAAGTCGAGATGCGCCTGTCGACCATGCCCACCGCCTTCGGCGAAAAGTGCGTGATGCGCATCTTCGACCCCGATGCTGCCTTCAAGAGCATCGACCAGCTCGGTTTCAGCCCGCAGGAAGCGGCCGGCTGGAATGCGCTGGTCGAGCGCCCGCACGGCATCGTGCTGGTGACCGGCCCGACCGGCTCGGGCAAGACCACCACCCTGTATTCCACGCTGAAGCGGCTGGCGACGCCGGACGTGAACGTCTGCACAGTAGAGGACCCGATCGAGATGATCGCGCCCGAATTCAACCAGATGCAGGTGCAGACCAACATCGACCTGGACTTCGCCAGCGGCGTGCGCACCCTGCTGCGGCAGGACCCGGACATCATCATGATCGGCGAGATCCGCGACCTGGAAACGGCGCAGATGGCGGTGCAGGCCTCGCTGACCGGCCACCTGGTGCTGTCCACCCTGCATACCAACGATGCGCCGTCGGCGGTCACCCGCCTGCTCGACCTGGGCGTGCCGCATTACCTGCTGGCCAGCACCCTCAACGGCATCCTCGCCCAGCGCCTGGTGCGCACGCTGTGCCCGCACTGCAAGCAGCCGCACAGCCTCGGCGCCGCCGATTGGGCGGTGCTGGCTGATAGCCATGCTGCATATCCAGATGCCGCCACGCCCTGTCGGCCGGTCGGTTGCCTGGAGTGCCGGCGCACCGGATTCCTTGGCCGCATCGGGCTGTATGAGTTGCTGCCATTGGGCTCGCGGCTGCGCGGGCAGATCCGTGCCGACATGGATCTGGCCGGTTTCAGCCGGGCCGCACGGGCTGAAGGGCTGCGAACCCTGCGCCAGGCCGGGCTTGAAAAGGTGGCGCAGGGGCTGACTACAATCGAGGAAGTCCTGTCAGTCCTGCCGCCCCCGGATGAACCCAGCCCCGTTCCTGATCCTTGAAACCGGCCGCCCGGTACCGTCGCTGCGCCGCTACGGGCGCTTTCCGCACTGGATCCGGGTCGCCGCCGGGCTGGAAGAACACGAGACGGTGGTGGTCGATGTCGAACACGGTGGCGCTCTGCCCGACCCACATGCGTTCGCTGGCGTGCTGGTGACCGGCTCGGCCGCCTTCGTCACCGACCACGCCGAATGGAGTGAGCGCAGTGCCGCATGGCTGCGCCAGACCGCCCACGACGATCTGCCGGTGTTCGGCATCTGCTACGGCCACCAGCTGCTGGCACACGCGCTGGGTGGCGAGGTGGCCTACAACCCGGCCGGGCGGGAGTCGGGCACGATCGAGCTGGAACTGCAGCCGCAGGCGGCGCAGGACCCGCTGTTCCAGGGCCTGCCGCAGCATTTCGCCGCCCATGCCACCCATCTGCAGACCGTGCTGCGCGCACCTGATGGCGCCGAAGTGCTGGCACGCTCACCACTGGACGGCTGCCACGCCTTCCGCTGGGGCCGCCAGGCCTGGGGCGTGCAGTTCCATCCGGAATTCGCCACCCACCACATGCGCGGCTACGTGCGCGCCCGTGCCGACTGCATCGGTCGCCACGGCGGTTGTGCCCGCAGCATCGAGCGTGCGGTCAGCGCCGCGCCGCTGGCCCGCCAGCTGTTGCGCCGCTTCGTCCGCCAGGCGCGGCTGTCTTCAGCCCAGCCGGCGGCAAAACAGGGATAATCGGCGGCACGGGCAGCCGCCCGGCCCCCTCCTGTCCTTCCCGGATGTCCATGAAAGAGATTCGCAAGCTGCCGGCTTCGGCGGGCGCCCAGTGGTTGCTGGATACGTTCTCGCTGTACCGGCGTGCGCCGCTGCAGCTGGCCCGGATCGGCCTGACCTGGCTGCTGGTGAGCTGGGTGGTGACCTTGCTGTCGACGCTGATTCCCGGCGCCGCCGGCATGGCCGTACAGCTGATGACCCTGGCCATCTCGCCGATCATGTTCGGCGGCATGCTGTATGCCGTGGGCGAGATCGACGAAGGCCGCCCGGGCCTGGCCTCGCACCTGCTGCAGCCGATCCGCGACCACCGCGTCAGCCACCTGCTGGTGCCGCTGGCGATCCAGGTGCTGGCGGTGCTGCTGCTGGGCGCGCTGCTGTTCCTGATGATCGGCCGCGAGGGCTTCACCGCCTTCAGCGAGGTCATGACCAAGATGGAAGAGATCAGCCGCAGTGGCCAGCAGATCAAGCCGGACGATGCAGCGGCGCTGGTCGCCAACCTGCCGGCCAAGCGCATCGCGCTGTGGATGCTGCTGGTGTTCCTGAGCGCGGTGGCGCTGTCGCTGGCGATGTTCACCCAGCCGGCGCTGGTGGTGTTCGACAAGCAGAGCGGCATGCATGCGCTGCGCCTGAGCCTCCAGGGCTGCATCGAGAACATCGGCGCGATGTTCGTGTTCGCCGCACTCGGCCTGATCGCCGCGTTCTGCATGTACATCCTGTTCGTGATCGTGATCCAGATCGCGATGCTGATCGGTGGCCCGCTGGCCGCGGCCTTCATCGCCCAGCTGGTGCTGACCACGGTGCTGATGCCGCTGTATGTCGGCGCGGTCTACGCCGCGTGGAAGCAGATGTTCGTGCACCGCGGCAGCCGCGCGGCGCCGCCGATTCCGACCACGCCGACCTCGAGCGACGTGTTCCACGCCTGACCGGCCCCACCGGTAGCGCCGGGCCATGCCCGGCGGTGGCATCACATCGAACCCGGCACGCCGGGCATGGCCCGGCGCTACCGCATCAGGCGGCGGGTTTCTTCACTACCGACGACGGCACCAGCCAGCGTGCGGCGTGGATGCCCAGCTCGTACAGCAGGCACATCGGGATCGCCAGCATCAGCTGCGACACCACGTCCGGCGGGGTCAGCACCGCCGCCACCACGAAGATGCCGACGATCGCGTAACCGCGGCCTTCCTTGAACTGCTGCGGCGTCACCCAGCCGAGCAGCACCAGGATCACCATCGCCACCGGCAGTTCGAAACTGCCGCCGAAAGCGAAGAAGATCGCCAGCACGAAATCCAGGTAGGCATTCGCATCCGGAGTGATCGCAATCACGTCCGGGCTGAAGGTGGTCAGAAAATGAAACACCGCCGGCAGCACCAGGAAGTAGGCGAAGGCGCAGCCGGTGTAGAACAGCAGTACCGACGACACCAGCAACGGCACCGCCAGGCGCTTCTCACGCGCATACAGGCCCGGGGCAACGAACGCCCACAGCTGGTACAGCAGCCAAGGCACCGCCACGAACAGGGCCACGAAGAAGGTCAGCTTCAACGGTGCGAAGAAGGCACCGGCCGGGTTGGTGGCGATCATCGTCTGCCCGTTCGGCAGCTGCGACACCAGCGGTTCGGCCAGCGCGTTGTACAGCTTCTGGGTAAACGGCAGCAGGGCCAGCAGCAACACGCCCAGGCCCAGCAGTGCGCGCACCAGGCGGCCGCGCAGTTCCACCAGATGTTCGACCAGCGAGCTTTCGCCGAAATCCTGTTCACTCATGGCTGGCGCTCCGTGCTCTGCGGCGGCGGCGCACCGGCTTCAGGGGGTGTCGCCGGCGTCGGCTCGGGAGCAACGCTCTCCTGTGCCGGCGCATCGGCATCGGGCGCAGCGCTCATATGCGGCGGCAGATCCGCAGGCGCCGGTGCGCGAACCTCCTGCGCCAGCGTATCGCCCTGCTGCTGGGCCTCCTGCGCTTCGCGACGGATCGCTTCACCGCTGGCGCGCAGCTGGTTCTCGGTGTCCTGCATGCCCTGGCGCACGTCCTGCATCTGCCGCTTGATGTCCTCGGCCTGCAGTTCGCGCTCCAGTTCCTGTTTCACCGAATCCCACTGATTGCGGGCACGACGCACCCACAGGCCGGCGAAGCGGGCCGCCTTGGGCAGGCGCTCGGGACCGAGCACCACCAGGGCGACCACTGCAATCACCAGCAGTTCGCTGAAGCCGATATCGAACACCGCAACCGCTCCGGATCAGCGAGCGTTACGGTCGTGCTCGTCCTGCGCAGTGCGCGAGGCGTCCTGGCTGCGCGACTCATCGCCCAGCTGCGCGTTCGGCTTGTCTTCGTCGCGCATGCCCTTCTTGAATTCCTTGACCGCCGAACCGAGATCCTTGGCGCCGCTGGTCAGGCGCTTGGTGCCGAACACCAGCAGGACGATGGCCAGCACGACCAACCAATGCCAGATGCTGAAACTGCCCATAAAGACGCTCGTTACGTTAGTGATCAGGCTGTCGAGCATAGCGCACCGGGTGTTAGCCGGCGCGCGTGACGAAAGTCAGTTTCCGCCCAGCGTTTCCGTGCGGATTTCGCCGTCGTTGACCGGCTGGAAACCCTGCTGCTGCGGCGGCGGGTTCTGCGGCACGTTCTGCAGCGGCGCGGTGGTGGCCTCGGCTGGGGCGGCCGGCGCTGCCTGAACAGGCGCTGGAGCAACCGCCGGGGCCGCTGCCGGACGCGGGGCGCTGCCGCCGTTGCCGCTGCGGTTGTTGCGCGCGGCGTAGGTGGCCTCTTCCAGGCGATCGCGGAAGGCGACCACATCCATCGACGGCGAACCGGCGGCGCGGCCTTCGAAGATCATGCGCGGCGTGGTGTTGCTGCCGTATGCATCCAGATTGGCGGCATCATCGATCTGCAGCACCGCACCATCCAGCGCGACACCGGCGAACAGGCCGCGTGCGCGCGACCAGGACCAGATCTCGGCTTTCAGCTGGCCGTCGGTGGCAGCGGCGGCATTGCGGCCGACCGGGCCGGCGGCGACACCGGCATCGGCGCCCAGCGTGAACTTGCCGTTGACCAGATTGTCCAGGCTGCGGTCGTTGCGGAACACCAGCACCACATCGGAGGACTGCACACCGGCCTGGAAGCCGATGCTGCCGCCAGTGAGCTTGACGAACACCGGATTGGACCAGGCGCCATTGGGCATGCGCACCGACATCAGGCCGTGGCCACGGCGACCGCCAATGACCAGACCGGCCTTGATCGTGTCGGGAATGACGATGACCGCGCGGCCTTCGTCGAGCAATTTGTCCGGAATGCCCTGTTCAGGGATTTCCTGGATTTCAGCCAGCACGCGCACGGCATTGCGGGCACGCTGGTCTTCCTGCGGTCCGGCCATGGCCTGGCTGGACAGCAGGCTGGCGGCGATCAGCAGGGCTTGGATCGGGCGACGCATGGCAGGCTCCAGAAGTCAGTCCATAGGAAGATATAGCAAGTGACTGAAATTAGTAGTGTTGTCATGAATCTCCAATGAGCGTTCCCTGCTCACATTGACGCGCGCTATGCCTGCAATCCGAACCCTGCATCCCGGCACGGCGCCGGATCGGCGACAATACCGCCCATGCTCGACGCACCCGATACCGCCGTGCTGGCGGTCAACCTAGGCACGCCCGAGACGCCGACGGCCCCCGCCGTACGCCGTTACCTGGCTGAATTCCTGTCCGACCCCCGCGTGGTCTCGATCCCGGCACTGCTGTGGCAGCCGCTGCTGCGCGGGTTGATCCTGCCGCTGCGCAGCGGCCGTTCGGCGGCCAAGTACGCCCAGGTCTGGCTGCCCGACGGCTCACCGCTGATGGTGCACACCCGGCAGCTGGCGCAGGCGATGCAGGCCCTGCTGCCGACCCTGAAGGTTCGCCATGCGATGCGCTATGGCGAACCCGCCCTGGCCAGCGAGCTCGACCGCCTCGCCGCCGAAGGCGCGCGTCGCATCGTCGTGCTGCCGTTGTACCCGCAGTACTCCACCACCACCACCGCCTCGGTCGAAGACCGCGTCGATGCGTGGCAGCGCCGCAACCCGGGCGTAACCGTCAGCCTGGTGCGCGACTACTCGGTCGATCCGGGCTGGGTCGAGGCCGTGGCCGGCTCGATCCGCCGCTACTGGGAAGAGCACGGTCGCGGCCAGAAGCTGATGTTCTCCTTCCACGGCATCCCGCAGCGCCTGGCCGATGCAGGCGATCCGTATCCGCAGCGCTGCGAGGCCAGTGCACAGGCCATCGCCAGGGCACTGGAACTGGGCAGGGACGAGTGGCAGATGGGTTACCAGTCGCGGTTTGGCCGCGAGCGCTGGCTGCAGCCCTATGCCGAACCCAGCCTGTGGGCGCTGGCCGAATCCGGCGTGAAGCAGATCGACGTTGTCTGCCCGGGCTTTGCCACCGATTGCCTGGAAACGCTGGAGGAAGTGGCGCTGGGGTTCACCGAGACGCTGGCCGAGCGCGGCGCGACGATGCGCTACATCCCGTGCCTCAACGCCGATCCGGAACACGCTCGCGCCCTGGCGCGGCTGGCCGTGGCCTCGCTGGCATGAGTCTGCAGCCGTTTGAACTGGAGGTCGGTGGCGCGCGCGTCGCCGGCCTGCGCAACCACGGCGACGGCCCGCGCGTGTTGGCCCTGCATGGCTGGCTCGACAACGCGGCCAGCTTCGTGCCGCTGGCGCCGCATCTGTCGTCGCTGCAATTGGTGGCGATCGACCTGCCCGGTCACGGCCACAGCGCGCATCTGCCGGCGGGTGCCAGCTACACCACGGCCGCCGCGATCTGCCACGTACTCGATGTCGCCGATGCACTGGGCTGGGACCGCTTCAACCTGCTCGGCCATTCGATGGGCGCCGGCATCGCCAGCCTCACCGCCTCGGTCAGTGATCGGGTCGAACGGCTGGTGGCGATCGAAGCACTCGGCGGCCTGCGTGGTCCCGAGGAAGAAACCGCCAACCGCCTGCGCGAGCATGTGAATGCCACGCGTGGGCTGGCACGAAAGCAGTTGCGCGTGTTCCCCGACCTCGCCGCGCCGATCCGCGCGCGGATGATGACCAACCAGCTCAGCGAACGCTGTGCACGGCTGCTGGTCGAGCGCGGCGTGGAGCCTGTCGAAGGCGGCTACCGCTGGTGCAGCGACCCGCGCCTGATGCTGCCCACTGCGATCCGCCTCAGCGAAGGCCAGATCGACAACCTGCTGCAGGCCATTGCCTGCCCGACGCAGGTGATCTACGCCACGCCGGCACAGTCCTACTATCCCGAGCCGATGCGCAGTGATCGCCTGCAGCACCTGCGCAATGGCCGTCTGGCGGTGTTTGCCGGCAACCATCACCTGCACATGGAAGATCCGGAACAGATCGCAGATGTGATCCTGCACTTCTTCAACAACGACAACGGCGGCTGAGCGCAGGCACCGGCGCGCTTCACTCTGCGCGTCTGCGGCCGATACATCAGTTGCGGGCCCTTGCGTCCGCAGCACGCAGGTCCGGTCGGGCCTGCGGCGTGTGTCTGGTTCTGCAAGGAAGTCCGCATGCCCGCTCCATTGCACCGCCACCCACAGGATGTGGTCACGGTGTCCCGTCTCCGCGTCGCTGATCGCGTCGCATTCCCCGAATTCCCGGCTCGCGCCCTGGTCACGCACTCCTGCGTGCGCCGCGGCGTGGCCGTTGTCGTTTGCTGATCCAGGAGTCGCCGATGTCCGTTGCATCCTCCCGTCCCCCCGATACCGCCCGACTGCCGCATCTGCAGCAGCTCGCCCGCCGCGCTGACCGCCGCCTGCTGATCGGCAGCGCGGTCCTGGCCCTGGCTGGCCTGGTGCTGGCCCTGCGTGGTCCGCAGCTGCAGGCCGCCGCGTTGGTGGCCGTCGCCGTGCTGCCAGCCGCGTGGTTCGGCGGACCGCAGGCAGGCCGGGCCGTCGCCCGCAACGGCTTGGCATTGCTGTTGTCGCTGCAGCTGGCCGTGTTGTGCGCGATCGCCGGCCTGTCACCGGCGTTGCCGATTGCCCTCCTGCTGGGCGTGCTGCTGGGCCACCGCGATCGCCTTCCGGTGTGGCTGGCCGGTGGCGTCGGCACGCTCGCGCTGCTGGCACCGCTGCAGGCGGGCGCTGCCGCGTGGCCAACGCTGCTGCAGGCCGGCATGTTCGCGGGCCTGACCTTGTTCCTCGGCCAGGCCGCACTGCGCCTTCGGCAGCAGGCCGAAGCCCTTGGCCATGGCCCGCATCGGCTTGCCGCGCTGGCACGTGACATCGCCACCGGTGCCGATCTTGGTGCACATGCCGACACCAGCGCCTATGCACCGGGTTCACTCGCCCACGCCCTGGCCGACACCGCACGCCACGTGCAGGCACAGCGTGGACGCGAGGCGGCGGCCCATGCCGAGAACGCGCAGATCCGCCAGGCGCTGGATGCCTCGCGGACCGCGATGATGATCGCTGACAACGACCACGTGATCCGCTATGTGAACCGCTCGGTGGTAGCCCTGCTGCGCAACCAGCAGGCGACGCTGCGACAGGCCTGCCCCGATTTCGATGCCGAACGCCTGGTCGGCAGCAGCATCCATCGTTTCCATGCCAACCCGGACCGTATCCGCGCCATCCTCAACGGCCTGCAGGTCACGCACAACGGCAAGGTGCAGATCGGACCGGTGCACTTCGCCCAGGTGGTCACCCCGGTGTTCGACGCGCAGGGCATGCGCCTGGGCTTCGCCGTGGAGTGGCATGACCGCACCCATGAGCTCGCGCTGGAGAACGCCGTGGCCGGCATCGTTGCAGCGGCAGCGGCCGGTGACCTCGACCAGCGCCTGCAGGCCACTGAAGGTGCCAGCTTCCTCGATGGCCTGACCGGTGGCATCAACCAGCTGCTCGATACGCTCGGCAGCACCGTCAACGAAGTGCGGCAGATGCTCTCGGCATTGGCCAACGGTGATCTGGATCGGCGCATGCACGGCGAGTATCACGGCGCTTTCGCTGCGATCCAGCGCGATGCCAATGCCACGGCCGGGCAGTTGGCACGCATGGTCGGTCGCATCCAGGAATGTGCGGCGTCGATCAGTACCGCCGCCAGCGAGATTGCCGCCGGCAACGGCGCATTGTCCGAGCGCAGTGAGCGCCAGGCCGCGCACCTGCAGGAGACTGCAGCATCGATGGAGGAACTCACCGCCACCGTGCGCCAGAACGCCGCCCATGCGCGTGAGGCCAGTGCGTTGGCCGCCTCCACGCAGAGCGCTGCCAGTGACGGCAACACGGCCATGCAGCGGGTGGTGGATACCATGCAGGCCATCGAAGGTGCCTCGAAGCGGATCGGCGACATCACCGGCGTCATCGACGGCATTGCCTTCCAGACCAATATCCTGGCGTTGAACGCAGCGGTGGAGGCGGCACGCGCCGGCGAGCAGGGCCGAGGCTTTGCCGTGGTGGCCAGCGAGGTGCGCGTGCTGGCACAGCGTTCGGCGGCGGCCGCACAGGAGATCAAGAAGCTGATCGACGAAGCAGGCCGGCAGGTGGGCGAAGGTGCCCAGCTGGTGGCCGACGCCGGCCAACGCATGCAGGGCATTGTGGGCGGCGTGGAGGATGTCAGCCACCTGATGCGCGAGATTTCCGCAGCGTCGCAGGAGCAGTCCATCGGTATCGAGCAGATCAACCAGACCGTGGTGCAGATGGATCAGGCCACGCAGCAGAACGCGGCGCTGGTGGAAGAAGCCACCGCTGCCGCACGTGAGCTGCAGTCGCAGGCGGGGACGCTGACTGAGGCGGTCTCGGTGTTCCGCCAGCAGGAAGCACATGAGGAGGCTCTGGTCGCCTGATCCCGTTTTTCAGGTGATCCCGATGAAGACGGCGCCCGCGGGGCGCCGTTTTTTTGCGTGTTGTGCGTGATGGGTCACGCCGGTAGCGGCCTGCACTGGTTGGCGCCGTGGTTTCTCGCGGAGAGCATCCACGCGCGGCGTCGACCTATTTGGCAAACGATTGCGGCGCGGGCCTGCTGTGGGTTAGTTGCCAACCTTGGTTGGCGCCTGGGTTCCTTGCGGGGAGCATCCACGCATGGCGTGGATCTACCGCTGATCCCTCTGCCATCGGTAGTCGCCAACCTTGGTTGGCGCCGCCGCTCGCGGCGGTTCCATCAACGCGTCTGCCGGCCAGTGGCCGGCATTACCCGGAATTTCCTGCGCACAAAGAAAAACCCCGCTGCGCAAGCAGCGGGGTTTTGGGTGTAAACCCTGGCGATGACCTACTCTCGCATGGCTTGAGCCACACTACCATCGGCGCAGCTGCGTTTCACTTCCGAGTTCGGGATGGGATCGGGTGGTTCCACAGCGCTAATTTCACCAGGGAGGCGGTTGGAGCGTCGCCATCCGATACAGCTGGATAAGGCGCCTGCCTCTCGTAGTTCTTGTGACGTAGCGTGCACTTGGATGCTCTTACGACGCTGTCGTAAAGCCAAGGCAACTTGAGGTTATATGGTCAAGCCGCACGGATCATTAGTATCAGTTAGCTCAATACATTGCTGTACTTACACACCTGACCTATCAACCACGTAGTCTACATGGTTCCTTCAGGGGGCTTGTGCCCCGGGAGA